>JAQUSJ010000001.1 GCA_028715175.1 Candidatus Daviesbacteria bacterium
AGATAGGTTAAAATCCCTAACCTTCATCTCTACCGGAAGTATTTTAAAGCTGCGCATGTAGCAGCCATTATATGAGCCTTTCAATTGACTTTAAACCGTACTGGATGTATCGTGGCCTAGATAATTATCTGTACTGGCACCCTAGATAGAGAACGGTTGTCCTCTTTTCTCAAGATAACTTTTAATATAAGCTGAGGGGGTCTGGTAATGCAAGGAGTGGTGGTATCTTTTCTGGTTGTATTTGGTATTGAATATATTACATCTTCTGTTAATTTCATCTAGGCTATCATTCAATAGATCATCTTGATAGTTGAAGAACTCATATTCAATTGTTTGGATAAGCCTTTCAGCTCTGGAGTTTTCCTTAGGAGTATGAGGGTGGGAAAAGTAGTGTGGAATATTCAGTTCTTGAGTAAGCTTGTGGAAATTAAGTAAATATTCACTGCCATTATCAGTATTAATAGCTTCAATTTTAAATGGGAAATAATCAATTACCTTGGTTAGAAAATCTGCTGCTGAGGTACTGGAAATAGTCTTGTATGCTCGGATAAAGCCAAACCTGGATTTACAGTCAATGGCTACAAATAAGTAGAACCTGGAGGTTAAAATATAAAGATATTTAGTATCAATTTGCACTAGTGACCCCAAATCTTTTTCTTTTAACTCTCTGGCTGCCCTGAGCCTGGCAATTTTTAATTTCCTGTGAGCTTTAAACTTCTTTTTGTGGAAAGTGTTCAAAAGCTTGGGGTTTCTGTTAATCACCTTCTGAATAGTATTGTAGCCAATGATTACACCATGCAAGTCTTTTAACTCAGCTTGTATCTCATACTTTGATTTCTCCAAGTCATCAGCTCTGATGGAACATATAAGATTGACAACCTCTCTAGAAGTTGTCATCTCCCTTAGGTGATGTGGTTTCCTAAGCTTGGTATCAAACTCAAGTGAACTAAGGTTGAATTTGTTAAATCTAGGTAACCATCTGTAAAAGACACTCTTTGAAATATTAAAATGCCTGCATGTAGCTTCTGCATTCTTTCTGTGACTAAAGTACCAATCCATCCAATAGAGTCTTTTCAGAGCATCTTTAGACAGATTAAAATCTTTCACCTTCATCTCAACCGGAAGTATCTTGTAGGCTCTCGTGTAGGAGCCATTATATGAACCTTTAATTGTTTGTTAAACCGTTCTGGATGTATCGTGGCCTAGATAATTATCTTGGGAATTACACCTCTGGGAATTATACCTCCGAGGTGTAACTGCATTCTTCACCTCGGAAGTGGATTAATATACTTATTTTAGCTTATCCCTAAATTGATCATAGCTTATTAAAATTGGAGCGTGTTCAGATACTTGATGCTCTTGCTTAACCATCACTTTAGTATTTTCTTTAATATCGCTGCGCAATATTACTCCCGGGCCGATCAGAGAATTTGCTCCCACTTTTACTCCCGGCATGGTAGCAGCATTCACACCTATCCTCACACCTCTTCCGGCTATTAAACCAAGTTTATGTCTTCCTGTATCCAAGCGGGCTTCTCCCACGGCAATCATCCGATCATCCAATCTTAAATTAGCCAAAACTGCTCCGGACCCCATTCCAAAATCTCCTTCCAAAATAGAGTCCCCCACATAATTAGTATGAAACCAGGAATTTGCCCCAATGTATGACCTGGTAATATCAGAGTTAAATCCTGTCACACATCCCTCTTCCAGATTTGATTGTCTAACCATAGAATGATTTCCCACAATACAGTTTTTCCCTAAATAAGCAGGTCCTTTAACGACTGCTCCTTCAAAAACTTTTACACCATCTTCTATCATCACATCGCCTTCAATGATCGCTTTTTCCGACACTTTGGCAGTTGGGGAAATTTGCTGTTTAACTTGGGCCAAGAAATAAGCCATCACATCTAAAATATGCCAGGGGTATTTTAAAGGAATCCAAATCCCTTCATATTTGACAAACCTTACATCCATGCCATCAGCAATCATCTGATCCAAAGCGATCTCATATTGATCATCTTCTTCTGAAGATACTTTCTCCAGATACGAAACCAGTTTTTTACCATCTCTAAAATAATCAACCACTAGCTTAACCAGATCAGATGGTTCCCTGCCTTCTCCTGGTTTCTCCAGTATACCCTTCACCCTTTCCCCTTCTACCTTTAAATACCCTCCGGGAAAATAATTTTTAACCTGTAACCCAGGCACTACCACCTCTCCTCCTGTTTCCAAAACCTCCCTATAAATTGATGCATCTACAATATCTTCTGCATTGACTACCAACACTTCTCCCTCTAAACCACTTTGCACTGATAATATGGCATCTGCCATGCCTTTGGGCTCATTTTGAATGGCAATCTTATAAGAAAGTCCCAATTCTTTAGCAATCTTTTCTACCCCATCTCGGTTTTTGGAAGAAACCACAATTACATACTCCCCCTCCAGATTTTCTTTGATCTTTTTTAAATTGTGGCGCAGGAGGGGCTTTCCCAAAAACGGGATTAAACATTTATCAGTTTGGATCGGCCACATCCTTTTACCTTCTCCAGCTGCCAGCACAATTATTTTCATAATATTAACTATACCTCATCTGATTGTGGCAATGAGAGGAGTCGAACCTCTATCCGTGCTTTATGAGGGCACCGCTTTGCCGTTAAGCTACACTGCCTCCTGTAGACCAGTAATTAAGCCTAAAATTTTATAATAAATATTCCAAGACTTAGCTACTTCCACTGTCAGAGTACCATAATGTTCATCAAAGTTTTCATATACCTTTTTATTTTTAACCTTTTTAAAACTAGTATTCCTAAATTGTTCTAAAGGTATATTTGTAACTTCTGACCAAAACTTTTTTACAATCTTATCTCTTTTATGATGTACCTGATTAATGCCAACTCTACAACGTAATTCACTCAGTCTCACGCTAAAACACTCTATTAACCAGCGTATCAAGAATTTTATCATAAAGTGGAATCATTTATGTTTACTTAGCTCCTTGACGCAATCTCATATATTGATCTACTCTTAAACTACATTCATGATTAACTGAATGTAGTAAACTGATTGTAGTAAACTAATATGCTTTCTTCTGACAAGATATTGGAAAAAATGGCCGGAGCTCCGGCAGATATTTTAGACAAAAGCATTAACACCTCAAAAAAAATCACCGGGGTATTTGTTTCTAAAAAAAATATCGGACAAGCCAGGGAATACTGGAAAACTCTGGGACCGGGACTGACAACCGGAGCTGCCGATGACGACCCGTCCGGAATTACCACCTATTCTCAAGCAGGAGCGCAATACGGCTTTAATCTTTTGTGGCTGGCTCCTTATACCTTTCCTTTAATGGCAGTTATACAGGAAATGTGCGCCAGGATTGGTTTGATTACAGGTAGGGGTTTAGCAGCCAATATCAGGCAATATTTCCCAAAATGGGTATTGTATATCGCTACTTTGCTGCTGTTTTCAGCCAACACTCTAAACATCGGGGCAGATTTAGGCGCCATGGCCAAAGCCACCCAATTACTTTTTCCGCACATCAGTTTTACTTCGCTGATTTTGGGCTTCACAATCGCAACTTTAGCCCTGCAGATATTCACAACGTATGAAAAATATGCCAAATATTTAAAATGGCTTGCTCTGATGCTTTTATCCTATGTCTTTTCTGCCTTAACAGTAAACATCAACTGGAATGATGTCTTCCAAAAAACACTCATTCCTGCAATCGTATTCTCAAAAGACCAGCTATTTTTAATTACAGGTATTTTGGGAACAACCATTTCTCCATACCTCTTTTTTTGGCAAACTTCACAAGAAGTGGAAGAACAAATTTTGGGCGGTAAAACCACTTTAAAACTTCGTCAGGAAGAAACAACGACTCAGGAGGTCAGAAATATGCGGACAGATGTCTGGTCAGGCATGTTTTTATCTAATCTGGTGATGTTTTTTATCATTGCTGCCTGTGCAGCCACACTTTTTACCCATGGATTAACAAATATTACCAGCGCGGCGGAAGCTGCGGAAGCTCTACGACCAATCGCCGGAGAGCAAGTTTATCTTCTTTTTGCCTTGGGGATCATCGGAACTGGTATGCTGGCAGTACCGATTTTGGCCGGATCTGCTTCATATGCCTTATCTGAAAGCATGGGCTGGAAATTCGGGCTTTACAGAAAACTCAAAGAGGCTAATGCTTTTTATGGAATTATTATTATCTCAACCGGCATAGGTTTAGCCCTTAATTTTGTGGGGTTTGATCCTATTAAAGCCTTAATTTATGCTGCTGTTTTAAATGGCTTAATCGCTCCGGTTATCCTGATTTTGATAGTTCTGATGAGTGGTAATGTCAAAATCATGGGTAAATGGGTTAACGGCAGATTGACTACACTCTTGGGGTGGCTGACTGTGGGATTGATGACGCTGGCCGGAGTAGCCACTATTATATCCATCTTCACTTGAAGCAATTTTGTGCTACAATATGCTCGCGGGGAAGTGTAACGGCTGCACACAAGGCTCATAATCTTGAGGCAGTAGGTTCAACTCCTACCCCCGCAACACAGTGGTATTGGAAGCATAAAGTGCTTCTAATTGGGTTTTTGTATAAGCCCATTTGCTAGGTTCTAACTTTCTTGAGACTTCCGACACTTCATCTTTTATCTCTTTGATGATATTTAGTACAGGGTGAGGCTGTAAATCCAGTTTTTTACCTTTTAAAGTTAGGTTAGACCCAAGAGTTTCCAGTATTTCACGCCTAACTCTTAACTCTCCAGTTTCAAACCTTTCTTTAGCATGAGCAGCAAAATCAAATTTATCTGATGCCTCTTGTGCTCTTTGAACCATCCTATTGTCAACATTAGTAAGTTGTTCCTCCAAACCCTTTAATTCAGTCTCTATAGCCTGTTTTTGGGCTTTGAACTGTTCATCGCTAATCATACTACCATCATTGTTAAGAGGTGAGATCTTAAGCTGCAATAAATTATCAAGTTTTAGCCTGCAATCATCATGGGCACGTTTTATAGATTCAATTTTATCTTCTCTAAAACCTTTCTCCGCTTCAACATCTTTGTGTATTTGCCTAATAGCCCAATCCATAAAAGAATCTGAAATTTCAATATTATCCAGTTTTTCCTTAACCTGCTCTTCTAGTTTGGTAACTTCTATTGATTTTTGGGAACAAGTAGGTTTAACTTTTCTCCCACAATGGTAATAACAGTAATAAAGGATTGTCGGTTTTACCATATCCTCAATTAAAGTCTGACATTTGGGACAAATGGAGCTGTTTTTTCTTGTCATAGCAAACTTAAACTTACAATTTGAACAAATAATTTGCCATTTCTCTTCAGCCGTAATCGCCCCCTTACATTCACCACACCTAACCATACCTGTATAGGCAAATTCATGGGTATGCGGTTGCCGTTTACACCCCTTTTTACCTAACATTATTTGAATTTGGTCAAATATTTCAGGTTCAACAGCCTTCTCGTGCGCTCCTTCATGCCATTCTCCACTATAAAAGTACCTTCCACAATAAAAAGGATTACTTAAAATCTTATATAAACTACTCAAAGATAAAAGTTTAGACGGGTATCTCTTTTTTGGTCTTGTTCTAAACCCCCACTCTTCATTAGCAATCCTTAAAATTTCCCTAACTGGTATTCCTTCATATTTGAGCTTAAATATCTTTTTTATAAACTCAAATCTTTCTGGATCTATTAAGATTCTACGATGACCAGATTCAGTTACTCGGTCGTTTAGGTAGCCATGCGGTGCAACTCCTGGCCTCCATCCCATTGATAGTTTATTTTTTAAGCCTCTCATTACTACTTCACTCTTGTCATCACTATCCTTTTTAGATATTGTAAACTCTAAACTTAACATAAACTTGTCTGATGGAGTATTCCTGAACACACGGGATGGAGTTCTAACTTCTATTAGCTTGCCTTCGTCTATGAGGTAAATTAAACGACCAGCATCATAAGGATTTCTGGCTAATCTATTTGGATGCCAAGTCAAGATAGCATTTACTTTACCAACCTCTATATCTTCTAAGAGTTGATTAAAAATTGGGCGTCCAATTTTGTGAGCAGTTCTTGATTCAGATACAAATTGTCCTACATTAAGATTCAGTTTTTTCTCGGCCTCTTTTAATTCCCTTTCCTGACTTTCAATAGATTCAACCTGTCTATCCTCATAGTCCTCTGATGACCTTCGGGAATAAGCATTATAAATGAGTGATATATCCATCATTTCCATCCTAATTTTTATTTTCCTCTCTGTCAACTTTAGATATCCATTTTTGAGGGAGATTTGATCCATAAACTATCTTTACCAACCTAACCAACTTTGTCCCTAATTCAATGGCTTGTTCTTGAGTAAGGCTAATCCCGTATTGCTTCAGGTATAGGTTTTTAAACTCATCTATAGCCTCGGCACTAAGCATTGTTCCACCTCGTTCCTTCCCCAAAAATTTCAGTACATAAGGCTAGTTGTTCATCTTGGTTTAGTTGATCTACAGTTTTTGGAGATGGGGTCGCTCCTAAAGCAATCCTTGGAGAATCTATGTCAAATAATATTTTGTCTAATTCATCATCTGATAAACTTAAATTATCCTTATAAGATACTAAAGGATTACGAGTGTTTGAGGATTGATCTTCCTGCATTTTTGCAGGTTTTTCCTCATTATTTGCAGATCCTACCTGAATTTTTGCAGCTTCAATGTGCAATTTTGCATTCTTCCCTTGTCTTGATAACCACTTTTCAAAATCTTTGACTTGTATATATCCATCACCTAAATCAGTGAAATAACCTTTTTTGATTAAATTTTTTCTGTATCTTCCTACAGTAGTATCACTAGCCCAACCCAACATATCAGCAAGTTGTTGGTTAGTAGCCTTAAAACTATCATAAGTTTCGGTGTGATCTTGATCCCAATCAGTTAAACTAATCCCCAACTCATACAAAATAAACTCCTCTTGGGTCAGGATCTTTTCTGACAGTAGCAAAAACCTATCCCTAGGTGCTTTTTGAAATCCTTTTAATTTCCTGAAAAGATTATTTTTCATAAAATTTTCTTTTTTCTAAACAAAAAGCCCAGTGCTTCCCCCAACCAAGGGGATAATCACTGGGCTTCTATTGAGCCTCTACTAAGGTCTACCTTTATTCAGTTATAAAATATTATCTACATTTAAATCAGCAATTATTTGCTTCAATTTTTCCTTTGAAATTACTTTTTCATTCACTTGCCACCTAGTACCTTCGTCAGTACGTCCCGCAGGGATAACTATTGGTTGACCATCATTGGATTTCAGTTTTTTAAGGGAGGTAATATAAGCTCCAAAGGTAGCAGTTGCAGTATGCGTGGTATCCATTATCTCTTGGGAATCTAATACCCCAAATTCACTTTCACTTAAGACCTTCAAGATCTTGAGTTGCGGAATAGTCAAATATCTAATTTTTCCCTCAAGTGGCTCCATGAAATAATTATATCATACTAATCAGTACTGTCAACTACTAATGATAGCTAGAGTAGACTAATTAAAAAGTTCCCTTATTGGAATTTTTAAGGCTTTGGCAATTGAAGCTATTTTATCAAGAGTAGGACTGCGTTCCCCTCGTTCAATGCTACCCAAGTAACTCCTCTCAATACTGGCATCGTTAGCAAGATCTTCTTGGCTCATCTCCCTTTCTTTACGGAGTTTTCTGACTCTTTTCCCAAACTGCTTACGGATTTTACTTTTATCCATAAGTGCATTATTGAAGTAATGATCCTCACAGTCCACGTGACATATCACCCAAATAGCCACACATTTGCTTGACTTTTATCCCATGAATAGTTAGCATTAAGTCAAATGAATATCCCAAAAAGTAAGTTCCTAATAATTGGAATTGTGGCTGTACTTTTAGTTGGCGGGTGGTTAGTTTACAAAAATTTCCCTAAAAGCCAAGTAGTTCAACAAACTAAACAGGTTGTTCAGGAAAAGGTTTTATCTAAAGATGATTTATTAAAGCAACGGTCTACTGATTATTCTGTTGCATTTCAATATAAAGATTTCAGCAAGGTATATGATTTTTTAACTCCTGAAGACAAAAAGCTAATTTCCAAAGATGAATATATAAAGATCCAAAAGGAGGCTTCCCAATCCTCCATAAAAGATTTTACCATTGATTTAGTTGAAGTTAATGGTGACGAAGGTATTGTAAGGACTTCACTGACTTATTGCTTATTTGGTATATGCACTGGTGCGGGACAAAATAATAACATTCAAACTCAAAAGACAACCTCTAGGTGGATTTTTATAGATGGGCAATGGTATAGACCTGCAATATCTGAAAATAAGGAATTATACGGAATCAAATAAATGGCTAAATTAAAGTGTGATAATTGCGACCACTACAATTTTAGGCGATTTTCTGATTGGGCAATCCTTATGGGTGCTATGTTTGCCTTATTTGGTTTTCTAATAGGGGTATTATGGTCTCCTGCACTTTCACTCTTCGTAATTGGTATTGGTATCCTAATAGGTAGTTGGTTTTATAGGCGCTCCAAGAAAGATCAGTATCAATGCTTAAATTGTAAAAAGACCTTCTCCATAATTGAAGCTAAAAAATTAAACTCCCTTTAATCCCTATAGTTTAGCCTTGTAATGTATCCCCAATAGATGCTAAAATAAGGCTGCAAAATGTAGATGGATATGACAAATTCCAATTTTTTAAGACAAGCAGCTATAAGGAGCTTAGCAGGAGGATTATTTAATGGAACTACTGCTAAAGCGCGGATAGCTAATTTTATCCCACCAGACCTCCCTAAACCTACAATTCCTTTACCTACTAACTTTCAATCTTTTCTACCTCCAATTCCTCAAAAAGTCAGTTCACCCTTGCTACCATTTTTGAAACCTACTGTTAAACCTTTCATAAGGATTGTTAGTCCTGAAGTTGCTTTTATGAATGGGATAAGGAAGGAAATATCAGATATTGTGAATGATGGCATAGATCAAACTTTAGCCCGAGTGCTTCCCACAATTGATTCACTTGGTTTTGGGGAAGGGAAAATGATTAAAACAGCAGTATTGTACATAGATATCCGAGACTCCTCATACATCAGGTTTAATCGTACTCCCAAAGCAGCAGCAAAAATTTATATGAGTTTTCATAGATCAATGGTTAAAGCAGGAAAAAGGTATGGTGGGCAAATTGGTGGCTTTGCAGGAGATAGGATCATGGTAATATTCCCTCCAACATCTGTAAACAACAACCGCCAAAGATCTAATGCTGTAAAAACTGCTATTTTAATGCAGAATGTTTTAGATAAGATTGTTAATCCAATGTTAAACCAAAAATTTGATTATTCACTAACCTGTGGAATAGGAATAGATTTTGGGGAAATGTTGGTGGTTAAAGCTGGGGCTTACGGAACTGGGAATAATGATTTAATTTGGACTGGCGATCCAGCTAATTTAGCATCAAAATTAGCTGATGAGGAAAATGGCGGTATCTACATAAGTTCAGCCGTCTATGAATCTATGAGTCAAGATTTAAAGGATAAGCAAATTTGGCTTCAAAATGTTAACTCAAATGTAAGTAAAAATAGTTATATGTATTTAGACCTATCCAACTAAAATATGAACAGCAATAATAGATTGCTGCCCCAAAAGGATAGGATAACAATTGAGGAGGAAAATCTTAAAAGAGTAACCAAGTGGATACAGGCAAGTGATGCCAAAATTGGTACTATACTTGCTTTTCAGGCAGGCCTCATAGCTTTTTTAGCAACCAAAGGGAATGAAATTGGACAAATATTGACTTTAAACCAAATCAATAACACTTCAGCTCCTCTAGTTTTAGCACTTTTAGTTTTTTTATTATCCTCACTGTATTCATTAAAGGAGGCATTCAGTGGACTTTTCCCAGACACTAAAACAAGGACAATCTCCTTGATATTTTTTGGTAGTATTCCAGCATTTGGAGTAGATAAATTTAAAAGGAATTTTCAAAATCTTTCCTATAATGACTACGAGGATGAATTATTGTCTCAAATTTATGTAAACTCATCTATAGCCTCAAAAAAATTTAATCATGTAAAAAATAGCATCAAAGGTCTGTTTGTTGCAGGAATTGCATGGTTAGTTATTCTTATACTTGTTCCAATTTTACTTTAAATAAGTCAGTCTCTATCAAAAACATCCAACTTGGATTTATCATTTGCTTCCATCCAACATCTACTTAAGAACCCAATAGCTGTCGCAGGTTGACTACTCGGAATTTTCCCTGTCCAAACTCCATTTATAGCCTCACCCAACAATTTTTTTAGATCTTTAGTCTTTGTGATCTCCACAGCTTCACCATAAGCCTTAAAAAACCTTCTATTTAGACCTCCTTTAATGACTGCCTCTCTTTTTTTATCCTGATAAGCTGGATCATGGGTAAAACATAAGCTACTACCCTTGATAGCATTAGCACCACACTGTATTCCATTAGGTTTAATTTGACTACATTTCATAAGTTACTTATGGGGGGCATACCCCTGTTAGCCTCAAACCAAGTGCAAAAAGTCTCATTTCCTCCACCTATTTAAGCATAGATATAGGTTCTAACAGCCTCCCGCCCCCGCAACACACTTCGACAAGCTCAGTACAAGCTTTACTTAAAAAATACCTTCCACCAACCCAACCAATTGGGAAGACGAACTTGAGCTGATTGACTGGCACCCAGTACTGCTTTTAACTTTTCCTCTGGAATAACCACCACAGTCTCCCCTTTTCTTGAAAAACCCAGCTTGTCTCTGATTTCCTCTTCTATAAATTCCTGTGACTGAATTTGGGCAAGTTCACTCTTTAACTGCTTATTTTTAACCTCCAGCTTATAAACAGCATCCGCGGCCTCTGATAATCTTTCCCCGGATCTGGTAACCTCAATTATCTGGTTCACAAGATTATAGACAATAAATAAAACTACTAAAATAATCAAACCTGACGTGATTTTTCTAATCATAGTTAATTAAATTTAATCATTCTGCGTATCCTCATCCTTGACAAAGTCAGCCTATAACATTAAAATGTACTATTATGGTTTCTTTGCATGATGCACACCAACAATTTATAGATCATCTTAAAGGTAGATCCAGAGCTTCAGCTACTATCTTAGCTTATGGCAAAGATATTGATCAACTGGTGAGTTTTTTGGAAAACATAGGCAAAACCGATCCCAACCAAGTTGAAACTACAGATTTACAGGCATTTATGCAAAAATTGGCTGATGAACATTATACTGCCAAATCAATCTCACGAAAAACCAATTCCACCAAAACATTTTTCAAGTTTTTAAAAAGTTCTAATTTAATAAATTCTGATCCAACAACAGCTTTAGAGCATCCCAAATTCGAAAATAAACCACCCAGGATTTTAACCAAATTGGAATATCGGAGCTTACGTGATGCGGCCAGATCCGATACCAGAATATCGGCAGTCGTAGAATTACTCCTTCAAACTGGTATCAGGATTGGCGAACTTGCCAAACTGCGGGTTGAAGATATTGATTTGAACAATTTAACTCTCCATGTTCCTCCGTTTGAAGATACCCGCGAAAGAGTGATACCGCTCAATAAATCAGCAGCAGAAGCAGTCAAAAACTATCTTCCGATAAGAGCAAAAACCCCAAATCATGCCTTATTCGTTACTAAAACCGGCCGCCCCTTACTTATTAGAAATATCAGGACTGCGATCGACAGATACTTCAGAATTGCCGGTATCAAAGATGCCAAACTCAACGATCTCCGGCATACTTGGGTAACATTTCAGCTTCAAGCAGGACTACCAATGACCATGGTATCAAAGTTAGCCGGCCACAAAAGACTTTCAACAACCGAAAAATACCTCCAATTCATCCAAGGCCCAACTGCGGAGGGAAAAGTTAAGTTAGAAGAGCTGTAAAGGAAAAGTTTTATGGTGCAACGATCTCCGGAAATAACTCTATATCCAAATAGAGTAGTGAATGATCCCCAGATTCTGTATAGAGCAATCCGCTATGAGTTTATGACTCCGCCAAAAATTGGGGCGAGATCGTTATGCAGAATTTTATTGTGCACAATTACTGAGCGTCCAGACATGGTTGCTCTATATGTGGGTCATCCTTTTCCTTCAGTTGGAACTTTAACCGTCATGACAAAGGCAGAAGAAAGAGCAAGAGTAGAAAAAGAAATTAGCGATGGATTAAACAATAAACGAATAGTACCAGCAACTCAAGAATTAATGTTTGCAACTACAGGGCAGTTTGTAGAAACCGTCATCGCAGCAGTTAATGATTCTAACTGCCCTCCAGCAGAGAAAAATTCTCTGTTTTCTAGTCTCGCTAAACTACAACCATAATAGTTTTTTGGTAGCCGGACCAGAATTAAAGTAGGCCCGGAAGGAATCGAACCCTCGTCTTGACTGTATAAGAATCAGGTATTACCATTATACGACGGGCCTAGGCACTAATTGTACCAAAGATTATAATCACTGTCATTCTGGAGGTCGAAGGCCGATAGAATCTTTAAAGATCCTGTCACTCGCTTCGCTCGTTCCAGGATGACTATAGAATAACTCATTCCAGTATGATAATTACAAAATAGCTTGATAAAGATCTTTAAAATTTGGATTTTTGCTTTTAATTAATTCAATTTTCTTCCGCCTTAATAAATTCTTTATTGTCTTTTCTCTTTTAATAGCATTTTCTGGATCTTGGAATACTTCAAAATAAACTAGCTTGTCTATGTTGTATTTTTGAGTAAATCC
Source organism: Candidatus Daviesbacteria bacterium (assembly GCA_028715175.1). Taxonomy (GTDB): domain Bacteria; phylum Patescibacteriota; class Microgenomatia; order Daviesbacterales; family UBA10151; genus UBA10151. The sequence continues at coordinate 12,771 of JAQUSJ010000001.1, forward strand.
AGCAACTGATTTTTGCTTATGCTCATAAACTCTTCTAATTAAATTATTGGTTATACCAGTATATAAAACAGTGTTTCTGAAGTTTGTCAGAATATAGATGTAGTATTGTTTCACTAACTAGATTCTATCGCTCCACTTCGTTTCGCTCCAGAATGACGCGGTCCCCTACAGTCTCGCTCTTGATGCTATCTCTCCCTCGACTTGAGTCACATCCCGACCATATTTCAACCTAGATAACTCTCTGATGGCCTGGCCTATTTGGGGATTTAGCATAGCCTTCCATTTTTTCATATCTTTAGTTGTATCCAGGGAAAAAGGCACCACCGGCTCACCATTAACAATGGTTTTAATATAAGTATGAGGAGCTTCAATATTTACCAGATCTGCCTCTGTAAAAGTGGGTGAAAATTCATGCTGCAGGTAATTGGCATCAGTTACACCCACTCTAAACCCGATAATTGTACCAACGTTTCCAAAAACAGCGTTTTTCAAATCCTCACCTATCTGACCAATAAATTGATTAGCCACAATCAAGTTTAATCTATATTTCCTGGCTTCAGAAAGAATATCCGCAAAAGTATCGGTAGCGAAATTTTGAAACTCATCAACATAAAGATAAAAATCCCGCCGCTCCTCCATCGGCACATCAGAACGGGACATGGCAGCAGCTAAAATTTTGGGGACTAAAATTAATCCCAGGAAATTGGAGTTTTCCTCCCCTATCCGCCCTTTTGAAAGATTCATAATTAAAATCTTTCCTTCATCCATAACTTTCCGCAGGTCAAACGAGGATTTTGATTGGCCAATAATATTCCTCATCATTTTATTGGTAACAAACCGGCCGAATTTAGACACCGTATAATCCAAAACTTCCGATTTGTGGAAGTCCGTAGTTTGAGCAATCTGGTCTGTCCAATAACGCCTCACAACCGGATCAGTAACTTTCGGCAGGAGTTCTTTGACAAAGTTGGCATCAGTCATAATTCTGACCACCTCCACAAAAGTAGCGCCCGGATCACTCATAGCAGTAAGCATCGCATTCCTAACACCATGTTCAAAACGGGGACCGATAATTCCTGTTTTATTAGGATCAAAAAGTTTGTACATGAGTCCTATTATTGAAGCTACGACAAAATGTTTTTGTTCTTCGGCATAAGCTTCCAGCATGTTTAATCCAAATGGCCGGGTCATATCAGAGGGATCAAAATAAATTACATCTTCCGCTCTCTGGGGCGGGATCAGTTGCAACATCTCCTCAGCCGCATCTCCGTGGGGATCAATAAAACAGAGTCCTTTGCCGGCCATAACGTCTTGCAACATTAAAGTTTTAAGTAATTCCGACTTTCCTGTACCGGTCCGGCCGATGATATACATATGCCTTCGCCTGTCGTCTTCCGAAAGATAGACCGGCCTGTCTACGCCGCGGAAAACAGACCTGCCTAAAAATAAACCGCTGACGGGAATCTTTTCCGGAGCCGGAGCCCGTTTTGATGAAAGCCAACTGATATAAGGCGTTTCAATGGACTTGTTCGGAAAATGAAAAATAGAGGCCAGTTCATCAGGTGCTAGAACCGAAAGCTTAGTAAATCTGGGCATATAACGATAAATAAAATCGGTTAAAAACCCTTTTTGGGAATACACTTTGGCGCTGGTGAATGAGTTATATGGTCCGCTAAATTGCTCAAAAGCTGTTTTGATATTGGCCAGATGAGCTTTGGCAGCTGCTTCGGAAGTGCTGGAAGTGACAATCCGCAAACTGATGTCAAATCCTGATTTGGAAAGCTTACCTTCAACTGCTTCCAGCTCCTTGGCGTCGGGAAGAGCTTTCGGATTTTTTTCATCTCCCGGCTCTTTTTGTTTTTTCAGCCATTTTTTACCTAAATCCTTCCAGGTATTACCCGAAGGCGAGATCATAAGCTGTATGGCTATTCCTTCGTTCATTTGCATCTTGGCAAAAGCCGAAGTCAGGGCTGAAAGAGGGTCTGTAGGCAGGTCGCGGAAAGTTTTAATCGGGAAATAATCCGCATTCTTCAGTTTCAACTGAGTATAAGCTACTTCCCCGGTCTCAGAAAAGATATTGTATTCTGGAACCTCTTTAATTTCGGCATCAGGATAAGCGCCATGAATTTGTTTCTCAATTAAATCCTGGTGTGATTTATAACAAGCCACAAAAAATCTGATTGATTCGTGCAAAGCTACAACCTCAAAAGACAAATGTGGTTGCGGGTTCAAAACACCTAACATCCCTCCGGATTTCCGCAGAGACGAAAGGGTGGCAAAGAGCTGTTCAATGGCATCTATTTTAACTTCATTCCCTCTCGGGACTTTAATTTGTAAAAGCACAAACTGCAATGACAACTTTTCCCTACCCCTGTACTTAATCCAATCCACCAGGTATTTACGCAAAAAAAGAAAAATACCCGCCAGCAAAAGCAGCAGTCCTAAAACTGCAATTGTAGCTATGATTAAACCTGTAAAATCTATTCCGCTTGCTTGAGTAACTTCCATATTATGCTGCTTTTTCCATTAACCTCCTCCTGATAAAGTCTATTGCTCTCGGAATTTTGCTTTGTGCAGTACGTATACGGGCATTATCGCCTGCACCTCCAATCTGTTCATCAACTATGCTTCCTACAACATGTACAGTATTCCCCCAAGCCTCTCCAATCGCTTCCAGTGGAGAGTTATCGTCCGGGTTCACATCAGCCGCAGTGGCCGGGTGACCAGCTTTAGTTAAATTACCGGCAACTTTTTCATGCAACATCTCTTCTTGATCTTTTGTATACTGTAAAACTTCTGTAGGAGCAGGTCCTGCCATAAATGTATTATCTCATATTTGCCAGATATTCTTCGGCTTCAAATGCAGCTTTACAGCCGGCTCCTGCCGCTGTGATTGCCTGCCTGTATTTATAATCCGAAACATCACCTGCCGCAAAAACCCCAGGAATGCTCGTTTGGGTTTCATCTTTAACCACAATATAACCTTTTTGATCCAGATCCAATTGACCTTTCAGAAAATCAGTATTGGGCTTATGACCAATTGCAACAAACAATCCGTCTACTGCCAGCTCGCTAATCTCACCTATTTGGGTATTTTTTAACCTCAAACCAGTAACTTTATCGTTTCCCAATACTTCCTCTACTACTGAATTCCAGATAAAATTGATATTTGGCTTTAACTTAACTAATTCCTGCAAGGCCACTTGGGCCCTTAAGCTTTCTCTCCTGTGTATGACAGTAACCTTTGAGCAGAGCTTGGATAAATAGTTTGCTTCACGCAAGGCGGTATCTCCTCCACCCACAACTGCCACACTTTTCCCTTTAAAGAAAAAACCGTCGCAAACCGCACAGGCTGATACCCCTTTCCCTTTTAGTTTTTCCTCAGATGGCAATCCCAGCCATATTGCCGACGCTCCTGTGGCAATAATTAAACTATCAGTCGTCAAACACCGGTTGTCAATCTGAACTACAAATGGTTTTTCCTTAAGATCCACAGAAACCACATCTTCGCCGATAAAACGGGTGCCGAACCGTTCGGCCTGCTTGCGCATTTTTGCCATTAATTCGGGACCTTGAATACCTGTTTCAAATCCCGGATAATCATCTACATCTGTTGTCTTAATTAACTGTCCCCCTGCCTCCTTTCCAGCAATAACCAGCGGCTTTAAATTACCTCTGGCAGCATAGATAGCAGCTGTTAACCCTGCGGGTCCGGAACCGATAATAATTACTTTCTCTACTGGAGACTGTTCCATATAAAAGTATTAAGTAGCAGGTAGCATGTATTATGGGGAAACAAACCACTTAATACTTAATACATGATACTAGATGCAAACCCTATCTTCCAGTTGAGCTGGAAGTAGCGCTTTTTGCCTTAGTTGACCCGGTTGCTTCTTCCGCCTTTGGTGTAGCAGACGGGCTGGCTACTGTAGAAGGTGTTGGCACAGGTGTAACTTCCTCTTGCTGATTTACCTGTGGGGAAACAATCGATGTAGTCTTACTGCGAAGCCATACTAAATAACCTGCAATAACCACCAATACCAGTATAACTATGACTATTGAAGTGTTTCTGTTCATGAACTCACCTCCCCCCGGGCAACTGTTCTTTATCTTAAACCTTTTGTTTGCGTAAAATCAATACTGAAGCAAAAAATCCTACTGCCATACCCAACAAAGTTCCCCCAATTACATCTGATAACCAGTGTTCACCTAAATATATTCTGGTTAATGCCATCAGAAATGCAAGTGCAGCAAGTGAGCAAAAAATAATAAATCTATAATGAAAATTTCTTGAGGAAAAGATCATCGCAGAAGCAAACACAGTAATAATAAAAATTGTTCTGGTCATATGGCCTGAAGGATAAGAAAAATTGGTATGTACATAAAAACTTGGCAAACTGGTAGGTAAAATGCTTCTGTGAAACAGGACCGGCGGCCCCGGGTGAAAAACCACTAATTTGCCGAAGATTTCTCCGAGTGAAGCAGGGACAATCATCAGCCAGCCGGCAATTGCCAGCCACCTTTTTCGCAAAAAAGCCAAAAAAGCAAACACCAAACAGAGGCCAATCGTCACTTCGACAGAGCCGAGCAAACTAAAGTAGGAAAAAGTTTCATCAAAACGACGCGAGATATGATCCTGCAACTTAACAGTCGTGTCAAAATCTGTTTTTTGCCAACGTTCCTTGGCTACAGTATAGGAAAAATAAGTAAAAAGCAGCACAAATACCAATGAAAGAAGAAATAATTTAGTTTTCACACACAAATTATTGTACAGTAATTGAGCCGATTAAAGAAGATGTGGAATAGCTGCCGATAGTTTTTGTCACAAATTTTAGTTTTGCCCCCACTAACTTGGTAGCTCTTTGGAAATGGTGGATATTGTCATTTTTGGCTGTTGTCGCAATAATATCAGGCTTGATTTTTTTTATAAGAGAATCGTATTCAAGATCATTCTTCATAAATGGCAGCAAAACTACATAATCTACTGGTCGCAGTGCAGATAAAATTTTGGCCCGCTCGGCTTGACTATGAACCGGGCGATTAACACCTTTTATAGTCTTAATTTTCTCATCGCTTTCCAGAAGCACTATCAAGGCCTCACCTGCTTTTTTTGCTTTCTCCAAAAATATCACATGACCAGGATGCAAAACATCAAAACACCCTCCTGCCAGGACGACTACTTTGCCTTGTTTTTTCAACCAGTCACAAAGACTGCCGATTTTATTTATAGATATAATTTCTGCCATATTTTTGATAGTTATGTTACACTTTTGTTGATGGATAATCCAGAAAATATTACAAGTGTAATCAAAAATATCAATGTTATTCACCAAAGCAGATTAAAACCTCTTGAAAAGCTAGCCTTATTCGTAACAGAAAAAATAGGCACAATGGGCTTTTTCTTTTTTATTTTACTCTTTAATCTTGGATGGATAATATGGAATACCTTAGCTCCTAAAAATTTGGTGTTCGATCAAGCTTTTAGCTTTTTAATACTGCTGCTAATCAACAATATTTTGCAGATTTTGTTCATGCCTTTAATCATGGTCGGACAAAATCTACAGGGCCGTCATGCAGAACTTCGGGCCGAACAAGAATTCAGGACAGATGTAAAAGCGGCGAAAGAAATTGAAGTAATTTTGCTTCATTTAGAAAACCAACAAAAATTAATGCAAAAAATGTTGGAGAAAATTGAAGAATTAACTCGCCGCAAGTAATTTTTCCCTGGCTAATTTGGCTTCTTCTTTTATCTTAAGCAAAGACGCGGTTTTAGCTTTCCTCTCGGCAATGCCTTTATCAACAATCTTTTGACATTCCGGATCAGGACAAATTGTCATAGTATATGTTACGCTGGAAGCGCCAACCTTACCAACCCAAGTTTTACCATCTATCCGTTCCTTACCGCATTTAACACAAGGGTTGCTCATTAGAGGTGCAGTATAACAGAATATAGTCTCTAAATCAACCTTCACATCAGGCTATTTTTTAAAAATATGTTTTTCCCTTGAAGTTTGACTTTGCCATTTAGGGTTTTGGCGGGTGGCGATTTCTATTTTATGAGCGGCAATTTCCGCTTTTTTCTTGGCTTTTTGCACATCTGGGTCTGTTGCTAAAACTATACCCATTCTTCTGTTGATATGTGCCTCATTTTTACCAAATAGCAAAATTGTCACGCCTTCCTCGTCTAAAGCATTTGTTAAATTGTTATAACCCGGATCAAAACCTGTAATAGGTGAAAGAATCACATGAGAGGCGGCTGGAGTAATTATTGGCACCACATCAAAACCTAAGCGTTTTTTGGTGGGAATTGGTAAACCAGTAATGGCCCGTACATGTAGTGCTGCCTCAGAAAAACCAAGCTGGTGAGAGACAAAAGTCACCATGCCAGTATCATGCGGCCGGGGACTACACTCATTGGCCCAAACCATGTCTCCTTTGACAAACAGCTCGCAGCCAAATACCCCAACTCCGCCAAGAGCGTCTGTAACTTTTTTGGCAACTTCGTAAACTTTTTTCTCGGCTGACTCGCTTATTTCCGCCATCTGCCAACTCGAATGATAATCCCCTCCTCTAGTTTGGTATTGCCCCACAGGCAGACAAAATGAAGTCTTGATCGCTCCGTTCTCCCGGTGCCTAATTACCAGCTCTGTCACTTCCAAATCAAAATCAATATTTTTCTCAACTATTAACTTATCAGCCGACCCCCGGGCTTCTAAATGAGCTTTCTCGTATGCTTTCTCGATATCATTTTCGCTCATCACTTTACTTGAACCGCTGCCGGAAGAATCCTGAATGGCCTTAACCCAACAAGGGAATCCGGCCTTTTTGCAAGCTTTCCTTAACTCCTGCAAAGAAGCAGCATAAGCATATTCCGAAACCGGCACACCGGTTTTTACAATCATCTCGCGGATCCGCTCACGCTGCATTGCTGTATATGTAGCTTTGGCATTGGGGATGACATTAAATCCTTCTTTTTCCAGATCAAACAGGAGATCCAAATTGATAGCCTCAATTTCCGGCACAATATAATCCGGCCGCTCCCTTTCAATCACGCTTCGCAGGAAACCTGCATCTTTTAAGTTCCCTGTATAAGCACGGTGTGCCACCTGTTGACCCGGGGCTCCTTCGTAACGGTCAACTGCAATGGTGAAAAAACCAAGGCGCATGGCTTCGATAATCACTTCTTTGCCAAGTTCTCCGGCGCCCAGCAACATGATTTTGGTGGATTTGGCAGATAAAGGTGAAAAAAGAATATTGCGCTTCATGAAATAATTAGGGCAAGTTATCTCAACATCATAAAGGCTACTCTCAAAATTCGCAAGTATATCTTTATAATGTAGCTTACATCTTTAGCAGTAGAAGAGCCTGATAAACCAATATGGCTGGCCAGACAATAGCTTTGAGTATGCCCAGAAACCCCATCCCAAAGGTGGTGGCGTGCTGGAGGAAATAGATTAGAGCTCCAATAAAACCTAAGCCGTATATAGCACCTGATGTACCGTTACCTTTCATCTTTGACCTCCTTTTAAAGCAGTTTTCCTCAGTTGTAGATAATATTCCTTTTTGGTTACAAGTAGAGCTCCCAATCCAATAAGGGCTGCCAATAATCCCGTAAGCCATCCTAGCACCGGAATAAGTGTAATTAGGTAATAAACCAAAAGCCCTAAGCTAAAAGTAAGATAAACATTCCATCTTTGTTTAAAATATTTCATCATCCACCTCCCTAAAGCCAGGGATATAAATATTTTAGCCAGCCACAAACCAAAACCTATAAAGAATATCCATAAAACAGCCAGCGGCAGGCCGATGACTGTAATCAAAAGTAAAATTATCAGGATTGGCGTAACTGCTACTACCAGCAATCCAAGACCTAAATTTAATAACCAATGATCCACCACTACCTCGCTCATCTGGTTAGTAAACCTCGGCACCAGTTTAAGTACTAAAAAACCAATCAGCAGAGCAGACAGAAAACTAAAAAACTTAAAAGCGGCTCCAAATCCAACCATAGCTTTTCCGGCTCCTGAATATTGCTGGATTTTGGGTGGGATATTTTGGGTTATTTTCCCGGATACGGAAGCTTCAGGGTTAATATTGGCTTTATTTTCGCTCCAGTAAATTAAATTACCTTGGAGCTTAGCTGTTGGCGCCAAGCTTAATTGATTCACCCCGGCATTAACATCACCACCCATCTCATTTCCAATGTTAACCATGCCTCCAGCCAAATTAGCCCCTTTGCCAATTGGGCTAAGCAGATTGATATTCCCTCCGGCTGAAGTTAAACTGCCGGCCACTTGGGCTTGTGGAGATAAAGTAAGACTACCTCCGGCAATAGTGACGTTACGGCCGACATTGCCGTTTAAATTGATATTACCTCCAACTGCACGGATATTGCCAGAAACAGTACCATTAATATTTAAATTTCCTCCGACCACTAAAAGATCGCCGTTAACAGCACCATTTAAGATCACAGAACCGCCAGCAAGATATGCATCGCCGTTAACCGTGCCATCAACCAAGACATTGCTTCCGGAGGCAAAATAATCTTGGTTAATAACTTCATTTGAAAATAGAGTAGAATTTTGACCTGAACGGAAATTATTTTGGGCAAAAGTGGTCCTGGGAGTAATAACGAGCAGGAACGCAATAATTAAAACTACGAACCAGCTTCTCATAGTTTTAATTTATACCTCTTTAAGTATTTTTTCAATGATCTAGATCACTATCAGTTAAAAACAGCGGCTATCCAAACACCGACAAAATTAATGTTAAGATAAATATATGGAGGAGTTGATTGATTTAAATAGCCGATGGAAACATTGGCATTATAAGAATACTGTTTTACTCGTTCTTAGCTTGATTGTCTTCTTTCTGTTTGCTGAGCATCCTGCTGTGCGCAATGCAATCGATTTAATTGGCAGCTTTGGTTATATTGGAGCTTTTATTACAGGAATACTCTTTGTTTCTATCTTTACTGTAGCTCCGGCTGCAGTGGTACTCTATTTTCTTGCAGATAATCTTAATCCCCTATTGGTAGCTTTGTTTGCCGGAATAGGCGCGGTAGTTGGTGATTATCTAATCTTTAGATTTTTGAAAGATCGTGTATTTGATGAACTTACACCATTATTTATGAAAAGTGGCGGCAATAAGATAGTGAAACTCTTTAAAACACCGTATTTTGGATGGTTGCTCCCCTTGCTGGGAGCACTTATTATTGCTTCTCCTTTTCCGGATGAAGTAGGCATAGGATTGCTTGGAGCGTCTAAGTTACGAAACTGGCAGTTTCTTATTTTATCCTTCATTTTAAACTCAATCGGGATATTTATAGTTATTATTGCAGCAAAATCTTTTTAGCTCGGATGAGTCTTTTGTCAACTTCTCCCCAGTTAATGATATTCCAAAAAGCATCAATAAATTTAGATCTTTCGTTTTGGTAGTCAAGATAATAAGCGTGTTCCCAAACATCCAGAACTAACAAAATCTTAAAACCTGGATAAAGATTAACATTATGCTTCTCAATTTGCATCACTAAAAGCCTTTTTGTTTGCTGACAATAGGCAAGCGCTCCCCAGCCTGAACCCTCTACCGTCGAGGCTGCTTGAGAGAACTCTTGCTTAAAGCGTTTGGTACTACCAAACTCTAATTTTATAATGTTTGCTAAAACATCTTTTGGTTCACCACCTCCACCTTTTTCAACCGGAGCCATATTTTCCCAAAAAAGTGAATGGAGAACATGTCCGCCAATGTTAAAAGACAACTCTTTTAAGATTGCTTTCATGTCCAAACTACTGCCTTGTTTTCTTGATTTTTCTATTCTTTCTAAAATCGCATTTGTACCATTGACATATCCTTGATGGTGTTTTTGATGATGAATCATCAATTGCCTCTCTGAAATATAAGGCTCAAGATCATGATAGCCGTAGGGCAGTTTTGGTAATTGATAAAATTTAGCTATCCTCCTTCACCTCCTTTTAGTTTGTAATTAGTAAATCTTTTTCTACTCTTTTCAATGACACAGCATTTACTGCCACAATAATTGAGGAAGCTGACATTAAAAGCGCAGAAACTTCAGGCCTTAGAGTGATTCCGTAACTGGGATAGAAAACTCCGGCAGCAACAGGAATAGCTAAAATATTATAAACACTTGCCCAGACAAGATTTTGTTTCATTTTTCTCACTGTAGCCTTACTAAGACGTATGGCCCGCAATATATCGACTGGATCAGATTTCATGAGAACTATATCGGCAGTCTCAATTGCCACATCAGTTCCGGCTCCTATCGCTATTCCAATATCGGCTTGCGCCAAAGCCGGAGCATCATTCACCCCATCTCCCACCATTGCCACAAATTTACCCTCACTTTGAAGTTGTTTAATATACTCAGCCTTATCCTCAGGTAAAACTTCGGCAAACACCCGATCGATGCCAAGTTTCTTACCAATCACCTCAGCTGTTTTTTTATTGTCTCCAGTAACCATAACCACCTCTAAGCCAAGTTCTTCCATCCGCTTTATGGCCACAAAAGCACTTTTTTTGACGGTATCGGCTGCTGCCGCAACCCCTCTTACTTTACCGTCAACCGCTAAAATCATCAGTGTCTTACCCTCGCGCAGCAGACGTTCAACATCTTTTTGTACAGAATCAAGGTTAACTTTTCGATCCTGCATAAGTTTAATTGCGCCAACTAGAATATGCTGACCTCCAACTACCGCTTCAACTCCGTGACCGGCAATTGAGGAAAATTTGTCTACACTTTGCAGGGTTAATTTTCTCCTTTTTGCTTCTTCTAAAACTGCTTTGCTCAAGGGATGAGCAGATTTAGCTTCAACCGCAGCAGTAAGGCGCAAAACTGTATTGGCACTAAATCCCTTCACTGCTACCACATCGGTAATTTTGGGTTTACCTTCTGTCAAAGTGCCGGTTTTATCCAATACCACTGTCTGGATCTTTGAGGTTTGTTCAAGAGTAGTCGCGTCCTTGATAAGGATATTGTGTTTAGCGCCCAAGCCAGTACCAACTGCTACGGCCGTGGGAGTAGCCAAACCCAAGGCATCAGGACAGGCAATGACGATTGCAGAAACCGCAAAGGTTAACGCCAGCAGCAACCCTTCTCCGGCAATAAAAAACCAGACTATAAAAGTTAACAAACCTGCGCCAATTGCCAATATGACTAAATATTGTGCAGCACGATCTGCAATCCTTTGCCCCGGTGCTTTGGAATTTTGGGCAGTCTCAACCATCTTCACGATCTGTGCAAGAACAGTATCCATACCTATTTTAGTTGCCTTAAATTTCACTGATCCTGATTGATTGATCGAGCCCCCAATCACCTGATCCCCTGCCTTCTTAAAAACAGGCAATGATTCGCCGGTGACCAAAGACTCATCAACCGACGTTTTCCCTTCCAAAACTTGCCCATCAACCGGCACTTTATCGCCTGGTTTAAGCAGTAAAATGTCGTTGATTTTAACTTCAGACGTAGGTACGATAATCTCTTTACCGTTCCTAATTACTCTGGCTTGAGGTGGTACAAGATCAAAAAGCGCCCGCAGCGCCTCAGAGGTACCTTTTCTTGACTTCATTTCCATCCAATGACCAAAAAGGACAAAGGTAACAAGAAGCGCTGCTGCTTCAAAAAAAGTTTCCCCACCCACAAAAACAGTGATAAAAACGCTAAAAAGATAGGCAGCAAACACACCTGTGGCAATTAAAACCATCATGTTAAGAGTTTTATTTTTTAAAGCCTGATAAGCACCGATTGAAAAAATAGAACCAAACTTAAATACAACAGGGGTTGTTAACAAAAACAGCAACCAATTATGAGGAATAGGAGTTGGTAATTCAATTCCTAAAAACTCAGTAAAAACAGGCGAATAAAGAAAAACAGGAATGGAAAATAGTAACGACCACAAAAAACGATTACGCATATCCTTTTCCATAAAAGCGGCCATTCGAGGGTCAACCATCGCTTGTTCATGATCACCATGGTTCATCTGACTCATATCATGCTCAGCCGGTCTATGCTTTGCATGGGAATGATTCATTGAATGGTGATTCATTTTCATAAATTATTCCTAGCTCTTTTTTGATGAAGCTAATTCAGAAGTCCAAGCAACCAAAGCCTCCAGTAACTCCTTTATTTTATTTCTCGTATAATCATCTATTAAGTTACCTTGTTTATCAAACTTCTCCGGGGCATTAGGTATCATTACTTCCGGCCGATTTAAGGGAAACATATTTAAGAAAACAAATATCTGTCTTAAATGATATTGAGCCCTGGAGGTTCCCAACATCCCGGGAGATGCTCCCATAATACCTACAGGCTTGCCTTCCCAACTGTTATCTGCATACGGACGAGACGCCCAATCGATGGCATTTTTCAAAACCCCCGGAACGGAGTAATTATATTCGGGGGTTACAAACAAAATTGCATCTGCTGCTCTGATTGCCTTCTTTAGCTTTTTTACTACTTCGGGAGGGTTATTTTCCTGATCTTGATTAAATGGAGGAATTTTTCCCAAAGAGTCAAAAATCCCAAGGGTAGCATTTTTAGGTACCAAACCCTGAGCAGCTTTAAGCGCTGCTTTATTAAATGAGTCTTTCCGTAAACTCCCTGCCATTGCTAAGATTTTGATCATAGTCTTAGCTTCTCCAACGCGCTTGACGCGCAACTGCTTTATTATACTATTATAGTGATTTAATTCCAATAAGTTTAAGTGCCGTTTTAATATACCTGAGACCCTTAATTCTCACTGAAAGGTGTATATAATCCGCTAGCTCACCTACAAAAAAGGATTGACATGAAGAATCTAAATAGCATAAGCTAAAAATAGACATGACCAAAGTAAAAAATGCTGGCGGAAGAAAAGTTTCCATCACTCACACACTAATTATCTGGACAGGCATTCTTCTGGCCATTTTTGGTGCCCTGGTAGCAGCTCTGGGACTGGGAGGAGTAACTACTTTTACTTTCAAGTGGAAAGATATAATAGAACTAAACAGCACAAGTGTAGGAATAGTTATTATGATTACGGGTGTAGTTTTAGCCTGGTATCAGGCAAATCATTTACCCAAAGGGGTCGGTGTTTTAATGAAGCATTAATTTGCCGCATCGGATGATTAAAAAGCATTCACAAGGTTTTATCAATCCAATAAGTTTGGTTTTAATTGCTTTCCTGGTAATCGGGGTAGGAATTTTTTTCTTCCTTAAAAATAAAGGCATTACCAATGCTCCTCCATCTCCCACAGAGTCTCCGGCCCCTACACAATCTCAGACAGAAAATAGCCAAATTCCTGATGATTGGCTCACCTTTAAAAATACAACTTACCTTTACCAAATAAATTACCCTCCCCAGTTTCATGCTCAAGGCGATAAAGAACCACCCTATCCACCCCCACCAGTTAGTAAATCATTTACTCTCAAATATGACAATGGAGAATGGTGTGACTTTGCCATTGTTGCTTCAACCAACATAGAGGGGTTTAGGGGTGAAATAGCAAGTATCCGCGAACAAGGGAAGGACACCGAATCCCTAACTACTATCGCAGGAGTTGCTGCGTTTGTGTTTGATGCCCAGGGAGGAGACGCCATCAATCGCACCTATTATCTAGATCAAAATAACCCTCGTCTTCGCATGGGATATAACTACCGCCCCGCCGGAAAATACAGCCAAGAATGTGCGGATATCGTCACCAAAATGGTCTCCTCGTTCAAATTTCTTTAAAAATAACTCTTCTCTTTACCAAGGTTCTTCAGAATCCGATATGAGTCGAAAAGTAGGATTATAAATGTTATAATTAAGCTGATGACTAAGAAAAAAATTTTAATAGCTTTCATTGTCATTATCATCCTAGTTTTTTTAGTTATCTTATTTATAAAAAATAGCAGCTATACTAGTACGCCAAGTTCCTCTCTTCCCCAACAAACAATTACCCCCCAACCAACAGCTTCTTCAGGACAAGAAACAGCTACTAAAAATCAGGTTATTATTGAAAAAAATTCCTTTAACCCACAAGAAATTTCCATCAAAGCTGGAGATACAGTTACCTGGGTTAATAATGATTCCTATAATCATACAGTTACAGGTTCTAATGGAGCGTTTGATAGTGGAAACATGGCCAGCGGAACTAAATTTAGTTTTACTTTTCCCAAAGCTGGAACCTTCTCCTATGCCTGTAGCATCCACCCATTTATGCAAGGGAGTGTTGTTGTTAGTGAATAGTGATTATGAATTATAAAGCTATTGCTTTAGTTGTCCTTTTTTTATTAGTTCTTTTTGGTGTCTATTATTATAGTAATAGCAGTAAAAAAATATCATTACCGCAACCTGCAAATGTAAACTTAAGCGAATGGCCAAGCGCCAACCAGAATTTTTCCAACACCAGAAGTGCTTTAAATGCCACAATTGACTTGACAAATATTTCTAATTTAAAACCTTTTTGGTCATTTCCCATCAAGGGCATCAGCGAATGGGGTGCAGCCACCACCAATCCTATTATTATTGATAATATTGTTTATTTCCAGGATCTAAAAAGCAATATTTATGCGGTGGATTTTGAATCAGGCAAACAAATTTGGGAAAAAGAATATAACCTGGATATTGCTGGTCCAGCTGGGGTATCTATTGAAAATGGCATGATTTTTGGCATTAAGGGGCATTTTGAAATAGTTGGATTGGATTTACAAGGCAATGAGCTTTGGGCAACAAACTTATCAAAAAATCAAAATATTGGGATTGACATTCAAACTACTGCCCAGGGTGAAAAAGTTTATGTTTCCACTGTACCTGGAGTAAGTAATGAAAATTTTTATAAAGGAGGAGCCGTAGGCATTCTTTATGCTCTTGATCAAAAAACAGGTAAAATTTTGTGGAGTTTTAACACTGTTGATTCAAAAGATATTTGGGGCAATAAAGATGTTAATAGTGGTGGTGGTGCCTGGTATCCGCCAGCCATAGATACCCAAAAAGGTATTTTATATTGGGGAATAGGCAACCCTGCTCCTTGGCCTGGCACAAAGGATTTTCCCAATGGCAGCAGCAGGTTAGGTCCCAACCTTTATACCAACAGCTTGATTGCTTTAAATCAACAAGATGGAAAATTACTCTGGTACAATCAGGTTTTGCCGCACGATCTGTTTGATTATGATCTACAGGTATCCCCTATTCTTACCACTTTAGATATCAGTGGCAGTAAAAAAGAGGTAATTATTGGAGCAGGTAAAATGGGAAAAGTATATTTGTTTGATAGAGAAAACGGAAAAACTATCTGGGAAACAAGTGTTGGGCAACACTTAAATGATAATTTAAAAACATTGCCAGAGGGGATAACTAAAGTTTCTCCCGGACCACTGGGCGGAGTAGAGACCAACATGGCTTATTCTGATAACATGATTTTTGTACCCATTGTTAATATGGTGGTTGAATATACTCCTTCTGAATTTGTGGCTAAATCATTTGATCTGGGAGCTGGGAAAGGAGAACTGGTAGCTTTAGATGCCGTAAGCGGAAAAATTCTTTGGAGCAATCAATTCGATTCAATAAATGTTGGAGCAGCTACTGTGGTCAATGATTTGGTGTTTACTGCCACTTTTAATGGTAAAATTTATGCCTTCAATAAAAAAACAGGTGAGAAAGTTTGGGAATATCAAGCTCCGGGCGGAATAAATGGCTGGCCAGCAGTTAAAGATAATACCATTATTTTTCCTGTAGGAATGGGCAAAAATCCAATACTTTTGGCTTTTAAAATAGGAGCAAATGGAATCATTCCTTCAAGTTCTCCACTACCCCCAGCAGGAGCTGGAAAAGATTTTGGACAATAAAAAAGCAATTTTTCAATAAGTTCGAGAATCGTAACTCTAATATAACCACGCAATTGTCTTGTATTATCAAGGTTTTCTCTGATTATTATCCTGAGCAACGCCGAAGGACTTTAGGCTTGCTATAGTCCTGAGTGAAGCCGAAGGATCGCTCAAATCAGAGAGGAAATAGAAAAAGCGCAGTTTATTTTATAGAAGGGTCGAGAGTTGTAGTATTCTTTATCGGACCAGGGTAACCACTAGCCCTGCTTGATGATGATGTATGTATATTAGTAGAAGCATATATCTGTCCTTCTCTTAAACCGTCTATCAGAGTTGTATGTTTTGTTTTGAATCTTTTTATTTCATCTAGTGCTTTACTCATTCTTTCCTTGTATTTCTCCTCAGTTAGCTGGGTCTTGAATTTGTCGAGTGAGTCTAAAAAATCCTTTACTAGAGTTTCAACATCTAATATTGCGCCAACCCCGCTTTGTTTATATACAGCAGGTCTCAAATTATTCCTACTAATTGCACCCCTTGCAAAATACTCATGTGCTAATCCATTTCTGAAGATATCTCGCAAAATATCAATAGGATATTCATCCTTATGAACAAAGCATTTATCAATGTATTCTTTAGAATTGTCGGTAAAATTTCCTTCTTCCCCCAGTAAGAATCCGCCAAGATACTCCATATAAGCCAGAACACATAAAGCTAGAGGAAAGTTGATATTACCAACCGCACCGTCTAAAGCAGGAATTTCGGTTGTCATCCTTTCCAGATCATGTTTAATCCAACCGAAGACTATTTTGTTAAGAAAAGTGTCCAAATTCATAAAATAATTGGTATATTAAGTGCCACTTGGCTCCATATTCCTAGTCTTAATCGAACTGACAGTTTAGCCACATTAATAAAATGCTCTTTAGGCTAAATCCTTCTTCTTTTCTTCAAATTCTTTTTTATCTATTTCTCCTTTAGCATAACGTTCTTTAAGAATTTCTAAGGGTGCTTTGTCTTGATCTGTACTGCTTTGTTTAGTTCCTCCCAAATAACGGACTAAAGCAACAACACCAAGAATTATAAGAATCCAAAATATAATCATAAAGATCCAACCGAACCCAAAGCCTCCCCAGCCCATCATGTTGCCCCAACCGCCGTTATAACCCATCATAGGATTTCCACCTCCTCCCGTCATCCACCACATCATTGGGAAACCATATCCTGAAGGTAGTGGTGCGTTTGTATCGCAACCGCTTGATCTTTTACCAAGAGCTATATGCATTTGTTCTTCTCCGTTTTGACCCATCATATTCTGCATCATTTGGTTCATAACAGCATGTCTTTCAGTATTTCCGATTGATTGACCCATATAGTATTCGCCTAACACTTCATAATCATCGTCTTTTACGCTGCTGCAAGTTATTTGCTTTGATTGCAGCTGCTCCCAAATTTGTTTTCCTTTGGCTTCGTCTTCGGCAGTTGCGGATACTTCGGAAGAGGACGTATTGGAATTATTGCCCCAGTTCATCATCCCTTGAGCTGAAGCAGAAGAAGAAAATACAGTTATTAAAATCGTAAACGCAGTTAAAACTAACAATAGTTTTTTCATAGATTTAAAAAGTAACTACTTTATCACTCTTCTTTATCAGATTATAGAGTTCTTTCATACCGCTTACCGGACAGGTTTTATCTGATTTATCTCGATTGCAGTCATAACATGTCACCTGAATGTTGTTTTCCTCGGAACTTCCTCCTTTTGAAACAGGAATCATGTGATCAAATTCAATTTCATTATCCTTTAAAACTTTTCCACATAATTGACATTGATTATTATCTCTCCTTACCACTCTCAACATTACATGGCGAGGGATGTTTCTTCCTACTCTCCTTAATTTTTCAGTTTCTGTAAATGGTTCGTTTACAAAAAAAACCGGACATAGATGACCAAAAACAGAGCATGCTTTTTGTAAGTCGTCTTTTGAGTGTTTGATGGGGTAATTATCTGACTTAAATTCTTTTACTTCTTTTTCAAATATCTTTTTTCTTTCACCCGAATAAGCTTTCTTCTCTAGTTGTTGCCTAAGAAATTTATTATGTTCTATTGCTTCTGCTCTAGTAGAACCTGGTAACGGAAACTCTTCAACCGATACACCATAAGGACAATATTTTAATTCCCAACAAGGTTTACATACATTTTTTGTTCTCTTTTTCCATTCCTTGTCAACAACTTCATCACTGGTTTTTGGGTTAAACCCTAGAAGGGTTTTAATAAAGGGACTGATCATTTTTATTGTCTTATTTGGGTCAGATTAAGAAAATTGAGCTCCCCCGCGTGGATTCGAACCACGAACCTTCTTCTTACAGAACTCCTTCTGTTACCAAAAGGTCTGGACTATCTTATGTCGCCTGAGGCGACTCGGGTATATAGTCTCTACACATTTACCCCGCCATGGCGGGGATTTAGCTCGGGATTATCCTTCGATAAACTTAGGACTTCCCCGAATTAGCCCGATTTTTCAATCCCGATTACTCGGGAAAGCTGCCTGATTAGACAGGAAGCCGCTCTACCATTGAGCTACAGGGGAATTAGGTTAATGTACAATTAAGAATGTACAATTAATAATTCAAAACATTTAAAAGTGCAATTTTACAATTATCTTTTTGGACTATTCCCTTTAGTCCTCTTAATAATTGAAGTCAAAATTTTAATGATCTCTTGATTTTCTTCTAAAAGAACTTCTAACCTTGACTTGGAGATTATACCTACTTCTGCAATCATTCTCAACCAATATTCGGTTTCTCTGGCCTCCTTAAGTGCTACAGTCAAACCATAAATAAATTCTTTTCTCGAACCTGCATTTTGGGCTTCTTCTGTATTAGCTCCAATACTGGTACCACACCTGATCAATTGATTCCCAATAGCAATTCCAGCAGAATTTCTAGGTAGGGACATAACCAATTTAACAACCCTCACTCCAAAATTAAATGTTCTCTCTCGGATGTCAAAAACTTTGTTTTCCGAGCCTGAATTGTACATTTTACATTATACATTGTACATTATCTTTAGGGGTGAGAAATTTGTATAAACAAATCAGTCAGTATTTCAAAAATCATGTTTATTATAACTCTGCTATTCATATCCTGGTTGGGATAGGTGTAGGCATACTTTTAACTTATCCTTTGGCAGGAACTCACCCTGTCCGTTGGGGACTTACGTTTTTGGCTTTGGGAATCTTAGGACACCTTTGTCCTTTGGTTAAAAAATAATCGGGAACATATTTAACTTAAGAAAGGAGGTGAAAAATATGAATCCTAATAAAACAGGCCTTGCCTTAGGTGGTCTTATGGGATTGTGGCATCTTGTCTGGGGACTGTTTGTTGCTTTTGGGATGGCCCAAATATTGCTGGATTGGATCTATTCTTTGCATTTTTTGAATAATCCATTCGCAGTCCAAAGCTTTAATGCAGTAGTGTGGCTTACTTTGGTAGTAGTAACAGCAGTAGTAGGTTATATCTTTGGCTATGTTTTTGCCGTAATTTGGAATAAGCTTCATTAATGAAGCTTGCGAGCTAATCGCTCTAAAAATCAATAAATAGAGGTTTTATTCTAAATAGTCTCTTAACTTTTTAGCTAGAGAATCTGATACTTTATCTAAATGAACCTTTAAAAGTTCTGTTGTGGTTTTCAAACACTTTCAAACATTTAAAAAATTTTTATCTTACAGTTGACGGATATTTGATTTAACAGTATAATACGCAAAGTAAGTAATGCTAGAACTCTTCTGAATGCGCCGCTAAAAATTCGGAGGGCTATGAAGGGAATTCTTCTTTATCGGCTGCTTGTCGTTTAAGTTTTCCCTTTTAATATTCATGGTAGAAAGAAGATTCAGATTAATAGTACCTGCTGCTTTGTTGGCGCTTTTGCTGCTGAGCAGTGGCGGTAAACCATCAGAAACTGATGCTGCTGAAACAGGAATTATCAGTGAAATTGCGCCAGCAAGTCTGGTTGAAGGTTATCATGAAGTTCTAGATTCAATACCTGAATTAACATCCAACCCCGAGCCAGATCCAACAGAAAAAAATCCAGCTATCTTGGATATTCCTGAACTAGGCAAGTTCTACCCAACAAATTTAGTTATGGAAGGTCCAGCTAGCACTTATTCAGTAGAAGGATGTCTTGGCTGCAGACCCGATAGACTAATGGCTAACGGGGATCCCCTAGATAACAGTAAGCTTACTTTAGCTGCTCTGCCAGAATTTCTCCTCAATACATATGTTCTGGTAGAGAATATTACTATAGATAATGATAATAAATTCCCTGATAATAGGGGCGGGGTAGTAGCTAAGGTGACTGACAGAGGCAGATTCCCAAAAGGGAGAATAGCAGATCTAACATTAACCACAAATCATTTTGTACTTGGGGGCCAACCATTGCCTCAAGGAAAAACACTCATAGTAAGGCTGACTGGTTTAGAACCAATCGAATCTGTTCGAGATAATCTTATTCCAAATAATCCCTAAGTTTTTTAGCCCGGGTGGGGTGCTTTAGTTTTCTAATGGCTTTTGCTTCTATTTGCCTAATACGCTCCCTGGTTACTCCAAACTCTTTCCCGACTTCTTCCAAAGTCCGCTGTTTCCCATCTTCCAATCCAAAACGAAGCTGTAGAACTCTTTTTTCCCTGGGAGAAAGACTATTCAACACTTCATCAAGGTGAACCTTCAAAAGTTCCCGGGTGGCTTGCTCGTCCGGTTGCAATCCCTGATCGGCAATAAAATCCCCTAAATGAGAGTCTTCTTCGTCTCCCACGGGCGTTTCCAGAGAGGTTGGCTCCTGTGAAACCTTAATAATTTCCCGGGCCTTACTCTCGTCAATTCCCAGCGCTTTAGCAACTTCTTCCGGGGCCGGTTCCCTGCCCAACTCCTGCATGAGTCTCCTTTGAGTTCTATTAAATCTGTTTATTGTTTCAACCATATGTACGGGAATGCGAATAGTCCTGGCCTGGTCAGCGATTGCCCTGGTGATAGCTTGCCTGATCCACCAAGTGGCATAGGTTGAAAATTTATAGCCCCTTCTCCAGTCATACTTATCAACCGCCCTCATCAAACCGATATTACCCTCTTCTATTAAATCCAAAAGGCTCATTCCGCGCCCCACATATTTCTTGGCAATAGATACAACCAGTCTTAAGTTGGCGCTGATTAACTTATCCCGGGCTCTCTGCTCATTTTTTTCGGCTCTTTTTGCTAAATCTATCTCGTCTTGTGCTGTAAGAAGTGGAATCTTGCCTATGTCGCGTAGATACTGCCTGACAGGATCTGTAACCGAACCGCTTTCCAGAGTTGATAATACTTCCAGCTCTTTTTCCAGCTCTGTGGCAGTCTTAGTGTCGGTTTCAAGCTCTTCTGCTGTATTTTCAAACACATCAATATTTTCATTGATTAATTTGACATAAAATTCATCTAACTGCTCTATCGCTTCTTCAGGCTTAGGGAAAACTACCAGAATCTCTTCCTGGGTCACAAATCCCCGGTTTTTCCCTAGTTTAATAAGCTTCTTTATATCCAGCGGTGTTTGTTTTTTGATTTTAGCCATAATGGTTAGTAACAAGTACAGGAGTAACAAGGCACAAGTTAAATAACTTGTTACTTGTTACAAATTCTTCAATTTCACCGATAAATCTCTGGCTTTTTTGCTAAGAGATTCTACTACTTCCAGTTTACCAAACTCCTGCGCATTTTTAATTTCCAAAGATAGCTTCTCCAGAGATGCCTTGATTAAAGCTTTTTTAAGTTCCGATACAACCCCGTCAAGCTCTTTTCTCCAAAACCCCTCATCAACCAGTCTTCTGTCGAGCTCTACTAAGTATAATCTATCTACCTCTGATAGCAATTCTTTTGGCAAATTTATAACAAATTCATTAATATTAAAAGCCTTGCTTTTAAAAGATATCGAATCTAAATACAATACCAAAAGTACATAAAGTTGGCGCCATTTCTCTGCCAGGAATAATGTCTCCGGAAAACTTGGGATAAAAACTAAATCTTTTGGCGGATGCAAAAGCAGAGCGATTAAATATTCTTCCAGCAGCTCTCTTCTTGATTTGGATGGTACGATATCATCCTCTACAGTTGTCTTTTGGAAAATTGCGGTATAGCTTTGTGAGGTTGATTTGCGGATTTTTTCAACGCCGTCTCGTATGATTTTCTCTTCTGTTTTTAGAAAAGCTGACAATCTTTGAATATAACGTTCCCTGACCAGATCATCAGTGATTTTAGCCCAAATAGGCATCAGCTCTTCTCCAATCTTTTTCAAATCGTTCGGATTTTTACTGTCATATCTTTTAGCAATAGACGTTAGATAATAATCATAAATTGGCACCGCCTCTGTTATAGCTTTCTGCCAGATAGCCGGATCGGCCTTGACTGCCTGCGCAGCATCTTTATCTCCTTCAAGCTGGATCACTTTGATATTTAATCCTGCCTTATCCGCCATCTCAATCCCGCGCCGGCTGGCGCTATCCCCTGCCAGATCCATATCAAAACCCAACAGTAAGCTTTCCGTATACTTTTTAAGTAGATCAATTTGTCCTTCTGTCAACGCAGTACCTTTGGAAGCAACTATATTTTTGAATCCTGCCTGAAAAGATAAAATCATGTCCATTTCCCCTTCTACCAGAATCGCTTCTTTTTTGTTTCTGATTTCTCCTTTGGCCAAATTAAGGCCAAATAAAAAACTGCCTTTGTCAAAAATCGGGGTCTGAGGAGTATTTATGTATTTTGGTTCGGCATGATACAGGACCCGACCCGAAAATCCTCTTAATTTATCTTTGCTATCAAACAGCGGATAGGTAATCCTGCCTCTAAACCGGTCATAACTGTCAGATTTTGAGGCAACCCCGAGACCCGATATCACGATTTCCTGGGTGCTAAATCCTCTCTTGAGTAAAAATTTAGTCAGGGATTCCCAGGAATTAGGAGCATATCCTATGCCAAATTGGGAAATTGTTTCAAGACTCACACCTCTGTCTTGCAAGTATTCCAAAGCCTTTTTGCCTAATGGGTGTTTAGTTAAAATATAGTGGAAAAATTCCTGGGCTTTAAGATTGACTTCAAATAGTCTTTCTTTAAAATCTTTTTTGTCAGGGGATTTTTTTAAGGTCACTCCGGCTTTATTAGCCAGTATTTCCAGTGCCTCCTTGAATTCCATACCTTCTTTTTCCATCAAGAAAGTAAAGACATCTCCGCTTTTTTGACAGCCAAAACATTTGAAGATTTGGCGCTCGGGTGAAACTATAAATGAGGGTGTTTTCTCGTTATGGAAAGGGCAATTTGCTTTAAAATTAACACCGGCTTTTTTTAAAGGAAGATATTCCGAGATTAAATCTACAATATTAATTTTTTCTTTAATCAGTTCGGTGTCATCCATAGGTTTGCAATAATCCCAAAGGCCCCACGTTAATGTAAACTGAACGGGGAAGACTTCCAGGTATTGTTTGGCGCAATTCTACTCCAAAAATATCCCGAAAACAAGGGGTAGGTAGTATAATACCTGTTACGGAGGAGTCACATAGTGGCCCATTGTACGTACTTGGAAAGTACGCGAGCGAAAGCTCACGTGGGTTCGAATCCCACCTCCTCCGCCAAATTACACTTTTAGTAAAGAGCGGGTTTCATGGATAGATTTAAAAATTATTTTTCAGGAATTAACCGGAACGTTGTTATTTTAGGCGTAGTTAGCTTATTAACTGATTTAAGCGGCCAGATGGTTTTTCCGTTGTTACCTTTGTATATTACTACGGTTTTAGGCGGTGGAGCTGTAGCGGTCGGTTTGGTTGAAGGCGCAGCAGAGGCAACTGCCTCTCTTTTGAAAGTCGTTTCTGGTTATTGGTCGGATAAAATCAGAAAAAGAAAGCCATTTGTTTTTTTTGGCTACACGCTGTCGGCTATAATGAAGCCGGTGTTGGTCTTTGCTGGAAATTGGTTTACAATCTTAGTAATCCGCATTGGCGACCGAATTGGTAAAGGTTTACGGGACGCACCGCGCGATGCGATTATTGCGGAATCAAACGACCGAGCAACTATAGGCAAGGCCTATGGTTTTAACAGGGCTTTAGATGGATTAGGTTCAGTGGGTGGCGCAGTATTGGCATTTTTATTATTACCTGTTTTCGGCTTTGCAAATCTATTTAAATTGGCAGTCATTCCTGGCCTTATTTCGGTGGCAGTTATTTTTTTAGTCAAAGAACCGGCCAGGGTTGAAAAAGTTAAGAAAAAAATTTCCCTGCGATTGGGATTTTCCGAATTAACCCGTGAGTTAAAAATATTTATACTAATCGCTACAATTTTTACTTTAGGAAACTATAATTATGCTTTTTTGATGCTAAGGGCGCAGGCTAACGGTCTGGACAATGAAAAAACCATCATGCTTTATGCGCTTTTTTATTTAATTTATACACTGCTATCGATGCGGGCAGGAATGCTATCTGATAAATTCGGGCGCAGACCAGTAATTTTGGCTGGTTATATTATATTCACCATACTTTCCTTCGGCTTATATCTGTTTAATGGTTTAACCTTCACTATTATTTCATTTGTCTTGTTCGGTATATTTTTCGCCTTGATCGATGGTGCTCAACGAGCCTTAGTCTCTGATTTATCACCGGTTGAAATTAAAGGAACAGCCCTGGGCACTTTTCATACCTTTACCGGTTTAGCTGCCATGCCAGCGGGCTTTATTGCCGGTCAGCTTTGGACCGTAATTAATTCTGGTGCGACATTTTTGTTTGGAACTATAATCGGGATTATTTCTGTATCTGTATTTTATTTGCTACTTTATAAAGGCTACGGGTCGAAAAGAGAAGTTTTAACACACTCAAACGAATAATGATATAATAATTTTATGTTTGATTGGAATATCGCCAATCCAAACTTAAGTATCTTCTTGCTGATAGTTTGGGAGGCTTCGTGGAAAGGAATTGCTCTTTGGAAATCTGCCAAAAGAGGAGACAGGCTTTGGTTTGTTGCCATGTTTTTAATCAACTTTTTTGGACTCATCCCCATCTTTTACCTTTGGAGAACTAAACAATTAGAAGACGTTTTAAAAGATTTTCAGAATTTCTTTAAATTAAGATTTAAGAGGAAATAAACAAGTTTGTTACTTCGTAATAAGCAGCAGATATTCTTTGTTCCCTGCTCCGCCTAAAATTGGTGACTCCATGCAATCGTTTATTGCAAATTGCAAATCGTTAATTGTTTTAATTATCTGATCTTTTACTTTTTCAGCGATCTCAGGAGACAAAACACCCTTTACTAAATCTTTTTTCTCAGCTTCGTAATGTGGTTTAAGCAAAGCGATAATAAACCCACCTGGCTTAAGGAATTTTTTAATCACTGGCAAAACCAGTTCCAGCTTAGTCCAGCCGGCATCAATAGTGACTAGATCTACTTTTTCCACCTCGGAGGAGCCAGAACCCACCCCCGAGGTGTCTTTAGCTTTCCCACCTTCCAGGTGGGCTTTGACTCCTGGAAGGTGTGCCAAATACAGAACATTTGTCCGCTCCATTACCACTACTCTTGGATCATTGCGCAGCTTCCAGGCCAGTTCTCCGTAAGAAGTATCCAGGGCATATACTTTTCTAGCCCCATTTTGCAGTAAACAATCTACAAATCCTCCGGTTGAAGAACCTACATCTAAAACAACTTTATCTGTAACATCAACTTTAAATTGATCTAAGGCTGCTTGAAGTTTGATTCCTCCTCTGGAAACAAATTGTCTATCCATTTTTGATTTCTAAAGCCTTTTTTAAAAGTTCCTTATCCTGAGAAAAAGTTAACTGTTTTAAAGCGTCTTCCGGCTCGTACCAGCCGGATTCTTCCACCTCAAAGTCATGATCGGCAATATCACCTGAGACGTATTTCATTAAAAAATAAACCACCACTTTAAATATCCTCTCTCCTTTCAGGGTATAGACATATTTGGAATAACCTACTTTACCGATAATTTCAGCCTCTATGCCCCCTTCTTCTTTAACTTCTCTTATGGCTGCTTCTTCACTGGTCTGCCCAGGATCAATCAAACCTTTGGGGAAGCTCCAGTGTTTATTTTGGGAATGCTTAGTCAAAAGCACCTGACCTTTTTCATTAAAAACTATTCCACCAGCACTAAATTCTCGTTTCATGTTTTTAAGGCGTGCCCGAGAGGATTCGAACCTCCAATCCCGAGATCCGGAATCTCGTGCTTTGTCCATTGAGCCACGGGCACATACTGTAAGCGGTGGGAGCAGGATTCGAACCTGCGGTCACCTTTCGGCAACAGATGTTTTCGAAACATCCGCTCTAGGCCACTAAGCGATCCCACCCTCTGCACCCCTGAAAGGATTCGAACCTTCGACCTCAACGTCCGCAACGTTGCGCTCTAATCCGCTGAGCTACAGGGGTAGGCACATGGGTATTTTAGCATTATTAGATTGCCACGGCCACTACGTGGCCTCGCAATGACAATGTCTGAAAGCTGATAGCTGAAGACTGAAAGTTATCTATGTATATTTTCCAATGGAAAATGTTTTTGCAAGCCTTCTGACCATTTCTCCATCCATGATTTATAAGGTACCTCCACAAAGGGTAAAAAGCGGGCAACAGTTTTTTTGACTTTCTCTTCATCTCCATCTTGCAGCACCAACATTAACTGAGCCGGAAAACGCAGTCTGGTTTGAATATGCAATATTTTTGATCCGTCTTTCTCTTTAAGCCAGAAGGCATCCAAAAAATGCCAGAAGTAGAAATCTTCGCCGATGGTAATCCCCTGGGTGGAAATCCGGTATTCTATATTATGCGGCGGTACAAAAGCCAATACATAAGCCACAAAGGCAAAAGATAAAATAGTGGCAATCAGTAAAAATTCTTTAGCTAAAAATAGTATTAAAACCAGCAAAATGACAATAATTGCTAAAGTGGTATAGTAAGACCTGTCTTTTTTTCTAAAAGGACGGGCCGGCGCCTTCCAGGAAAGTAAAGTTTTAATCTCTTCCGCCTCCATCATTTTAGGGGTAAAAAATTCTGGTCTGTTGGTTTCTATCGGGTCTTTCTTAGACTGCTTGGCGGTATCTTTGGGCATTTGTCTTTAGTTTAACTTTAAAAGGGTTCTATGTAAAGCGACATGGATTATCAAGTACTAGTTTGCTACAATTAGCTCCTAAGGGTGGGGTGCTTGGAGTGGTTTATCAGGTTGGTCTTGAAAACCAATGGCCGAGCAATCGGCCCGTGAGTTCGAATCTCACCCCCACCGCCCTTTGGTATAATATCCCATAAGGAGAGGTCGCTTAGTGGCCTAGAGCGGCGCAGTGCTAATGCGTTGTCCCTGTAAGGGGACCGTGGGTTCGAATCCCACCCTCTCCGCAAATTTGATCTTCTCTCCAATATCCTATAAAATATTGCGATGCGTTTAAAAGAATGTCTAGAGGGAACACCTATTTACCTTTGCGGAACTCCTGCTGTAGGATTTAGAGAGAGCTGGTACAATCGATTACGCGATGAAATATTTCTTCATCTTCAAGCTTTAAACGAGAAAACTCTTCTAAGAGGAAGTCATGCTGAAGATTTAAAGACGGTAGCCAGAACTGGTACTGACCAGCCATATTTATCGATGACATATGTGGTTCCTTGTATAGATATTTGTAGCATCGATTACCCCTTTGGAATAGCAACTACAATAATGCTTGTTTATCGATCTTCAGCGCTACGTGAAATGGCAGGAGATGCAGAAAACATGGGGGTGGACTTTAATAGATACGAGTTTATAACCGATCCAAAAGAAGCATTACTCGGAATAATTGACCTCCGGGAAGTTAAAAAACGACTTAAAACACTTCCGAGCATATGGGATTAACTATCTAGCCAAAGTAAGCGCCCAGACTTTTTTGGCTCCAGCTCTTTTCAGTTCGTAACAACATTCCCGAAGGGTTGAACCGGTAGTCCAGACATCATCAATTAAAAGTATGTAGGGAGTAGTTGGTAGTTGGGAGTTGGGAGAAAGCGCAAAAGCATTACGGATATTTTTGTGCCGATCATAACCTTTTAACTTAACTTGGGACTTTGTATAGCGAATACGTTTTATGCCGTCGCAATAAGCTAAACCTAATTTTTTGGATAACATTTGTCCTATAAGAGAGGACTGATTAAAACCCCTGCTGTTTTCTCTCCAGAAATGCAGCGGCACCGGAATTACTACCCAATCCTCTCCTCTGTTTTTCTTAATCTGGTCAAAAACAAACGGCTGGAATTTTGCCCAATATTCAATGGTAATATCTACAAGAGTCTCTGCAAATCCTTTGACTTTACCATATTTAAGCTGCTTGATAGCTTCCCGGAGAGAACCCTGGTAAATCCCCAGACTCCAAAGCCCATCCAGACCATATTTTCTTTTGCAAATCGGGTGAGTTTGTCCGCCAACAGCCAGTCTTTCACATTTCGGGCAGACAAGATCGGTTTGTAAAATATCTGAAATACAATTTTTACAAAAATATGTATCAAATTTTCCGCAACCGACACATTTTTTAGGAAAAAGCAAATCTAAAATTAAATTCATAATAGTTGATTTTAGGCCTAATTTATGGTAATATAATGGCCTGGGGATGTATAGTCTCGACAGGATTGCTCTTTAAAAACTGCAAGCCGTTAAGGAAACATTAAACGTTAAATATTGTTTCAAAACACAAACGGCAATGATATTGCTCGTTACCTGAAGCAGTTCGCTGCTAAGATCGCAGGCGCTAACCCATTTATGGGTCAGCAACTCGCTTTCCGAATAGCTTATAGCTAAAGGTTACTTTAGAAATTGTTCTCTTTCTGACGGAACACTAAGGTACGTACAAAGTCAGGATGCTGTTAATACAATTTTGATCGATCAGTATTAACAAAAGAAAGTTTGGTCATTCAATAGTTTTCCTGCTAATTGGTTACAACTATTGAATAAAAATTAATTAGCTAAGCTTGTAGAAGTTTTTTTAGTTGCAATTTTGGACGGGGGTGCAAAACCCCCCATCTCCACACCATTGACTATTGCTCCACAGTAGTATACGCTGAGAGCATGAAAAAGAAGTGCATTAAGTGCCATAGAATATTTGTGGCATCCAGCAGACACAAACTGTGTCCATCTTGTAGGGGACAAATATACAAAAAGCCGTGTCCTAATTGCGGAAAACTTATCCAACCAAAATCATTTCTTTGTGGCAAATGCGACGGTACACACAGAAGGAAAAAAGATGGGTCTATTTATAATGATAGGAAAGGTTACGCTCTTATTTTATCAAGAGATCATCCGAGAGCATCAAATCGTTATGTTTTTGAACATATTTTGGTAATGGAGAAAAAATTGGGAAGACATTTATTGCCTAATGAAAACATTCACCATAAGAACGGAGTTAAAAACGATAATCGTATTGAAAATTTGGAATTATGGGTTAGACCACAACCAACTGGAGTTAGGGCTAAAGATGCCATAATGTGGGCAAAGGAAATATTAAAAACTTACGGAAACGACGAAAATCAGTATTAAAAATACGTTTACAAGATTGCTTCGCTAATCGCTCGCAATGACGTAAAAGCAAATTATTCTTTTCCTCTTAGTTCCTGTTCTACTCTTCTTTGGTGATCCCGTTCTTTAAGTGCTTTTCTGTGATCAAATTCTTTTTTGCTTTTCGCCAAACCGATCTCCACTTTAAACCGGTTGTTTTTTTCATAAATGGAAACCGGCACCAGGGTTACGGATTTGCCGGAAGTTTTGCCTATCAAAGAATTGATTTGATCCTTATGAAGCAGTAACTTCCTGCTTCTTCCCGCGTCATATTCCTTATCTGAAGCTTGAATATACAACGGGATATTGGCATTAATCAAAAACGCCTCGCCGTTTAGAACCCTGACATGGCTTTCTCCTAAATCAATTCTCCCTGCTCTGATAGATTTAACCTCAGCGCCGGATAAAACAACCCCCGCTTCCAAATGCTCCAGAATGTGATAATTGTGAAGGGCTTTACGGTTGATAATTCTCATAGCGACAATGGATTATAGAAAATGGAAGATAGTATTTTGAAAATAGATTATCGAAGATAGAGAATAATCTAACCTCTACTTTCCACCTTCTACCACTATTTTCTACATTCTACCACCTATCGTCCTATTTTAAATCTGCAGTATATATCTTACTCCCCTCAATTAAATAAACTTTTTTATTTTTCTCATCCACCACCAAATCCGTGGCTACGCCAAACTTAGCCCCGGTAATTTGTCCTTTGTAACTGCCTGTTTTAGTTAGAATCAAAAGCCGGGAATTGCCGGAATCCAAAAGATAAAGATTATCGGTATCGGATGAGGTAAATATGCTTTTCGGATCTTTAACCCCGGAGGGTAGCCCGGAATAGGAAAAATTATCTTTATTACCTTTGGTAAACCTCAAAATTTCTCCTCCGTTTTTAAGAACATAAACCGAGGATTCAATCTGCATCCTCAAAGTACCGCTTAAATCAACCTTGGTCTCTTTGCTTAGATATTCCCTTTTGTCCGAATATCCTTCAGCGGCGGGCAAGTATTTCCAGATTTGCCCTGAGCCTGCCGAAGGATTACCGGAGTCCAAAAGATAAACATTGCCGGCAAAACCGTAAATATCTTTAATATCTCCCCAATCACTATCTTTTTTGGCAACAGTAGTTAGTT
This sequence comes from Candidatus Daviesbacteria bacterium, assembly GCA_028715175.1. Classification (GTDB taxonomy): domain Bacteria; phylum Patescibacteriota; class Microgenomatia; order Daviesbacterales; family UBA10151; genus UBA10151. The sequence continues at coordinate 43,273 of JAQUSJ010000001.1, forward strand.
TTGAATTTGCTATATCTACCTTCAAAATGCCTTTATCCTGTGAATAGACAAACGAGAACCCTCCGTTGATCGAAGCAAAAGAAGCTTCGCCCAATTTTTCGCTCCCTGCCAGAATTTGATTGCTCTTTTTTGCCAAGTCTACCACCGCCAGTGTTTTGACTCCCTGATCCAGCAATAATAATTTACCTCCTGACAAACTCATTTGGGTAGCCTGAAAATTTTTCTTGACTAAATCCATATCCAGAAATACCGGAAAATCAAAAACGCTTGATTGTTGCAAAATTCCAGCAGAATCCTGCTCAATCTGATTCTTAAAACTCAAGGCTTCCTGGTCTTTCGGTTTAAGAACCAGCGCTTTATTGACTTTATCCTGAGCCGTATCCAGTTTATTTTTGGCGTCAGTTGGGTTTAAGCTGGCAATAGCTTTGGCAGAGTTAAAATCGTCTTTTGCCTGCTGCAAAAGCTCGCTAAACTGCGTTTGCCTTTCGCGGTCGCGACTCAACTTATATTTGTAGCCAATACCGGAAGCAATAATTAAAAGCAGCACGACTGCCAAAATTAACCTGCCTCTGCCGCTTTTTGGGAAATATGTCTTTAACCATTTGGATAAACGGAAAGCGTAACTCGCAATAGCTTTAACTGGCAGCGATATTTTCTTCGCAGAGTCTTCGCTAATGTTTTGTTCTACCAGATTCACTTCTTCTTCTCGGGGAGACAGAGGTGAAATTTCCGTATCTTCTTCCGTAATAGCTACTGCCAAAGCAGCCAATCCCTGGTTGTCTAACTCGGAGGCGCCAATTTTACTTTCAATTTCTTCTTCAAAACTTTCAATTGGCAAATCCAGAGATTTTTCCAACTCCGATCCCAAAAAAGTGATAAAACTTTTTGTGGAAATAAGCAATTTGTCGCCGTCTTCCAAAAATCCGGAAACGAGACAAGCTTCTTGCTTTGCAGCAGACTGCGAGGGAGTGCCGACCGATAAAAGTGATAACAACTTATCTTTACGTTTTAAGTTAACTTCAACCTGACCTTTACCAATCAGATACAGTATCTTGCCGGAAATAACTGCTAAACCTAAACTAAAATCTTCTTCCCCTAAAAATTTTTCCTCAAACTCCTTAAAAGTAGCAGTTAATTTCTCTCCTGCTCCGCCTTCTGACTCAAAATAAAAATCTTCAATTTCGGAAAGCGCGGCTCTGCCTTTGGTAAAAGCATCGTCGGAAATCAATTCCAAAACTGCCAAAAAAGTACTATCCTCCCGTACCGCCGAAGCTGCTTGAGCAGCTTTTTGATCAGTATTTAATCCAATAACCTGCGCTATTTTTAATTTCATCAGAGTATCCCCCAAGCCAAAATTATGAATCCGATAGCCAATCCAGCATGCACAATAGCTATCGCTCTGAGTAAAGGCGAAATTCTTGTTATAAGAGTCTTGCTCATTAAATCAACTTGTCTAACAATAATCAAGGAAAATATAGCGTAAAATATCAAAATTAGCAAAATTGCACCTTTGGTAAAGATCAAAATATAATCATTGCTTATTAAGCTTTGTGTTACAGTTGTAGGCATTGTTTCCCTATTCCGGAACCACACGAGTGTATGGTTTTCCGATTAAATCCAGGATTATATCTGCAACCGTCGCCGGATGTGGAATATTGTGCATCTCTATAGCGACAGTCGCGCCGGCTGTTTGAACTTTGACATTGCCGAAATTAAATAAAGTCCCGAGTATGCCGGCAGTGACAGAATCGGTTTCTTCTATTTTTGGTAGCGGCGCCAAATCAACCGCTTTATAAAGCAGATATTCAAACTCCATATCAATAATTTTTTCATTAGTGACAATAGAGACATTAAAATACCAATTCAAAAATCCTTCAAAAACAACTATCAGGACAAAAAGGTAATTGATGATTATCCCTGCCAACTGATAGGTTTCCGGAAACAAGGCCAGATCAAAACCTATCAGAGGAACTATCTTAAACACTGCAAAAGGAATAAAAAAAATAAATATCGAAAGAGCGATCCAGGACAAATTGGTAATCGGGTGAGCGCGTAACAAAAGCAGTATCTTCTCATTAGGGTCCTGCCCTTCGAAACGGCAATTGCTGGGCCGCTCAATATATGCGGAAAACATTAAGCCAAGTATAACATAGTAGTCGTCAGCTATCAGTCTTCAGCTTTCAGACTTTTTTGAATCTGTCTGACGACTGACGTCTGATAACTGATAGCTATTTCTGTTCAATATTAAACAGCGGTCCGACAATTTGAATATTGGCAGGCGCTCTCAGGTTAAAGAAGTTCTTAAAATCTGTCGCATTGATGCTTTGCGTGCCTCCATCACCTGATACACTAACTTGAGTGGAACGTCCGCTGCCGGTATCCCATCCTACGCTGACCGAGGAAATCGAATTAAACGACTTAATACCCCTATTTTGTAACTCCTGCCGAACTCTGCCGGCATCCCAAGTGTCTGTACCGTCTGGATTAGATTTGTCCGTTTGCGACAAATGAGTCTGAGTAGAAGAATCTGCTTTAGCAAGGAGCAGAACATTAACAATGTCAGCCAACTCATCTGACTTTAACCAGGCTGTTTTATTATAACCGGCTCTTGAGCCCCAATCACAGTAAAACCACGGGCTGCCTTTATCATAGGCGTTATTTTGTAAATCGGAAAAATTGCCAACCGGGCTGCTTGTATCAATAGCGTTTTTTGTCCAACTGGTATTATTCCAACCGATCGAACCTGAGGAAAAAACATAACCTCCGTGGGTAGAAGAAAACCAGGCTTTGGCCGGTGAGCCGCCGTTTGTCAGAACAATACCGGAAGTAGCAGCAACTGCAGCTTGCCAATTACCGTCATTTGTTTCTTTTTTAACAACCTGGCATTGCTGGGAAGGACAAATGGGGCCGGATCCATTGTTTGTATAAGCAAGCGCATAAGACCTGGCAGCAATCGCTTGGGCTTTCAAGGCTTCAAAAGGCCATCCTGCCGGCATTTCATATAAGTGCTTAAGATATTCTTCGATATTATAATTTTCATCAAAAGATTGACCGTATTCGTTTCTGCCGGAAACATGGATATTAATACCGGTTGAGTAACCTGTTGTATAGTCGGCATTGAAATAGGCAGACAAAATTGTCTGCGCGCTCTGTCCGGCTTCTGCCCGACCTTTGGCGCCGTATTGGTTTAACCCAACCCGGTTTGGCACACCATAAGTAAAAGCTGCAAAACGGGGAGAAAACCCGGGGTCAATACCGCGATCGTCAACACAACCTCCCTGCATAGTATAAGCACTGCGGGGGATATTCAAACTGGCCAGTTTGGCGGCAATTAATTCCTGCTGTCTGGCTGATAAAGAAGCGATTTGTTTACCCAGATCTGCCTGATAAGCTTTGGCTTTTTTAATTTCGCCTCCTAAAAATTTAGCGTTTTTGTCAACGTCTGCTTGAATCAAAGCTAATCTGGCTTTATCTTTTTCCAGTTTTTCTTTTTCAGTCAGGAGACTTACAACTTCAGCCGTAATAGAACTAATGATCTGACGGTCTTCTTTGGTAACAGACTGGCGGTATGAGAGCTCTCTGAATAAATCCCCTGCTTGAATAGATGAAAGAATAACCAGCAGAGGATCTGTCAGATATGAACGGATGTAGTAAGCTTTTATTCTTTGCTCCAAAAGGGCTTGCTGCAGAGCTAATTTATCTTCCCTTGTATCCAGATCTTTTTGTTTTTGGGCAATTCCTGCCACCAAATTATCAATAGTAGCTTGGATTTGGGCCAGTTGCCGCTGCAACGATTCAAGTTGACCTTCCAAGGGCTTGGTAGCATTGACAGATAGCTCCCGGGCGTGATTTAGAGAATCAATCTGTTTTTGCAGGTCTTCTATCTCATCAGCAAAGACAGCTGGTAGTAAGTAGTAAGTAGTAAGTAGTAAGGATAAGACAGCCAAAATGGCTACCAAAAATTTCTTGGCAGATAACATGTTTCTAATTTTACCATCCTGGCTACAAACTACCAACTACTAACTACCCACTAATTATGGTAAGTTAAATCTAATGTCCAAAGTTTTTGCAAATACTCTTTTTGTCTTAATTTTATTTTTCCTTCTCTTTTTTATTGGTTTACCTGAAACAGTGTGGGCAGGCGCAATCTATTGTACTCCACAAAATGTAGAGGTTGAAACAAACAATGATTTTAATACTAAAGTAACCATAAGCACACAAGGCACTGCTATTAGAGATGGCGATAAACTTGCAATGGATATTTTTAATAACAAAGAGAGGGTTAAACAATCAGAAGAGGTTACAGTAGAAAATCAAACTGTAGTTTTTAACTTAGGAAAATTAATTCCCGGAACATATTCTTATAATTTATTTCGAGTCGAAACACCTCGTTCGCAAACATTATGTCTTGGTCGACAAGATGGAGCTATCTTTAGTGTCGATGAAAAAGGCCAGGGAGGAGAAATAACTGCAAGCAATAATATTGAATTCATACCTAGCTCTCCCACCCCAAGAGACATTATTTTTGTTCGTGTAAAAAATCTACCAGAGGATACGGCATATTTGGTAGCCTTTTCGCGCGGCAAAGAACAAATTAGCCAAACCAGACCTAGCCGATGTTTTATTTCAGATAACCAAGAATTTGCTTTTTATATCGAACCTCTTGAAGCAGGTTACTGGAATGTAGTCGTCTCTAAAAAAGCCGGACAACCAAATGACGATCAATGCCAGTTCGCTACCGGATCTCCATTAGCTAGTGGAACAATTAGAATTTCTGAAACTGATATTGTTATTCCCACTAAACCACCTCAAAAGGCCTCAGCAAAAGGAGATCCTTGTGATGATAAAGAAAGAGGGCCGGCATTTAAGACTGCCATTGGCTGTATTCATACCAACCCAACAGAACTTATTAAAGATATCCTCACCTTTGTTATTGGTATCTCCGGAGGACTAGCATTTTTAATGATGCTTTTGGGGGCATTTCAGATGTTAACCTCTGCTGGAAATCCTGAAACTTTGAATGCAGGTAAAGATAGATTAACCAGTGCAATCATTGGACTTTTGTTTATTGTTTTTGCAATACTACTACTACAAATTATTGGAGTTGGTATACTAAGCATACCAGGATTTGGCAAAGGTTTACCAAATAAATTTATATGAATAAGTTGGCATTAACATTACCCGGAACCGGAAATATTATAGACAGCCCTGTTCAAGACAGGTTTCCCGATCTTGGGAGTGTTCTTTCAGGTCTTCTAAATATTACCTTCTATATTGCCGTATTCATAACTTTCTACTTTTTCATTTGGGGAGCTTTTGCTTATATTGTGGCTCAAGGCAAAAAAGAAGATTTAGCCAAAGCCAGAAATAGAATTACCTGGTCACTAATTGGGCTAATAATAATATTTCTGTCGTATTTTATAGCCAGATTTGTTGCCGAAATTCTCAAGACTAACATCAAAGGAGGGCTACCGTTCTGAAAAAATTTCCGATTCTACTTGCCCGGGTTAACATTGATGAAAAATTTGGCTTTGGAGGAATCACTTCATTGGGGAAAGCAACCAGTGATTTGGTACCCCCTATATTTTCTATTGCAACAGCACTGGTAGTTATGTATTTCCTGTGGGGGGCTTTAAAATTTTTAATGTCCGGAGCAAACAAAGAAGAAACAGCCGAGGCAAGACAAATGATTACCCATGCCATAATAGGGTTTATAATATTAATATTCGCATTTTTTATTTTGCAGTTCTTATTGAACGGTTTATTCAATATAAAGGATTTTCAAATAATCAAATGAAAATTTTATCTTTACTCATAATATTTTTTACATTTTTGCTTTTAACAAATAACGTTTATGCTCTTGACTGTTCTGGAGCAGATAAAGATAGAGTTGAGTGTAGATTCGGCACGATTACTCCTCCTTCACCCATAGCGGGTTTTATTGGTGGTGACCAAACAGGCACGGCAGGAATCAGTAAATTTTTATCAAATGGTGTGGCCCTCATTTACTCTATTGCGGTGGTAATTTTAGTTTTTATGCTCCTTTGGGGATCATTTGAATGGATAATCTCCGAAGGAGATAAAGAAAAAATCGCTGCCGCCCAAAAAAGAATCCTTAATGCCATTATTGGCATAATTCTTTTTGCCGTTGCTTTTGCCGTTATAAAACTTTTGGGCCAATTTACCGGTTTTGAATTTTTTGTAGGACAAAATCCACCATCTCTCTTGCCATATGAAAGAACTATATAACCGCCGCTTGACAAATAAATTTTTGTGTGACTAAAATAAATTGTAGATGAAAAAATTATTAGCTTTGCCCTCTGCTATTACTGCTTTATCAATACCTGTACTAACATTTGCTGCAGACGAAAAGATAAATATCAGTCCTCCCCCGTACGGCTATAAAAGCCTTGGCGGCTTTGTTACTAACCTAATCACTATTGCTTTTAGCGTTGCTATCCTGACAGTTTTGGTTATGCTTATCTGGGGAGCATTTGAATGGATTGTATCCGGAGGTGACAAAGAAGCTGTAGGTAAGGCCAGAAACAGAATTCTCAATGCTCTCATAGGTTTAGCTGTTTTGGCAATAGCCTTTGCTCTGGCAACTGTTGGCGCTCAAATTTTAGGTTTCCCAGATATCACAAGCGGCCTCCCTATCCCGACACCGCCTCCACAATAAACTTCGTAAGATTGATCTGCAACGATATTCGTGGTAAGTTTAAAGTATATGGGCCCAGACGCTGCAGGTTTAACAGAAATTGAAAGAGTTATCGGTAATGTTATTTCCGTTATTGTAGGTCTTGGACTTATTGCCATGCTGGTGATGTTAATTTGGTCTGGATTTAAGTTCCTTTTTTCCGGCGGAGACCCCAAAGCTGTGGAGGTTGCCCGTCTGACATTTGCCTGGGCAATTTTAGGAATTATTTTTATGGCTATTGCCTGGTTAATTTTGCAGCTTATTGCAAGCTTTACCGGATTACCAGTAACAGTATTTAATATAAAAAGTCTATGCGGTGACCCGCAAGCAAATTTTCCGTTTTGCAGCCCATCACCTGCCCCTTAAAACTTGCAAAACAGGGATGATTTGTTTTACTGTTAAAGTATGACTGCCTGGAAGTTAGTTGTTAGTTGTTCGTTATTAGTTATTAGTTTATTTTTAGCACCTCTCTCTGCACTGGCTGTATCTTCTCTCCCTAGCTCAAGCACCTCTGCAACTACAACCTACAACCTACAACCTACAACCTCTTTACCTCCTACCATTCCCCCTACCTCTCCTCTTTATACTGATCTTTTGGTCAATAATATGTTCCATACTTTCAGCTGTCTGGCTGTGGGACAATCTGTAATTGGCCAACCATGCTTAACTTATCAGATTACCAAAAACGCCCAGGGGGCAATCCAAAGCGTGCCTGTTCTTTCTTCGGTAAATTTATCCGGAGGAACTTTAGGCGCTGTTACTTCTGTAATTGGGGCTTTATACATGAATCCGCCTGTTCGAACTGCTGATTATCTAGCCTCTGTAGGAGAGGGTTTGGGAATAGTTAAACAGGCTCATGCTCAGGGAGTAACCGGATCCGGGGCCAATGTGCTAAAACCCATTATCAGCTTATGGCAAGTGTCAAGAAATATTTCATATGTCATCATGATCATTATTTTTGTGATCATAGGCTTGATGATTATGTTTAGAAATAGAATAAATCCACAAACCGTCATTACCGCCCAAACTGCATTACCCGGATTAGTGATTGGTTTAATCTTAATTACTTTCTCTTACTTTTTGGCAGGACTGATTTCTGACATGGCCTTTATAGGAACAAACATCGTCGGCTATTACTTTTCTGCTGCCCAAAATTCGCCGTCTGGTTCAACTATACATTGTCCCGATTCGTCCAGCCTGGTGGATTGCACAGAAAAGGCAAATGTTTTAAGTATCTTCAGCCCGCTGACAGGAATTATTGACAAAAATAATGCTGCTACTATGTTAAGCAATGTATGGAGTTCGCTGAGCGTAGAAGCCCAACGTTTACTAACAATGCTGGCAATGTTTATAACAGCCCAAACAACCTTACAAAGCACAGAATTTTTAAAGATGATTCCTAAATTTGGAGAAGCTGTTCAAGCGCTTCTTGTTGGCATTACAGTAGGTGCTACCCTAACAAATCCTACTGCTCTTATTGGACTTGCTCTAGCCTTTATAGCAACCGCTATATTACTATATTCCATGTTTAAACTATTGCTACGTCTTATAAATAACTATATAACCATTATCTTTTTAACCATCACTGCCCCTTTCCAATTTTTAGCAGCATCTTTGCCCGGCAGACAGGGAATCGCTACTGGTTGGATTTTAAATATGTTAGCCAATATTTTGGCATTTCCGGCAGTCCTGGCTGTATTCTATTTTGTGGCTTTTCTTTTGGGACCAAATGTTGAAGCTGTAAAAAAATTACCATTTCAAGTTTCTGATAAAACTGCGGTAACCGGCATCTCGGCTTTTCCTCTGCTCGGAGGCTTAGATCTTAACTTTATCAATCTTCTCTTAGCTTTTGGAGCTTTGGTGGCGCTACCTTCTATTCCAGATATTATTGGTAAAACAGTTGGTAGAGCTTCTCAAGCTGAACAACTGATTGGTCAGGGGATTGGGGCTGGAATTGCCCAAGGTAGAGGCTATGCCGGCCAATTCCAGCAAGGAGTAGGAGCAGCCAGTAGCCAATTTGCTAGAGCCAGAGGTTTGTTCAATACTCCTGGATATAAAATGCAGTTAGTCCCTGGGACTACGGATCAATACCAAATCGTAGAAACATATGAAGCAGGAAGAGGCGCTACTTTTGGAACTCTAAGCAGAAGAGGAATTACCAAGCCACCAAAATTAGAACCAGGTGTCGAAGAGTAAGAAGACACAAAATAAAGCTCCGGTTTATTAAAGAGCCATCTTATCAAATAACCAACCAGCCCAATCGCGGCCATCATACTTTCTAACCCATTGACCATTTTCAGCTACAAACCAGTAATAAGGCTTCCTAAGGAATGAGTAGACTTCTGCTTCAGCCGGATATGCCTGCGCTCCGCCTCCGGGCCCCTTATCCAGCAACCAATCTACGTAAGCGTTCCAAAACATTCTTGCAATATGCCTGGAAGTCCCGGTATTCTTTTCCTTCTCCAGGGCTATAGCCGGATTAAACCTACCATTGGGTAAAAAGACATCTGTTTTTCTTAAATCTAAAGCTCCACCTGCATTTCTCTGATCCGAATACATTGTCCTAACTTTTCTTAATGTATCCCATACTCTACCAAAATTTTCCAGTAGTATATGAAATACTTCCACTTCTCCCTCAGGCTTCTGAAGAGCTTCAACTAGTTTCTCTCTGATCTTTAACACATCTTCAGAATTATTGGTTGGCTTCATTAATAAACCTTCATGATGATCCCCTGTCTTAGGATCAGTACCACCAATCAAAGCAAACCATAATATAGTACTGCTATCCATCAGATTAATAAATTTAGTGATAGCAAATTGACTGGCTATTCTTTGGTTTGTTAATTCATGAATCTTATCATCCATCATTGAAACCGCTCCCATTACCCCATGACGCCCTAAATTACCAGCCATGGTATCTGCGTGCATAGGAGCTACAGAGAGTGCTGCCTTAAGTCTTCTAGCCCATCTGTCAGGCATTTTGGCAGTCAAAGCTTCAATTTGCAAAGAAAATCTAAAATCACCCCCAAGATCTTCAGTATAATAACCAGTACCCATATGTTCCTTATTACCATCATTAGGCAAAGATCGCTCCTTGAAAACATTTCTTACCCCAACCCAACCTAAAAGCGACTCTTCAACCGCAGCATCAAAAACAATCCCTTCCAAAGTCATTTGTTCCCCAGCAAACTCTTTGACCCGGCACAAAGTGGGATCCAACGTCAGAAGTAAACCAGCAAAAATATCAGCATCTTCTGGCCGTAACTTTCCATCCCTGATTTGTCTGGCTTGGTCAATTACATAATCAGGCAACAAAGTATGCGTATTGTTGCTTTGATAAGCCCAATAAGTGTGAGCTGTATGCAGGGCTAACCAACTGTCTGCGGCAGTCGGGACATCCAAATCAACTTCTTCAACAAAAACAAATGTTCCGTCACCCCGTTCTGTTAAAATATATTTAGGATTGTCTTCAAGACCATAATGCAGGATAAGGTTACCAAGATCTATAAGTTTACGATCCTTTCCTCCGGGTTTATCATAAATAATGAGCTTACCGCTTGTTGCATCAAAATCGCTCTCGCCTAAACCAACAGGTTTACCACTTTTATCGTAACCAAAGATAGGCTGACTGTTTTCATCAAAAGCAATAATAGGTAGCCCATTTTGGCTGTAGCCGAAAACATGCGGCCTTTTTAACTTCATCTGGCTAAGAGCAATTGGCTGAAGTTCAATCATACCGGACTTTAATTCACCATTCTCATCAAAATAATCTAAGTAATTAGCTGCATAATCAGCATCAGAAAATTTTGCCGCAAATCCTTTTTCATAAATGGCATCTACCGCCCTTTCAAGTGCTTTCTGTACCATGGCTTCTCTGTATCTAGCTCTAAAATTAGGGTACCTATACTGATCATTTTCATCCTTACCCTCTACTCTTTCCTTAAACCCTTCTGTTTGCCAAATAGGTGAGTCGTCTCTATATTTCATCCGTATCCAATTTACAACAGCCATACCGGCTTTTTGAGCCAGATGGGCTGGGATATGATCAAATGTAAGATTTTCTCTGTCCGCAGGATTCAGGCTGTTATATAGAGCTTGTTCTGTAGGAGGAAAAGAATCCAGTCGCCTACCTTTAGCTATCTCATCCAAAATCCATCCTTTATGCTGATTCTCGGTAAAACCTTTTCTTCTCTGCGCAGGCGACCATTGGCTGATATCAGGATCTGAAGCTTTTTGCTCCTTATGATTGTCCTGCCGGAATTTCAAATACTCCCGGACATATTGATTTTTACCAACGAAATAAACTGCTCCACCTCTGATAGTTGTTTCGTGAGTTACGCCCTGCATTTGCATAGCTACATCAAAGCTAGTTTCTGAATCGGCATAATATTTATCGTAAAACCTCTTATCTTGTCTTTTAATCCGTTTTAACTTCACTAATTTATCAATCAATTTTTCTTTTCTCCCTAAAACTACCGTCCCTGTCCTAACTTCCTGCCTAAGTTCATCCATTAGGGTTTGGATTCTGCCTAACTTAACAGAATCCCGTAATTTTCTGGGGAAATTCTCGGGGAGTTTATCAATATCCAAACCTTTGTTGCGAACATATTCCTGATAGTTATTTCTGTGAGCATCGCTATTATCAAACCCATCAAACAGGGCCTTCAAAGCCTCGGCAGATTGATGAATACCTATCCGCTCCTGATTAGTCTTCGGGTGTACTCTTTGCGCTAAATAAAATTCCCTGTCATCGTCTTCCGCAAAGCTGTCTAAATCATCATCATTCTCTTTCAGATGTTTATCAAGCTGTTCCAAGCGTACTGCCCTTTTGTAACGCAATTCTGGATCCGAAACAAGATCTACATCACGCCAGTCATAGTCTTTTAAGACAATGCCCATGCCTCTTTCTTTTTGTATTCCATAAATTATTGCCCTGATATACTCCTGCACCTGAGTGCGATCTCCAAATTGTCCTCTTGACCCTTGGGCGTTTAAGGCAAATTCAATCATAGCCAAATTATCAAAACAAAAGGTATGAAATCCAACTCCGCATTCCTCGCCTGAGCGCAGAGCTCTAACCCATCTTTGAGGTCCTTCGTGCATAGCCATTGCCATTGCACCCTGCTTAGCCCCTTCTTTGTTATAATGCTCGCTATTGTAAAAAGTGTGCCAGAGAAAAGCCCGTCCTTCAAATTCCTGCCTCAGCTCTTCCACAAATCCAGAGGTCATCTGATCTGACCCAAGATCCTTATTCGCTTGCTCTAAAGCCAACTCTTCTCCCCTTGCGACCAACACTTGTTTGAAATTCATTAGGTTTTGCATTAGCTCATTTGGGTCATACCCCAAAGCTTTATTTTTGAGCATTTGCAGAAAAGATTCTTTGGCAACACGGAATTGGGCAGGAGTCCTAGCCTTTATCGTATAATAATTCGGATAACCGCCGTATGGCTCCCAATAAAGTTCTGTTATCTCGCCTTCCTCTTCTTCGCCTGGGATATGCCATTCGCCTTCTTGATAAGAACCTGGATCTTCACCATTAATTATTTTCCTAAGTTTTCCCCGCGTCCACAGAATATATGCTGTTTCAAGATCCATTAACGGGGGATTAACTTCAGGATCTTTTGCTTTACCAAGCAGAGCATCCTCAATGGCCTGCCGGGCTTCTGGTTCCCTCTGCATCAATAAAGCCAAAGCCTGCTGCTTCGAATAGGTTCTATTCCTAAAACCTAAAAATATTGCATTATAAACCTCATCAACCCCCTTTAGTAACCCTTTTCTATGCGCTTCTTTAAAATATTTTAGTAAATCATTTTCTACTTGTTCTCTTTCGGGAATTGAAAGATGCAAATTTAGATACTTGGCAGTTAAAGATCCTAAATCCTCGCCTCTTTTTTCAATATCAGTAAAATCTTCAGGTTCAGGTTCATCTTGCTTTTTTGCCTTTTCAACACCTTTGGCAATTCTTTCTTCATAGGCCTTTTTTATTGCATCATGCAGCGTCTGACCGGGCTCACGCTTGACCTTGTGCTCTTCCTCAGAATCAAAATGGTCCTGCAAATATCTGTCTTTTTGTTCGGTTTTCTCAACAAAAGCAGTTAATCTTCTACACAATTCATAGAGCTTTGGACCATTTTCAGCATCCCATCTAACTTCATAAGGCAACTCCGTTTCCATGTAGGTAATCTGTTCCACTAGCCATCTGCCTCTTTCCGGACTAGTCTCCCACTCTGGCCCACTAGTTGGCTCTGGAACTATGGGTCCCTCATCTTCTGCACCTCCTGCTACTTCTAACATCCTTGCCATCTCTTCACCTGTTCCTGGATCGATAAAAATCCTATAACCACCCTTTTGTTTTACCGAGTATTCTTCTACTCTTTTAGAGTCAAACGCCGGTGAGATATGCCAAGATCTTTGAAGATCTTGCTTACCAGATGGCTGAGGTAAAGTTTGTCCCTCAGCTTCGGCTGATCCTGCGCCCTGCAAGGGAACGGCACCTTCTATATTCTGTGGAGGCCCAGGAGGAATACTCGCTCCTGAGGAGCCTCCCCCCTCTACTGGTGTTCCTTCTGCCATATTTCTTTCTATATTTGCCATAAATTCCTCTCCTTGGGAAATCCATGGCCTATCTCAAGCATAGAACTTCCCAAATCTAACTGTCAAATCTTCTTTTTAGATTTGTTTATCGCTTATCGTTAATCGGAAATTTAATATTCGATATACGAAGAGCGATTAGTGTTACAATAAACCATCAACCAATTCTGTGCTTGATTAAATTCTTACAAAATCCTGACGGGGTTCAGTTCAAAGGTTCAGGACAATCTCTTATTTAAATCTATACTTCTTAGATATTGCAAAAAGTTTGCAGGAGCCATCACCATTATATTAAAATCCTCTTTTATTTTATCTATCTTAAAATGTTTGGTGTTATAAGAAATTAGATAATTCGCTTTAGCTTTTTTTGCTCCCGCTATAATGTGGGCATCGTCTTGATCAACAATATATTCTGAATATTTTACTTTAATTTCTTTTAACTGTTGCTTTAGATATACCTTTTTGAAGCTTCTTTTAAGAAGATTTTTAAGCTCAGTCTGATCAAGCCCTAATCTATCAGCTACTTCTATTAATTCTTTCTGAGATACATTTGAAATATATAATTTAAGATTAGTTATGCTACTGAGCAAAAGATTAGCTGCCCCTGATGAAGAAATTAACGAAGAGATGACCACATCTGAGTCAATGAATACCTTTTTAAACATTTAACTACTGTTAATCTTAGACCTGATTTTTTTAATCTCTGCTTGTATGGTGGGGAGTTGTTTCAGATCTTCCTTTTCAGCCAAATAAAGGTCATAATCCAGTCCGGTGAAAACAAAGGAGATGGAGCTTGCCGGGACACGATAAACCTTACCGATCTTTTTAGCTATTATCTCGCCCCTTTGAATTAAATCATAAATTGTATTTTTGCTCAGTTGTAGAATATTAGCTACTTGCTCGGGAGTATATGCTTTAGTGCTAATCATGATTATTTTATACCAAACATTACTAAATTTGTCAATAGGTAATTAAAACCTACAATACTATCCGCATCTTTTAACTGTCCTACAGCTAGGACAGCTCTGGCCGGCCCTGACAATACAATTTATTGCTTCACCACAAACAGGACAATTCCTACAAAAATCAGGATCTTTAGTATTTACCCCATCACCCACTACTAAAGAATTCTCTGAAAATACCTGAAAAGCAGTCTTAGGGGGGCAGCTACCAGAGTATGACCCCAACACTTGCTTAATAGCCATTTGCGCTTCATCTGTAGAATATAGCCCTGGAATAGAGAAAAACTCTTTTTGGACCATTGTAGCCTGTCTAAGAACCTCTTCTTTCAGTCTTCTATCTTCTCCAATTCTGACCATTTCCCATACAGCAGGCGCATCAATTAACTCTTCTAAGGCATGGATCCAAAAATTGCCATGGGTCTTTAAAATCAGCGGGGTTGCCCTGACCTGATCAAAATTGAAAAAATTTGGCTGGTTCTGGCTAAACTGCGCCAAACCACGGGCAAATTCCAGAGACTGATTCTCATCAAAATCAAATAAAATAGCCCGGTTAAATAATCTTTTGAGACCATTCTTATACTCTATCTCGCTGACAATTATTTTTAAGACAGAATATGCTCCAAGATAGGGAGGGCTAACCCAGACAATTACTCCCTCATTACGACTGACTGCCCACTCTTCCATAGCAACTACCGCTCTATATTCCAACTGACCCAGGTGACTAGTTTTATCTTCAATTGTATCTTTGACCCTGCAATGAGCGGTAGGAGAAAATAACTCTCCGTTTGATCTAACTTCAAAATAATAAGGGTCAGGAACTCTGTGAGTTTCGAGGCTGTAAGAAGCTATCTCTTCAACAACTTGCTTTTCAGGTTTACCTTGCCAATTTTTGATAAAAGAAGTTATTTCTGGTCGTTCTAGTGATACTGACATATTGCTCCTGCTCGGGATAGAATCTCGCCGTTAGGCGAAGTGGTCGGTCTCCTGACTTAATCAGCTCTCAGCTTTCAGTCTTCAGCTATCAGACTAAAAATTCTTGTCTGACAACTGATGACCGACGACTGATGACTGAAATCACAGTTGCGGCACAGTCCAGGATTCTCACCTGATTCCCTTTTTAAGAGCGAAGCTCGCAAGCTCCGCTTATTTCTTCTCCCGCCAGAGGCGGGATGAAATACCACAACGTTAGAATAACAACTCAAAACTCAAATGTCAAAACTCAAAACTAAAACTTAAAATCTTAAAATTTTAAAACCTTTGAGATTTAAGATGCAGATTTGCGATTTGAGATCTAAGATTTGAGATTAATATGGATTGCCCCATAATGATCTGTTTTGTGACTCTTGCCATCATTTTTTTCACGATGTATATAGATAGTATCTATGGAAGAAGTACATCCAATCCCGCAAAATGTGACAAGTTTCCAGTTCAAGCTGGTTGGGGATATGACCCTAAAGCAATTCGGCTATCTGGCTGCCGGCGCAGGTTTTGCTTATCTGGTTTTTGTCCTTTTCTCGCACGATTATCCAATCATAGCCTGGCCGATTGTTTTTTCTTCAACCATTTTAGGCATTGCTTTTGCTTTTGTGCCGATTGGATCACGGGCGCTGGACCACTGGTTAGCAGCATTTTTGAAAGCTGTTTATTCTCCTACTAAAAGAGCCTGGGCGAAAAACGGAAAAACTTACAAAGAAGACCCGTTGTTTGACAGCCGTCTGGTGATGTATCTTGCCGGTACTCAAAATGCTCCTCCGGCCAAACCATCTGCTGCAACCATCACTCAAATTGCACGCCCCGCACCTTTACCAACACAAGAGAAGCTGCAAAAAACAGTAGACCTGGCTCAAGAGGCACAACAACTGCAAATGAAGATCATCCAGTCGGAGCGGACTTTATCGCAAATTAAGGAACAGGCAACGCAACCCACACCTATACCCGTTGACTATAGCCAACAAGCCAGTAAGATCTTAACGGATTTAAAAAACCTGGTTAATCAAGCTTCCGAAGTAAAACAGCAAATTAAATCTATCCAGGAACCAACAGTTCAACCTCAGGTTCCTATTTCCGAACCTGTCTTCAGAGAAAAAGTCAAAGTAATAGTGCCTGTGAAACCCAAACAAGCACAGATTGCGCTAACTACATTTCCAAATGTCATAAACGGTATTGTCAAAGACAGGAACAATAATTATCTGGAAGGCGTAGTGGCAGTTATCTACGACAAAGAGGGCCTGCCTGTCCGGGCCCTAAAAACAAATAAACTCGGTCAATTTACCGGTTCAACACCGCTGCCTAATAAAACTTATACTTTGGAGCTTGAAAAAGACAATTATACTTTTGATGTATTGCAGATTGAATTAACCGGAGAAGTTTTACCGCCTTTAGTGATTACAGCAAAATCATGAATACAACACAGGAACATTTATCTATTTCAGATATTCGGGACGATATTCTTTTGCTGAAAGACGGGGGCGGGGCGCTTGTTCTGCAAGTCAGCGCTGTTAATTTTGGCTTACTTTCAGACAGGGAACAGGTGGCTATCATTTCCGCATTCGCCCAAATGCTTAATTCCTTATCATTCAGCATCCAAATTGTCATCCATTCGGAAAGGCTCAACATCAGCTCTTATCTGAAAATATTGGATGACGCCAAAAAAGCCCAAAACAACCCGCTGCTTTCACAAATGATTACGGGATATAGACAATTTATCCAAACTACAATCAAAGAAAATGAGGTATTGGATAAAAGGTTTTATATTGTCATTCCGCTTTTCGCGCTAGAGCTGGGGCTAACTCCATCCAGAGAAAGTTTGGAGGGAAAAATTAAAACAATACTCATACCAAGACGGGATCAAATTGTCAGACAGCTAGGCAGAGTCAATCTGAAAGCGATGCATCTGACCAAACAAAAATTGATTGAAGTTTTTTATTATATCTATAATGGTCAAGTTGAGGAAAAACCGCCGGGACAAATCGTCAATCCGCAAGAATTAGCAGTTAAATTAAAACAACCCGTTCGACTCGCTGACGCTCGCTCAGGGCCTTCGGCCGCACAACCAACTTTTAATCCCGCAGCACAACAGCCAACATCACCAATCCCACCTGTGACAGAACCAATAACCACTCAAGGCACAAAAACACATCCTTTTGTAGTGGAGGAGTTAGGAGAATGAAGCTACCAAATTTATTTAGAAAAACAAAAACTCAGGAACAACTGCAACCCCAATTAACCGTTGAGGATGTGATTGCTCCGGGCGAAATAGAAGTGGAGTTTAGTCATCTGAAGATAGACAGCCGTTTTTTCCGGACTTATTTTGTATCGGCTTACCCCAGATTTGTTGAGCCTAACTGGCTTGAACCGCTAATTTCTTTTGACCATTCGCTCCTTGTTTCGATGTTTATTTACCCGTCGCAATCGCAAGGAGTACTGGATGAACTAAAGCGCAAAGTAGCTGAAATGGAAGCCACGATCCAGACCGATCTTGAACGGGGCAGAGCAGTGGATCCTGCGGTCGAAGTAGCCTTGGAAGATGCACGGAGCTTACAAGACCAGCTTGTCAGGGGGGTTGAACGATTCTTTCAATTTACCCTCTATATTACTGTGCCGGCAGAGAGCCTGGAAGAGCTGCAAAGCACTTCAAAACTGGTTGAATCAACACTTGCTTCCCTTTCTATAACCGCCAGACAGGTAACACTGCAAATGGAGGACGGCTTCAAATCCACCTTGCCGCAAGGAAAAGATCTTCTAAATCTCGCCCATAACATGGATACCACGTCGCTAGCTACAACTTTCCCGTTTGCCTCGTCTGAACTGACTGCCAACGAGGGAATCATGTACGGCATTAACGAGCATAATGGTTCCCTGATTTTATTTGACAGATTCAGTTTAGAAAATGCAAACTCGGTTATTTTCGCCAAAAGCGGAGCCGGCAAATCGTATTTAGTTAAACTTGAAGCCCTCAGATCTTTAATGTTTGGGACAGAAATAATTGTCATTGACCCGGAGCAGGAATACAAAATTTTGGCTCAGGCTGTTGGCGGAGAATATATTAATTTCTCCCCTTCGTCTCCGGTAAAAATCAATCCGTTTGATATGTCAGCCGAAGTAACTCCGGGTGAAAATGAACTGGGCCGTAAAATTCTGTCTTTAACCGGTTTTTTAAAATTGGTTTTGGGAACGCTAAATGCCCAAGAAGCCGCCATACTGGATAGAGCCTTAAAACAAACATACCAGCTCAAAGGAATCACAGATGATCCTAAAACCCAAACCAATCCGCCAGCTGGCGGACCTCCTTTAATGGAAGATTTATACAAAGTTTTAATCGGCATGGAAGAAGCTGTAGCTATGGAACTGGCAGCCCGCTTGGAGCGATTTATTAAAGGATCGCTCGCCGGTATTTTCTCCACCCAATCCAATGTTGATATTTCCAACTCGTTTACAGTATTTTCGGTCCGCGATTTGCCGGACCAGCTAAGACCGCTATCCATCCATATGATCTTAGACTATATATGGACCAAGATCAGAGGCAAACTCAAGAAAAGACTTTTGATTGTTGATGAAGCATGGTATTTGATGCGGAATCAGGATTCGGCGGATTTTTTGGTAGATATGGCCAAACGTGCCAGGAAATATTATTTAGGCTTAACTACCATTACGCAAGACGTGGAGGATTTCTTGAGTAACGAGCGGGGCAAAGAAATTATTTCCAATTCATCAATCCAAATTCTCCTGAAACAAGCTCCTGCTTCAATCGACCTTTTGGCCCATGTTTTTAACCTGTCAGAAGGGGAACAGAGACTTTTGATGTCAGAAGGAATTGGTGAAGGGATATTTTTTGCCGGCAATACCCATGTGGCAATGAGGGTGGTGGCTTCTCCGGAGGAACATCAATTGATTACCTCAAATCCTGCTGAAATACTGGCAAGACAGAAGATTTAGTGATACCTTAATCTTATGGCCCAATTCTTAAAAGCAAAGTTTTTAAGCGATGCTTTAAAGTGGAAAGCTGATTCGAGGCATGCAGCTGACAAATACTTTGCAGGTTTAAAGTATGATCCTTTCATCTTTCAACAAGCAAGATTAACTTTCCCCTCATATGATAAACGCTACCCTGTTCCGGCTAATAAAGAATTTGCTGAAAACTTTGCCAGAGATTTAGCAAATCCAACCAGAAATAAAGAACTACTGAGAATAATCAACCCAGAGATTCTTACCCCAGAGTTGGAGGCGGCAAATCAACAGTTTGAGACAGCAGCGCGCCTGGAACAGCAGCAAGTAGCCCAGGCAACCGGCCAACCACCTGTCCAACCATTTTCCTTATCTGCACCACCCAGACCAATGCAACCGCGCATCATTCCTACTGTGGTAACCCCACCAGTAACCAAGGAAGAAGCAGCTGCCAAAACGCCGACAGAGGTACCTGCTGCCCAACCTCCCCCAGCCTCAACCCAACTTCCCCCACTGCCACAACAAATATTCAATGCTAATAGAAGCGGAATAGTCGCAAGAATGCGTAACATACAACCTCCCAACTGGCTGAAAAATCTTGGATCTAGTACGCGAATATTTGCCAGAAAGAATTTGGGCAGGATATTTGACGGCCTTAGAGGGATTATTGGAGGAATAGGCAGAGGAGTAGGAGGAGCTGTCAGCACAGGATTGGGCGCTACCGCTCCATCCTTAGGTCGAGCATTTCACGGGGGCTTAAATGCTGTTGGAAGAATTACCCAACCAGGAGGAGTTGATGGAATACCTTCGGGAGGATTAGTCAAATCACCTGTTGGGAAAAGAGGTGCTATAGCTCTACTTTTAGCAATGTTCCTGTTTGTCTTTATATCAGGTTTTCTGGGAGGATTAACAGAACCCACTTCGTCCCTTAAAGCTGCATCATTACCATCAGGCGGTGGAGATATCAGTAGTTGTAAATTCACCAGATCAGGCAACTCTCAACTCATCAAAAGCTCTATTCTCTCGGGTTGGATTAGCGGCGTAGCAGCTTCAGCGGGAATCCCACCAGCAGCTTTAGCCAGCATAGCTATGCATGAAAATCCGAATTTTACAACCAACGCTGACAATAACCATGACGCTATAACATCTAACCAGTTTTGTAATAAAGGTGTAATGTTTTGCGAGGATGGACAGGGGCATGTTTTACATACCAAAGCAGACGATGGCATAAACGACCCTTGTACGCCAGCTGAAATTGCGACCGGGAATAGAACCGCTCAAGCAGTTGGATTAATGCAAATTCTTGATATCTATAACCCAGGAAAAGATTTATGCAGTATCACGGAAAATTTAGCTATCGCAGCGGCAAAACTCAAAGCAAGCGGGATGACAGTACAACCCACTCAGGACCAAGTTAACGCTTCTATCAGTGGTTATTACAATGGCTGTACATATGGAAACTACAATTACTGTAATGAGGTCTGGCAAGATCTACAAAACTGCCAAGTACAACCCGGAATTCCTCCTGTAGGCGGAGATTTTGCCAGCCAGTTAGTTGATAAAATCAAAAAATCATTGGCTTGCAATGGCTTTGTGACAATTTTTAATCATGATGCCTGCATAGCTTCAATCCAACCCATTCCACAGCTGTCTGCCCAGGCAATCCATAATTCAGTATTTAATGTAACGGGTAATGTTTTACAATGTGTTGGCTTTGCACAAGCAATTGCTACAGATTTAATTGGAACAACCGGAAATGCGATTAACTATATATCAAATAATATCCCAGGTTATCGTTTTATTATCCGAGAAAATAATCAAATTCAAGTAGGTGATTTACCTGTTTGGAGTGCGACTACTGATAGACGATACGGGCATATCGCTTATGTAACGAGTGTTCAAAATAACGGTACATTTCAAGTGGCAGAAGCAAATTTTTGCCCACAAGATTGTGGTAAAGTAGATTTACGAATTGATTCAGTTAATGACGATCAAATAGTTGGCTGGCTAAGGAAGAGATGATTAATAAATTTATTGTCTTAATTATTGGCGTGTTAGTAATAGCAATTATCTTCAGCTTTCTAGTGCTCACTTTTCCCAATAAAAAACCAACCCAGATTCCACCAATCCTAACCATGCCAACCCCACAACCAACAATGGATTCTCAAACATCTGTTCCAGCTCAACCCTTAGCAATTATCTCATCTTATCCGGAAAATAATACTCAAAATATCCCTCCAAATACCACTTTGAGCTTTACATTTAACAATGATATTAATGTTGATCTAATATCAGTTAAATTTAACCCTGAAGCACAATTTAATCAAACTGTTGTCACAAAATTATTATTAATAAAACCAAAAACAGAACTTAAACCCAGTACTAAATATATTGTTGAGGTCTTCGGTAAAGGTATGCCTACATCTTACTCAATTCAGTTCCAAACGGCCGCTCAGAATCCAACAGGAACTTCTCCAAACGCAGAAGGAATAAAACAAATAGACGATACCTTAAGACGAGTACAGCCTGATGCATATCTGGCTAATAAACTTCCCTTTTCAACAAGTGATTTCAGCGCCAGTTCGGCCATCAAATCTTCAACTAATAATTTATATTTTGTAATTGTATTACAAGGACCTGATAAAACCAGTTCTAAAAACGCATTTTTAGACTGGTTAAGATCGCTTCAGTTAACAGAAGCCCAAATCCAGGGATTGGATATTGAATACCAATGAAAAGAAAAATTCTTATAGTGGTGGCTATTACTGGAGCTGTCTTGATCCTAATTTCTCAAAAAGATTTATATTCTAAATTTATCCCTGCTGCAAGTAATGATTCTCCTCAACCGGAGCCTGTCGAACAAACTGTGTCTGTAAACGACAAGCCAACCATTGTTTCTACTAAACCGGATCCGCTGGAAGAAACTATTGTGGCTGCTACAGATACCATAGAGATTACTTTTAACAGGCCCTTGGAAAACGTGGGAGAGTTTAAAGTCAGGATCGAACCAGAAATAGACTATAAAGTTGAACTCTCAAACGATAGAAGAACAGCCAAAATAATACCCATAAAACCATACCAGCTGGGCACTACTTATACATTATTCATCGGCACTGAAACTAAATTTGACGGAATAGGCAGATGGGGGGAAGAGAAAATCTATCATTTTAGGACCATCAAATACACTGGTGTGTAAAACAGCTCTAGAATTGTCAATTTAATCTTACCGGCATTACTATATATTCCAATCCCTCTACTCCTATTGGTTTAATCAAAGCAGCAGACAAAGGCCCTGAAAATTCCATCAAAACTTGAGTTGAAGGAGAGTTTGAAATGGCATCCATTAAGAATTTAGTATTAAAGGCGATCGTAAGTTCGTCCCCCTCCACATCGCCCTCAATCTCATTTTCCTGACTGCCGACTTCTTTAGTGTGAGATTCCAATTTAAGAAAACCTTTCTTTGTGGTCAAAATAACTATATTGGCCTCGTTTTTGGCAAAAATCGCCGCCAGCTTGATCGCTTTCAAGAATTCCTCTTTTGTAACCGCAGCTCTGGCAATAATTTTTTGAGGAATAATCTTGCTCCAGGCAGGAAACTGACCTTCAATCAATCTTGATGAGACCTGGGTGGAGCCTAAACTAAACACGATCTGATTCTGATTCTCGCTGGTGGCAATACCTACTTCTTCCAGATCTTGCTCCTCTGCCATCAACCTCAATACCTCTTCAAAAGTTTTTCTCGGTATTAAACTTTTAAATTGAACGTTTCCTTTGGGTAATTCCAGCCGGCGGTGAGCAAGCCTAAAACCGTCTGTTGCCACAAAATCCAATTTATTGGCAGAGATATCTGTTAAGATACCGGTTAAAACCGGCCTACCTTCATCAACAGCCGAAGCAAACAGAATCTGGGAAGAAGTTAAAAATGCTTCTTTAGGTAAACTGATGCCTGAGGAAGAAGATAATGGAATAGCCGGAAACTCCGCCGCAGCAATACCATTAATTGTTGCTTTGAATTTGCCTGATTCTACAGTTAAAATTTCACCTTTTAGCTCTAAGCTGATTTTGTTTTGACCAAGACCGGAAACAAGTTCAACCAGGGTTTTGGCAGGAACTGTAATGCTGCCCGGAATTTCCACCTCAACATTTAGATACTTGATCACTCCTATCTCCAGGTTGGTAGCAGCGATCTTGAGCTTTTGCCCTTCGGCTGATAATAAAATATTGTCCAGCACAGGAAGAGTTGATCTGATCCCTATTGATCTTGCAACCGATTGCAAAAAGGGTAAAAGGTCTTGTTGTAAAACTGATAATCTCATAATAGTCGTCGGCTTTCGGTCTTCAGCTATCAGACTTCAAAAATTTTGTCTGACGGCTGACGTCTGATAACTGATAGCTACTCGTTTCCTTTCCCGGCAGTAGTGAACTTTTGAATTTCTTCTTCTGTAACCTTAATTAAACGGAAATTAACCCGTCCGGCAGCAATTAGGTTTTTAATGTGTTTTTCTTCGTCTGTCAAGAGGTGAGTTGTACCGGATTTAACTTCAATAAAATCGATGCGCATATTATTTTTAATACCAATAAAGTCAATTGGCCAGCCAAGAGGAATAATCCGATCATAATCGTAGCGCAGTTCGGCATAAGCCAAAAGCTCTGCCATTTTCCCTTTTTGGGGATTAATTGACCCCTGGATAGTCTGTAAAACTCGTGCAGGTAATTCCTGAACTCCTTTATACAAATCTATCAGGTCTGTTGGAATATCTGTTTTCCTACCGTGAAGCCTACCGATTAAATAAGCTATTGCTAAAAGAAGAACTAATGCGCCAATTAAGTTCCAGTTAAGGTTATCCACAGGTATGTTCGATTATACTACATAATTTAATAAACATTAGTAGTATTAATATGTTTGGTGGATATGTTGGTAACTAAGAAAATTGAGGCTGATTTTTGGTAAATTTTCGTGTTGGCAGGTTGTTTAGAATTAGTGGATAAGTTGTGGATAACAAAACTTTTTTGTGGAAAAGTCCTATCAGGCGCTTAAGGCCTGCAACTTTTGTTTGACCTCAATCAGTATCCGTTGTATTTCTCTGTCATGGCTCACCAATTTTTTAATTTTATCCCTGCCGTGCATGACAGTGGTGTGATCTCTTTTACCCAGCAGCAATCCTATTTTTTCCACAGTTAAATTTAACTGCTCGCTTAAGATAAACATGGCGAGATGTCTTGGCAAAACCAGCTCCTTTTGTCTTTTTGCTCCAATCAAGTCCTTATGGTTTAAATTGAAATACTGACAGACGACTTCCAGGACTTTTTTAGGCTCAATTTTAATATTTTGCCTGGAGGTGATCCTGGTTTGTAGGTGCTTACTAATGTTTTCGTTAGTGAGAGGCAGATTTTGAGCTTGAAGCAGTTGCAGTATACCGACCAACTGTCCTTCCAGCTCTCTAATGTTGGTTTCAAAAGAGGCTGCCAAAAGTTTCAGGGTTTCCTCTGTCAGGATAACTTCGTGCTCCAGACACTTTGATCTAAGGATTGCTACCCTGGTATCAAAGTCAGGCGCCTGAATATCAATCATTAATCCTCCGGCGAACCGGGACTTAAGCCTGTCTTCAAGTTTGGCAATTTCGTGAGGGGGTCTGTCTGAGGTAAGGACTATTTGGGAGTTTTTGCCGACTAATTCGTTAAATGTATGAAAAAATTCTTCCTGTGTTCCTTCCCTGCCTGAGAAAAATTGGATATCATCAACCAGTAATACATCCGGCGAGCGGTATTTGATCCGCAAGTCCCCCATTTTGTGGGTTTGGATCGCTCCAACATAGTCGTTCATGAACCTTTCGGAAGAAGAGTAGATGATTTTGGCGTGTGCTTTTTTATCCAAAATAGCATTGCCAATACCCAGCATTAAGTGAGTTTTGCCCACACCAGTCCCTCCATAAATGAATAAAGGATTATAAGAGGTGCCCGGATTTTGGACAATGGCCTGGGCGGCGGCGTAAGCCACATTATTTGAAGGGCCGACCACATAATTTGATAAGGTATATTTGGGGTTAAGGATGCTTGTTGGAGACTGAATTGGTTTGAAAAAATCCTCCTCTGTCTGACTTTTATCCTCTATGGCAGCTTCTTTGACAATGAATTCAATATACACTTTTTTGTCCAGCAGTTTCTCAAAGGTATCCTCGATTAAAGGTAAATGTCTTTGGTTGAGCGTTTCTTTAATAAAAGCAGACGGCGCGGCTAGCGTGATCTTATTGTTGTCAATTGATTTAAGAAAGGTTTGAGAAAAAAATGTCCTGAAGTTTGCAGAACTGGTATTTGGTTTGATGATGCTTAAAAATCGATGCCACAGTCTTAAATTATCCATAGGAATTTTGAGGGCAGTGGAAAACTTATCCACAATCTAATCCACAAGGTAAGTCTTGGCAATATAGAGAAACTATTAAAAAGTGTATCAAGTTATGATATACTTTCTTTTATGCCAAAGCGCACATACCAACCTAAAAAATTGAAAAGACTCAGAAAGCACGGCTACAGAGCTAGAATTGCAACCAGTGGAGGCAGGAAAGTGCTAAAGCGAAGAAGAGCAGCCGGTAGAGCTAAACTCTCAATCTAAATGCTCCCCAAACTCAAAAGATTGAATTTAAAAAAAGATTTCAAATGGGTGGCTGCCGGGAAAAAACTGGAAACAAAATATGCGAAACTCTTTGTGAAACCAGGAGATAATCAAACCCCTAAAGTTGGGATAGCGGTTTCTTCTAAAACATTCGCAAAAGCTACCCGGCGGAACAGAGTCAGAAGACTGGTGTCTGCTGCCATAGAATCTTTGTATCCAAGTCTTCCAAATGACATAAATATAATAGCTCTTCCCAAAGCGGGGGCAATTGAGGTAAAATCAGGGGATATTCTTTTGGACCTGGAAGAAGGACTAAAGAAAGAAAGGATACTTTGATCGGTACTATTTTAATTATATGAAGAATTTAGCAATTAACGTAATAAATTTCTATCAAGTTTTTTTCTCTTTTGATAAAGGAATGTTAGCTGTATTTGCTCCAGGTGGAGCTTGTAAGCACGACCTCAGTTGTTCTGAATATACCAAGCAAAAAATTAAAGAATATGGGGTATTTAGGGGGAGCTGGTTTGGTTTGAAAAGAATTTGGAGGTGCAGGTGAATATTGGTGATATTTTTAATTTAATTTTCTTCGGACCAATCATTAATATTTTGGTTTTGATTTTTCAGGGTCTTTCAGCCATCCATGTGCCGGGAGCATTGGGTTTTTCCATACTGATTTTGACAATTTTGATTAGGTTATTGGTTTGGCCGTTTATGTCCTCTCAGATCAAGGCTACCAAAAAAATGGCTGATTTAAAGCCACACCTGGACGAGCTAAAACGAAAACACAAGGAGAATAAGAAAGCTTTTGCCGAAGCGCAGATGGCGCTTTATAAAGAACACGGGATTAATCCTGCCGGCGGCTGCTTGCCTGCTTTGATACAAATCCCGGTATTCATTGCGCTGTATCAAGCAATAATTAATATTTTACCCGGAGCAGGCGGACAAATTGATAAGATAAATTCTCTTTTATACTTTCCTCAATTGAAACTTCCAGCAGCGCTGGACCCAAATTTTCTGGGGCTTAATTTAGGCGTAAAACCTTCAGAGTTTGGCAGCCAGGGAATTTTCCTGCTTTTAATACCGGTTGTGACAGCCGGTCTAACTTTTATCCAATCTAAAATGACTTTGCCAAAACCGATTAAAAGTTACCCGTCGGATTCTCCGAAAGAATCGAAGGAAAAAGAAGGTCTGGAAGAAAGCATGGGTCAAGTACAATCCCAGATGGTTTATCTTATGCCAATTATGATTGGCTATTTTGCTTTCTCGTTCCCGGTCGGGCTTGCAATTTATTGGAATACATATACAATACTAGGGATCGTTCAGCAGCATAAGATTTCCGGCTGGGGAGGATTGAGTAAAAAATAATTTATGGAAGAACAACTAGGTGAAGTACTGGATAATTTATTAGGGATGCTTCTTTTGGAAGGGAGTTATGAGATAGAGGAAATGGATGAAAATTTTTTGGTAAGCATTGAAACAAAAGACGCAGGAAGACTTATCGGTGCAAGAGGAGAATCTTTAGATGCTTTGCAGCTGCTGGTTAACCAGATGGTTGCCAGAAGAGTCGGGGAAGGTTCGCCGGCCGGCGAATTTAAGAGAGTTGTTACAGATGTTATGGGTTGGAGGAAACAAAGAGAGAGCGAGCTGAAGGTAAGTGCAGAAAGCTGGGGTAAGCAGGTTTTGGAAAGTAAGAAACCCCTGGATCTTGAACCGATGGTTCCCTGGCAGCGCAGAATTGTACATATGGCAATTTCAGAAATGAAGGGTCTTTCCTCCGAGAGTATCGGCGAGGGCCGCGATAGACATATTGTGATAAAGCCTGTTGTTAAGAGCTAGCTACTGCCTTCGCTATCTTTAAATGTTATTCAAGCTTGAAAAGATCTTATTTTTTTTAACTGTACTTTTTCTTCCAACCCAACTTGGTTTACATTTCTGGCCGGAATTTAGTTATGTTTATTCCTTAAAAATTGATTATCTGTCCCCAACACTGTATTTCTGGGATATTTTAGCAACAGGACTTTTGATAGTTTGGGCGCTGCGCAAACCTATATTTAACAAAATTGCCCTAAATTTATTCCTGCTCTTTTTGTTTAGTCAAGCGCTGTCCCTTTTTGGCGCATCAAATATCGGAGCCGGTTTAGTTAGGCTTGAACAATATACGATAGCCGGTTTTTTTGGGGTTTATTTGGCAAGTTACAAATTACAAGTTATAAGTAACAAGTTGTATTGGCCACTGATCCTGGCAGTTTTATTTGAAGCAATTTTGGCTACTTTGCAGTTTGTCAAAGGAGGAACTTTGGGGCTTTGGATTTTAGGGGAAAGGACATTTTCTATCTCCACTCCCGCAATTGCCAAATTTGATTTTTATGGCAGACAGTTTTTGCGGCCTTATGCCACTTTTCCCCACCCGAATGTTTTGGCGGGGTTTATGTTGATTGTTATTGCTATTTTGTCATTCCGCCGAAAGGTGGTTAATTGGATTCCTGCATTCGCAGGAATGACAATCCTCCTAGCAGTTTCGCGGGCAGCTATTCTGGCAGGTTTTGGGCTTGGGCTTATACTCCTAAATAGAAAGTGGAAAATTATACTAATTTTGGTTGGACTATTTTTATCCCCGATTCTTTTTACAAGATTTTCCAGTATTTTTAATTTTGATAATTTAACGCTGCTTAGGCGTGAGGAATTAGTTGATAGCGCATGGCAGATATTTTTGAAATCTCCGCTTTATGGTGTTGGTTTGAATAATTTTATTCCGGTGCAAGCTTCCGATTTAATTGCAGGTCCAAACAGGTTTTTGCAACCAGTCCATAATATTTTTCTGCTGGCTTTGTCTGAAACAGGCATAATTGGTCTGATTGGACTAATAAGTCTAATTGGATTTCCCTTTTTGTCATCCCGACGAATGTCGGGATCCATAAATAAAATGACAATTTTGTGGCTTCTTATTCTTTTTCTGGGTATGTTTGATCATTATTTTTTGACTCTGCCGCAAGGATACAGGATATTATTTTTAATATGGGGATTATCATTCTCCATGGTAAAATAATCCGGTGAACAGTATCTTTAAGACAATTCTTAAACAAACTTTTTGGCAGCTGCTGGGTAAGATTATCACTTCCCTTTCCACTTTTATAATTCTGGGACTGGTTGCGAGAAGTTACGGAAAAGAAGGAACAGGAACTTTTACACTTGCTTTAACGTACCTCGCGATATTTTACCTTATATCTGATTTTGGATTTAATGCCCATGTTTTATCCAGCGCGCATGGTATAGAGCACAGGGTACAAAAAGAATGGAATAAATTACTGGGAACAAGAATTATCTGGTCCGGGATTCTGGTAATTCTGGCAGTCGGACTCTTGCCGTTTTGGCCATTTAGCACTCCCCAATTTACTCAAGCTGTGTCTTTTGGCAGTTTTGCAATCATTGCTTTTGCAATATTTACTACGTGTAATTTAATTTTTCAAAATAAATTAAGATATGATCTTTCTGTTTTGGCGTCGATTTCGGGAACATTATTTAGCCTGGTAATTTTTATTGTGCTTATTTTTAATAAATTTTCGGTCCCTTTTTTGCTGATTGCTCACCTGGCCGGCTGGATTGTTATTTCGCTGTCCGCGCTTCTCGTAATGAGGAAATTTTTGCATCATTTAACACCCCTTTTTAACTTTGAATATGCCTTGTTGCTGTTTAAAAAAAGCTGGCCAATCGGCGCGACGCTGACTTTAAACGTGTTATATTTCAGGGCCGATTCATTTATGATTGCTTATTTCAAATCTGTTGCAGATGTAGGAATTTATAACATTGCATATTCTATTTTTCAGACGGCGCTTGTTTTGCCGACTTTTGTTATGAATTCATATTATCCAATAATGCTCAAGTCTTTAGGCGGCGCTAAATCAGTTGCATTGAGTTTTTTGGGGTTTTCTCTCGCCGGCACTGTCTTGACGATTGTTTTATCACCCTTTGTAATATGGGCATTAACAGGTGGTGGTTTTTCAGAGTCAATTAAATCTTTACAGATTTTGTCGTTTGGCTTTCCGGCGTACTTTCTTTCTTCTCTGTGTATGTGGATTTTGATTGCCAAAGGCAACTATAAAAAGACGTTTTTCATTTACACGTCTGGGCTGATTTTGAATTTAATTTTAAATTTTATTTATATACCTCAATACTCATACATTGCATCTTCCTGGATAACGGTAATTTCAGAATACGCAATTTTGGGAATGCAAGTTATGGTATTATGGTTCGGAAAGAAAGTTTGATACTAGACTCTAGAAACTAGATGATAGAATTTGAAGCTAGAGAATTGGAGATAGAAAATTTCAAAATATTATGAAGTTAATAATTTATACAGATGGAGCAGCCCGTGGTAATCCCGGACCTGCCAGCTATGGTTTTACTATAGCTGATAGGAGAGGAAAACTCCTTTACCAAGAAGGTAAATATATTGGTGTTGCTACAAATAATGTGGCCGAATATACTGCAGTGCTACAAGCGCTTGAATACATCAAGAAACAATATAAAGGTAAGAAGCTGGAAATTGAATTTTATGCTGACTCAAGGCTGGTAGTGGAACAGTTGTCAGGGAGGTATAAAGTTAAAAGTAAACATCTTAAGCCTATTACTCAGCAGATAAAGATTTTAGCAATTGAACTAGGCGGGGTATTATACAGTCACATACCAAGATTCAAAAACTTTGAAGCAGACAGGTTAGCGAATTTAGCCCTCGATTCCCGTTAAAATGACATAGAATGTCACCTTTTATCTATATTGAAATTATCAAGGATAGTGTTACGATTTGCGCGTGGACGAAAAAGATAAATCTATCAATAGAAAAACTAGCATTTCGCTTTCGCGAAATAGCCCCGTGGCCTTAATTGTGGGCGCGGGAAGCTTTTTGGGATCTAGCTTATCAGATAAGCTGTTGGATAAAGGAATACAGGTTGTCGGGTTGGATGATTTAGAAAATGGCGAAAAGCGCAATTTAAGAAAGGCGGTTGAGAATAGAAATTTTCACCTGGTAATAGAATCTCCTGATAAGGTTAATCTGGATTTACCGCGACTCGATTATTTATTTATTATCCCTTCAGACAAATGGAACCTTCAAAAGGTTTTAGAGCTATTTAAGGAAACTAAATGTAGATGCTTGCTGGTTTCGTCAATCCTGCTTTATGAAAAAGAACACGAAGATCAAGAAACGAAATTATTAAAGGAGCTGGAAACAAAAATTGCAAAGCATGCCAGCGAATATAAACTAAACGCAAGAATTTTAAGACTGGGTCCTGTTTATGGTCCAAGGATGAATTTTAAAACCAGGGATCCTTTGATAAAGTTAATTCAACAGAGTTTAACAGGGGAGTTACAAAAACAGGTTTCACTGGAATTTTCCTCAAGGGCGCTTTTTATTTCCGATGCAGTTGATTTGGCAGTCAAGACTATTTTTTCCGGCGCCACTTCACAAAAAATCTTTGACGGAGTACTGCCCACTCCGATCAAGATTTCGGAAGCAAAACAAGTGCTGCTGGACCCCGTTTGGCATGAAAGTCGCGGGTTTAGCCTTTCTGAGCTTCCGCCCTGGCCAACGCCTAATTTGGATAAAACTATTAAACTTTTAAACTGGAACCCCCGAGCGAAACTGGTGACAAGCTTAAAAGAGACCTTAAAGTTTTTTAAGGATAACGAGATTCAAGTACCAAAATTGGAAGATGGAGGATTGAAACTTGAAGATGAAAGAGAAGAGGATAAATGGCGGGAAGAAAAACAGGAGGATTTGACGGCGTTCAAACAAACAACCGGGACATCCGGTGAAAAATCAAAAAAGGGAATACGTCTATTTAAATATCTATTTCCTTTATCAAAAATATACTTATTTTTAGTGATCGCTCTGGTGACATATGCGATTTTGTGGCCCGGTTTAATTTTCGGGTGGGGTATTTTTACTTTCAGCAGTCAATTAAATGAGGGCTTTAAGAATTTGCAAAAAGGGGATTTTGAAAAAAGTCTTATGAATGTTCATATAGCCAACAGCCGGGTAAAGGCGGCAAAATCAATATTCGACAGTCTGGAACCGGTCAAAAAAACAGGCTGGTTTGATAGCGGGTTTGCGACGGGTGAAAATTTATTTGATTTATCATTTCTGTCAGCTGATGCAGCTAAAAATACAATCTTAGGGGTCCAATCGCTTTTGCAAAGTTTAAAGGCGGTAACAGGCGAAAAGACAGAGTCTCCTTCGGAATATTTTGATTCTGCGCAAATCGCGCTAAACTTGGCAGCGGAGGATCTTGCAAAAGCAAATGCGCTTTTGAAAGAAAAAAACTTCAGGCAACAACTGCCAAAGATTTTTTCCCCGCGAATCGAAAATATGGCAAGGGAAATTTCACTTTATACAAACTTAGTAGGTAAGGCTCAGGCAATGAGCATCCTTCTTCCGAAGTTGACAGGGTTGGATGGCAGTAAAGCTTATTTAATACTGCTGCAAAATAATATGGAGCTTCGCCCGGGCGGGGGATTCATCGGGTCTTTCGCCAAAGTTTCCTTTGAGGGAGGCAAGCTAAAAAATTTAGATGTTAATGATATCTACGCAATAGACGGACTTTTGAGTATTCATGTTGAACCGCCAAAAGAAATCAAGGAAGATTTGGGTCAAAAAGACTGGTTTTTGCGAGACTGCAACTGGGAACCGGATTTTCCTACCAGCGCCCGGCAAGCCGAGTGGTTTTATACCAAAGAAACAGGGGAGAGGGTTGAGGGTGTGGTGGCCTTGGATGTTTCGGCAATTGAGGGATTATTAGATATTGTCGGACCGCTGGATTTACCGGATTACAACGAAAAAATTACAGCCGATAACCTGTTTGAAAGAGCGATATCTCATTCGGAACTCAGTTTTTTCCCTGGATCACAGGCCAAAAAAAGCTTTCTAACGGCCCTAGCAAATCAACTGTTTAATAAAATATTCTTTTTACCTCAAAACAACTGGCCCGGGATTATCTCGGCACTGGGTAAAGGTTTGGACGAAAAACATATCAGTATTTATTTAAACGATACAAAGCTGTTTTCGTATTTGGCAGCGCAGCGCTGGATACATGATCTACCGCGACAATCAACCCGGGAAAATGATTTTTTGAGCGTAGTTGAAGCAAATTTGGGGGCAAATAAAGCCAATTATTATCTTGATAAAAACTACAAGCTGGAAACCGTTGTCGGCAAAGATGGGGAAATTCAACACCGGTTGCGTATAAATTATATTAACAGGAGTCCTTCGGATGCTTTCCCGGGTGGAAAATATAAAAACAGGATGCGTATTTATCTGCCGTTTGGCAGCAAGCTAACAAGGGCTTTATGGGGCGAAGGGGATATTACCAAAGATGTAACTGGTTTTGTAGATTACGGCAGGTCAGGCTATTCTATGCTTTTGGAGCTTTTGCCTAAAGAACAAAAGACTCTTGTGTTGGACTACTCGGTGCCTGTGAAATTAGAGTTTCAGGATGGGAAAACAAATTACAGGTTGGATATTATTAAACAGGCAGGCACATTGAAAGATCCATTGCAGTGGACCATCACTTATCCGATTAACTATCAACTAGTGTCATCCCAAGTGAGTAAAATCGGCCCACAGGAACAAATCATTCAAACAGATCTATCCAAAGATCGAAGTTTTGAGGTAGAATTTAAAAAATGAATAATATTCCTACTGAAACTTTGGGGTTAATTGCAGGAGGGTTTGTGGTTTTTGCCTCATTGCCTCAGATTTTAAAAATTATTAAAACTAAAAGAACAACCGATATTTCGCTTCCCATGTATATTGCTTTAAATATAGGCACGTTTCTGTGGTTAGTGTATGGTTTTTTGACACAACAGATGGCATTAATCATTACAAATGTTATCTTTCAAATTTTTAACCTGACAATTCTATTTCTTAAGATTAAACACGGATAATCAAGCGACCCTTGCCGGGCAAGCTCAAATATGGTAAATTACCAAGATTATGGATAGATTAAGTTTGAAAGCCGAAGAAAGAAAAATTTTAGGCAAAAAAGTTAAAAAACTACGTCAAGACGGCCAACTCCCGGGTCATGTCTTTGGCAAGGGAGTGGAAAGCGAATCAGTTTGCGTTGATGGAAAAACATTCTTAAAAACTTTCAAAGAAGCAGGGGAAACCGGTTTAATTGATTTGAAGATTGGGGCTGAGAAGGTCAGGCCGGTAATGGTGCGGGGAGTGCAATATGATCCTGTTTCAGGTGAGCCCATACATATTGATTTTTATCAAGTCAATTTAAGCGAAAAAGTTAAGGTCCCGGTGCCCTTAGTTTTAATTGGGGAACAGCCGGAATCGGTTAAATTAGGAGAGACCATTGTTCTGCAAACCTTAAACGAGATTGAGGTGGAAGCTTTACCAACAGATCTGGTGGAGAAAATTGAGGTAGATATTTCTTCTTTGCAAAATATTGATGATGCCATAACTGTTGGGCAGCTGCAATTTGATAAAGATAAGTTAACAATTCAGGTTCCGGGAGAAGAGATTGTGGTAAAACTGGCTCCTGCTGTGACAGCAGAGATGGAGAAACTCTTGGAAGAGCAAGCTGCGGAAGCTGCGGCTGTGGCTGCTGAAACAGGAGCAGAAGAAACTGAAGCAGGAGCTGTGCCTGCGGAAGGCGAAGTTCCGGTTGAAGGAGAAGTAGCTGAACAAAAAACTGAAGCTGGAGAGCAGGAATCAACCGAAGAATCTTCAGCAGAATAATCTACACACTTGTATGCATCACGTAGAGCAAGGAAATCCATTTTATATCTTTCATTGTCCTCGCGCGGCGTTCACTCTAGCAGATATTGGTGGAACTCCATTTGGCGATGAATCAGAGAGGTCAAGCGTTTTCTCGGCTTTAATCCAACCTGGAGTTGTAGTTATCGCCACGATAGATACGAATAATGATGTTGAGCAGCTTGCCCCAGATACATATGTCCGGTGTATAAGCACAGGCTACTATTTATTAGGCTGTTGGCATCGCAGATTGGATGGTAATGGTTCTTATCTTTTCTATCCAGATGTTACTGAGTTTAGACCTGAGATGATATTAACTGGTTCTGATATGGTAATGTTTACCAGAAGACATCAAAAATTTAATGATAAAAGTATACCTTATCATAGAATATATCAATTATATTGTGTTTTTGATGCGGCTAATCTGCGTTAATTTTGCGGGAATTGGATCCAAAAAGTAACAAGTAACAGGTTTTTAAGTAACAAGTTATTTTTGAGAGAGAAAAAGCTTCCAGATGATACGACCGGTTTCTTCACGAAGCAACATTATTTCATTATACCGATCTTGTCGTATAAATTTCCTTTTAAAAGCAAAATCCAATAAGTATTCTGTTTCTGCTAAAGAACCTAAAGCAATAGATAAGAAACGATGGAATTCCTTCCTATTGTTTCTAGCATGGCCTTCGACTATATTCGTAGGTACAGAAAGAGCAGCTCTTTGTAACTGTGACACCAGTCCAAATAATTCCTTATTATTACTTGTCACTTTTGTACTTGTTACTCAGTGGCTTTTGGCCACGATGTTACCATAATAGACTTGCCTTGATGAGGCAATCTCTGCCAGAGCTCTTCTGTGATAAAGGGCATAAATGGATGTAAAAGCTCTAAACAAGTCCTGAAAACATATTCCAAAACAGGTTGAGCTTCGGCTCGTCGGTCTTTGGTGGATTCAATATACTTGTCTGCAAACTCATGCCAGATGAATTCATAAAGGGTATCTGCTGCATCATGAAACCGGTAAGAATTGATAGCTTTTGAGGTGACTTCTATAGTTTTGGATAATTTTTCCAGGATATCCTCATCGTCCGGATTTATATTGTCATTCTGGGGAGCGTTAGCGACTCTAGAATCTGATTCTGGACAAGCCAGAATGACAGAGGGGTTTAGATGTTTTGCGTCATCCGGAGCAAAGTCAACGATAAATCTGCCGATATTCCAAAGTTTATTGGTAAAGTTTCTCATGGCTTGCAGTTTAGGGTGCGAGAGGGATTGATCATGGCCAAAAGCAGTGCCATATACTAAAGCTAATCTGGCAGCATCTGCCCCGTATTGATCGGCAATATCCATAGGTGAAACCACATTATTTTTGGATTTGCTCATTTTTTTACCCAACGGATCAAGGACCATACCATGCAAAACAATATCCTCAAATGGAATTTTGCCTGTTGCATAAATTCCCATCATGACCATCCTGGCCACCCAGAAAAATAAAATATCACGGCCGGTTTCCATGATTGTAGTGGGATAAAATTTTTCAAAATCCCCTGGGCGTGTGGTTTGTAAAGTAGCGAAGGGCCACTGACCGGATGAAAACCAGGTATCAAAAACATCTGGGTCTCTTTCCAATAATTTACTGTTACAGTTAGGACATTTTGGCGGAGTTTCCCCTTCAGTGACTATCCATTGGTCGCAACCGTTGCAAAACCAGGCCGGGATTTGTATGCCCCAGACAATTTGGCGGGAGATATTCCAGTCTTTGATATTTTTTAACCAGTTAAAGTAAGTCTTTTCAAAATTCTTGGGGTAGATTTTAATTTCACCTTTTTTAATAACCTCGATGGCCGCTTTAGCCAGCTCTGCCGTTTTAATAAACCATTGCTCCGAGGGCAGTGGTTCTATTTCAGTGCCGCATTTATAACAAACACCGACCCGGTTTTTATAATTTTCATCTATTTTTTCAATTAAGTTCTTTTCCAGCATTTCTTTGGCAATGGCTGCTCGAGCCTCTTTTACAGTCATGCCGGAAAATTTGCCGGTTTTCTCATTTAACCTGCCGTCATAGCCAATCACTTGCCGGATTTCTAAATTATGCCGTTGTCCTATTTCAAAATCCAACATAGAATGAGCAGGGGTGACTTTGATAACTCCGGTTCCAAATTCCGGATCAACTGCGCTGTCAGCAATAACTTTGATTTTGGCGGGTCCCAGGACTGTTTCTATATCAATTATTTTGCCAATGTATTTTTGGTAGCGGGAATCATCAGGGTGTACTGCCACGGCAGTATCACCGAATTTGGTTTCCAGCCTGGTGGTAGCCAGTGTCAGTGGTCCGTATTTAATGTAGTAAAGTGGGCTAATTCGGTCTTCGTATAGAACTTCCAGGTCAGAAAAGCTGGTGCCGTGTTTGGTGCAGAAGTTGACAATCCGGTTCCCCCGATAAACCAAACCGTCGTCAAACATTTTTTTAAAAGTCTTGTAAACAATTTTGATAATGTCCGGATCAAGGGTAAATTTCTCTCTTGACCAATCCAGGGAAAAGCCTAATCTACGCAGTTGTCCCTCCATTTCGCCTTTATTGTTTTGGACAAAATCCCAAATCATTTGGTAAAGCGTTTCTCGGTCAAAATCAAAACGGGATTTGCCCTTTTTTTCCAGCTCTTTTTCAAAAACCACTTGAGTTTCAAATCCGGCATGGTCTGAACCAGGTAACCAGAGAGCTGAATCACCCAACATGCGGTGAAATCTTATTAAAATATCCTCTACCACATACATGGCATGGCCAAAATGCAAGGGAGCATTGGCATTGGGAGGGGGAAGGATGATAGTGTAAGGTCTGCCTTTAGGGTGTATTTCAGGTTTAAAAAACCCCAGACCTTCCCAAAATTTATACCATTTAGATTCTACTTTTGTTTGGTCATAAGTTTTATCCATGGAGTAAGTATAGAGGTAAGCCTAGTTTTGGTCAATTAGAGAGTAGGGATAAGGGAGTTTTTCAAGTTTCACCCATTCCCATTGGTCCATAAGATGAGCAGGACTAGAGATAAGCGGGTCAACTAGAGTATCAGGAAAAAAGCAGAAGCGGCGTCGGGCAAGGTAATTACAGGAAACAGGGATTTCATCCAAATCAAAAGTTTCACGACGCCCATTTAGTAAACGAACTACCATGAAACGGTTACCATCATTGTCGGTCAATATCCAATAGCGACTACAATAAATGTGATTTCGGCCTAAAATGTCGGTCGAGATATGATCTTCGCTCCCTACTAAATGTTCTTGAGATTCTTCTCCGATGTTTTCTATCCCCATAAAATAGGCCCAAGGAGCAGTAAGGGAATTTTAAAAATTGATTGAGGTCATGTCAAGTTTAGTATTGTAAAGTCTAGTCAATGTTGGTTCGCGTCGACTACCGCCACAAGCGTAGGCGTCTTGTTGTATTGTAGCTCTCTTCCCAGAAGAAAATCCGTATCTTATTAAGATTCGGTCTCCTGGATCAAGTTGGACACAAGCCCCGGGGGTTCTTAAAAATGCATTATTCTTGCCTCTAATAACAGAAGCGTTTGGTATTTTAGACCAGTTGTTAGGCGGACGATAAAATACTACATCAGACAACTCTTTCTCCATAAAAATAGGCCCTTATGGGGCTTTATGAATAAAGTATAGCATTGTGTTTTAAGAGATTCAAGTTAGGATAAGGATAAATTGGGGTTGGCTTGGAGTTTTAAGGGGTTAATGGGATGGAAGTTATAAAAGACAGCAGCGGCAATCATGGCTGCATTATCAGTGCAGAGCTCTGGTGGTGGTACAGAGAGTCTGATAGCTGAAGACTGACATCTGATAGCTAATTCTGAGACCAGTTTCTGGTTAGCGGCTACACCGCCAGCGATCATTATTTGGTTGACTTTGTAAGTTTGAACGGCTTTGATAGTTTTGGCAACTAAAACATCAACAATAGCAGCTTCTATGGAAGCACAAAAATTAGCCAGCTCGGGGTCCTGCCGGCTCGATATCCCGTCGTACATCCTCACTCGACTTCGCTCGCTGCGGCTACGCGCCGGGATGCCCTTCTTGCCGTCACCCCTCACCTCCTTTAGCAGATTTGCCACCGCTGTTTTTAAGCCGGAAAAGGAGAAATCAAAATCTTTGGAATCTATCATCGGTCTAGGGAGACTAAACCTCAAGGCGTCCCCTTGCGAGGCTAAATTGGCAATGGCCGGTCCTCCCGGGTATGGCAGTCCCAGGAGTCTGGCGCATTTATCAAAACACTCTCCGGCTGCATCATCTCTGGTTCCGCCTAAATACTCATATTTGCCATGATCTTTAAATAAAATCAGATCTGTGTGCCCACCGGACACAAGCAGGCCAATGCAGGGGAATTGAGGGTAGCTTTCAGTCTTCAGTATCGCTTCGTCCGCCTTTGGCGTGGCTTCGCTGTCAGCTTTCAGACTTGTTTTGTCTGACGACTGACGACTGACGACTGACGACTGAGCACCCCAATTTGCATAAAAGTGTCCGAGCAGGTGATTTACAGGAATAAGAGGTTTATTCCATAAAAAAGCTAGTGTTTTGGCAGTTTCTACGCCAATCAGAAGTGAGCCAATTAGTCCGGGTCCTTGTGTGATTGCAATTGCATTTAACTTGTTACTTGTTACTTGTGCCTTATTCAAACCTTCCTCAATTACCGGTATAATGCTTCTTAATTGTTCTCTGGCAGCTTGCTCAGGTATCACGCCTCCATATTTTGCCTGGATAGAAGCTGATGATGCCACAACATTGGATAAAATTTTTATCCGATTTCCGGTCTTTTGTACTACTGCAGCCGCAGTTTCATCACAGGAGGTTTCGATACCAAGAATTATCATGGTGGTATTGTAACAAATTTAGAGGTAAAATTCGGGAGTGATTCCTAAACAAGAGTATAAATTTATCAAAGACGCTTTGTGGGTTTCTTATACGGCTTTAAAGGATTTTTTAAAGTGTCCCAATGCCTATTATTTAAAAAATATCTATAAAGATCCGAAAACCGGTTTTAGGTTGCAAATCGCTTCACCATATTTGAGTCTAGGATCTGTGGTGCATGATAGCGCCAGGTGGCTGCTGGACTTGCAAGGTCAGGTTACCAAAGATCAGTTAGAGCAAAAGTTCAGGAATTTATGGCTGAAATATCGGGGCAAAAGAGGCGGATTTTCTTCAAAGAAGGAGGAAGGAGATTTTGGCAGGCGTGGTTTGGAAATGATAGGAAATTTTTATAAAAACTGGAAAGTTTTGGGAAAGGCCGCTCCTCAAGTTGCTTTTCCGAAATACCAGCTTACGGATAATGTGATTTTAATTGGTAACTTTGATTTTGTGGAAGAGCGGCCTGATGGATCTTTGCATATTGTGGATTTTAAAACCGGAGCTACAGATGAAGATGACAGCTTACAGCTTTACATTTATGCCATACTGGCTGAAGCAAATTTTGGGAAACCGGTTACCAGAGCTTCTTTTTGGTATTTGGATAGGGAAGATACACCAAGGGAGATTGTCTTGGATCCGCTAGAACCCAAACTGGATTGGTTAAAAGGAAAAGTTTTAGAGCTTAAAAAAGCTATTGAAAAGGGCAACTGGGTTTGTATTAAAAAGGAACTTTGTCGTGATTGCCGGGATTATCAAGCTATAATTAACGGTAAAGGTGAATTCCAATTCTCAGATTTTAGGTATAAAAAGGATATTTACTATCTACCTAAAATCAACCACAGTTAATTTTATTTGAGGAATTAATGTCTGCAAATTTGCCTGAATAGCTTGAAATGACACTAAATTCTCTCTCGGAATTTCAAGAGCTATAAAATCTCATAAACCTATAACTTGACAAAACCTCTTGAAAAGCCTCAAGATATTATTTAGCCCATAAAATATGGCAGCAGCCGCGAACAAAGAAAGTATTTTTGAGTCAGAGCAGGGACTACCAGCAGATAATATAATAGGAATCGGGACAGCTCGTGCTCCTGGTTCGTGCGGTGACCTAGTTCTAAGCAAAAAAGACCGTTTTTCTATTCCTTGTTCCATAAATCGTTTTGTAGACGCAACAGTTACTCTTTATGAGGGGAACGGAGCGCATATTTATGGTCCACAAAATCGTCGTAGAGCATTAAGAGCAGTTCGTGAAACGCTATCTTATTCAAATAAAAGCGA
This sequence comes from Candidatus Daviesbacteria bacterium, assembly GCA_028715175.1. GTDB lineage: Bacteria > Patescibacteriota > Microgenomatia > Daviesbacterales > UBA10151 > UBA10151. The sequence continues at coordinate 84,006 of JAQUSJ010000001.1, forward strand.
GTTCAGCGCTCGGGTTCATATTGACAATGATATTCCAAGGGGTATGGCGAGTAGTGCAGCTAGTGTTGTAGCAGCTATTGGAGCAACAGTTAAAGCCTTAGGTAGAGAAGGGTTATCTCCAGCAGAAGTTGCCTTTCTTGCCTCTAAGGTTGGGGTAAAGGATGCTATTATGTTTCCGGAGCTCACTCGACTTAGATTTAATCGTGGAGAATTATCTTGTGAGGAGTTGGGACCACCTCCATCAATCGATGTTCTTGCTCTTGTTTTTTGGGGTAAGATAGGACGGAGGAATAATCGATCCCCTTCTAGAGATGCAATCGACAACGCCTTATACTTTATAAGGACAGGTGCTGTCAGAGACAAACCCTCATTGGTTGGTAGTGGTGCAACTATGAGCACAAAAGCTCAGCAATATTGTGATCCTGAAACAGTTAGACCAGTTTTTTCTTTTGCTGAGAGAATTGGGGCTATTGGTGTTACGGCACCCAAAGGATCTGTAATTGGTATTCTTCTAAGTAAAAATTCACTCCCGCCGACAGAGGCTTTAGTGAAGGCACGAGATGCTTTTCCTATAATTAAAGTGGGCTATTGTCTTAAGATAATTAAGGGTGGTGTGAGATTTAAAGAGGATGATTTAGGAGAGGATTCACCAGCTTGATTTATATTGACAAAAAACTTGGTTTATTTTACTATTAAATTACAATTTAATATTTAATCAAGAGCGATGGGGAGAGTTTTGGCTCAATGATCCATCCAGCAACCGATCCAAAAGACACGGTGCTAAACCCAAGCCCGTAAGGGAAGGATTAGTCCTGAGTGCAATTGAAGGAAAACACATTTAACCTCTCTTTACGGGAGGTTTTTTAATGGTTTGATTGTACTTACTATAAAGTAGAAGGGAGGTTGAGATTACGTGTTAGTAGAATTTGAAAATTCAAGTATCAGACTGAAGATTCCTGTAGGTACAGGAAAAGATTCTGAGCAACATATTATAGAAAGGGATAAGCCTTTTGATCCGGCAATATTTGGGCTCGCACATAGATGTCCGGGAGCTCTGTCAGCAGCAATAGATCAGTTAAGGCTTCGAGCTGAAATATTAAATAATGGAGACAGAAGATTTGTCAGTCACGTGGCTGATAATTTATATGCAGCCATTGTGGCTATTAGAAACAGTGAAGAAATATAGTTTAAGTTCCTTCAGTCCAGGAGGTTAGGTATTTTTTTTGTTCTTCTGTTAAAGAGTCAATTTTAATGCCTAATGATTCCAGTTTTAATTTGGCAATCATCTCATCCAGCTCTTTTGGCACAGTATAAACATCTGCCTTAAGTTTGCCGCGGTTTTGTACCAGGTACTCCGCTGCCAATGCTTGATTGGCAAAGGACATATCCATTACATCAGGCGGATGGCCTTCTGCCGAGGCTAAATTAATCAGTCTGCCTTCTGCAAGTACAAAAATCTTTTTATCTCCCTCCAAAGTAATTTCTTCCAAATTATCCCGGAGTATCCTTCTGTTTTTGGCCGCTTTGACTAAGCCTTCATAATCAAACTCCACATTAAAGTGTCCGGTATTGGCTACAATGGCGCCGTCTTTCATTTTTTTAAAATGTTCCACCGAGAGGACTGTTTTATTACCGGTGGCCGTACAAATAATGTCCGCAATTTTGATGGCTTGATCCATCGGCATTACCTCATACCCATCCATGGTAGCCTCCAGTGCCTTGAGCGGATCAACTTCTGTGATTATTACCAGCGACCCCATGCCTCTGGCCCGTTGCGCCAAACCTCTGCCGCACCAGCCGTAACCGCAAACCACAAAGCGTTTTCCGGCCAAAAGCACATTGGTGGCCCGGATCACTCCATCAATAGTTGACTGGCCTGTGCCATAACGGTTATCAAACATGTGTTTGGTGCTAGAGTCGTTTACCGCCATCACCGGTATTTTTAGCGTGCCGTCTTTCAGCATGGCCCGGAGTCTAATGACCCCTGTGGTTGTTTCCTCAGATGAGCCGATGACATCTTTAAGCTGGGATTTTCTTTCTGTGTGGAGCAAAGTTACCAAATCCGCTCCGTCATCCATGGTAATTTGCGGATTAAAGTCCAAAACAACGTTTAGATGTTTATAATAGGTATCTTTATCCTCGCCTTTTATGGCAAAAGTAGGGATTTGGTAATCTTCTACCAAAGATGCAGCCACCTCATCCTGGGTAGACAGGGGATTTGAGGCACAAAGAGCCAAATTCGCTCCACCCATCTTTAAAGCAATCATTAAATTGGCGGTTTCTGAGGTGACATGCAGACAAGCTCCCAAAGTAATACCTTTAAGCGGTTTTTCCTTGGCAAACCTGTCTTTGATCAAATTTAAGACTTTCATTTGGGATCTGGCCCATTCAATTTTCAGTTTGCCTTTGGCAGCCAAATTTTTATCTTTAATATCAGACTTCATATTTCAATTCTTCTCCAAAATTCTCCTGATATCTTTTTTTAAACTCTTCCAGTGTAAATGTATGTGTAGTTGTACCATATTTTTCTACTGTGTAACAAGCGGCAACTGCTCCCATTTGTCCGCAAATTTGTAGATCCAAGTTTTTTAAATAGCCTGCCAAAAATCCGGCCCGGTAGGCGTCACCTGCGCCTGTGGGATCAACAGTTGTTTTGGGTTTTGCAGCTGGGATGGAATAAGTTTTTTGACTAGTTTGTACTATTGACCCTTTTTCTCCTAAAGTAGTGATTAAAATTTTAACTTGTGTCAGCAATTGTTGTTCATCCAGTGAGACTTTTTCTTTTAATAGGCTGATTTCGTAATCATTCCCAATCAAGATAGTTGCGTTAGCTATCATCATTTTTAGGTCTTCCGGGTTCAGCGCCGGAAGTTGCATTCCCGGGTCCAGCATATAGTCAATACCTAAGTTTTGGCATTCTTTGGCAAACTTCACCATCGCTTTCGGGTTATTTGGTGAAATCACCACCAGATCAGTTTTGGTGTTGTTTAGAGAAAGTGTCTCGGCATCATTCATAGCTCCGGGATAAAAGGCGGTGATTTGGTTATCAGCAATATCAGTCATAATAAATGCGGAAGAGGTGGGTTCGTTTTCGACTATCTTGATTTTTGATACATCAATACTTGCTCGTTCTAAAAATTCAGAATACTCTGCAAAATCTGAACCTGCTGATCCAACTATGGAAACCGGACATCCTAACAAAGCTAGGTTATAGGCAATGTTTCCGGCAGTGCCGCCTTTTTGTTTTTTTAAAGTGGTGACTAAAAAAGATAAATTGATCTGGTGAATTTTATCCGGCATGATATGGTCGGAAAATCTGCCTGGATAATCCATAATATGATCAAAAGCCAAAGAACCGGTAACTGTTATCATTTAATCTTTTGTCCCTATTAAGTATACAGCTTGCCAGGGTTTGAAGGAAGATTTCCAGGTTTCGCTGATTAAAGTTTGCCCATTTCTGACCACGGTTCTTTTAAAAGATACATTGGCTCCCCAGGCCGACCAGTCTACTTGTTTGACAGTGCCTCGGGGTAATGTCGGATCATCCTGCCGAAGCTCCGGAGGTGGTGGGGTTTGGTTGGTTACAACTGGGGTGGAGATGCTTACAATTCTGCCATCTGGGGTTCCGTACAAATCAATATACAAAGTTAAACCCGAAGTATATGCCTGTATTAAAACATGGGCCGGAGTATCATTTTTAAATTGAAAATCAACAGACGGGTAAAAAACCGTGGCATCCAGGCCCGGAGGGAAACCCTGCTCATAGTATCCCACCCTGTATGCATGGGCAGTTCTTTTAACTACCGGCAGTCCGGCATTTAAAACAGCCCTAAAAAGGGTGGTTGAATCCTGACAAACTCCGCCTCCATCGTCTAAAACAGTCCTGCCTTCTTTAATTACATAGGCCTGTTTAAACCCGGTGGCAGCAGTAATATCTCCGACAGTGGCGTTAAAAGAAAAAGTTTCTCCGGGAGGAACCAGCACCCCATTTAATTTTGAGGCGGTTAAGTTAATGTTATAAATTCTATTCTGGATAGAACCGGCAAAGCGGGAAATGCCCTCTCCCAAGAGCTCTTTGATACCTAAACTATTCACATCCTGGGTTTGGATTTTGGGTTTGATAGTGTCAACCGGCAATTGAATGGTTTTTGGTTCGTTTCCTGTCGGATTACTTAAAGCATCAGTTATCATCTGGTATGTTTTTTCTTGATCAAGCTTTTGACCTTGCCGGGACGGACGGAAAGCCACCACCCTTTTTGTATTTGGATTAAATTCAAACAAGCCTTCCTGGACTTGTTGGTCAATGTCCCGGGCAATTGTATCAAGGTAAAGGGAAGCTTTGTCCTTATCCAAAAGCAAATCACCTGTTTGAAGGTCCAATAAAGTTAAAAGCTGTTTGGTATCTAATATCCAGACGTTGCTATTAAAAACTAATTTGATAGGTTCTTTCATGGTAGCTTCCAAAATTTCTTTGGCGCGAATTACATGACCTGTGGTAATTTTTGGGGGGACAACCTGAATAGGCAATTGAGGTTCATATTTTCCGTTTAATAGAAAATTCTGTACTTCTTGCAGGATTTTACCTTTGTCCAGTTCCATGCCATTTCCAGATTCTTTGATTTGAATGCGAGCAGAAGGGCTTCCTTCCGGATTTAATATCTCATCAAAGACGAGCTCTGCGTTTTGGGGTTTTTGATAAACGGCGTTGGCGATATTATCCAGCTGTTTATCTAAAGATAAGGTAATTTTGGGGAACATCTTTGACGAAGTAAAAAAAATCAATGAATTTTTGTGACTGTTTTTGAAATTTTCATCCAGTACGGAATAGTCTATACTGGCAGATGCGGTTGCAAGATCGACAGTAAACGAACCCCGGGCGAAAGAAAATTGCAGCTTTTGGTTAGTTCTTTTCTGGAAAACGGACTGCACTTTTCTGATAGCCTGGCCTTTTGTTAACAGGGAAATATTAGTATCTCCAACGAAAGTCAACGGAAAAAATTTATCTGCCAAACTAACCTGGTAGGCTACAAGGATTAAGAACAATAGGATAATGGAAAGAAAAACAGGCAATAGATTTGTCTTTATAAGACGGAATTTTGCAAAACAGAAGTGAGAATTTTTTTTAGGCTTGCCCACCCCGCTATTGTATCGTTTTAGGGTATAATTGAAAAGGAGCTGTCAGCTCTCAGTCGTCAGTCGTCAGACTTGTAATTTTCTTAGTCTGAAGGCTGATAGCTGAAGACTGATGACTACTAATGAAGCGAATTATAATTATTGTCTTAAGTTTAAGTATAGTTTTAGGGTTTTTATTTTGGAAATTCGGGCCGAGCATCACACTTTTTAACAAACCCAAAACCCAAGGTCCAATTACACTTACCTTTTGGGGGCTTTGGGAAGACGAGAGTCTGATTAAACCGTTGATTGCCGAATATCAAAAACAACACCCGAATGTTTCTGTCCGCTACGAACGGGAATCATCGATAAATTATAGAACCAGGGTCCAGACGCAAATCAGGGAAGGCGTCGGACCGGACGTTTTTATGATCCACAACTCCTGGCTGCCGATGTTTGAGAGCGATCTAGCTCCGGTTCCCGCAGATCTGCTGACCTTTGCGGATTATAAAAACATGTTTTATCCGGTTAATGCTGATAGTTTTGTGAAGAATAATCAAATTTATGGCGCGCCTATGGGAATAGACGGATTGGCTCTTTTTTATAATGAAGATATATTAAACGGAGTGGGAGGTAAGCCTCCAAAAAACTGGCAGGAATTTATAGATTCCGCAACCAAAATGACGGTGAAGGATGCAAGCGGTATACAAACTGCCGGTGCAGCCATAGGGACAGCAGGTAATGTTGATCATTGGTCTGATATTTTGGGGCTTTTACTTATGCAGCAACCAGCTGTTGATTTAAACAACCTGGTAACGCCTCAGGCGACAGAAGTATTGCGGTTTTACACCAGTTTTGTAACCGATCCGAGAAGAAAGACATGGGATGTGAATTTGCCGAGATCCACGGATATGTTTGCCCAAGGCAGGTTAGGTTTTTACTTTGCGCCTTCCTGGAGGGCGCATGAGTTAAGAGTAGCAAATCCAAACTTAAAATTTAAAGTTGCCCCTGTACCGCAGCTGTCCGGAAAAGTTGTATCCTGGGCTACATTTTGGGGCGTTGTAGTATCTGCCAAATCCAAAAACACATCCGAGGCTTGGAAATTTGTTAAGTATTTAACTTCTGCGGAAGCTGAAAAGTTGGCTTACCAGGAAGCTGCAAAGGTAAGATTATTTGGTGAGCCGTATTCGCAAGTGAGTTTGTCGGCAGAATTGTCTCAAGATCCGATAGTTGGAGCTTTTGTTTCTCAAGGTCCAAGTTATAAATTCTGGTATCTTGCTTCAAACACCTTTGACAATGGGATTAATGATGAGATGATTAAATACTTTGAAGATGGAATCAATGCTACTTTGGCAGGGATTAATCCTCAGACAGCTTTACAAACAGTCGATAAGGGCGTAAAGCAAGTATTGGATAAATATACAAAACCGCCACCTGCTCCGAGCGGAAGATAATGATAAAACTTGTAGTTGCCTCAGATGAAGAAGGCTTAAATGAAGCTCATAAATTAGATGAATAAAAGAGTAATTATTGTTCATGGTTGGGGTGGTAGTTCTCAAAACGGCTGGATCTCGTGGGCAAGGAAAAAGCTTGAGAAGAGATATGAAGTTTTGGTGCCGGATTTACCTGATACAAATTATCCGAAAATCGAGAAATGGGTTCCATATCTGGCGCAATTGATGAGTGAGGTTCGGGAAAGCGATATCTTGATTGGCCATAGTATGGGGTGCCAGACAATCATGCGTTTCCTGCAGGATTTACCAGAAGGCCAAAAGGTTGGAAGAGTAATATTAGTCGCAGGATTTGGCTCATTTCTTAAAGGATTAACTGAAGCAGAATGGCAGGTTGCTCGGTCTTGGATAGATACACCTCTCGATTTAAACAAAGTGAGAGATAAAGCAGATTCTTTTGTAGCTGTTTTCTCCGATAACGACCCATTTGTGCCGCTTGAAGAAAACAGAAAGATTTTTGAAACAAAATTAGGAGCCAGAATAATTATAGAAAAAGGACAAGGCCATTTTAATAAAAATACATTACCTATACTTTTAGATTTAATTTAGAAGCGGTAGATTAATTAGCTGGACTTCGGGTTCTAAGGTGATGCCGAATTTTTCTTTGACTTTTTGGGCATATTGTTTTGCCAATTCACAGAAAGCTTTGGCAGTGCCGCCGCCTGTATTTATAAACAAATTAGCATGGTTCGGTGAAATTTCTATTCCGTCTAATAATTTCCCTTTAGCTCTGACTGCTTCAAGTAGTACTCCGGCTGGCAGTTTCCCGTAAACTATTTTTTCTGGCTGGATCCTATCCAAAATATCTTTTGGTAAAGTTTCTGCCACAATATTTTTGAAAAAAGACCCAGGGCATTTTATGCCGGGAGGGTATTTAACCAGCCTTTTTGCAAGGATCTCTTTAACTTCCTGTTGCAAGGCTTCCGGATCGCCACTTTCCAGCTTGAAAGTAACTTCCAGAATAATGTCATGGTTTTGTTTGAAGATACTATCCCGATAATTAAACTGACATTCTTCTTTTGAAAGAGTAGTTATATTCTTCGCTTCACTCAGAATGACAACAGAGATAATATGATCGGAAATTGTTTGGCCATAAGCTCCGGCATTTCCATAAACTGCTCCGCCAACAGTACCCGGAATCCCGGTGAGTTTTTGCAGTCCAGAAAACTCATTTTCGATGGTGTAATCAACAAAATCCTGCAAAAGAGTGCCACTTTTAACACTCAACATCACACCTCCGAGGTGTAACAGCATTTCTTCACCTCGGAGGTGAGTTTCTTCTATGCCGGAAACCTCATTTTTAATAACCAAACAATCTATTCCTTCATCAGAAACTAATAAGTTGCTGCCGCCGCCAATTATCAGATAAGACATTAATTGATCTTTGGCATATTTTATGGCTTCTATTAATTCTTCCTCTGTTTTAACCTTGACAAATTTTTTGGCAGGGCCACCAATTTGTAAGGTGGTTATTTGACTCATTGGATAGTTATCCTTAAATTTAAGCATAGGGCAATATTATACATTTTGTGATAAATTAGCACCATGGAAAAGGCTATTCTAAAAACCCTCGCTTATGCGGATATTTTTGATTATCCGCTAAACACATATGAGCTTCATAAATGGTTAATTGGCAAAAAATTGACATTAAGACAGGTAGAAAAAGCGCTGAAGAAATTGTATCAAGTATCTGGTATCAAGTATAAAGGAGAGTACTATTTTTTACCCCGAAGAAATAAATTAACGGCGAAAAGACGGCGAAGAGAAAAACAGTCTGCTATTTATTTCAGAAAGGCAAAAATTCTTTCTCAGGCTTTAAAGCTTATTCCTTGGATCAAGCTGGTAGGTGTATCCGGGGCTTTGGCTGTGGGAAACGCCGGAAAGAGCGACGATATAGATTTGTTAATTATTACAAGTAAAAATCGGTTATGGATTAGTAGGTTACTAGCATTAGGACTGCTGTCTTTGATAGGACGACGGAGAAAAGTTGGGGAAAAAGGCAGAAAAATTGCCGGAAAACTTTGTATTAACATTTTACTCGAAGAGGATAGATTGGAGCAACAAAGTAAAGATATCTTTGTCGCACATGAAGTATTACAAATGAAGGTTTTATGGCAAAGGGATGGAGTATATTCTAAATATCTAGAGGATAATGAATGGGCTTTTAAATTTTTACCAAACTGGATTGGTGTTATGGTAGCTCGTCGCGGCGCAAAAAAACGTTCGCACGGTAGAGACTTGCTCACTTGTGAGAATTTTGTGGAAGACCGTTATCTTCAGTCATTAAGAAAATCAGCCCAAAATCTTCAACATTTTTTGACTGCTCGTGACTTCGCTACCCTTATTGTTAATTATTTGGAAGATTTTGCGAAAAGATGGCAGCTTAAGATTATGAAACAGCCGCAGGGTATGGAGCGGATAGAAGATGGGGCGCTATATTTTCATCCCAACGATTGCAGGTTAAAAATTTTATCTAAATATAAATTAAAAGTAAGAGATCTTTAGCAACTCTTGACAAGTAGTGCTAGTTTTTGGTATAAACTTCTTTCAGAAGACTATAATCTAATCGATTAGAACTCTTTTCTAGTCTGCCCTCATTAAGATTTCATATGCCAAAATTAAAAAAGAGCATGAGCGACAAAGTACGTATAAAACCATTAATGGGTTATTGTTTAGTTGAACCCAGTGAAGCAGAAATTAAAACCGCTTCCGGTATAATTCTTCCGGAGAGTGCCCAGGAAAAACCGGCCCAAGGGGTAGTTCTGTCTTGCGGGGATGAAATGATACTGGAAAACGGAAAAACCCTGAAGTGCCCGGTAAAAGTGGGGAATAAAGTAGTTTATAAAAAATGGGGCGGAGATGAAATTAAAGTTGATGGTAAAGAGTTAAAACTAGTAAAATTCGACGACCTGATGGCAATTTTGGAATAAACTATGGCAAATATAGCAGTAGAAACTAGAATAGAATTTGGAATTGATCCAACATCGGTTGCGCCTGGTTGTGTAACAACAGCCCCAGTTGAAGTCTGGAGGTATCATACGCCCTTGGCACGTTCAACAGATGGTGGGGTTTATTATTTACACAGATTAGCCGAAAACCTCCACGGTAGATATATTGGAGGATTCGAGGCATATGAGCGACTGGTAAAAAGAGGTATAAAAAGAGATAGCAAGGATGGACTTGACGAGTATGTTCGAGAAGTGGGCAGGGCTTTTGTGAAATGGCAAGGGATTTCAGACGACAGTATAGGATTGACAGATAGTTCAAAAGCTGCTTGCGTTCTGGGATTGGCAGCCGAAGTAGTTGATCCAGATGGAACTCCAACAATCAGGTATCTTAATCGATCAATTGGTGTTTGGAGCAGATTAAAACCGGAAGATACTGCGTTAGAATATAACAAGATAACACATAATTGGGAACCAGTAGCGATTGAGTAAAAGGTAAATTTATGGCTAAGATTTTAAAATTTAATTCAGAAGCAAGAGAAAAATTATTAAAGGGTATTAATACCTTAACTGAAGCTGTGGCTACTACTTTAGGGCCTAAAGGTAGAAATGTGGCTTTGGATAAAAAATGGGGTGCTCCTAATGTGGTTCACGACGGAGTGACTGTGGCCAAAGAGATCGAGCTGGAGGATCCGTTTGAAAATATGGGAGCCCAGCTTATTAAAGAAGCAGCCAGCAAAACTTCCGATGTGGCTGGTGATGGTACTACCACTGCTACGATTTTGGCAAAAGCTATAGTCACTGAGGGTTTAAAAAATATCCAAGCAGGTTCAAATCCCATGATTTTAAAGCGCGGAGTTGAAAAAGCAGTTGTCACCTTAGTTGAGGAGCTTAAAAAAATGAGCAAGAAAATTTCCACCCAAGAAGAAGTTGCTCAAGTGGCTACGATTTCTGCCTCAGATACTCAAATAGGCAATCTTATAGCAGAAGCTCTGCAAAAAGTCGGCAAAGACGGGGTGGTGACGGTTGAGGAAGGTAAAACCATGGAAATGAATGTGGATTATAAAGAAGGAATGGAATTTGATAAAGGTTTTGTTTCCCCTTATTTTGTGACAGATACGGACAAAATGGAGTCATCCATCGAAGATGCCTATATTTTGATCACCGATAAAAAGATTTCTTCCGCACAAGATTTGGTACCATTCCTGGAAAAATTTGTGGCTGTTTCCAAGAATCTGGTAATTATTGCTGATGAGGTAGAAGGTGAAGCTTTGGCCCTTTTGGTAGTTAATAAACTGCGCGGTACTTTCAATGTTTTGGCGGTGAAAGCCCCTGGTTTTGGCGACCGAAGAAAAGAAATGCTGGAAGATATAGCTATTTTAACAGGTGGAATGGTAATTTCTGAAGATACCGGCAAAAAGTTTGAATCAGTGGAGATTGATGAGCTAGGTCGGGCAGGCAGAGTGACCTCTGATAAAGACAATACATTGATTGTTGATGGTAAAGGGGCCAAGACCAAAATCGAAGCCAGAATCGCTGCTATCAGAAGAGAGCTTGCTGCCTCTGATTCGGAATTTGATAAAGAAAAACTGCAAGAAAGACTGGCTAAGCTAACAGGTGGGGTGGCAGTGATTAATGTGGGGGCTGCCACAGAAATTGAACTGAAAGAGAAAAAAGAAAGAGTGATTGATGCAGTGGCAGCCACAAAGGCGGCAATTGAGGAAGGGATTGTGGCCGGAGGAGAGGTGGCGCTGCTTCGGGCTGGTAAAGCTTTGGACGAGATAAATGTTGACGACTCTTCGGCAAGCTCAGGGCAAGAGGAAAAAGTCGGAGTGGCAATTGTCCGCAAAGCCCTGGAACAGCCATTCAGGATGTTAGTTAAAAATGCCGGTATGGATGATGGAATAGCATTATCTAAAGTAGTTAGTGAAACCGGTAATATGGGTGTTGATGTTTTAGACGGGGAAATTAAAGATTTAGTGAAGGCTGGAATTATAGATCCTGTGAAAGTAACCCGCTCTGCCTTGCAGAATGCTGCATCTGTGGCAGTGATGGTCATGACCACTAATTGCCTTATCAGCGATAAACCGGAGCCTCCAGTTCCAACTCCTCCAATGCCCCCCGGCGGGATGGGAGAATACTAAAAACTCTTCCAGTTAGACGAACATATCAAGCAGATGTATTTCTTTACTGCATGGTTGGGGGTCGATGCATGTTATCTATACCTGAAGCAAAGTTCTGAAAGTTTTGGCTAGAGGATCTATCAAATAACCTATCATTTCTTATTGCCCTTGCTTCCTCTGGATCTTTACCGTCGTAAATGCTAAATGGTAAATATTCTACTTCTGGATAAGGAAATTGGCCTTCTGCGATGACCCGTAGCTGTTCTGGACTAACTGAGTTAACAGAAATATATCTACCTCCCCAAACTAAATCTTTCCATTTTGCAACATTTCCATCTAAATAATAGCCCTTTTCGTACCTGAAAACTCTGTCGCCTAATCCTTGAGGAAAAAGTCTTATTCGGACAATTCCGGGAATGGTGTGTTCTTGCTGCGACAAATCTGTAGCTAATAATGAAGCTTGTCTTTGTAATTCTGGTGTAGCGAACTCTGCTTGGACAGGATAAGGTTCTTCAAAAGTTATTGATCCGAACTGTACTTTTGTCTCTCTGAAACTGACAGTGGGGGTAAACGGAGTTACAGCCCAAGAGACATCTGCAAAGATTTCTGGGCGGAACATTGTTTTAAGAATTAGATTATACGCATCTGCAAATTGTTCTAGAGCTTTGAACAAACCTGGTCTTAGATAAGCTCTTTCCCAAGCTGCAGCATTAAGTAAATCTACTACCTCATGGTCTTCAGGGGGTTCAACTATAAGAGCAGCTGCTGGCTCAACGAAAAAATCACGTATACTTACAAATCTTTGGAATTCTATTCCGGGTTGAAGAAGGGTAAATTGACCAACTACTATGATACTGGGATTCTTTTTTAGTTCAGTCTCTATTCTGTCACCTAGAAATCTTCGTGGTAAACTTTCAAAGCTAAAACTTGTTGGATTTTGTGGGTTATCTTCTTTTCCTGTCATAAATGATTTAGATAGCAGGGATATTATAGTGTTTTCAAGATAAAAGCAACTAATTTTGCTGTCAAAGGGTAGTTTTGATTGAATTTGATGGGCCAATAGAAAGGCAAGTTGTGCTAAACTTTACTTAATGGTTAAGTTTCATTACCGCGAGTCTCCTACCGAAAAGCAAAAAAAGGCTTTCAGAAAATATTTATCTGAAGATGAAGAATTGGTTTTGGTAACCAGTCTATCTAAAGCTTATATAAGATCTAAGTTTATACTTAACTTACTTTTCCCGGGAATGCTATTTTTGGGGCTTGGTTTAGGGGTAGGATGGTTTTTTAATATTGGCAGAATTTGGGCCCTTGTTTTGGGATTAGGATTTATGTTTTTATCAGCCATACTTAAAACGATGCATGTTTATCATGCCAACAGATATTTGTTAACCACCAGAAGAGTCATTATTAAAAAAGGGTTATTCTCTGTTAAGCTGACTGCCGCACTTTTTGATAAAATTACCAATCTAGTGGTAGACCAATCGATTATTGACAGGTTGCTTTTACATCACGGTACCATTGTTGTAAATACAGCCGGAGTCAGCAAAGGAGAAATAATATTGAAATATGTGGATTCGCCTATGGAACTCAAAAATTTACTTGAAAGGTTAATTAACCGTGAAAGGGAACAATTTGGACTAAGGGGAGCTAGCTTAACAGAAGTGGAAGGAGAGATTATTACGTAGTATTAGTTTTATTTTTCTGTGCTGTAAGTATGTAATATCCCGCTTTTCCTTTTCTAAGTAACCTTTGTAAGCCAGCAAGCAGTGTTTCTATGTCTTGATGCGAACTTTCTGCATCTAAACTTTGTCCATTGGGTGAGGAATCATGATAATCTACTGGAGAGACAACATTTTCAGTTATATTTCTAGGATTTATACATGAAAAGCCATTTGCTAATAGAAGAGCAACTAATTCTTGTATATGAGTAATATTAGGAATATGCATGTGTGTTTTGAGCTCTGCTATGATGTCGACTTCTTCTTTTGTTAATGTATGTGGATGCATAAATATATCTGCTATTGTTATTATGCCTTTAGATTTCAAGATTCTACTTGATTCTTGTATTAAGCCTGTTTTGTCTTGAGAGTGAATAAAACTCTCACAAAAAATTATTCTATCGAAAGTTCCACTTCGAAAAGCAAGATGTTCATAGTCTTGGATAGAGAATATAGGGCAAAACGAGTCATCTCGATCTTCATATTGACTTGCGAGATGGATATGATTTCTTGATATGTCTATCCCGTATACCCCTGCTTTTGGCTCAATGTGTTTAATTTCGAATGCTAAGGTCCCTACGCCACATCCTGCATCTAAGATGACTTGTCCAGATTTTATTTCGCTTAGTTCAATAATTCTCCGAGACATTTGTAAAGCTGAAATGGAGTTATCTAAAGGTTCACCCCAGTCTTGTTGGTAGCCGATATGCATAGCATAAAGTCCTATTCTCTTTGGATCAGGTGACCACTTTAAAAAAATAGGGGCTGTTTGTCTATAGAAAGTTTCTATCTCTTGACGCCTTTCATTATTAGCCATAACTCAGACAGTATTTTATCACAGATAATATTTACTATGGGCGATATTAATATCTTGTTTTGATAATCAGATTATGGTATAGACTTAGTAATGAATAGATTAATTCTTTTACGAAAGGAGGTGAAATAATATGAGTCATCATCCAGAACAATCAGAACAGTTGAGACGCAGTATGGCAGATGCAAAAGAATTTCGGGCTACTCAAGGCGTCAAAGGGACAAGAGCTTTTTTGTGTATGCCTCAACCTTGCGCACCGCCGCCACATCCACCGCCTTGTAAACCACCATGCTCTCCTTGCGTGGGACAGATTAAGTAGTAAAAGGTTTTTGCAAGAAGGGGCTGAAACATATTTTGTATAATTAATTATCCTGCCGAGTGTAGAATATGAATATAAATGGTTTCTTTCAGAGGATAAGTAGGTTTGTATTGAATAATCCTAAAATTGTAAAGAGTTTCTACAAGACGCCGAATTATAATGATGAGCCTCAGCTGTATCAGTATTCTTCGCAATTTATAGATGGTAATTCGTTAAGAGTGTCAATGGATTCGATAGCTTCGGGAACATCATTTGACAAGAATAGCGCATTATTGAAACTATTGGGAGAAACAGTAGAAAGATATTCTCTTAGTATATACGATAATAGTAAATTAATTTATAGAAGTTTCCGTGAGCTAGTTTGTAAAAATAAAAATGCTTTAAATCCAACTGGACTAGCATTACTACCTCAATTCTTCAAAGAGAACAAGAAAGAAGCCCTCTATGATATCAAATTTTACTGGGTTATAGGTAAGTCTTTAGTTACTAATAAGAATATATTGGTTCCTGCTCAACTTATTTTTGTTCCATATTCCCATTCTAAATCTGAGCCTATTCTTCAAACGCCGATATCAACAGGAGCTGCAGCAGGAGAGGCGATTTACGATGCGCTCTATAGAGGTATTTGTGAAGTTATAGAACGGGATTCTTTTATGATCCATTATTACAATAAAATAAGCTCTCCTAGAATTAATCCTTACTCTTTAAGAAGTAAGAAAATCTCAAAAATAATCAGAATATTTGAAAGGTATAATTTAGAATTATGTGTTAACGATATAACAACTGATATTGGTGTTCCTGCTGTTATAGCTACTGTTATCGATAAAACTGGTCTGGGACCTGCTATTTGTGTTGGACTTAAGGCGGGATTTGATATGAACCAAAATGTGATTGGTGCTACTGAGGAGACTCTTATGGTTCGTTCATGGATTCGGGATGAATATATGTATTTGAAGCCTAAACATAGTTCTCCTAGGATAATTAGTACTATAGAAGAAAGAGCAAATTTCTGGTGTCCTACAAGTACAATTCATTATTTGGATTTCTGGTTAAGCACGAGAAATAACGGAGGTTCTTATAAATTATGCAAATTTAGGCGAAGTTCTTACAAAGAAAAGGTTATGGAATTGATAAGAATATTGAAATCGAAAGGGCTTGACATTATTTATATTGATATAACTGCTCCCGAAATACGTAAGTATAATGTAAAGGTGGTTAAAGTGATAATACCTCAGTTGCAGCCGGTACATTTAGATGAAAGATATCCATATCTTACTTTTCAAAGATTGTATAATGCGCCCGTAAATATGGGAATTTTAGGAAGACCTAAGACATTTGAAGAACTTAATAGTATTCCTCATCCATTTTTATGAAAAAAGATTATAGAAAGAGATTATTGAGCATAATTGACGGAAAGGAGTATTTGTCGGATAAATTTAATCGAGCCACAAATAATAAAAACATTAGCGCTTGGGGTCGCAAAAAGAGCCCTGAGGCATGGATCAAGATTCATTTTAAAACCTACCCACGCCTAAATAGAATAAAATTAGTAAAAGTTTTCCAAAATAGGAAGATATCTTTAGTAGATGTGCTAAAAAATAGGCGTTCGAGTAGGACTTTTTCAGGTAAACCTATTTCCATAAAAGATTTATCTTACTTATTATTATATTCAAGTGGTATTATCGATCATGGGTTTGCACCGGATAAGAGTAGAAGGGTATATCCCTCAGCTGGAGCACGCTATCCGTTAGAAGTATATCCACTCATTCTTAGCGATGGTGATGGAGTGAAAGCTGGTTTGTATCATTATAATGTGAAAGAGCATATTTTAGAAGTTATCCTAAAGGAAGATTTAAAACACTGGTTGCTTGAGTCTACTGGTAATTTCAAACCAATAATTAAAGCAAGTGTGGTGTTTATTGTTACAGGAGTTCTTGATCGAACTAGAGTAAAATATGGAGATAGAGGGTATAGATACGTACTAATGGAAGCAGGGCATATGGCCCAAAATTTATTACTTCTTGCAACCGGTTTAGGAATGGCTAATTTGGCGATTGGAGGGTATACAGATTCTAAGGTTACAGAGTTGTTGAATTTGGAATTAGTGAAAGAGGTATCATTGTATATGATTGCTGTAGGTGGATATGTCTAAACATAGTTTAATTAGATTAGAAAATGGCTTGACGCTATTTTTACAGCGTATTCCGAGGGTGCGTTCTGTTTCTGTTTCCATCGGTGTTAGGGCAGGTTCTAGGTATGAGACGAAAGAAACGGCTGGATTGGCACATTTTCTGGAACATATGTTATTTGAGGGTACCAAACAATATCCAACAGCCAAAAAATTAGCAGAGCAAATAGAAAGAGTTGGTGGACACTCCGGTGCATATACCAATAGAGAATATGTAATTTATAATGTTAAAGTTTTTGAAAAGTATCTAGAGATAGCTTTTAAGTATCTTTCTCAAATTATTTTTGATTCAAGTTTGGAATTGAGTAATATTGAGAAGGAGAAAAGTATTGTTCTGGAGGAGATAAAACGAGTAGCAGATAATCCTGAACAAGTAATTTGGGAAGAATGGATGAAATGGGTATGGGATACTGATCAGCCACTTGGTCGTTCGATTCTGGGAGACAAAGAAACAGTTCAAAAAATTACTAAATCAAAACTGCAGGCATACTTGCAAAATTTATATGTACCCCAAAATATGATACTTACAGTGGTAGGAAATTTTTCATTGTTAGAGGTAGAAAAATATGTTCGAAAATACTTTGATGTAAAAATGACTGGGAAGATTCCAGTATTACAAAAATCAGAATTGCCCGAGCACAAAAGTAAAACTAAAGTCATGCAGTTAGATACACAGCAAGTTCAACTACTCTGTGGTTTTGTGACTGGTGTTTCGTATTTCCACAAAGATCGATTCATAATGTGGTTACTGGCTGAACTCTTAAGTGGAGGAGTAAGTGCGAGGATATTTCAAAAGCTTATTTACGAACTGGGAATTGCTTATTCTGCCGGAACATATGATATGGAATTCAAGGATACGGGAATATTCTTTATTTATGGTGGATTTGCTAAAGAAAATATTGAGAAAGCCATAACGACTATTTTTGACGAACTAAGAGAACTTCAAATGAAAAGCGTCATTCCTGATGAATTGGCTAGCGCAAAAGAGAGAAGTATAGCCAGATTATATTTTTCTGCAGAAAAACCAGATTATCTTGCTGGTTTACATGCGACACAATTTATTACAGAGGGGAAAATAATGACGATAGAGACACTATCAGAGGAAATAAATCAGGTAAGTTCAGCTGATGTTAAGAGAGTTGCGCAAAAATATTTTAATAATTCAGATGTATATATTATGTTGCGTGGTCCAGTAAGACAAGATCAAGTAAAAATAATTGATGAAATAATTGATAGGTAATTTTTGGAAAGGTTAATTAATCGCGAAAGAGAACAATTTGGACTAAGGGGAGCTAGCTTAACAGAAGTGGAAGGAGAGATTATTTCCTGAAAGGAAATAGTCCCACGGTTTATTTCTTAGTCTTGCGCTATCGGGCGGGGCATATCCGGAATTTCCGGAAGTAGAGCCTGCGGATTAACATAACTATCATTGCGGGTAATTTCCAGATGCGTATGAGGACCGGAAGTATGGCCTGTTAAGCCTACCTCTCCTAAAATATTTTCCGGAGCAACCTCGTCCTTAACTTTAACGTAGATTTTTCCCATGTGAGCATACTTTGATTTAAATCCGTTCTCGTGAGTCACTACCACATAATTTCCCAAACCCCAAAAATCTCTTCCAACCTCAAAAACTTTACCATTGATGATCGGACGGACAGGCATACCCAATCCTGTGGCAATATCTATGCCCGGATGCCATGTTGAGAATCTGGTTGTTAGATAACCAGGGTGCGGTAAGACTAGAGGTTTAGAAAATGATTCGGCGATGACTTCTTCTTTTTGTTCCTGCCCGGCCGCCTTGTATGAAGCTAAAGCCAGCGATTTTTTAACAGGAGGGATAGAAAGTGTTGGGTAGTATCCTGTCAGGGAAAAGAAAATAAAACCAATAATGGCAAGCTTTGTAAACCTCTTAAGGAACCTTAGCTTGATTTTAGATAATTTCCGAGTGAGGGCAACCCTTTCAGAAATTACCATAGACAGAAGGTTTATGTTTTGATATTTCAAAACAAATCCCATACTGGATAGTATGGGATGAATGCGAATAGTATCACTTTCGAGCTCAAATGTCAATGAAAATGGAGTGGAGTATAATGTATCGATGAAAAAATTCTTGGTTTGGTTTTTAATTCTTTTGAGTTTGATAGCTTTACTGCTTCGTTTCAGTAATCAATTGGCTGAAACTTTTTTTGGAGTCAAACAAACAAGCGGTATTTCTATTTTATCTGATCCGATAGAAGCAACCGTTTTCTTAGACGGTAAAGAAACCGGAAAGACGCCTTTTGACAGCAAAGATTTAGACGTTAAAGAATATCTAGTCAGACTGGAAAAAAATAAAGCCTTTTGGCAAGGTAAAGTTAAATTAAATGCCGGTACAATAGTGGTTATTATAAGAGATATAGCTAGCGATTCCGCATCTTCTGCCGGGGAAATTTTAACGCTAGACCGGGGAAAAGGGATAACTATAATTTCCAATCCGTCTGATGCAGGAGTAGAAATTGATGGTCGCATCATTGGAAAGACACCAATCACGGCTGATGTGAATACAGGGGAGCATACTATTTTAGTAAGCCATACAAATTATTTGAATAGAAGCATCAAGGTTGATTTGCCTGTAAACTTTAATCTTACGGTTTCGGTAGATCTAGCGCTTTCCGAAGCTGATTTGGAGGCAATAGAGACCCCAGTCATAACTCAAACACCTGAAGTTATCGTTAAGCAAACTCCGACAGGATTTTTAAGGGTTAGAGATAAGGCGTCGCTTAGCGGGAAAGAAATTGCACAAGTCAAACCAGGAGATAACCTTATTCTTTTGGAAGAGCAAGGATCCTGGGATAGGATAAGATTGTCTAACGGGACTGAGGGATTTGTTTCATCTTCCTATGTTGAAAAGAAAAGTCCTTAGGCTCCCAAAAAGTAAATAATTCCTACCACCATTACTATCCAGATGATGACTGTTACGAGTAAAGGTTTATCGGTTAAGATTACACGCTCCGGAGATTCGCCTTCTTTTTTCTCATAAATTATATAGAGATATCTCATGACGGCATATAACACAACCGGAACTGTTGCCATTAAATATTTTGCTTCTGTGATTGGTATTTCAAAACCGCCAAAGAAAGTTGACAATATCCGGCCTGCTTGAATCGGTGGTTGTAAGAATGCAAAAAAAGCATATGTTAACCAGGTGGAGTTGGCAAACATGGAGGTTAAAATGTCCAGTAAATTTTCCGGATAATGAAGCAATGTTTCTCTGTGTCCGAATGCCTGAGATTCCATTAATGTCCGCTCCGATCTTCTTTTTCCAATAGCCAAAAAGAGAGCAGAGCTTGTGACACACAGCAAAAACCAGACGTTTAAATGAGCATCAATTACCCAGACCCCACTATAAACTCGAAGGACAAAGCCGGCTGCAATCACTAAAACATCAATTAAAATTATTTGTTTTAAGTAAGCAGAATAAAGTAGCTGCATTATTAGATAAGTTAGTGCAGCAAAGAAAAAACCGGGAGAAAGCGCATATGACAGCGGTAAAAAAATTACAATTGAGACAAGAGCCAAAGTTACGGCTAAAGGGACGGGAATAAGTCCGGATGCTATTGGACGCTTTTTTTTAAAAGGGTGGAGTTTATCTCTTTCAATATCAAATACATCATTTAGTAAGTAAGTGGTTGAAGAAAAGATGCAAAAGAGAAGAAATGCTTCGCCCGTTTTTATTTGATTTACTCTGTCGAAAAGCATGCCGGAAAAGATTAAACCGGCGAAAACTGCGAAGTTTTTTATCCACTGTCTGGGCCGCGCTGCCCTGAATAATCCCCAAAAAAGTTTAACCATAAAATGGCTCCTAAAATAATTGTCCCGATAAGTGCTGCCGCAAATAGTTTGCCGCTGGAGGACAAACTTAGAGCTGCTGCACCAAGAATAGCACTTCCTAATATGTAAAACAAGGCAATTTGTTCATGCGAAAATCCTTGTTCAAGGAGTTTATGATGCAGATGACCACGGTCGCCCCAGACAGGCGATTTACCCTCCAGAATTCGTCTGAAGAATGTGTATGCAAAATCGGTTGCCGGAATTAAAAGCACAAGCCCTGCGGTTGCTAATTTTCCTCCGGATAAAATAGCCAAAACCGCAATCATAAATCCTAAAACTCCTGATCCGGAAAACCCCGGGAAAAGTTTGGCCGGATGCCAATTAAAAAGCAAAAGAGCGAAACCAGCTCCCGCAGTGATAAATGAAAGTTTTGCCAAATTGACTTGCGTGGGATCATGAAACACATTTAGCTTTAAGGATAACAGCCCTAAAATTATCGCTGCAATCGTAATCACACCCGGCATTTGACCATCCACACCTTTTGACCAGTTCATCATATTAATTACCCAAACGATCCAAATTACCGCCAAAAAATCGGCAAGCAGCATTAATTGAGGGTTTGTATCAAAGCGGATGATTCCACCCAATGGGTTAGTGATAAAGGAAATGCCTATTCCCATACAAACTACGATACCTGCTGCAAGAAATTGGGTTAAGAGCCGCAAATATGGCGAAAGATTCTGGTAACGGTCGTCTAAAAGTCCTATCACGAGCAAAATGATAAGCCCTGCCAGGATTCCGATTGTATATTTTTCAAACGGGATAAATAGTACCATTGTCAGCGCAATTCCGATAAAGACAGGTAATCCTCCTGCTCTTGGAACAATCCTTTGTTGGGTATGAGCAGGGTGCGGTCTTGTCTTAGGGTTATCAAGCATTTTAAATTTTTTTGCAAAAGTAATAGTGAGAGGTACGGAAATTATAGTCAGCATAAAAGAAATTATTGGAGGTAACAAAAAATCCATATTTAAATAAAATTAAAGACTATTTTTATAAATGTGACTGTTAATAATAGACTTATTACAAGTGGAGAAAAAAGCAGCATTTTTTTGAAAAAGGATTGGGATGGATGCAACTGCCAGGAAATCCCCGAATTCAAGAGGGTAATTACCATGATAATTGCCGGAATTAACAGAAACTCCTGGCGAGAGGCGAGTCGATCGTTGCCCCAAAGGAGTGAATAAAAAAGCGGTAATTTAGGCGGTAATGACCGTAAGCCCAAAAGTATAGTTACTGCGAGAATCAGACCTATGATAACAGGAAATAGGGTTATCCATAAAACCAACTTGTTTGAAATGACAAAATCTTCGGATCCTTTTTTTAATTTAAACATAAATTTTTTATACTTTTTCTAGTAACCTTGCCTTATTAGTTACCCTAAATTCCAATTTTTTGCCAAACATCAGAGAAGTTTGGGCATCAATTGCAGGCAAGGAAGAAATAGTTATAAGGATTAGAGGTAGTAAAAGCCATTGAGCATATGACCAGATTCTTTTAAATAGCGACCAATCAGCCGGTCTTTTCGGCACTACTTTTTCATGGACGTAAATGGTGCCAAATAGCCCAAAAAAAGTGATTGTTAAAATCCACGAAGAAACAATCGGTAAATTTACAGACAATACGGAGGTTTTAAAACTGGGATTTACAAAAGATATCAATAAGCTTCCAAAGGTGACGAAAATTGCCAAAAACCCCCATTTCAGATCCCCCCAAATTTTAAAAAGTACCCGATCGGTTTTATCCCAAAAATCAATTTCTTTGGTAAAATACTGCTTAACAATGAAGGGAATATGTTCCACCCCATAAGCCCATCTCTTGATTTGTAAATACTGGTTTTGGAAGGTTTTGAAAAGAGTAACATCCTGGACGGCGTCTCCGGAAATAGGCAAAAAATGAGGGACAACTCTGTAATCGCCGTTAAAATGAAAATAAGCTTTCCAGTAGAAACCATTGTCGTCGTTTACTTTATCGGGTATCCAGAGACCGATATCAAGTAGTGCTTTTAGAGAAATCGACATTGAAGAATAGTTCATATATTTGTCTGATCCTACCATTTCCGCCATCTGCCAAAAGCTGGTACCGGTTGCCATGAGTCTCATCGGGGTTGGGGTTTGCCAATAATTATTGTGGTATAGAAAAACACCGGTAAAGGTTCGTTTATCTCTGACGGAGCCGGGTAGCGATAAATACTTATACAGTGCTCCGGCAAGGAATTGTTGGTGAATGACAAAATCAGCATCCAGGGTTGTGACAAAAACATCCTCAATTTGAATTCCTGCTTTTTGAAGCTGTGGAAGGATATGTTTTATCATCCAATTTTTATTTGATCCTTGACCGGCGACTTCTCCCTCTAAGCCATAGGGATGGATTGTTGTGAATACACCCCCAATTTTTCTTTCGATCTTTTTTAGATACTCTTTAGTTTCACGAATTTTTTCCGGGTCATCTCTTTCCTCAAATCCCACAGCAATCAAGATTTTATTTTTTGGATAACTGCAGTTGGCAATGGCATTAAAAGTAGGCTTGAGGATATATAATGCTTCTTTGTAAGTGGGAATCAAAATTAATTGGTAATATTTCTCCCATTCTTTTGGAAAATCCTTTCGTAGTAACTTTTGCCAATCCTGATGTTTTGCCCATTCCATTTTGCGGTAGCCAATGATTATTAGGACAGCAATTCTAAAAGCAGTTAATAACCAGTAAACGTCGGCAATTAAAATAAGATATGCGACTGCATAAGGAAGAGTAAACGATAACCAGATCGGAGAAGTTAGCGCCAGCCAGGTTAAGCTCCCCGGTAGAATTTCCAGAAATCTTTCAAATCCATTCGCGTGTTTTAAAACAAATTCCTGCTCCGACCTTTCAAAAAGGATAAATCGTTGGGATAGCAGATGGTGTATTATAAGACCGAGGCCTGATCCAATCAGAAAAAGACCGGTCAGAATATTAACTCCACCGGTAAGCATAGATTGTCCCCAAAAGCTAACCAAAAACCCCAACAGCACAAAGAAGAGTCCAAGGAAACTATAACGGATTCCTTTAACTACTCTATTTAAGATTTCCGAAAAATAGAAAAAGGATAAAAAACCAATAAAAAAGACCAGTAAAATACGCATGTGTATGTCCCTAAGTTTACCTACTTGAGCCTCAGAAAGCAAATGATCCGCAGGATCTAAATCTTAAATATCTTTTTAGCATTCTCCGTAGTTTGATTAGAAACCGTTTCAAATGTGATTCCTTTGAGATTAGCGATCAGACGGGCAATTTCTTTGACGCTAGAGGGTTCATTCCTTTGGCCACGTTTACTTTGGGGAGCGAGAAACGGGGAATCGGTTTCTAAAAGGATCCGTTCTAAAGGGATAATTTTGGCGGCTTCCCTTAAGTATTCATTTTTGGGGTAAGTGATATTAGCTGCAAAAGCCACTAAAAAGTTAGTAGTCTGTAGTAGGTAGTTGGTAGTTTGGGGAAGACCGGAATAGCAGTGATAAACTCCAAAATGATCTTTGGTCATATCAATAGCAGTTTGCCAGCATTCGGAATTTTCAGGATTTTTTGAGCGGTCATCACGGCAATGAACAACTAAAGGCAGATTTAATTTTTTGGCCAAATCAATTTGGGCCTGAAAAAGTTTTTTCTGGAGAATTTTAATCTGGTCTGGTGGAATAGATGGAGGAGTGAAACCAGGATTGCTGTTAAAGAAAAAATCCAGCCCACATTCTCCAATCCCAGCGACCTTTTCTGAATTACTTCTATAAATCTCTTCTAATTGGGTTATATCGTTTACCAAATCCTTTTGTACGTTTGTACCACGATCGGAGGATGTTTATGATTGTTGGTATTTAATTGCTTCGTGCGGATGGATGCCGATAGTGGAATATACTGATAAACCTTTAGGCCATTTAGTATTTTTAGCCTGATTCAAAGCTTCCTTGCTTTTTTCAATATCTACTCCAATGTTGATGATTGCAGAAATTCCGCTATCTAAAGCTCTTTGGATTACTTCATCAAAATCTTCTTTATATGATTCCCAGTAAAGATGGGCATGTGTATCAATTAACATATACGAGCGTTATTCTTTCCTGTCATCCTGAGGCGATTAGCCGAAGGATATGATTATATTCTTCACTTCGTTCAGAATGACGATTCTCTTCATTAAATCCTTGGAAATAGAGGAGGTTGCGATTTAATAGCTCCGGAAAATTGTTTTAAAATTTTTTCGGAAGTTTCGGGTAAAAAAGGTTGTAATTTTAGGTTTAGATATCTAATTGCGTCTACTACAACTTGCATAACATTGATTAAATTTTGTCCTTTGAGTTTCCATGGTTGTTGATTATTTATATAATGGTCAATGATTCTTATTTCATCCCATATTAATTTTAGCGCTTCATCAAATCTGTAATTTTCCAAAGCCTTTGCATATAGAGTTGTTATATCTCCTGACGTTGTCGGTATACTTGTTACAAGTTTGTTTATTGAGGGATTATTGTCCGAAATTGTTATGTTTTCGCAGAGTTTGGCAACTCTTGCCACTAAGTTCCCTAATCCATTTGCTAAGTCTGCATTATATAAGCGATCAAGAGCATCCCATGAAAAATCGCCATCTTCACCAAATGGAAATGCAGCCAGCAAAACATATCTAGTTCCATCTACACCGTATTTTTCTACTAATTGATCTGGACTAATTACATTTCCTAAAGTCTTAGACATCTTTTGTCCATTAACAGTAAAAAACCCATGTGCGAAAATTTGTTTTGGTAGTTTTTCGTCAATTGCCAGAAGCATTGCCGGCCAAATTATTGCATGAAACCAAAGAATATCTTTGCCTACCAAGTGAAGATCTGCCGGCCAAAAATTATTTTGCGATCCATAAGTATAGTAATTAATTAAAGCTTCTATCCAAACATAAGCTGTGTGAGAGCAGTCAAAAGGTAGTGGAATTCCCCATTCAAGATTCGCTCTTGAAATAGAGATATCCTCCAAACCCTGTTTGATTTTACCCAGTATTTCGTTTTTCCTTGATTGCGGACTAATTTTAATTGTGTCAGAAGTGATTAGTTGTTCTAACTGTTTTTGATAAGCTGTTAGTTTAAAGTAGTAATTCTCTTCTGAGTGTTCGATTGGTTTGGTTTGGTGATCAGGACACAAACCGTTGACTAATTCTTCCGGCGACATAAATTTTTCATGCCCTACACAATACAATCCCTTATAAAGTCGGGGTTTAGCATCAATTGCGCCCTTATCGTAAAGTTTCTGTAAAAATTTCTGTGCCATTTTTATGTGATCTTCATCAGTAGTTCTAATAAATCTAACAAAATCAATATCTAATTTCTCCCAAGCTTGTTTGAATTCTTCTGAAATCTTATCAGCATAGTCCTTAGGTTGTTGATTATGTTTTTTGGCTGCTTCAGCTATTTTTGCACCATGTTCATCAGTGCCAACTAATAATCTGGCATCGTAACCTTTGCATTTCCAGTAACGGGTTAAAACATCAGCTGCTACTGTAGGATACGCATGGCCGATGTGGGGGACATCATTAACATAATAAATTGGAGTTGTAATAAAAAATTTATTCATAGTTTCTTCGTCAGTTTAGGGATTTTTGATAATTTAGTCAATTTATGTTTTTTAATTTTCCTAAAATAACTGAAAAGTAAATAAGTGGCAGCAACAGTTAATAGAGCAGTTACAATATTTAAAGTATCCAAAGCTTTAAGGATGAGTAGAAAAATGAGACCTAAAGAGAAAGAACAAGAAGAAAGAATATTTCTTAAAAAGATATTAAGAGTAAATATTAATGCCAAATATAAAGGAGTCAAAAATAGAATCAGCTGAGTATAATTTGCCTGGGTTAGACTTTCAGGGTATGGTACTTGTAAAACCACAAATATAAAAATCCCCCAAAAAAACAAAACAGAAATAATTTTTGGAAAAACTTCAGGCATATATCAATTGTAAACTAAACTCCCGCCATTTCAAAAGTGGATCCCATGGAATTTTTGGAAACTTCGATCCGGACTGGGAATTCTTCTTTTAACTCTTCAATATGGGTGATAACTAAAATTTTTTCAAAATCCCCTTTAATTGCATCAATTGCCTCAACCAGCTTAGCTCTTCCCGGTGCATCTTGAGAACCAAAACCTTCATCGATAACTAAAAATTGTAGTTTTGCTCCGGCCCGATGGGTAAGCAGTTTTGAAATAGCCAGTCGGACGGCAAAATTAACCCTAAAGGCTTCACCACCCGAATACATCTCATAAGGTCTTTCACCCATTTCATCCGAAATAATAATATCCAATGTTTCTATGATGCCTTTTTCTCCGCTATCTAATTTAGTTTTTGTTTCCCGCTGGGTCAAAAGAGTAATCTTCATTCTTCCTTCTGTAAGTTTTTCTAAAAGTTTATTTGCCTCATCCTCAATTTCCGGAATGGCTCCCTCAATAATCATTGCCTGAATCCCTTTTTTACCAAAAGCTAAAGCCAGTTCCTCAAAAGTTCCTTTTTCTTTTGCAAGTTTAGATTTTTCATCTGATTTTTGTTTTTTTAAGTTTTCCATCTGAGCAGTCCGGGAGATAAGTTCATTAATTTGCCCCAGCATTCCTTGAGCCTCTTTTTCTTCTGTTCGTAATTTTGCCATTTCCTGTTCTGCTTCATTGATTTCAAGGTTAACTTTGGATAGTTTTTCAGGTAAATCAGATGGAAGTGCTACAATTTCTCTTTTCAGAGTATCGACCTGGGCTTTTTTATTTACAAACATTGCCCGCATTTCCGAAACTACCTTTTCTTCGCTTGCAAGGGTGGCCTGAATTTTTAACATTTGTTCTTTGTCGGCTTGGGCCTTTTCCAAACCCTCAAGCTTTGTACAAATATCAAGATATTTACTTTGGTCGAAGACAAAATTTTTTAATGTGCTTTCTATTTTTTTGATTCTTTCTTCTTCAATAGCAAAATCTATTTCTTTTAAACTTTTTTGTAAAACTTGGATCTGGTCTGTTATGTTTTTGTGGACATGTTCCTTTTCGGTTTTGCCGATTTCCTGTCCGCAAGTAGGACACTTGGCCCCGGATATTTTAGTTTCTTTCAACTGGCTGTTTAATTTTTCTATTTCATTTTTAAACTGCTCTGATTTTTGTTTTTTCAAATTAATTTGTCCTAAAATATCTGAAAGCTCTTTTTCTAACTCCATCCTTTTTTGTTTTATTTCATCCAGTTTATTCTTCTCACCTTGTAAATCTTTTAATTCTGAAAGTTCCGCGGTTACTTTATTTAACTTACTCAACTCTTCTTTTAAGGATTCAATTTTAAATTTGCGGTTTTTACCCTGGAAAATGATTTCTTCCAGCTCTTTTTTATTTTGCAGGAAATTTTGTTCTAATTTTGTTTTTTGTTCATTTGCTATTTTTAGAGTTTCGCGTTTATCTTGTAAATTTTTAATTTTTTCTTGCAGAGTTTTTATTTTTTCTTCAACTTGAACAATAGTTTCTTCTGCCACTCTTTTCTTCTCACTCCTTTCTTCTTTTTGGGAAAGCTCTGCTTCTATTTCTAAAGTCTGGTATTCCAAAAGTTGGAGTTTGCTTTGGATCTCTTTTATTTTTTCTTTGGCTTTCTCTTCCAGTAAGTCATAATGGGACAACCCTAAAATATCTGCCAGGATTCTTTTTCTATCGGTCGGGCCTTTGGTGGTAAATTCATCCGCATGACCCTGGCGGAGGTATGAAGAGTTGGTAAAGGTTTCAAAAGTTAAATGCAAACAGTTGATAATTTTTTCTTGGGTGGCTTTTATTGTCCCCTCTGTTAGGTTATGTGATCCGGCTGCGCCGGACCAAAATTCCAAAGTAGTGGAACCGCCACCTTTTTTGACACGTTTTCTTTCCAGTCTATAAATATTTCCATCTAATTCAAAAGAAAATTCAACACTCATCTCATTAGCGCCTGAGTGGATTAAAGAATCGGCAGAATCACCTGCCCGCGATACTCCCCAGATGCACCAGGTGATGGCATCCAAAAGCGATGATTTGCCGGCTCCGTTTAAGCCGGATATAGCAGCCAGTTTAAATTTGGTAAAGTCCAACTCAGGCGGATTATCAGCATAACTGGTGAAATTTGATAATTTTAATTTTACCGGTATCATATTAGTTTTCTAAAAGCGCTGCGGCGTAATTTTCCAGTTCCTTTTGTTTGCCAGGGGAATATTTTTTTGCTTCAAAGTATTTTTTTAAAGCAGCAATAGGAGTTAAACTTTCTACATCTTTTCCTAAATCGATTTTTTCCCTTTCAACTTTTTCAATGTTTCGGGAAATTCCAGCTAAAATATGAGCGGAAGATAGTGCTTTTTTAATTTTGTCCATCTCAATATCTTTATCCAACTCTGCCGGTATATTTATTACCAGCCGGATAATTTTATCAGCAAGAGCGCACTTTTTAATTTCATCTAATACTATTTGGGTTGGGTCAAGATCTGTAGTTTTTAAATTAACAGTAACTGTTAAAAATTTTCTTGCTCCTGAGGGAATAAATTTATAGCTTGTTTCAAATTTATCTGACGACTGACGACTGATAGCTAATATCTCGACTATTATAAAACCTTTTTCTTCTTTCTCTTCGCCGAAATCTATCCGCTCTGGAGAACCGGAGTAAACAATTAGTGGTCCGGCACCTGCCGGACTAGAAAGAACTTGATGTTTGTGAATATGGCCTAAAGCCACATAAGAGATCCTTTTATCTTGAAGAAGCGGCAGAGGAATTGTGATATCGTTTCCGATAGCCAGTCCCTTTTCCGACCCAAAAACTGAACCTTCAATTTCGGCATGCGAGGCCAGTATTGCAGGTCCGCCAGCTGGCGGAGGCTTAATTTTTTCATACATAAGTTTTAATTTTTCGGCAACTTGCTTGTAGTCATTTTTATGGAGCCAGGGAAGAGTAATAACTTGTAAATTGCCGGATTTGGTCTTAATTTGCAAAAGTTCCGGAAATCTTGAAACCCAGACATTTTCTATCTCCAGGGCAGAGTAGATATCCAAAGTATTGGCTTTGCCTTCTGCATTTGGAGTGTCATGGTTTCCCACCACCAGCACAACAGGGATTTTTTTGGCCAGTATCTTAATTCTTTCTCCAAATCCCCGCTGTTGGGTGGGGTTTGGATCTCTGGTTTTATAGGCATCTCCTGCAAAAATGACTGCGTCAACCTGCTCTTCAAAAGCTTTTTCCACTATAAAATCAAAAGTCTTAAAAAAGTCGAGTAATCTGGTAGAAAGTCCGGTTTCCGGATCCAACCTGGTATAATTTTCCATACCAATATGCAGGTCGGAAAAATGAAGTAGTTTCATCGGGGAGATTATATCATTGCTTGGTCAGGTATAATATCCACATGTTCAGATGCCGTATAGATAAAGTTAGATCACACCTTAAAAAACAAAACCTAGATGCAGTTTTGATTTCTGCTGTATCCAATATTTGTTATCTTACTGGCTATGCTAATTTTTCTCAAAATGAGCGAGAAGCATATTTAATTATTACAAAAAATGAACAATTCATCATTACCGATGGTAGGTATTCGGGTGTAATAAAAAGACAAGTCCCCTATTTTAAATTACTGGAACTAACTGGTGAAAATTCTCTTAAAAATATTTTTGCAAAGTTTGCCCGTCTTAAAGTTTTGGGGATAGAAGAAGACGAAATAACTGTTTCAGAACATAAGATGTTAAAAAAACATTTTAAGAAAATGAAGCATCTGGATATTAAATCTCACAGATCAGTTAAAACTGATGATGAGATTAGAAAAATAGAGGAAGCTGCAAAATTAGGAGATAAAGCATTTAAGTATATTTTAGGGAAAATAAAAGAAGGTATTAGCGAAAAAGAATTGGCATATGAATTGGAATTATTTATCAAGAAAAATGGAGGAGAGTTGTCTTTTCCTCCGATTATTGCTTTTGGTCGAAACTCTGCCATACCACATCATCAAACAGGAGAAACTAAATTGGATAAAAAAGAAGGACAGTTTATCCTCCTTGATTTCGGGGTGAAACTTGAAAATTATTGTTCAGATATGACAAGGACCATAATTTTTGGAAAACCAACTAATAAACAAAAAAGAATATACGAAACAGTACTAAAAGCCCAGCAAAAAGCGATAGATTTTATAAATTCAAAAATTAAATCAGGTAAAAAAGTTAAGGCTTCTGATGCAGATAAAACTGCCAGAGATTTTATTATTTCCCAAAAATATCCAAATATTCCTCATTCTTTGGGACACGGCATCGGTTTACAAGTGCACGAACATCCCTCTCTTTCTTCCAAAAGCCGCGATATTTTAAAGACAGGGATGGTTTTTTCGATAGAGCCGGGGATATATTTACCTGATTTCGGCGGGGTAAGAACTGAGGATCTATTTTGCATCAGCAAAATAGTCCCGAGCGAAACGAAGGGTTTATTTGTTTTGGGAAAAAATGACTTAAAGCAGTTAACTAATTCACCGAAATCAATCATTTCCATTCAAGCGTTAAGTTGACATTAATATTACGACCGTAGCATTAATGTTAACCATTATTGCGAATAAAACCAGAAACTATCTATTTTTTTATATGGTTTCCAGTTTGGAAAATGGTAAGTTTGGGTAATGATTACTGTTTTCTTTTTTAATTCTTTTTTCAATTTTTCTTCTAATTTTTTAACACCTTTTGGTAAAAGATAAATATAGATTACATCAGCGTCAGCATAATTTTTTGAAAAAAGATTGCCATGATAAAATTTTACGTTCCCAGGCGTGGTCTGGGAAGCTGATTTTATGCGAGAATAAAGAACGCGCAGCCATGATTGTTCAATGCCCACTGAATGCGCTCCTAAGCTGGCTGCTGCAAAAACAACCCTGCCATCCCCGGATCCTAATTCATAAAACT
The DNA here is from genome assembly GCA_028715175.1 of Candidatus Daviesbacteria bacterium. Lineage (GTDB taxonomy): Bacteria > Patescibacteriota > Microgenomatia > Daviesbacterales > UBA10151 > UBA10151. Next base: position 115,501 of record JAQUSJ010000001.1, read on the forward strand.
TTTTTCCTCTTTTTACGCCAGCTAATTTCAAAATCTTTTTTATTTGATCCATTTTAGTGGGAACAAACGGTGCGTCAGTTCCGGCAAACCAGGATAGGGCTATAACGCAACCTATTAAGATGCCTCCGGAGATAATGAGTGATATATCCATATTTTGTGTCATCCTGAACGTAGCGAAAGATCTTCCGTGGTCGCGGAAGATTGCCCGCTAATCGCTCGCAATGACGGGAATTATTTCCCAATCAATTTTAGCAAAAAAATTTTGAGTGGAGTTAAGCGGTCTACAGCAGTAAACAGCCAATATACCGGCCAGTTAAATACCAAATCATAAGTCCCGATATATTCTGTTAATTGTCCTCCATATCCCTGTTTAAACTTATGAAAGCCAAACCAGGGATCTTTTGGATTTGCATCAGGACCCAGGGCTCCCCACATGTCAAACTTTTTAAAACCCATTTTTTTACCTAATTTTATAGCTTCCCAGGCCACTAAATTATTTGCCATTACCTCCGGGTGGATTTTGGAAGAACCGCCGTAAGGGTAATAAAGAGTACCTTTAAAATTTAACAGCATCCAGGCAGTTAAGGGTAGTTGGTAGTAAGCAATAAGTAAACGAGCCATGCCGGCATTTTTCAGGGTTTGCCAGACTTTGCGGTGATAGTTTTTATTATGTCCATGATAACCTTGTCTTTTGGTAGTTTCAAAATATAATTTTAAATAAATTTCAAAAGCCTCATCGTCCCTTCTTTCTTCCACTCTTACTCGATGTTTTTGGGCAACCTTGATGTTGTATCTGGTTTTCGGGTGCATTTTTTTTAAAAGTTCTTCTTCTGATTTTGTTAAATCAACAATAAAATTATATTTAGTAAATAACGGTTTAGGGGATTTGATAAAATTCGTATCAACGCTGTCATTCTGAGCGATTAGCGAAGAATATAATTCTGGGTTTATATCCTTCGTTTCACTCAGGACGACAGGATGAATGTTAGCGATGACATCAGGCTCTATTTTTATGAAAGCGCAATTATTTTCCTGGCCGATTTTTTTTAAAGCTTTTGCTAATTCTTTGTTAGGGAATGGACCTTTTGGGAGGTAGCCGACGTATTGGTTTGTAAAGGGAATCTTATGTAAAGTTAGCTGGAAGGCTTTGGATAATTTGTTTCCGTGGTATATGCCGTAGCGCAGAAGCGGAATTTGTAGAGATTTTCTAAACTCTCCCCATTCGTATGACTGGATGACATGAGTAACTAATTTGTTGTACTGTGATTTTTGTTTGTCGCCGATTGGTCGTAAATCCATGCGACAAGTATATAAGGACCTGCTTCGTACTTCAATATGAATATTTTATTTCGTGCTCGCAGAACCTTGCCTTTTCGCTACGCGAAAACGTCAGAAGATTTGGATTTTGGCTTTTGTTTTAAGTTCCTGGAATTTTTCTGAAAAGATTTGAGTTAATTTTTGGTTTTTGAGATTATCGTAAGCTTCTTTTTCCTGTCCTGCAGAATCTGTTGCACGCAGCTGATCTTGATTTTGTTCTATAAATTTTGTGACTTCTTCCGCGGAAACTGTCGCATCGTTTGCGTAGAGTTTTTCAATTGTTAATTGCAATTTAATTTGATTTCTGATGCTTATCTTTGTTTGTCCCTGTTGAGCAAGCATGGCGTCCAGAGTTTGCGCTCCGCCCAAACTTGTTTCTATTTCCGAGATTTTTTTATCAACATCCGCCTCTGATACTACCGCATGATTTTTTGCAGCTTCGTCCAAAATTATTTTCTCATTTATCATTTGAGTTAAGGTTTGAGAGCGGAAATCCCGATTAAGGCGCATCTGCAGCTCTAGATTATTGATAGGTGAGCCATTTACTGTTGCAGCAACAAACCAATTCTTTTTGAATATTACCAAAAGCAGCAATCCTGTGATTATCAGGATAATATAAAATTTCTTTGAGGATCGGAAGTTTTTTAAAGAAGATAATTTATCCAGTAAATTATTAACTGTACTAAATGGATAATTCGGTTTTTGTTTAACAAGAGACTGTTTAGCCATTGACCGATAATAACAGAAATAATTGTATTTTGGCAAGAGCTAATCTATGATGATTATATGCAAAGAGGTTCTGCCCAACTTCTAGTGGTTTTTATTGCTGTAACTGCTCTTGCGGCAGGTGGTTATTATTACTTAAGCGCTAAAGGCAAAAATCCTTTGCCAGCTATTAATGCAAATGTTGCTCCTTTAAAAACTCTTCAGTCCAGTGATTATGCAAATCAAAGTTTGGGTTTTGGTTTTACATACCCGAAGAGGTTTTTCGCAAAAGATGATTCCGAAGATGAATTTAATAAGCGGGGCAATGGTGATTTCAGGAAGAATTTTAAAGGTTATGTTGGATATGAGCCGGGAAAATTTTTAGGAGCAGCGGTGGTGTTGGATAAAAATAACGATTACGAGCAAAACCCTTTTACTGTTTGGGTTTTTAATAACCCGCAAAATTTAAGTATTGATAACTGGTATAAAAATTATTGGTATTATCCATTTGTCTGGGGAGATTTTACATATTCTGGAAAAGTTGTCTTAGCTCCAAAAGAAGAAGCCACAATTTCAGGGCAGCCGGCCAAATCCGGAGTTATTGATTATCAACCCGGAAAACCAAAATTTATTTATGTGGCAAAAGATGGGAAAATGTATTTATTCAGGGTGATTGGGGAAACTGGTAATCAGATTCTTTCCACTTTTAAATTCCTAAAGTAAGTAAATATCTACTCTTCGATTTCATTCAGGGTGAACAATTATAAAAGATAGATATCCACAAATCTTGCAGTCCAGCCGGCAGTGCGAGTATCATCAAAGCCTAAATCAATGATATTGCCTTTAATTGCCCCACCAGTATCACCGGCTATGGCCATGCCGTATCCTGGAACATAAGCCTTGCTTCGAAGTTTTATTACCTGGGGATCCACGGCAATTACCCCTTTGCCGGCCCTCATGCCTATGGCTGTCCATTCGTTGCAACCCGGGCATCTAGAATCATAATGAGTGGCATAAACCCGCATTTTTTTCCAATATTTAATTTCTCCATCCGGAGTCTGTAAAGTTTTCCAGACTATTTTGGTACCCCGCAAAATTTTTTTATCTTCGGCAGGTATTGTTTCAACAGAAATCAGTTCTCTTTCATATTCTTCCCCCTCTTTTGAATAAGTAATTTTATATATTTTTGTTTTTTTACCATCTGCTCCTTCTTCCAAGACTTTTTCTTCACCTGCTTCGGTTTCCGGATCATCTTGATAAACTGTTTTCTTAGCTAGAACTTCAGTTTCTTCCTGCAGTTTTTCTGTAAAAGAGGATTCGGTATGAACAGGTTGATTAACCGGCAAACTGTTGATTGGAGATCCCGTAGATTGTCCCAAAATAGCAGGGGGTTGCCAGAAAGTTTTGGCAAAGGTAGTCAGCGCAAATATTAAAATAATTCCTAAATATTTTTCCATTGTATAGATCCTTCGACTCTCCGGCTTCCGCCGGATCGCTCAGGACGCCTTTCAGGCGTTTAACCAGTCATCTTCGTCAATTGAGTTTGATATATCACTTGCTGTATTGGGTTGATCTTTGTCTCTGTAATTTGTATTACTACTGATCAAGTTTTCCGGAATGTCTATTAAGAATCTGGAAACCAGGTTGTTGCTTCGTGTACCAAAGTACAATCTTTGCCCGGTATAAGTTAAATAAAGTTTTTCTTTGGCGCGGGTGATGCCGACATACATAAGTCTTCTTTCTTCTTCCAGTTCCCGGACATCCAGCATGGATCTGGAGTGAGGGAATAAACCTTCTTCCATGCCAACCATGAAAACAATTGGGAATTCCAATCCTTTGGCGCTATGGAGAGTCATTAAAGTTACGGCATCAACCGGCTGTTTGCTGTTAGTTTTTCGCTTTTGACCAGGTATGTTGCCGTTTTCCACCAGAGCCACTTTTTCTAAAAACTCTGTTAAATCAGAGAACTGTTCCGCAACCGAGCGAAGCTCTTTAACATTTTCCGCGCGCATTTTGCCTTCTTCGCTGCTGTCATCAAGATATGCCAAATACCCTGTTGCCTGTAGGATTTTGTCTAAAAGTTCTAAGGTAGTGTAAGGCAGATTGTCATTCTGAGGCGGAGCCGAAGAATATAAATTAGATCCTTCGTTGTCGCTCAGGATGACAGAGCGAAGCTCTATCGCTTTTGATAATCTGCCTTTACCAATTTTTTCGGCTCTCTTTAAAGAAATAGAATCTTCGGGATTTTGGAGTAAACGGAGATAGGCGAGAATATCCTTAATTTCTTTTCTGGCATAGAAGCTGACCCCGCCTACTAATTTATAAGGTATGCCGACTTTCAGGAATTGTTCCTCCAGAGCCCGGGATTGGGCATTAGTTCTGTAAAGAATAGCATATGAGTTTAGAGTTCGTAGTTCGTAGTTCGTAGTTTTTTTGTCTTTACTATGAACTAATAACTCTGAACTATGAACTATTTTGTCTACGACAAAATTAGCTTCTTCAACCTCATTTCTTGTTTCAACTACCTCTATTTTTTCTCCTCCATCTTTCTTGGTCCAGAGTTTTAAGATGGGATGAGATTTATTTTTGGAGATGACAGCAAAGGCAGCATCCAGGATATTTTGAGTGGAACGGTAGTTTTGTTCCAGATTAAAGATCGCTACATTCGGATAATCCTTTTGGAAATTAACAATATTGCGAAAATCTGCTCCTCTAAACGAGTACACACTTTGGCTTGCGTCCCCCACAACACAAATATTTTTATGGCGGTTACTCAAGTATTTTGAAATCAGATATTGAGCAGGATTAGTATCCTGGTATTCATCAATTAAAATATACTTAAATTGAATTTGGTATCTGGTTAAAATTGCTGGTTCGGCTTGGAATAATTTAATTACATATAATAATAAATCATCAAAATCCAGAGCATGGTTTCTTTCCAGAATTTTTTGATATTCCAAATAAATTTTCGCTACAATTTCCTGAAAATAACCCCGGGCATATTGAGGGTATTCTAAAGAAGAAATTAATTCATTTTTTGCCCCTGATATAGTGGATCTAACAGAAAAAGGAGAAGTTTTTTGAAGCGGGATATTTAAATTACCCATAGCTTCTTTGACAGCATCCAAAGCATCACCTTCATCATAGATAGCAAAACCGGGAGGCAACTTCAAGACTTTGCCGTCCCGGCGCAAAACCCTGGCGCAAAAACTATGAAATGTTCCCATCATTGGTTCGTGGTTTGCTGCCAGCGGTTCATTGGCCAAAAGTTTCCTGATACGTTCCATCATCTCGCCGGCCGCTTTATTAGTGAAAGTCAAAACCAGGATATTTTCCGGAGGAATTTTCTTTTCGGAAATTAAATAAGCCACCCGGTAGGTTAAAACTCTGGTTTTGCCTGAACCGGCTCCGGCCAAAATAAGAGTCGGACCCTCAGTTGCTTTAACAGCTTTCTGTTGTGCGGGATTTAGATCATTTAAAAGAGAATTGGGCATAGATGGAGTCAGTATAACACCCCTTTTACTTTTTTAAAAAGCATGTTATTATTTTTACCCTTATGATTAAGCTTTTAGATTTTTGGGCTCCCTGGTGCGGACCATGCCAAATAATGACACCTGTCATTGAAGAATTGGACAAGGAATTTAAAGGCAAAGTAGAGATAGAGAAAATCAATGTTGATGAGAATCAAAGTAAAGCTAGCGAATATGGAGTAATGAGTATTCCTACCTATGTTGTTTTAAAAGATGGAAAAGAAGTTGGTCGAAAGATTGGTGTTACTTCAAAAGCAGATCTTTTAGCTCTATTTAAAAGTTGAACTTCAAAAATCGTGTTATTGAAATCGTTAATAAGATTCCTTATGGTAAAGTTACCACTTATGGTACTGTGGCCACTTTGGCAGGAATTCCGAGAGGCGGAAGGCTGGTGGGTGGGATTTTGCATTTTAATATTGATAGCTCTCCTTGGCATAGAGTAGTCAATAGACACGGGTTTATTTCTACTAAATGTCTGGATCATCCAAAAGAATTACAGAAAGCACTTTTGGAACAAGAAGGCATAGAAGTGAGTAATGATTTCATGATAAACTTACAAAAGTATGGCTGGTGGGGTTAATGTTAACCAGCTTGTCAGTGCACAAAAAACCGCTCGCGCGACCAAGTCGCTCGCTTGGGATTTGTTTCGCGCCAAGCAATAACTTAAAGACATGTATTTCGGTGGTGCGCTCAACTGCATCACATTTTTTGATTGCTACTGACTTCGCTGGTTTTTTCTTATATGAAAAATATTTGGATCATAGCTAATTGGAAATCTAACAAAAATATTGCTGAGGCACTTGATTGGATTTCAAAAGTGGGGCCAAATCTACCCAAAAGAGAAAATTTTAAAGTAGTAGTTTGTCCCAGCTTTAGCGCTCTATCAGAAGTGAAAAAAGCCATCACTGTAGGTAATTTTCCTCTTATAGTTGGAGCGCAGGATTTATCGCCTCTTGGTGCAGGTGCCTATACAGGAGAAGAGAGTGCAGAACTTCTAAAAGAGTTAATTGATTTGGCAATCTTGGGCCATTCTGAAAGAAGACAAAATTTTGGGGAAACAGACGAAATGTTGGCCAAAAAAGTTGCTCAGGCAAATGCATACAGCATTATTCCTGTAGTTTGTGTTCAAAGCTCAGATACTCCGGTGCCGGAGGGATGTAAATTGATTGCTTATGAACCGATCTTCGCTATTGGTACAGGTAATCCGGATACCCCGGAAAACGCCAATCAGGTGGCAGGGGTTTTGAAAGAAAAACATGGTCCGGCACCTGCCGGATTAGAGGTATTGTATGGCGGAAGCGTTACCAGTGAAAATGCCAAAGCTTTCATATTTCAATCTAACATTAACGGACTGCTAATCGGTAAAGCCTCTTTAGATGCGGAGGAGTTTATCAAAATATGTAAAGTTATGGAGCTGATTTAAGTGGATAATTTAAGGCCCTTAAGGTTAGGCAAAAGCGAAAAAGATAATCCCTTGAAGGTTAGAAGAGTAAGGCAGGCGATTAAAAAATTATTGCCGGTACTAATCGTAGTAGGAATTTTAATATCACTTGCCATTTTTCTAACGACTTTGTCGGGAACCAATTCCTATGTTTCTTCCATTATTTCTGGTACCGCACTCAAAAGTACTGATGGCAGGGTTAATATTTTACTGTTGGGAATAGCCGGCGGGACCCATGAGGGACCAACTTTAACAGATACGATTATGGTTGCCTCATATAATCTTAAAACCGATCAGGTTTATCTTTTTTCTATTCCCAGGGATTTATGGCTGCCTTCTTTTAAAAGCAAAGTAAATGCAGTGTATGAAATTGGTCTTTCGCAAAATAATGGTTTGGGGCTTTCTAAAACTGTCATGGGTAATATTTTAGGTTTGCCTATTCACTACTCTTTAAGAGTAGATTTTAGGGGTTTTGTACAAGCAATTGACACAATAGACGGAATAGATGTAGCAGTTGAAAAGTCTTTTGATGATTATCTATACCCGATTCAAGGGAAAGAAGATGACCTTTGTGGAAATAGCGAGAAAGAGATGGAATTTAGTGAAGAAGAAGCAAAAAAATTAAATATTGATCCTGGTAAAAGAAAAGTTCTAATCAATCCTGAAGGACAAATCGCCACAGATGCGGCAGAAGAAGATAAAGGAATTAAATATTTTAGTTGTAGATATGAACATATTAGTTTTAGTCAGGGTAAGATGCATATGAATGGGGCAGTGGCCTTGGCTTTTGTCAGGTCAAGACATGGTACAAACGGTGAGGCATCAGATTTTGCCAGGTCAAAAAGACAGCAAAAAGTGATTGAGGCAGTCAGGAGTCGATTGCTATCTTTAGAAACTCTCTCAAGCCCTCAGAAAGTTTCGGATTTAGTTAAAACATTAGGTAAAAGCATAGACACCGACATTTCTATAAAAGATGCACTTGAATTCTATAAATTGTCTCGCAAAATCGGCAAAATTCACAGTTTTATTTTAGATGCTTCTCCAAAATCAGGTTTATCAGACAATGTAACTTCTTTGTTGATTAATCCTCCGCGTGATGAGTATGGAGGCGCTTATGTTTTGATATCTCAAGATGATGACTTTTCTATTATACAAGGATATGTTAAAAAGATACTCGAAGGGCAAATAACAGAATATGAAGCTACTGGTGCTGCACGGACCGGCAATTGAAGCTTCCAGAAGGAAATTAGGAGAACTGCGCAAGAAATTTGATCCTGATAATGTTGTAGTTTTTGATGCTCAAGCAAGTTCAGGACAAGTAATTGCCAATTTAATGACGGTTCCTATGTTTTCCGAGGAAAGGTTGATTATCTGGGAAAACCCAATTGATGTTTTTGAACCACCAACTACCAACTACCAACTACCAACTACTCTAATCCTATGGTTTGATCATATTATAGATACAAAAAAATGGCCGGGGTTTGAATACCTGTTTTTCCCGGAAAGTAAAGAAATTTCCGTATTTCCATTTTTGGATTATTTGGCAGCTCATGATAAAAAAGCTTTCTTAGAAGTGGAGAAATTAAAAAAAGCAAATTTCGATGTCCACTATCTCATAACTATGGTTTTTTATCTGTTGCGGAATTTGGTAGTTACTCCTAAAACCGCGCCTCCCTTTGTTAAGCAAAAACTTGCCAAACAAAGAAGTAATTTTAGCAAAGAAAGATTAATAAATCTTTACAGGGATATTTTAGAAATTGAATTTAAAATTAAGTCAGGTTTATTGGAAAAAGACCAGGCAGAATTTTTACTGGTTAATAAATTCATTGGGAGCCTAATGATTTGAGTTTTTGAGACATCAAATCCAGATCTTTTTGATTAATTACCCCATCTGTATTAATATCTGTTTTTGCACACGATCTATTCCCTGGTAAAGCAGTATTTGGTTGTTTGCCGAAACATGAAGACAGTATTGCATAATCGGTTGAATTTATTTTTCCGTCACTATTTAAATCATATTTATCTAAATCCTTGATGGCTGAAGGCAGCGGTGTTTCAGTAAGTATAGTCAGATCAAGATCTTGACCTAGTTTAACGGGAGGAAGAGAAGATGAATTAGTTTGTAACTTGAAGAGGATACTTGCGTTTCCTTTGTCGGAGTTGATAGTCAATTTAGCAATTGTTTCTTCTGTTAATGGAAATACATCAGAAAGGTCTGTTTTGCGGATTTGGGCGATAGGGATCAAAAAATTGCCGCCAGACTTGATTAAAGAAGACTGGGTTGCAGCATCCTGGATTGATAAATAAACAACGCCATCATTTAGCGGGTTATTGCCGTCTATTACAGAACCTATGACTGGTGTAAATCCAGCCTGATTAATTAGAGGGTTTGCAGTGTCAAATTTCATTACTTCTGATATGAACTTGCCGGATGTAATTTTAAATAAATAGTTAGTGTTAGGAAGCAGGTTTTTTAGTGTCACATAATGGATTAAACGGGGTTTGGGCCTCGCACCAGACGGTGTGGGATTAGCATCCCTATCGTCTAGCACTGTTTGTTCTCCGGGATTTTTTTGGCCATAGGTGATAAAAGATTTAGTGGCAGTATTTGTTTGCCAGGAAATTACTGCCGAATCATCCGTGATGTTCGTAATAGCAACATCTCGTGGAGTCAAATCAGGTGCGGCTTGTGACAAAAAAACTTGCTCTCTTAAAACTAAATAAAGCCCGCTTATTATTCCTAGAATGATTATACTTAAACCAAGAAGCGTTGGTATTTTAAATTTGTTGAAGAAATTTGTCATGGTGATTCTACGCTGCTGGTATCCAAGTCTGGACTAATTGGTACGATAATTTCTTGCAGCTTTTGAGGTATTTCCACCTGGGAGCGCGTATGAAAAATATCGAATATAACCCATGCGCTAATCGTAATAAAAGTTATTATAACAGCTATCAGCCACTCTTTGCGTAACATATTATTTTAGATAGAATGCTTTTCCTGATAAAGATAAAATTAATGATTTGCTGTCGCTGGTTTTCGATAAAGATAAACTGTCAATAGAGATTAACCGGTTACTCGTTTTCAAGTCCTGCAAGAGCGCGGTTAAGTTGTTATAATTACCTTCCGCGTTAAAAGTAAATTTCGCTTCAGCCAATACACCCAATTTATCTGTGATTTTAGTTTCTATCGCAAACGGCTGGATTTGTAATGCCGATACCGACGCCTCGTGATTCTTAGTTGTTTGTTCAAGGGTTTGTGATATTGATTTTAAATTGATTGAGTCGGGAATTGCAGCAGAAATTTTGTCTTTAATTTTCTGATCTAAATTATCATAATTTTTTTTGCCTAAAGAGAGATTATTTGCTTTTTGAGTGACTTTTTGTAAAATCGCATCTGCATCCGCTATCTTTTTCTGTAAGACAAGAATAGTTTCTACAGTTGGTTTGATCGCAAAATATATGAGTATTGTGATAACTAAAAGACTTAATATTGTTGATCCGTAATTTTTAACAATAGGGAGTTTAGTAATTGGCTTAATATATGTAAAATACCGCGAATAGAGAGTAGATCTATTGTGCATACGATTACAATTTACTTCCTCCTGAAGCTGTCGGTTTAGCCGAGGCATCAATAGCAAATTTGATAGTGTCTTGTTCCATGCTAATGCTTGAAAGGTTGACATCGCTAAAAGCGTTGTCCATTTTTAAGCCGGCAATAAAGTTGGCAATATCGCTGTTAAATGACGTCTGGCCGGAGATATGGATATTGGCACTGCCAAGGTTTGTATCAATGTTAATACTTGATAAAGTAATACTTGTAGGAATTTGGTCGGCAATTTTTTTCAAAAGTAATTGCCAATCGAGCGTATTTGTTTTTATTGTATTTATTGTTAATAATTTAAGTTGAGTATCTCTGATTAAAAGCTCATAAGACTTTAAGCTTTCGATGTAAGGAATTTGTTCTGCGATAGCTTCATTTTTTGCTGCTAAGTCTGCATCGAATTTAAATCTTGCAACAAGAGCAATTAAAACCAGCGCATTAACAGCAATAAAGATGTAGCGTCCGCTGGAAAATAACCAGCTAATAAGCTTAACCGGAAGTTTTTCAGGATTACTTTGTGGTTTAAGCAGGTTTAGATTAAGAGTCAGAACGGGTTTAGATTTGGGCATGACTTCATTATACTAGGATAATACACGATTGAAAACTACTTAGCTTTTTTAACAGGAGTTTTTTTGACGGACTTTTTAGGAGCGATATTTACTCCTTGCGAGATTAGTTTTGATAGTCGTGACTTTAATCGGGCAGACTTATTTGGATGAATTAAGTGTACCTTGGCGGCTTTATCCAAGGCAGAAAAGGTGGCCTGTAAATCTTTGGCTGTTTTGCTTGTTCTTACTTTTTTTATTAAAGCTTTTAAGGCGGCCTCCCGCTTTTTGTTACGGGCTGTTCTTGTCTTATCTTTGCGCACCTTTTTAATTGCTGATTTTATAATTGGCATAAATTTATTTATGACGATTATATCAGAGGAGCGCAATTCGCCTTAGCGAAAGCGACCTGCTGATCTAATTGGCATGAGGGGAATAGTAACACAGCTTCTTTCTTTGCACAAGCCAGAATGCTAAAATCTTATTTATGGTAAAAAATCTTTTTTCGCTTCTTTATTCCAGACAAACATCAATTTTATCGGCAGCTTCAATAATCATGACAACGATGATATTATCCAAAGTCTTAGGTTTAATCCGTGATCGTTTACTGGCACATGTGTTTTTGCCGGAAAAAATAGATATTTTTTGGGCGGCATTTAGATTACCGGACTTAATATTTCAGATAATTATTCTTGGTGCACTATCAGTAGCTTTTATACCGGTATTTACTGAACATCTGGAGAATAAAGGTAAAGAGGATGCTTTTGAGATGGCAAGGGCAGTTTTAAATGTGTCTTTAGTTATATTTATTTTTACAACAATCTTAATTTATTTTTTTGCCCAACCTATCATTGCCAGCTTTATTGCGCCGGGGTTTACTGCTTCAAGGCAAATACAAGTTGTGCAGTTAACACGGGTTATTTTATTTGGTCAGGTTATTTTAGTGCTGGGATCTTTTTTTATTGGCATTTCGCAATCTTTTCAAAGATTTATTATTCCATCCCTGTCACCTGTCTTTTATAACTTTGGAATTATTTTAGGTATTGTTTTTTTGTCCAAGCAGATGGGTATTATGGGTGCGGCTTATGGTGTAGTAATAGGTGCATTCTTGCATGCCGCAGTACAAATACCATTAGTTTGGTCTATGGGTTTCAGGTTTAAATTCCCTCTCAAATTTTTTAATCCGGGAGTAAAAGAAATAATGAGACTGATGAGCGTTAGGACGATTGGACTCTCTGCCGAACAAATTAATGAAACAGTAGGACTAGCTTTGGCTTCAGTTGCTTCTGTGGGGTCTGTGACATATCTGACTTTTGCACAACATTTACAAGTTGTACCAATAGGTCTTTTCGGGGCAACGCTGGCTCAAGCTGCTTTGCCTGTTCTCTCTTCAGAAAGAGCTAGAGGAAGAATTGAAGAATTTAAAATAACTATTCTTACAACTTTACACCAAATTCTTTTCCTGACGCTGCCGGCAACAGCAATTCTGATTGTAATTAGAATTCCGGTTGTCAGGCTTGTTTTTGGCGCTTCTCAATTTAACTGGGAAGCCACGGTTTTAACCGGCGCAACATTAGCTTTTCTTTCAATCGGCCTCTCTGCCCAAGCTATCTCTTTGCTTTTGGTAAGAGGTTTTTATGCCTTAAAAGACACGAAAACGCCGGTTATTGTTTCTCTTGCGGTAGTGACAGTCAATATTGTACTGAGTTTATATGCTATTGTTATTTTAAAGTTTGATGTTTGGAGTATAGGATTTGCCAATTCTGTTTCTGCGGTACTCTCGGCAATCCTGCTTTTTGGGACACTTCATTTTAAGGTAGGAAAATTTAATTTAAAAATGGTGTTAATTCCTCTTTTGAAAATGCTTATGGCAACTGTAGTTATGGGTGTTTCTTTGTATATTCCAGTAAAGCTTTTAGATGCTGTAATTTTCGATACCACCAAAACTGTCAATCTTTTGGCTTTGACCGGGATTTCTTCCTTATTTGCTTTATCTATATATGTAGCATTGGTTAGATTTTTGAAGGTGCGGGAATTGGATACATATGTTGAACTTATTAAAAGATTTGGGAGACTGCAAAGTAAGTTGAAGTCTAAAGAAATTCTGTCTGAGACTGTTTAGGTTGAATTTGCTACAATACCCTCTGTGAATATCAGAAATTTCTCAATTATTGCTCATATTGACCACGGTAAATCTACTTTGGCAGACAGGCTGCTGGAGATTTGCCATACGGTTCCACCGGATAAAATGAAGCCGCAGCTTTTAGATTCTTTGGCGCTGGAGCGTGAACGTGGTATTACTATAAAACTTGCTCCTGTAAGATTGAAATACAATTTAGACGGTGTGGAATATGTCCTAAACCTGATTGATACACCGGGACATGTTGATTTTTCTTATGAGGTTTCCAGAGCTCTGGCAGCAGTTGAAGGCGCAATACTTTTAGTAGATGCAACCCAGGGTATTCAAGCGCAAACTTTGGCACACGGTTTGGCAGCTCTAGAGCAAAATTTAACGTTAATTCCGGTAATAAATAAAATTGATTTACCGAATGCGGATATTGAATCAACAAAAAAACAACTTATAGAAACATTCGGATTTGCAGCAGAGGAGATATTGCTAGTGTCAGGCAAGACTGGTCAGGGTGTGCAGAAGCTTTTGGAAATAATAATTGAAAAAGTGCCTCCGCCTAAAATAGATCTTTTGTCACAAAGCTTCTCAGGACTGCAAGTCCTTCGGGCTCTTGTTTTTGATTCGTTTTTTGACAGCTTTAAAGGGGTGGTTGCCCAGGTACGAATTGTTGAAGGCCAGACACCAAAAACTCAAGCCCCGATTATTTTTCTGGGGACTAAAGCTTCGGGCCATATCCTGGAAACCGGATTTTTTGCTCCTCAGCTTATTCCAAATAACGGTCTAAAAGCAGGAGAGATAGGTTATATTGCCACAGGCATTAAAGAGCCGGATTTAGTCAGAGTTGGTGATACAATAACAAGTTTATCGAATATCGAATATGGTACATCGGAAGACAAAAACGATAACCGATTAACGATAAACGATATACAACCTTTGCCAGGTTATAAGCAGGTTAAACCAATGGTTTTTGTGGGACTTTTTCCCATAGACGCTGACGAGTATTTTGAATTGAAAGAAGCTTTGGCTAAATTTAGATTAACTGATCCTGCTTTTTCTTATACTCCGGAGCAATCACGAGCTTTAGGAGCCGGTTTTCGATGCGGGTTTTTAGGGTTACTTCATGCAGAGGTGGTACAGGAGAGGTTACTAAAAGAATTTAATGTCGATCTTTTGGCGACTGCTCCGTCAGTTGAATATTTGCTGGATAGAAAACCTATTATTTCACCAAGCGATTTGCCGCAAGGAACCAATATCAAGAATTTAGAAGAACCATGGGTAAATTTAAGGATTTTTGTACCACAAACTTATATCGGTTCGGTTATGGAATTAGTACAAGATAAGAGGGGTAAGTTTTTAAACATGCAGCACTTTGGGATCCAAGTTGAACTGTTGTATGAGATGCCGCTTTCTGAGATGGTGACTAACTTTTATGATAAATTAAAATCAGTTTCTTCCGGTTTTGCTTCCCTGGACTGGGAGTTTTTGGATTTTCGGGAAGCGGATGCGGTCAGGGTAGATATTTTGGTTTCCGGGGAAAAAGTAGATGCTCTCTCAACTATTGTTTTTAGACCTAAGGCGGAAAGTTTTGGCAGGAGGATGGTGGAAAAATTAAAAGAAGTGCTGCCTCGGCAAAATTTTACTATTGCAATTCAAGCTGCTATTGGCGGGACTATTATTGCCAGGGAAACAGTCAGTCCTTTCAGAAAAGATGTTACAGCTAAACTTTATGGAGGAGATAGGACCAGAAAAGACAAACTTTTGGAAAAACAGAAAAAGGGTAAAAAGAAAATGAAGACGATCGGTAGGGTACAGATACCGCAGGAAGCATTTTTAAGCGTTTTAAAATCTTAATTTATGAAAATAATAAAACCTGCAAAACTTTGTCTAGGAGATACCATTGGGATTGTGGCTTCATCTTTGCCAGTCCTTGATACCCATAAAGAGAAATATCAAAAAGGGAAAAAGTTGATTCAGGAAATGGGTTTTAAGATTAAAGAAGGGAAAACTATTGGCCAGAAGAGATGGTGGATGGCAGGAACCCCTAAAGAGGTAGCCCAAGATATAAATTCCATGTTCTTAGATAAACAGATTAGGGCAATTATGGCTCATACTGGAGGATATTCTGCAATCTCGGTGATAGAACATTTAGATTATGGTTTGATAGTCCAAAATCCAAAACCATTTATTGGGATGTCTGATACGACTATTTATCATCTGGCGATTTTTGAAAGATGCGGTATGGTGGGATTCCATATGGATGATTTAAGTTATGGATTCGGCAGGGAATTGAAGGAAGGAATGGAAAACTGGCCTAAGCTAAACCAAGAACTATTTTTGAAGTTTCTAACCAAAACTCAAGCTCCCGGAATAATAAAACCAATCACTGAATGGGAAGAATGGAAAAAAGGGCAAGCTTCTGGCCATTTGATGGGAGGAATTTTAGAAAGAATTTCTACATTATCCGGTACAAAATATTTTCCTAATTTGGATTTGTTTGAAGGTGGTGTGTTATTTTGGGAAGAAATTGGTAAAGATTTATCAGAAATCTACCAATATCTTTATCAGCTAAAAAATATGGGGATTTTTGAAAAAATAAACGGGATGTTGATTGGAAAAATTAAATATTCCAAACCGCTGAGACAACAAGTAGTAGAACCTACCCTAAAAGAAATGGTCTTGGAAATTTTGAAAGATTATAATTTTCCTATCATGGCTAATATGGATTTTGGCCATTTTACCGTCAATATCCCCATGCCAATTGGTATCAAAGTTTCTTTTGATACTGCCAAAAAAGAATTAAAATTTTTAGAAGGAGCAGTTGTTTAATATGAATAAAATTAAAGCAGTGCTTTTTGATATGGATGGACTGATGGTGGACACTGAACCTATACACCTTCGGGCTTTTAATTATGCACTGGGGAAATATGGCAAACATTTAACAGAGGAGGGAAATACCAGAAGGTATATTGGAACTCCTGATATTGATGGAGCAAAGGATATGGTGTTGAGATTTAGTTTACCTATATCTGCTCAAGAGCTTGTTATGGTTAAGAAAGCAAGGGTTAAAGAACTGCTGACAAGTCTAGAACCAGAACCAGGTCTAATTGAACTGCTGGCAAACTTGAAGCAAAACGATTACAAAGTTGCAATTGCTTCCAGTTCTTACTTAGAAACGATAAGAAAAATTATTCAAGATCTGGGAGTTGCTAAGATGATTGATAAATTAGCTTCTGCTGAAGAAGTCAAACAAGGTAAACCAGCACCTGATGTGTATTTACTAGCTGCAGAAAAATTAGGGGTAAGCCCTAGTGAATGTTTAGTGCTAGAAGATGCACCAAAAGGAGTTCAAGCAGGCAAGTTAGCTGGAATGAAAGTTTTTGCAATTCCCAGTCAGTACACAAAAGATGGGGATTTTAGTTTGGCAGATAAAGTATTGAGCAGTTTGTCTGAGGTGTTTGATTTAATTAACCTCTGATAATTTTACAACTGGGACATCTTAGGGATTCTGCCTCATAAATTTTGGCGACTTGGTTTGATAATTTAAAGATTAATTCTGATCCCTCGTCAACTTTAAAAATATCAGGATTATTGTCAAAAGACAGAGTGGCAGCTCCCCTAACCAATTTAAAAGTAGCTGTATCCTCATCCTTGAAAAAAACAGCTGGAATTTTTTCAGTAGTATTGTTAAAAGCTAACCCCCAACCTTTTTTAAAAGTTTGTCCGGTGATGCTTTTAAAATAACCGGTGGAGCCAAAAGGAGTAGATAAAACTATTCCGTCTCCAATGAAAAGCTGATTATTTATAGATCCTTCGACTCTCCGGCTTCCGCCGGATCGCTCAGGATGACTCGTTTCGCTCGTCACCTGGAAACGGATAGTATGTATAGGTTGGGCATTCCTGATGACAAAATCATTTAATGCTGTAAATGTCTGATATAAAATTGTAGTTTCCAGCTTTTTATACTCTTTTGTTTTTAACCCTCCTTCAAGCAGGCGCTTTAATAGAGTTTTTTCATCATGTTCGGGACATTTTTTACAAACGGAACTGGCCCTAATAGGTAATTTGGGAATTCCCGGATAAATTCTTTCTGAATACAAAAGAGTACCGTCTCCACCATAACTTATGATTACGTCAGGATTGGAATGAACTATTTCAAAACCGAAGCTTTTTACAAGCCCTATTATGTTTTTTGCATTTTTACCAATTAGTAATGTTTTCATAGGCTCATGATACTACAATTTCTATAAATATTTCAGGTATACTAAAATATTAAGTTTCTATGGCACCTAAAATTTCACCATTTATAACCCTTAAAATTCCGGTTTTTAGGAATTTTTTATTCGGAACATTTATTTCGGAGATTGGCAATCAGATGCAAATAGTGGCGGTAGCATGGCAAGTCTATGAGTTGACCCGGAATCCCGCTTCGTTAGGTTTAATCGGTCTTGCGAATTTTTTGCCGGTGCTTGCCTTTTCTTTAATTGGAGGTTTGGTTGCAGATAAAGCAGACAGGAAAAAACTTTTAATTTTGAGCCAAAGCACTTTATCTCTGATCGCATTTATTTTGTTTTTTTTAACTGCAACTCATTTTATTAATCCATTGATAATTTATTTTATGCTGATGCTGAATTCAATTGCAGCTTCGTTTTCACTCCCCGCCAGACAGGCAGTTTTACCGAACCTGTTGCCTAAAAAGTTATTTATGAATGCTGTTTCCATACATACTCTGCAATTTCAATCCGCTGTTTTGATCGGTCCCGCTATAGCAGGGTTTTTGATAGGAGGATTTGGAGTAGCATCGGTTTATCTTTTGAATGCCGTTTCGTTTTTAATTTTTACTGGCAGCATCCTTACGATTAAGGTGCCGCTGAATTTAAAAACTGAAGCAGTTGAGTTTAACTTAAACTCGATTCTGGACGGGATTAAGTTTGTTGTATCCACCCCGATTCTATATTCAACAATGATATTGGATTTTCTGGCAACATTTTTTGGGACAGCAAATATTTTAATGCCTATCTTTGCAAAAGAGATTTTGCGTGTTGGTCCTGAAGGGTTGGGACTCTTGTATTCTGCGCCTGCAGTAGGAGCTGTTGTTGCGGGATTGTTACTATCTTTTTTCCACTACCACCGGCTTAAAAATCAAGGCAAGATGATTATTATTTCCATTATTCTCTATGGCGCGGCAACGATCGGTTTTGGTTTGTCCAAAAATTTACCATTGTCTCTGTTTTTCTTAAGTCTGGCGGGATTCGGAGATATGATTTCTTCGGTTATCAGGAACACTATTAGACAGCTTATAACACCGGATCATTTGCGGGGGAGGATGGTTTCGATTATGAGGATTTTCTTCCAGGGTGGGCCCCAACTGGGGGAAATTGAAGCAGGGTTTTTAGCAAAAGTCATCGGCGGGCCTGCATCGGTTGTGATTGGGGGAGTTGGGGTAATACTCATTACCTCCTTGATTGCCTGGCGGAATAAAAGTTTGAGAAATTATCAGGGAAAAGAATTGGCGGTTTAGACTCTTTAACCCGGACTAAATCAGAGTCTTGACAAGAACTAGCAGTCGATGTAAACTACTGCTAGTTTATTAGTATGGCTGAACTTTCAGATCGACAACGAGCACTTTTAAAAGCAATAATAGAAGAATATATCGAGTTTGCCGAGCCGGTTGGATCTGAGATTATTGAAAGAAAATATAATCTGGGGGTTTCCCCTGCCACTATTAGAATTGAAATGGGACGTTTAACAGACAGCGGGTATCTCCGTCAGCCCCATACGTCTGCCGGAAGGGCGCCAACATCAACAGGGATGAGATTTTATATTGCTGAGCTGATGAACGAAAAACAGCTTCCAATTGCGGCTGAAGTTTCGATTAAAGAGAAACTGATGTCGCAAAGATATAAACAAGAGAGGCTTTTGAAAGAGGCTGTTTTATCGCTGGCCCAAAGGCTTGATATGTTAGGTTTGGTAATTGATGATGAAGGTCAAATATTCTATGCCGGTGCGGCAAACATTTTGGATTGGCCGGAATTTTATGATATTGATGTGACCAGATTTGTTCTGTCGCTTTTTGATGAAAACCCCAGGTTACAGGAAATTATCGGGAGGGCTGTCGGATCTGATCCGGTGCATATCTTGTTTGGCGAAGATATGGAATTTGAATATTTGCGGCCGACAAGCTTTGTTTTTACAAAATATGATGCGAATGAAGGTAAAACCGGAGTGGTTGGGGTGATAGGTCCAGCCAGGATGAATTTCCCGCTGGTTTTGCCTTATGTAAAATATGTCAGAAATATGTTAACTGAAGCAATGAGAATTTAGTAGTATGTAGAATGTAGTAAGTAGTATGGGTAAAAAGCAAGAAAACACGAAAATTGAACAACTGGAAGTGAAAGTTGCTGATTTAGAGAATCAGTTAAAAAGAGCCGTAGCTGATTACCATAATTTGGAAAAAAGGGTGATAGAGGGAAGATCGGAGCTTACAAAATGGGGGATCAGTGAACTGCTGGTTAAACTCCTGCCGGTTTTGGATCATTTGGATAAGGCTTTAGCCGGGGCATCTGAACAGGAAAAACAAAGCGGTTGGTATAAAGGTATGGAGCTGGCAGTAAAAGAACTGCAGTCGGTGTTACAGTCAGAAGGGTTGGGTGAAATATCTGCAGACGGAGTATTTGATCCAGCCCTTCATGAGGCGCTTGACACGCAGGTAGGGGAAGATAATAAAATACTAGATGTAGTAAGGCCGGGCTATACTTTAAACGGTAAAGTGTTGCGGCCGGCAGCAGTGGTGGTAGGAAAGAAAGGAGAAGAAATAAATGGCTAAAATCATCGGGATAGATTTAGGTACAACTAATAGCTGTGTAGCAGTGATGGAGGGTGGAAAGCCCAAAGTTATCCATTCTGCCGAAGGTGAAAATATTATCCCTTCTGTTGTTAATCCGATCAAAAATATCGTCGGAAGAGTTGCCAAACGTCAAGCTGTCGTTAATCCCAAAGAAACTATTTTTTCCATTAAAAGATTAATGGGAAGAAAATTCAAAGATCCTGAGGTGCAACGGGATATAAAATGGCTTCCTTACACAATTAAGGAAGGAAGGGAAGGAATGGCTGTAGTGGAGGTTGAAGGTCATGATTATACCCCGCAGGAAATTTCCGCCCAGATTCTACAAAAAATAAAAGCTGACGCTGAAAGCTATTTGGGCGAAAAAGTGACAGATGCTGTGATTACTGTTCCTGCATATTTTGACGATGCCCAGCGTCAAGCTACTAAACAGGCCGGCGAAATTGCAGGTCTGGATGTTAAAAGGATTATCAATGAACCAACCGCAGCAGCTTTAGCTTATGGTCTGGATAAATCCCATGCTCACACCATTGCAGTTTATGATCTTGGAGGGGGAACTTTTGATATTTCTATTTTGGATTTGGGTGAGGGGGTTTTTGAAGTTAAATCTACAAACGGCGATACTCACTTGGGCGGAGATGATTTTGACCAGGTAATTTTAGATTTTCTAGCAGAGCAGTTCAAAAAAGAACAAGGAATTGATCTTAAAAATGACCGCCAGGCGCTTCAGCGGCTGCGAGATGCTGCCGAAAAAGCAAAAATTGAACTTTCTTCAACACAGGAAGCGACAGTTTCCATTCCATTTGTGACTGCAGATGCCAGTGGCCCCAAACATTTGGAAACGAAAATGTCCCGGGCCAAACTTGAATCAATGATTCAACCCTTAATCGATAAAAGCTTTGAAGCTGTTAAGGCTTGTTTGAAAGATGCAAAAATTGGAGCAAAGGATGTAGATGAGGTAATTTTGGTTGGCGGAATGACCCGGATGCCGGCCGTGCAAAAGTCAGTGCAGGATTTCTTTGGCAAAGAACCGCATAAAGGGATTAATCCTGATGAAGTGGTGGCTGTTGGGGCTGCAATTCAAGGTGGAGTTTTAGGCGGGGAAGTTAAGGATGTTTTGCTTTTGGATGTAACTCCTTTGACTTTAGGTATAGAAACTTTGGGTGGAATTAGAACTCCGCTAATCGTCAGAAACACCACCATTCCATCTTCCAAATCCGAAATTTTCTCTACAGCTGCAGATAATCAAACTTCTGTTGAGATTAATGTTTTGCAGGGTGAGAGAGAAATGGCTGCGGATAACAAGTCTTTGGGGAGATTTATTTTGGACGGTATTCCTCCTGCGCCGCGCGGGGTTCCGCAAATCGAAGTCACTTTTGACATTGATGCCAACGGCATCTTAAATGTTTCGGCTAAAGATAAGGCTACCAGCAAGGAGCAAAAAATAACTATCACCGGTTCCACCGGTTTATCTAAGGACGAAATAGAAAAGATGACTAAAGAAGCAGAAGCTCATGCCGAAGAAGACAAAAAGAAAAAAGAAGAAGTAGAAACAAGAAACCAGGCAGATACTTTGGTGTTTACAGCTGAGAGGTCTTTAAAAGAAGCCGGAGATAAGGTTTCCTCTGAGGTAAGAACTGATGTTGAACAGAAATTAAATGATTTAAAAGGAGTCATACAGACTGCTTCTGCTGAGGATTTAAAACCTAAAATGGAGGCACTCTCAGATGCTTTGCAAAAAGTAGGTGCAGCCATGTATGAGAAGCAGGGCGCAGGTGATAGTGGACAGGGTACAGCAGGGCAAGCAGACGGGGAACAAACACAAGATGAAGAAGAAGCTCCTAAAAAGGAAGAAGCGGTTGAGGGCGAGGTAGTAGAAGAAAACAACAAAGATGGTAAATAAAGAATTACCTTTAGCTCGGGCAGATGCGCTTTGGGAGAGTATGGATAATACCGGCTATGCTGGACGGTTTGGGAGTGATAAACCTGAGATGACTCGGTTGGTGGTGAGAGCTCATCAAAGAGTGTGCCAAGGAGGAGAACAAGTGCCTAATTTGGCAATTGAAAGAGAAGAACAGTTTCCACTAATTTCGATGAGCCCGGCTGAACGAAGAGAAGTCGCCAGAATAGCCACCAATCAAAGACAGAGACCTAATGGGACATTTAGAAGGTTTAGAGCAGTATCATCATTTGGTGATCAAATTAATTCAGCTAGATATCCCAGATATGCAAGTTGGTTAGCTGGAAGAGCTAGTGCCAGGTATTAAAAATAAGTTGGGCAAAAATAAAAATTGATTTTGCCTCGGGCAACCGGGGCATTTTAAACTAATATGCAAGAAATATTGACCAGGAGAGAATTTGGTGGAAAGGTACGGTTTTGGGTAAAGGGATTAGTGGCTGCTGCAGCGCTATCAAGACTCGATATTGGCACTGCTTATGCGGAACAGCAATCCGTTGATTGTCCTATCTATATGTTTCATGAAACTACCGCTTCCACTGCTTATCTTTTAGAGTGGATAGTTGCTTCTCATATCGTTCAGGGCAAATTACCGGTAGATATCAGGACTTTGGCAGCAATAGCCAGAGGAGAAAAGTCAGGATCAGCAAAGCAGCTTTTTGCCTTGACATTTGATGATGGATTGCTTAGTCAATATATCCATGCTCTACCGGTTTTAAAAAGATGGAGAGTACCGGCCACCTTTTTTGTGATTGGTGTTGATTGGTCAGATGGAGCTCATCAATACATGAGTCCGCAACAGAAGCAAGAAGTTGCAAGTGAAGGATTTGAAATAGGGTCCCATACTCTTAATCATCCTCGCAATCTGATTACTCTTCGTAGGAATAGTCTGGGAGCTTATCAGGTTGAAATTGATCAGTCAAGATCACTTATTTCAGCGTTAATTGGATATTCGGTTGTTAGCTTCAGTTCTCCTAATAGTGTTTATGATGATACCTTAGTAAAGGATCTGAGGGGCTTAGGTTACAAGGCTGCAGTTAGCACTGCGCCTAATCAGGGATTAATTCCTTCTAGAAGAGGTGTAGATGAGCTTTATAATCTAATGAGACAAAGAAAGAGCTAATGGCCAAAAAAGATTATTATGAAATTTTAGGGGTTTCTAAAAATGCTTCAGCAGACGAAATTAAATCTGCTTACCGCAAGCTGGCCAGAAAACATCACCCTGATATTGATAAATCCGCAGGAGCAGGGGAAAAATTTAAAGAAATAGGTGAAGCCTACCAGGTTTTATCTGATTCCCAAAAAAGAGGAGCTTATGATCAATTTGGCCATGCTGCTTTTGACAGATCCCAAGGCTTTGGGGGCGCAGGAGCAGGTGGATTTAATCCGTTTGGTGGAGGTGGTGGTTGGCAAACATATAACTGGTCCTCAGCCGGAGGAAATCCCTTCGGCTCCGCTCAGGGCGGGCCCAATGTCCAATTTGATTTTGGCGGATTCGAAGACCCGTTTGAGCTGTTTGAACAAATTTTTGGCTCCGGCGGAGCCGGACCTTTTGGCCAAGCCTTTAGAAGGCGTCCAACCTATTCTTTGAATTTAACCTTTGATGAAGCGATTCATGGGGTTACTAAGGAGATTGAGGTTGAATCCAGGAATGCAGAGGGAAGGTTGCAAAGAAAAAGGATGAAAATTAGGGTTCCGGCAGGTGTGGATAATGGTACCAAAATGAGATTTGGTCCGCCGGCTGGCGGATTGGATATTGTATTTAATGTGGGTAGAAACCCTGAATTTATCAGGGAAGGAGCTGATATTTTTTCCGAAATTACCGTTACTATTCCGCAACTGGTGTTAGGGGATATTTTTGAAGTGAATACTGTTTCCGGGAAAGTAAAAGTGAAAGTTCCGCACGGGACCCAACCCGGATCTTTGGTAAAGCTTAAAGGTAAAGGCGTGGTAAAGTTAGGTGGTAATAGTCATGGAGATCATTATGTCAGGGTAAATTTAGAAGTTCCGCAAAACCCTTCTAAAGAGGAAAAACAACTTTACGAAGAACTCAAGAATTTATCTTTCAAGAAAAAAGGCTGGTTTTAAGTTTATCCTTCACCAAAATAGATCTTGATTAAATATTATGGTTCGTCACCCCATCTGGCAATATATTCTGTCCGCCAATTCGCAAGCAAATTCTTATGGTAAGGATCTTCTGCGCGTTCTTTATTCATCGCTGAAAGATACATGAAATGATCATGAAACCCAGGTCTACTATGTGCTAGATTCAAAAATTTGTCGCTTGCTTCTATTGCCTCTTGTCGCATTGCGAGCTGGGACATTGATAATGCCTTGTAACCTCTCCGTTCTAATATTGGTACTATTTTTGAATCAAAAATGCTATAGTTGTCAGGGAAATCCAGACCCAATAATAGATAGACATTATCTGTTGAGGGATTCTCTTTATCTATCCCAAACTCGCATTTGGAATCAAACTCGAGCGCAAGATATCTTCTAAATCCGCGTGTTGTATATGGGCGGGAATGCACAATAAGCCTCCCCATGATTCCAACTAATTTGCGGGTATATTGCGAATCGTATCTTCTTCTATAAGTTGTTTCCATCTCTGTTGCTTTTGTGCTTAACTCTTCCTGAGTAAATTCAGGATGTGGATTAGGAAACGCAAAAGGTAGCTGATTAAAAATCTGGATAACTTTAGTTTTCAACTCTTGAGGGGTTGGCTCTGATTCAAGGAGGCTCATATCAAATAGCATTATACACTATAAGCTTCAATTTGTCGAATCTGTGTTGGTTGTATATGTAGAACAGTATACTTTTCTAATGTTAATTTACAGAAAAAACAATTATTTATATTCGGATTTTAGAGCTTGATTCCTTTTCTTTTTAATTCTGCTGATTTTTTTCGTGAGCAATCTTCACACCTAAACTGTGGAGTTTTAGTATTTAACCGGTCGTAATTGTTAGTTTTGGCCAGTCTGTATCCCCGGCTGATTCTTCCGCAATCCACACACTCTATATTTTCTTTTACTTCCCATTGTGCCCCCAGAGTTTTGGAAGTGAAAATAAATTTATCTACCCAAAAAAATATTAGTCCTCCAATTAAGTTGGCAATGGCTGATCCTATCCAATCCTCTGTTGTACCAAAGACAGAGGGTGAATGTTTGAAATAGGCAACCACGGGTGCCAATATTGGTGTAGAAAGCTGCCACCTGAAGAGATACAAAGAATATCTCTTAAAGTTAATGTTCATGGGAGATTACAATAGCATAGTGTAATCTTGACTTCAATTTGGTAAAAAGTTAAAATACAATTGTTAATATTCAAAAGGACCTGAAGGTGGGCTAGTCCCACCTTTTTTTGAGTAAGGAACAAAACGATGGCACAAGCTAGAACCGAATTTGCAGCAGCATTAAACCAAATAGCCTCTGAAAAAGGGATCGATGCAGGAGTGGTTTTAGACGCTATCAGGATGGCTGCCTTGGCTGCTTATAAAAAAGATTTACTGCTTCGGAGTGAACCTATTCCTGAAGATTTTGAGGAATTTACATCAGCGGTAGATCCTGTTACAGGTGAAATCTCGATTTTTCATGGTAGCGAAAATGTGACTCCTCCGGGATTTGCCAGGATTGCAGCTTCAATTGCCAAACAAGTGATAATGCAAAGATTGAATGAAGCTGAACGGGGTACGATTTTGGCAGAATATGAAAGTAAAGTGGGTGCTATTATTTCAGGTACGATTCAAAGGCAGGAAGGAAATACTTTTTTTGTTGATTTGGGCAGAGCTGAAGGTATTTTACCTCCATCAGAGCAAGTTCGCACCGAGGCGTACCATCAAAATCAGCGCCTGAAATTTTTAGTGAAAGAAATACGGGAGGGCGGACGAGGGTCTGAAGTTATAGTTTCAAGATCAGATCCGGACCTGGTGAAAGCTCTTTTCGGCCTTGAGGTACCTGAAATTCAATCAGGCGCTGTTGAGATTAAAGTTATTGCCAGGGAAGCGGGATCCAGAACTAAAATTGCAGCTTCTTCTAAGGAGGAAGGAATTGATCCGGTTGGAAGTCTGGTTGGACAAAAAGGAGTGCGGGTTCAGGCTGTGATCAGCGAGTTGGGCGAGGAAAAGATTGATATCATAAGTTTCTCCGGCGATCCTGCAAGATTTATTGCCGCAGCGCTTTCCCCTGCAAAAGAGATACAAGTTAAATTAAACGAAACAGACAAAATAGCAACAGTTACGGTTCCCACTAGCCAGTTATCATTGGCGATCGGTAAAGGCGGACAGAACGTCAGGTTAGCTGCCAAACTGACTGGTTGGAAAATAGATATTGTAGGGGCAGAAGAACCCGCCGACGCTGAAGCTGTAGCGGGCAAGCCGGAATCAGCGGATCAGAAAGACAAGGAAGAAACAGGAGAGCAGAAAGAACAAGTAAAAGAGGTTATAGAAAAAGAAGTTGCTGAAGCCGAGAAAAATACAACAGATGCCAAGGAAAAAAAGACAGCGGTTAAAGCTGGAGAAACTTTAGAAAAAGCAGTTGATGAAGAAAATCCCGAGCAGGAAAAACAAAACTTAGAAGAAGCAATTGGAGAAGCAGAGGAAGAGTTAGGGGGAAGTAGCAAGAAAGTAGATAGTAGCAAGTAGTATGTAGTACGGAATATGAAATTTACTGAATTTTCTTTTTCTCCATAATACTTACTACCAGCTACCTACTACAATTTTTGTTGCTTTATTATAGAAGGAGTAAATTTGTAGTATGAGCGAAATGAACAGACCACCTATAGTTACAATACTCGGCCATGTTGACCATGGTAAAACTACTTTACTGGATTTTATCCGGAAATCTGCCGTAGCTGTAAGCGAACACGGCGGTATTACCCAACACATCGGCGCCTATCAAATAACTACGAACTCAAAACTAATAACTTTTATAGATACCCCAGGTCATGCTGCTTTTGAGAAAATGCGCTCAAGAGGAGCAAAAGTTGCCGATATTGCTGTTTTGGTGGTAGCAGCGGATGACGGGGTGATGCCGCAAACTATTGAGGCAGTGAAACACATTCAAGAAGCCAAAGTTCCTTTAATTGTGGCAGTGAACAAAATTGATTTGCCGGAAATAGATAAAAATATCCAGCTTGCCAAGATTAAAAAACAATTATCTGATCAAAAAATCAACCTGGAAGAATATGGCGGGGATGTGCCGTTGGTGCTGCTTTCTGCCAAAACAGGGGAAGGGGTGGATAAACTGCTGGAGATGATTTTACTGGTTTCAGAACTGCATGAAATAAAAGGTGATCCAACATTACCTGCGGCAGGAGTTGTGATTGAGGCAAATTTGGATAAATTTAAAGGGCCGGTTGCCACAATTTTGATAAGAAATGGCACTTTGAAAAAAGGAGACCAAGTGATGCTCGGTGAAGCAAAAGGAAAGGTGCGGGGTTTGTTTGATTTTAACGGGAAGGTGTTAGATTGGGCTGGTCCTTCTACTCCTGTTGAAGTTTCGGGCTTGGAAGCTGTTCCGGCGGTTGGGGCAACCTTGGGCGAGTTGGCTGAAGTCAAAGAAGCGGAAGCAATACAGTCTTTAGTTGATAAGCTTAAGCAGGGCGACGCTAAGACTTTGAAAGTAATTATCAAGGCAGACAAGCAAGGGTCGCTGGAAGCAATTCAAGCCTCTTTGGAAAAAATGAATGAGGAGAAGAAAGTTATCGATTTTATCTATACAGGCACAGGGGATATTGGGGATGAAAATGTAAAATTGGCTTCCACTGTTGGAGCGATTGTAATTGGATTTAATGCTAAGTTGGTACCAACTGCAGCTAAACTGGCTGAAACCGAACATGTTTTAGTGAGGACTTACAATATTATTTATGAACTTTTGGATGATATTGAAGAAGTTGTTCAAACATTACTTGAAGTCGGGCAGCTTGAAGAGGTTTTAGGAAAGGCCAATATTATTGCGGAGTTTCCCCATGGAAAGAATGAAAAAATTGCCGGATGCAGGATGATTGAAGGATTAATTGCTAAAGGGCAAAGAGTTAGGGTGGTACGGGAGGGAGAGGTAATTGGTGAAACTAAACTGAAGTTTTTGAAAAAAGTTAAAGAAGAAGTTAACAAAGTGGAAAAAGGTAATGATTGTGGAATGCTCTTTGATCCTCCGGTAGATTTTATGATTGGGGATGTTGTTGAATCCTTCCGAGTTCTTTAACAAATTCACGATGAATGGGAAAGAAACTGTAGTAAGGTCGTTTTTAATAGGAACTTTATTTATAAGCTCTTGTGGCCCCAGCCATTTTAATAAGGTGGAATCTCAAACTCCGGAGATTTCTTCCCAAACTCCACTACTAACTCCAACATCCAGTCCAAGAAGCCGCACTAATGAAATATTGTTACCCGGGTATCTTTTAAATGAATTGTATGGTTTAACAAGTCAGGAGATTATTCAGTATTTCAAAGATGATGCCGAAGGTCGATCTGTACCGTCCCAGAAGGAATTGAGTTTAAGACTTAGATATCTTCCACTAGAAACTAACGATGTTGATTCCAACCCAGAGAGACTATGTGGGGGACTGGAGGTTATTGATATAACTAAAGAGCCGGATACGTTGTTTAAATGGCCATTGGCAGGAATTATTTTACAATATTTTCATTTGCTTCACTCGGGTATTGATATTGCAGATGTTACTAATCCAATGGGCGGACCAGTTTTAGCAGTAACTAGGGGAGTTGTTATAGACATACAAGAGCAATCCTGGGGTTATGGTAATTACGTAGTACTCAATCATGAAAACAAACTATTAACTCTGTATGCTCATCTTTCGGAAATTAATGTTCAAATTGGAGAAGAGGTTCAAGAGGATACAATTTTAGGGAGAGTTGGCTCTACTGGTTATTCCAGCGGTTTCCATCTACACCTTGGAGTTTTTGAAAGGAGTGAAGATGGGTGTATAGCTGTAAATCCACTGCTACTTTTGCCTTAAATAAAATGAAATTTTACGTTTACACCTCGAAGGTGTAAAGCTAAATTCATTTGATCCTCATATTGATTTGTTTATTCCGCCATTGGCGACACCGTTGAATCTTTAAGAGTTGTCCAAGAACTTGCTTTTTATGGGCTAGTGGTGGTAGAATCCCCCTGTGAAATACGACTCTCAAATTGGTGAACTAAAAAATCTTCTGCCTGCTGCCAAGAATATTTTAATTGCTCTTCCAGCTGGGGTAGATATAGACAAAATGGCAGCCGGTCTTTCCTTATTCCTGGTGCTGGAAGCTACAGGTAAAGAAGTTAGTATTGTTTCCGATGATGCAATTTTGGTTGGCCAATCGCACCTTTTTGGGGTGGATCATATTCAGAAAAATCTTCCTTCAACAGATGGCGGGAATTTAACTTTAACTTTGGAAGGTGTGGCAGCTTCTGATAATACTGTGCCGGCTCTTGAGAAACTGGATTGGTATGCTGAAGGAAGCAACTTAAATTTAGTATTCCATGTTCTTCCCGGTCAAACTTTTCAGCCGGCAAAAATAGTTCCGAAATATCAAGGCAGCAGTTTTAATTTGGTATTTACTGTCGGAGCAGTGAACTTAAATGCGTTAGGTGATGTTTATCTTCGTAACCAAAACGCTTTTTCCGGAACATATATTGTCAATATTGATACCCAAGCAGCTAATTCTTCTTTTGGAGGGACAAATGTTTTAGATACCAATGCTTCTTCTCTTTCTGAAGTGATGAGTAACTTCATTTCTGATTTGGGATTTGCTTTGGATGCTGATACGGCCAGCAATCTTTTGGCCGGGATTTTTGATGCCACAAACAACTTAATGGATAGTAGAGTAACAGCAGATACATATATAGCTGTAGCTCAGTGTCTTCGGGTTGGAGGGAAAAAGCCATCTTCTACAGTTCAAACTCAGTCTTATGATTGGAATGCTGTTGCAGCTGCAATCGGTCAAACAAGCACGCCTCAAGTACAAAGTGTTCCGCAATATACAGTCCCGCCTGTTGTGCCGTCCTCCGATTCACAGTCTGCCTTGGCTGACGTCAGGCAAGACATGCCCTCTCCTGAGGAAAGACCTGCAGATGAAGGTGTGATTTCCGAAACCATTGAGCCAGAGTGGTTGACTCCGAAAATCTTCAAAGGATCATCGCTGGGATAGGAAGTTGCATATTTTCAAAATTTCTGGTAATATACGCGCAAGATAGAACAACGTCTTGGCACCGAGGTTGTCCTGAAAGGAGTTTAAGATGCCACTTGACCCTAAAGTTAAACAGAAAATAATTAAAGAGTTTGCAACGAAGTCCGGTGATACCGGTTCTCCAGAAGTTCAGGTTGCGCTTTTAACCGAGCAAATCAAAAATTTAACAGATCACTTAAAAGAACACCCGCACGATATTCACTCCCGTCGCGGACTTTTATCAATGGTTAATAAAAGAAGAAGATTGCTTCAATATTTATTTAAGAAAGATACAGAAAGATATAAAATTGTGATTGAAAAATTAGGTTTGTCTAAATAGACAATAGATGATAGAATGTAGAAGGTAGTATTTTGAAGATGGAAAATAGAAGTTAGAGTACAATCTAGTTTCTATCCTCTATCCTCAAAAATACTATCCTCGATTTTCTATATTCTATCGTCCACACAAAAATATGAAAAAAGTAGTAACAAAAGAAATTGACCTTAATGGTCGTAAACTAAAACTCGAGACAGGGAAACTGGCTTTGCAAGCAGATGCTTCTGTTACAGTTTCATGGGGAGAAACAGTGATTTTAGCAACTGTAGCGACCCAACCGCAAATAGAAGATCTTGGTTATTTTCCTCTTTCCGTTGAATATGTAGAAAAACATTATGCCGGAGGCAGGATTTCGTCTTCAAGGTTCATTAAAAGGGAAACAAGACCGACAGATGAAGCTGTTTTAACCGGCAGGTTAATAGACCGCTCAATCCGTCCGCTTTTCCCTAAAGGATTTAAAAATTCAGTGCAGGTAATGTTAAGTGTCTTATCTTTTGATCAGGAAAACGATCCGGATGTAGTTGGTTTAATTGGTGCTTCAGCCGCGTTGGCTATTTCATCTGTACCCTGGAACGGTCCGATTGCCGGCACTCGTATAGGCGAGAAGGAAGGAAAATTAATTGTAAATTCAATCATGAGCGAGATGGAAGGAATGAATATGGATCTTCTGGTGGCTTCAACTAAAGAGAGTGTGATCATGATTGAAACACAAGCCAAACAAGCAGAAAATAAAACTATCTTAGAAGGGATTAAGGAAGCTCACAGGGAATCCCAAAAAGTCATTGCTTTAATCGAAGAATTTGCTAAAGAAGCAGGCAAGGAAAAACAAGCAGTTTCCCGTTTGGAGGAAGAGTTGGAAGAGGCGTTACAAACTGAAGTAACAAAGATCACTAAAGAGAGGATCGAGGCAGCGCTTTTTGATAACGAACATCCATGGCATGAGGCAACGGCGGATAAGATTAAACAGGAATTGGCTATTCAGTATGCGGAAACTTTGACAGAGCAGATTATTTCCGGCATCTTTGATAAGGTTGCAAAAGAGATTTTGCATGAAACAGTCCTGCAAAAAGGTAAACGGGTAGACGGTCGGGCAATGGATGAGGTCAGACCAACTAATACAGAAGTAGGTTTTTTACCGAGAGCTCATGGTAGTGCTGTATTTGACCGGGGAGACACACAAGTTTTGTCGGTTGTGACTTTGGGCGCACCGTCGCTGCGGCAAACTTTGGATGGTATGGAAGGCGAACGCACCAAACGGTTTATGCACTATTACAACATGGGTATTAATCCATTTGCCGTGGGAGAAGTAAAAAAATTAAATGCCCCTAACAGGCGTGATATTGGGCATGGCGCATTAGCTGAAAAAGCAATTCTCCCGGTTATTCCTGCGGAGGATAAATTTCCATATGCAATCAGGGTTGTATCTGAAGTTTTGGCTGCAAATGCTTCTACCTCTATGGCTTCTGTTTGTGCGGCGTCATCCGCATTGCTGAATGCCGGTGTGCCCATACTGGAACAAGTGGCCGGAGTGGCCCTGGGACTTTTCTCCGAGGGATCCAGGTTTCAAGTAATCACAGATATGCGGGCTGTTGAAGATTTTTACGGGGAGATGGATTTTAAGGTGGCGGGTACCAAAAATGGTGTGACTGCAATACAAATGGATACTAAACTTGAAGGTTTGAGCTTTGAAATTATTGAAACTGCGTTGGAGATGGGACAAAAAGCAAGACTTCTGATTTTGGAAAAGATGGCCCAAGTTATCCCTCAAGTTGCACCGCTTTCCCCGTATGCCCCAAGAGTTGAGATATTACACATCAAACCGGAGGAAATAGGGCTTTTGATTGGACCGGGTGGTAAGAATATCAATGGGATTATTGCCAAAACCGGAGCGCAAATTGATATTGAAGATGATGGAACAGTGGTAGTTTCCGGCACAGACTCCAAAGGTGTAGATGCCGCCCTTGAGTTAATTGAAGGCATGTTTAAGTCGGTAAACATCGGAGATGAATTTACCGGCAAAGTAGTCAGACTTGCTCCTTTCGGAGCGTTTGTAGAAATTGCGCCAGGCAAAGACGGATTGGTGCATATTTCACAGATGGCGCCGGGGCGTGTGGAAAACGTGGAAGATGTAGTTTCTGAAGGACAGGAAGTAAAGGTACGGGTAACTGATGTGACTCCGGAAGGGAAAGTTGGTTTGTCGATGCTTTTTGGAGCAGATATAAAACCGGAATCTGAAGGTCGACCATCCGGTGGTGATAGTTTCAGACCAAGAGGTGGCGGGTTTGGCAGAGGCGGAGAGGGAAGACGGCCTTTTGGAGACAGACCCAGAAGTGGCGGGTTTGATAGACCAAGGTTTGGCGGAGGTGAAAGACGTCCGTTTGGCGGAGAAAGACGAAGCAGTGGATTTAACAGAAGCGGGTCAGGTCGTAGCTCTGGTGGGTTTGATCGTGGAGGCGGTGGCAGGGATAGAGGCGGCCGAGGCGGATTTAACCGTTAACTGTTTCATTAACATTGCCATTACGTTGTAGAATAGAAGCATGGAAAGTTCTGCCCGAACTATAATTGAAGAATTAAGAATCAAGATTACTCAAGCTAATCTTCCAAACGAAATCGAAGAAAAGCTGATTAATCTCTTGAAATTCAGCGGTCTGTCAATCGGTGGAGGAATGGAACTTGCAAGTTTGGTTTCTTATATTGATTTTGTAATTTCACTGCCTTTTGGGAAATTATCACAGGATATTTTAGATATAAGCAGGACCAGGCAAATTCTGGACAAAAATCACTTTGGTTTACAGTCTGTTAAAGATCGGGTTTTAGAATATCTTTCGGTTTTGATTTTACATAAAACTTCCGGACAAACAAATGATTTCCATGCTCCGATTTTAGCTCTTATTGGTTTGGTTGGTACAGGCAAAACTTCCCTTGCATATTCCATTGCCGAAGCTTTGGGAAGACCCTTGATGAGGATTCCTTTTGGCGGTTTGGGAGACCCGGCCAGCTTGCGCGGTACATCCAGGATCCGTCCGGATGCTGAACCAGGTCAAATTATGAAAGCTATAAGATCAGCCAAGGTTTCAAATCCTGTTATAGTTTTGGATGAGATAGACCGGGTGGCGGAGGAGTACAAAGTAGATATTATGGGGGTTTTAGTAGAACTTCTTGATCCGGCGCAAAATCAGGCTTTTTTGGATCATTATTTGGATTTTCCATATGATTTATCACAA
Source organism: Candidatus Daviesbacteria bacterium (assembly GCA_028715175.1). GTDB lineage: Bacteria > Patescibacteriota > Microgenomatia > Daviesbacterales > UBA10151 > UBA10151. The sequence continues at coordinate 149,294 of JAQUSJ010000001.1, forward strand.
GTTTTATTTATTGCGACTGCCAATAATACCGGAAATATTGCCACAGCAGTATTGGATAGACTTGAACCAATTACGATGCCTGCTTATTCAGATGAGGAAAAACTAACCATCGGACGGAATTACCTTTTACCGAAAGCGATTAAAGAAGCGGGATTGGATGAAAGGTTGCTTTCCATTGATGAGGCGGTGTGGCCGCAAATACTTCGTCCTCTTGGTTTTGATTCCGGGATTCGGTCGTTGTCCCGTTCTTTGCAGGCAATCTGCCGGAAAGTTGCCAGGAAAAAAGTAGAAGGGGAAACCGGACCGTTTAGAATCTCTCAGGAAAATTTAGGGGAGTTTTTATCAGGATGAAATCATTTAAACCAAATTTTTTACCACAGGTAAACAGCAATCAAGCGCTAAGGATAATTCCTCTTGGTGGCGTTGGCGATGTCACCAAAAATATGTATGTTTATGAGTATGGTGAAGATATTATTATTGTTGATTGCGGAGTGGGTTTTCCGGATGAAGCTATGCCGGGAGTTGATTTGGTTATTCCGGATATTTCATACCTTAGGGATAAGGTTAATAAAATTAAAGGAATAATTATTACCCACGGGCACGAGGATCATATAGGCAGTTTACCTTATATTTGGCCAGAACTTCAGGCGCCTATTTATACTCAAAGACTGACAGCCGGTTTTATCAGGGCAAAATTCACCGAACATAATTTGCCAAAAAACAAGATTATCGAAGTTAAAATTGATCAAAAACTGGATTTGGGAAATTTTAAGATTTCTTTTTATCAAGTATCTCATTCCATACCCGATTCTACAGGGATAGTTATACAAACACCTCAGGGTAAAATTATTCATCAGGCAGATTTTAAGATAGACTGGACTCCTGTATCTGGTCAGGTGACAGATGTAGGGAAAATTGCAGAGCTTGGCAGCGAGGGGGTATTAATGCTTCTTATAGATTGTTTAAGGGTTGAAAAGCCTGGTTTTAACAAATCGGAAAAATCTATTGAAGATACATTTGAAAAAGCTTGCCTTGAAACGTCGGGTAAAGTACTTATTACTATGACTTCATCGAACGTTTCAAGAATGCAGCAAGCAATTAATGTAGCAGAAAAATTAGGCAGAAAGGTTGCAGTGGTGGGACGTTCATTTGAAAACAACTTCCAGGTAGCCAGAGACTTAGGGTATTTATTGGTCCCGCCGGGGATTATAATTGCTCCGGATAGCATTTCCTCCTTCGCCGAAAGTAAAGTTTTGATCCTAATTGCCGGAGCGCAAGGACAGTCAGATTCTTCGCTTGCGAGGGCAGCGAACGAGGAGCACAGGCAAGTCAAACTTAAAGAAGGAGACAGCGTGATATTTTCTGCAGACCCGATTCCGTCAACAGAATCTGCCCAGAATGCATTAATTGATTCGCTGTCAAGATTAGGTTTAAACGTTTATTATTCTGCTGTACTTTCCGATCTTCATGTTTCAGGTCATGCAGCACTTGAGGAACTTAAGTTGATGGTTAATTTAATCAAGCCAAAATTTATGTTTCCTATTGGAGGAACTTTTAGGCACATGGAAGCTTTTTCCAAAATGGCGGAGGAGATGGGATATGATAAAAAACAAGTCTTGAATGTTGAAGACGGAGATATTTTAGAGATTAGGGGTGAAGGTGTTAAACTTGCCGGTAAAGTTGATATACAAAATGTGTATGTGGACGGATTGGGGATTGGTGATATAGGACATGTGGTGTTGCGGGACAGACAGAAGATGAGCGAAGAAGGAGTGGTTGTGGTAGTGGTATCTGTCGATCAACATACCGGTAAGTCGGTATCTGATGTGGATATTCTCTCAAGAGGATTTGTTTTTGGGGAAACAGCCGAAGGCATTCTGAATGAGGCAAAGGTAGTAGTTAAGAATGCTTTGCAAAAACATACTCATAAAACCGCCGATTGGCGTTTTATCAGAAGAATTATTGAAGATTCATTAGATAAATTCTTATATCAGACAACAGAAAGGAGACCATTGATTCTATCAGTAGTGGTGGAAGTTTAACCCATAGTTTTATGGTATAATTATTACATTCTTTATATGGCAAGAAGAAGATCAATCTATAAATTACCCAAGTTTAGGTTAAAACAGAAAACTATAACTGCTGTTGGTACCCTAATAGCTTTCAGCTTGAGCGTTTTATCAATTGTGGCACTTTTTACCCATTCTCAAACACTAGTATTTTGGAGAGATTTTCTAAATGAGTATTTAGGTGTAGCAAAAATTGCCTCCCCAATCATTTTTTTGCTTTCCGGTTTGGTTCTGACAAAAGCCAAATGGAAAATAGCACAGACTAATGTTCTTTTGGGATTTATTTTACTGGTTTTATCCAGTGTTTCATTTGTTGCGGCGCTAAATTCTGAAAAAGCGGGTTCGATCGGGCAAACTTTGTGGATACAGCTGTCTTCTTTTGTCACTCCGCTTGGGGCAGCCACTTTGTTTGTGTTAGTTTTCCTGATTGGTTTGGTTGTACTTTTTAATACTTCCCTGCAGCAAATTTTTGCCGTTTTTGTTTATATTTTTAATATCTTGCAAAGACTGTTTAAAGCAATTTTTAACAATCAGCGGACATTTGAAGCAAAACATATTCCGATTAAAGTTTCCGGGGTTGACGAACGCCCCGTCACAAAACCGCTGGCAATGCAGCAAAAAGAGGCCGTTATTGCTGATGTATTGGTACAAAATGTGGCCGGGCAAAGTAAAATCTGGAAATATCCACCTTTAAATTTATTATCTGATAAAGTGGGATCGGCCGCTGAAAGAGGTAATGTTAAAGATAATGCTAATATTATCGAAAAAACGCTAGATTCATTTGGGATTCAGGCAAATGTGGCAGAAGTCAACGGCGGGCCGGCAGTAACACAATATGCGCTGCGGATTTCAGCAGGAACCAAAATTTCGAAGATTGCCAATTTACAGCATGATATTGCGCTGTCTCTGGCTACGCCTACCGGTACTGTCAGAATTGAGGCGCCTATTCCCGGAAAATCCCTGGTTGGTATTGAGGTACCAAACCGCTCTCTTGAGATAGTCGGCTTGAAACAAATTTTAGCATCAGAAGAGATGCAGAAGCATAAATCAAGACTGGCTGTTGCACTGGGACGGGATACTTCTTCAAAGCCAATGATTGTAGATATAGATAAGATGCCTCACGTTCTGATTGCCGGTACAACCGGTTCAGGTAAATCGGTGTTAATTAATGCAGTTATTGCTTCCTTGCTTTTCAGGAATTCACCGGACACCTTGAAGATGATTTTGATTGATCCAAAAAGGGTAGAACTGACAAACTACAATGGTATTCCTCATCTTCTAACACCGGTTATTACGGAACCGGAAAAGATTTTATCTTCCTTGAAGTGGGCAATGGCCGAAATGGATAGACGCTATAAATTATTCCAGTCAGTCGGAGTGCGTAATATCACGGGTTATAATGAAATGTCCGGTTTTCAGGCCCTGCCGTATATTGTCATTATTGTTGACGAGTTGGCCGATCTTATGATGTTTGCGCCGGTTGAGATTGAGGATGCAATTACCAGGATTGCCCAACTAGCTAGGGCAACAGGAATTCATCTGGTGGTGGCAACCCAGCGGCCTTCTGTTGACGTTATTACAGGTTTAATCAAAGCCAATATCCCCTGCCGGATTGCATTTAACGTATCTTCCATGATTGACTCCCGGGTTATTTTAGACGGACCCGGGGCGGAGAAATTGCTGGGACGGGGAGATATGTTGTTTTTGCCTCCGGATGCTTCAAAACCGATTCGTATTCAAGGAGTGTTTGTTCAGGATAATGAGATCGAGAGTTTGATTAAATATCTTAAGAATACCGGCATTGCGCCGGAATATACTACAGAGGTAACGGAGATGCCGCTGGGCAGGTGGGGCGGAAGAAATGGTAATGGAGGCGAAAAAGACCAGTTATTTGAGGAGGCAGTTAAAACTATTTGCCAATATGATCGGGCTTCGGCATCGCTGCTTCAAAGAAGGCTTAAGGTCGGTTATGCCAGAGCTGCCAGGATTTTAGATGAGCTGGAGGCAGCAGGGATTGTTGGCCCGGGTGAAGGTTCAAAGCCCAGGGATGTGCTGGTCCGTAATGCTGAGGAATATTTTGCAGCTCAACAAAGTGCGAGCGGAAATTAAATTCAGTATTTAAAAATCAATTTATTCACGATCGTGAACATTTTGAATCCTTAACCATTAACTTCCTTAACTATTAACTTTAGAATACTGAGGTGTAACTACAATTTCACCCCCGAGGTGGAAGCATGGAAGCAGGAATAATGGCAGATTATGAATTTGGTACAATTGAGCAATGAAATCTCAAAATCTAACCTTCAAAGAAACAGATCAGATTATAAAACTTTTAAAATCTGGCAAAGTTGGCGTGATGCCGACGGATACTATTTATGGAATTGTCGGGTTGGCGCTTAACCCAAAAACTGTTGAGGAAATTTATTCTTTGCGGAAGAGAACGACCGATAAGCCAATGATCATATTGATTTCCTCGATAGAAGATTTGAGAAAATTTGATATAAAGATCACAAAAGCGCAAACTGATTTTTTAAAAAAGATTTGGCCCAATCCGGTCAGTGTGATTTTGCCATGCCTCCAAGATAAATTTTCTTATCTTCATAGAGATAAAAAGAGTTTGGCATTTAGGATACCAAAAAACGAAATACTACAGGGAATTTTAAAAAAAGTCGGTCCTTTAGTTGCACCTAGTACAAACTTTGAAGATAGTAAACCAGCCGAAACTATTCATAAGGCAAAACAATATTTTGGGGATAAGGTATCTTTTTATGTAGACGGAGGAAAATTAAAGTCTAAACCTTCGACAATCGTTAGACTATACAAGGATGGCACGCGGATAGTTTTAAGAGAAGGTACTTACAGGGTATAATATCGGTTACATGAGAACTGCTGGACAGATTTTAAAAGAAGAAAGAGAAAGAAAATTTTATACTCTGGACGAGATTGAGAAAGCTACAAAGATTAGAAAAGAACTGTTAGAGGCGTTAGAAGCAGGTCAGTATTCAAAACTTCCTCCGCAAACTTTTGTTCAGGGTTTTATTAAAAATTACGGTAAATTCCTGGGACTTAGTCAGGATAAATTATTGGCAATATATAGGAGAGAGTTTTCTGAATCGAAACATCCTCCCCGGATTTTGGATTCATTTAAAGAGCCTATTGAAAAGAAAAAATTTAAGCTTACACCGGCAAGAGCTTTGGGAAGCGTGGTTTTAGGTCTTATTATTATTTTTTTTGTCTATCTTTGGATCCAATATAGATTTTTGGTAGGAGGACCATTTTTGGAGGTAAGCCAACCGGTTAACCAGTTTAATACAACTTCTCCGGCAGTGCAGGTTACGGGTAGAACGGATCCGGAGGCGAAAGTAAGCATTAACAATCAAGAAGTTGGGGTAGATACCTCCGGAAGATTCTCGCAAGAGATTAAGCTGACTGATAATATAAGCAATATAGAAATTAGCGCTAAATCAAAAAGCGGCCAAGTCACAAAAATCGAAAGAACGGTTTTTTTGAAAAAATGACCCCGATTTATTGTGGGTTATCCTGAGCAATTAGCGACCGCGTGCCGCCATAGCTTTAGCGGTGGCGCAAGGATCTATTATTATGTTAAACTTAAGCTCATGGATTATTTACAAATTGCTTTAATTTTTTTGATTTTGCTACTGTCCATTTTCCTGGCCATTACCGGTATTCAGGTATTTTTTATTTTACGGGATCTGAAGAAAGCTCTGGATAAATTTAATGCAATTTTGCAAACAGGTGAGGACTTGGCGGAAGATATTGAAAGGCCGATGGCAGCTGCCAGCAGTCTGGCAACTAGCACAGGAGCAGCGGTTGTTTCAGGTGCAGCTAAGGTGCTGGAAAAAATCATCAAACCCAAACCAAAAAGATTTTACAAAAAGGTTCTTTAATATTTTATATAAATTTTTCCAGCTCTTTTCTGGTCATGCCAGCCTGCTTAAGGATGCTAGTGAATGTACCAATAGCTATTTCTTTATGATTTGGAACAATGACAGTAAAATGCTTATTTCCTTGTCTTTTAAAGAGTTTAATATGGCTTCCTCTTTGACTGATAACGCAAAATCCTGCCCTTTGCAAGGCTGAAAGTATGATGCGGGCAGAGTATAGCTTAGGCATTAATTTGGATGGATAAATCCTGAAGTCTTGGTTTACTTACTGGTGTTAGTTCAATATTAGATTGGTCTTCAAAGTATAATTCAAGAGCCTCTTTTAAATTGTCCAAAGCTTCTGTGTGGGTTTTGCCTTGACTAGTTACTTCTATCTCTAGAGCTTTGGCAACATACCATTTATCTTCTTTCCATACTACAGAATGAATTCTTTTCATAGGTGTATTATACCATTTACTTGATAGAGGTTTATGCTTCGTTTGGAGGATAATAAGTGTTAAAATACCAACATGACATCTCAAGAATTAAGAGCAAAATTTTTAAAATTTTTTGAAAAGAATGATCACAAAATTATTCCTTCTGCCTCTTTGGTACCCTCGGAAGAAGAACAGCTTGAGGGTAAGGAAAAAGTTTTATTTACCAGCGCCGGAATGCAACCCTTGATCCCCTATCTTATAGGACAAAAAGAGCCTCCTAGTAAAAGATTGGCCAATGTCCAAAAGTGCTTAAGGACAGACGATATTGAAAAAGTGGGAGATGCAGTTCATCATACTTTTTTTGAGATGTTAGGTAATTGGTCCATAGGTGATTATTGGAAAGAAGAAGCAATCAGATTGTCTTTTGAATTTCTAACACAAGAATTAGGAATACCTATAGAAAAACTTGCTATTTCTGTTTTCGCTGGTGATGAGGATGCGCCAAAAGACGAGGAGTCGGCTCAAATATGGAAGAGTTTAGGGATTTCTGAGAAAAGAATATTTTACTTTGGTAAAAATCATAATTGGTGGCCTACAGGTGAAAAATCAGGTCTGTGCGGTCCTGATACAGAAATGTTTTATTGGATAGGTGGTGGTAAACCAGAAGGTAAACCTAATGAAGATTCACGATGGGTGGAAATTTGGAATGATGTTTTCATGCAGTTTAATAGAAAAGAAGACGGTACTTTAGAAGATTTGCCTCAAAAAAATGTGGATACAGGAATGGGTTTAGAAAGAATACTGGCTGTATTAAATGGAAAAGAAAGCGACTATGAAACAGATTTATTTTTACCAATTATAAAGGTAGCGGAAGAACAACTATTAATAAAATTTAAATATGGAGAGGACAAACGAGTAGATCGCGCTTTTAAAATAATAGCTGATCATATAAAGGCAGTAGTTTTTTTGATTAATGAAGATATAGAACCTAGCAATAAAGATCGAGGATATATCTTAAGAAGATTGATAAGGCGAACGCTGACGCAAAACCATTTATGGGGTGATATAAATTCTTCTATATCGTTGTTAGTCAATAGTGTCATTGAGATTTATAAGAATAAATATAGTGATCTTGCCAGGAATACTCAACACATAAAAGATGTTATCAAACAAGAAGAAATAGGTGCGAATAAAGCAGTGAATGCTGCAATGACTGTGTGGAGAAAGTGGGTTGAAGAAGAACATAGAGGAGGTTTTGGAAGTCAGCCATTTGGAACGGCGACTTTTGGTTCTGGTGGGTACCTTCCTCCTGTATCGGCAGAAAAGATGTTTGATCTTTATCAATCATATGGATTACATCCTGAAATCATGGAAGAAATTACTCAAGGACAATTTGATAGGACAGGTTTCGACAAGCTATTTTTTGAACATCAAAAAAGATCTAGAGCTGGATTAATACAAAAATTCGCTGGGGGATTAGCAGGACATTCAGAGACGGAGATCAAATATCACACTGCCACTCATCTTTTGCATCAGGCCTTGCGGGATGTTTTGGGGCCGGAGGTTTTTCAAAAAGGTTCCAATATCACAGCTGAAAGGCTCAGATTTGATTTTTCCTATCCAGAGAAATTAACAGATGAACAAATTAAAAAAGTTGAAGATTTAGTTAACCAAAAAATAGCAGAAGATTTGGAAGTTACATCAGAAGTAATGAGTAAAGAAGAAGCATTAAAATCCGGAGCTTTGGGATTTTTCAATGAGAAATACGGGGACAAGGTTAAAGTTTACACAATAGGTAGCCCTTCGACCTTTCGGCCTCGCTCAGGGCTGGCAAGCTCAAAATCTCCCTTTTCAAGGGAGATTTGCGGTGGGCCGCATGTTGAGCGTACCGGAGTAATAGGAAAAATTCAGATAATAAAAGAAGAAGCAGTATCTTCCGGCATACGTCGAATTAGGGCGGAAATTGTGTTAAGATAATTTAAAATGAGCTTTCTAAGTAACCTCGCTAATCTATTACCAATTGGTAAAAAAGAAGAAACGAAGGAATATTTTTTTGCGCTTAATATCGGAACGGAAACTTTGACGGCCGCTCTTTGGGTTATTGAAGGTTTAAACTTAAAAATTTTAGAAACAGCTTCAGATAATTACTCTTCGAATGATGATATTGCGACTGTTACGGATAAACTTTTGGATGCTGTCTTAGGCTTAAAAGAGGTTGAACCCCAAAAAATTCTCTTTGGTGTACCAAATTCCTGGATTGCGGATGAAAATCTAAAAGACGAGTATTTAAAGATTCTTAAAAGTTTAGTGAAAGAATTGGAACTGGTTCCAATGGCATACGTCGCTACAAGTCATGCCTTAATTCATTTCTTGGAGAAACAAGAAGGTGTTCCGACAACTGCCATACTGGTTGGTTTTGAGAAGCAACATCTAACCGTAATTGTGGTTCGGGCAGGGAAACTTGATGGTGTAAGAGTTATAGCGAGAGGAGAAACTGCCGGTTCGGATATAGAAAAAGCGCTACTTGCATTCACGGATGTGGAGACCTTACCTTCTAAGATTTTAATTTATGGGGAGCAAACTGAAAATTTAAAAAGCCAACTATTGTCTTTTTCCTGGATGTCAAAACTTTCTTTCCTGCATCTTCCCAAAATAGATGTTTTGGGAGACGATGCTCCGATTAAAAGTGTTTGTTTGGCCGGAGGATCGGAGATAAACAGTGATATTAAATTTACCGAGCAGCATATTCAGAAGTCCCCTGTCAAATCGACCTTGATTGATACCGGTGAGGAAGAGATCAAGAACAAGATTGAGGTGGATGATTCTGCTGCCCAAGAAAATTTCGGATTTGTTGTCGGGGATGTTTCGAATCAGAAAAAATCAGCCCCGATTGAATCTGGGTTAAAGAGTCAAGAGACCGGTGAGTCAGAAGAACTTGTGGTTTCGCAAGAGCATGCTTTAGAAGTTGAAGATTTTGAGCAAGAAATGCCCGTAACAAGCGAATCTCCAAAAGAAATACATAAAGAAAAATTTAATCTCAAACGATTTATCCCAAAGCAAAATTTTACAACTATGACTATAATTATCGGGGTAATTCTGGCACTGGTTTTGATTGGGGGCGCTTATGTTTTTCTACCAAAAGCAAACATGAAGATTTTTGTAGAACCGAAGATTGTAGAACGGGATACCCAAGTTGTGGCTGATCCAAATCAAAAAACCGTTAACGAAGACGGGAAAATCATTCCGGGACAGATTATCGAGACGGAGGTATCCGGATCGGCAAAAGACAGTGCTTCCGGTAAAAGACAGATTGGCGATCCGGCAAAAGGGACGATTGTGCTTTACAATAAAACTTTAGATTCCATCTCTTTGAGTAAGGGAACACAAGTTAGTAAAGGGAGTATAAAATTTACACTGGATACCAGTGTAACAATTGCCTCATCGTCCGCCAGTGATACCGGAATTGCTTTTGGTAAAGTTAATACTACAGTTACAGCAGTAGCAGTCGGAGCTGACGGAAATATTTCATCAGGTGCGGATATAACGGTTGCGGGATATTCATCGGATAAATTAACGGCAAAATCAGAAGGTAATTTTTCCGGAGGAACCTCTAAGGATGTAACTGTTGTTTCAAGTGAGGATACTCAGCGACTTCTGGCCAAGTTATCTTCGGATTTAAGGCAACAAGCTCAACAGAAATTACAGGAGAAATATCCTAACAAGAAAATTCTGGAAGAAGCGCTGTCGGAACAAATTACCAGTAAAAGCTATAACAAAAATGTTAATGATCAGGCAAGTGAATTTTCGCTAAATATGACCATTCGTTATAAAGGTACGGCGTTTGATGATAATGATCTTAAATCAATTGTTTCAAAGTTAGTAAATATGCAAGTGCCTGATGGTTTTAAGCTTGATATTTCGGCAACCGAAACCCAGGCAGATGTTTCTAAGCTGGAAAAGGACGGGAAGTTGATATTTTTAGCAAGGTTTAAGGCAAAATTAATACCCAAGATCGATATGGATAAAATTAAAGATAAGATTAAATTTAAGAGTTACTCTGAAGCTACGAACATTATTAAAGAAATGGAGAATGTTTTGGGTTCCGAAATTAATATAACTCCTGCTTTACCGAAAGCGATTCAACGACTGCCAATACTTTCAAAAAATATCACGATTGAGGTGGGACTTAAATGATTGCTACCCTCCGCCGGTCCCAGGGGAAACTCATTTCAAGTCTATTTTTATCAGTCGGAATCTTTCTTTTGATACAAGTTATTGCACCACTTGTATCGTTTGAGGTATGGGCGATTGGACAGAAAATAAATAGCCGGACTTTGGTTAGTCCTGTTAAATCAAGCGAGCAAATTCCAGGTGTTTCAGTGCAAGATCGGAATAATTTTCCTGCTTTTATTTCTTCTTTGAAGAGGGAGACTCAACCCAATTATGATCGGTTTAGCTTGTCTATTCCAAAATTAAAGATCGAAAGACAAGATGTTTTAGTTGATACGAATTATCTCTCGGAGAACCTGGCTCATCTGTCGGGATCTGCTTTGCCGGGCGAGAAAGGTAATGTATTTATTTCCGGCCATTCTGCACTAAGTCAATTTTCCGTTATAAAAAGTGTCCCTTTTTCAAAACTACCTGAATTAAAAAAGGGCGATCAAATTATTGTTGAAACTTCCGGGTCAGAGTTTATCTATGAAGTTTCCGATTTTAAAGTTGTTGATCCGACAGATTTATCCGTTGTAGAAGCACCGGAAACTCAAGGTAGATACATTTCTTTGATGACTTGTGTACCACCAGGTTTAAACCTAAAGCGACTGGTTGTTTTAGGGAAAATGATATAATGGAGTAGCTCGTTACGTACAAAATATGCTAACTTGCTGACTCGTCGATGCACAAAGCCAGCTTACTTGCGACTTCGCTGCTCCTTATAGATTTATAATCACTAGCAGAAAACCCCGCTTTCTTAAAGCGGGGATGAATGCTAAAGTGATTACAGTCTTCCGCGGAAAGTTCGGTGGAATAAGCAAGGTAGGGTTTTCTGCTGTTCTTGTAAACTTGAAAGGAGAAAACCGCGGATTTTCAGTCCGCGGAAGTTTATGAAGTATCTTGGAATAGATTTTGGAATGAAAAGAATAGGATTGGCAATTTCAGAAGGCGAGCTTGCTTCTCCGTGGCAGATTTTAGAAGTTAAAGGTTTCTCCGAGACGATAGAAAAAATTTCACAAATTATTGAAAATGGACAATTTCAAAAAATAATTGTAGGATTACCTGAGGGGAAAATGGGGCAAAACGTGAGAGGCTTTGTTAAGGCTTTAAACAAAATGGGGATTGAGATAGAAACTATGGATGAAACGTTATCCAGCAAAAAGGCGCTGCAGGCTATGATTGAGCAAGGTATTGGTGTAAAAAAGCGCCGAAACGAAGATGCTTTTTCAGCTGCAGAAATTTTGCAGGATTATTTGGATAATCTATGAGAAAAAAAACCAATAATATAACTTTTATAATCATAATAACTTTTATAATTGTTATAGTGATTTGTGGTTGGTGGAATAGCCAGCTTGTTCCGGTTTCTTCTGATAAATCTACTAAAGTTTTTGTTATAGCTAAAGGAGTTGGTGTATCGGATATTGCAAAAAAGTTAAAAGAAGAAAATTTGATTAAATCCGAACTGGTTTTTAAGATTTATATTAAACAAAACAACTTCACTAATAAACTTCAAGCAGGTTCATATAAACTCTCTCCTTCAATGTCTGTACAAGAATTGGTAAAAAATTTACAAATCGGCAGTGAAGATGTCTGGGTTACGTTAATAGAAGGTTGGCGGCTTGAGGAAATGGCAGATAAGCTAAATGAGCAGTTAAAGATTGATAAGAAGCAGTTTCTAAAGAGTGCAAAAGAGGGTTATATGTTTCCTGATACATATCTTTTTCCCAAAGAAGCAACAGTAGAGTATGTAACTGATACTTTGAGAAAAACTTTTGATACTCGTTTAAACTCGGAACTGCGGTCTAAAATCCGTTCTCAGGGATTAACAGAAGAGCAGGGAGTAATTTTGGCGTCAATAGTTGAAAGAGAAGCCAGATCTGATAAAGCAAGGATGGAAGTTGCCAGTATTTTACTAAAAAGATTTAAGATCGGTATGGGGTTAAATGCTGATGCAACTGTACAATATGCTTTGGTTCCAAAGGGATCAGAAAACGCGCCGGCTGACGGATGGTGGAAAAGAAATTTAACTAAAGATGATCTGAAGATAGATTCTCCGTATAATACTTATTTGCATTCTGGTTTACCTCCAACCCCAATTTGCAATCCCGGACTTGCATCTTTACAAGCCGTTGCCAATGTCGACCCTTCGACTCCTTATCTTTATTATTATCATGATTCAAAAGGGGTATCCCATTATGCTAAAACTTTGGAAGAACACAATCAAAACGTAGTCAATTATCCATAAATACTTTTTCTTCATGCTTTTGGCCGCAAAAGCGCGGGAAAACTCTTTTTGTTATACTCAGCAATACTTATGTATAAGTTTTGGGGGAAGATTAAAAAACATAATCAAAGAGGAAAAAAATTGGGGTTTCCAACAGCTAATATAAATCTTAAAAAAAATATTCCGGAAGGGATTTTCATTTCCAGAACTAAAATTAAAAATAAATTTTATCCTTCACTTACCTTTATTGGAATAGCCAAAACTTTTAATGAAAAAAGATTCCACGCTGAAACCTATATTTTGGATTTTGATCAAGATATTTATGGCAAATGGATTTCTGTAAAACTTTTAAAAAAGATCAGGAATAATAAAAAATTTAATTCTACTAAAGAGCTAATTGTTCAAATAAAAAAAGATACACAAGAAGCTAAGAAATATTTTAGTGAAATTCTTTAAAGATCAGCCATTTGTTTCAGTTTTAAACCCGCTGGCGAATCTAAGATTGGTATAATTATTTCGAGATGAGAGTCTAGTATTGTAGTGAATCCTATAGGTGAATAATGAAAATAGCTATTTACATTTTGAAATTTTTCATTAAAATTCGCCATATTCTTCTTCAGATTAACCTTAGAAGATTTATCAATAATACCAGATACTGTTTCATGAGCCGTCATCAAACGGCTTCTAATATTTAGTAAAAACAGTTCCACGGTATTTCCATAATTAACAATATAATTTGCTCTTTCAATATCAAAATAGAATCTATTAATACCATTTATTTGGTCAGAATCCAAATCTTTAATAAATAGATGAGAGTACTTATTCCAATTATTCTGAGGTAAAATAATTAGTTCTGGTATTTCGTTTGCCTTGTTCCGCGTTTTTAGAGCCTGTATGGCTGTCTCTGCATTTCTTATCTCATTTACTAGAAGAGCGGCGATCTGCCGTTTCTCTGCATCTTTTTGGCGTTTATAAAGAATTATTGCTCCTGCAACTGTGAATATAGTGGAAAGGCCTACAAAAAAATTAGAATCTAGGAAACTTTGCCAAATAGAAGAAATGTTTAATGCTGTCCAAAAAGTCATATTCTTGGGCAGCTGAAGATTATAGTAGCATAATTCAAATAACTGTCAATAGTACCAATAATTTCCCTCTTGACGATCAGTACCTTGAAACTCCCGAAGTTGCAGGTTATATTTTAAGCAATATTTAGCAAGATTAAGCAATATCTGGCAATAAATAATTTGCCTCTTGACGAGTGGGTTTCCTTGTGTTAAATTGAGTTCAATTAAATAGAAAAAATGAAGGCGTACGGGTACGTATGCTTCTTTTTGTTGATTCTGCCCAATTACGATCAACAAGATCAAAAATAGGCCATCTACTAATGTCATTAAACTTATCTAATACTAAAATTTACGAGCGTAAATATTTTAGCAAAGCACCTTCTATAGTACCTGAACTTAATTTAATCCAAATTCAGCTAGATTCATATCGTTGGTTTATGCAAACAGGAATCAGGGAGGTTCTTAAAGAGATCTCCCCTGTTGAAGACTTCACAGGCAAAAATTGGACCCTGGAACTAGGGTCTTTTTATTTCGGTAAACCCAAATATGCTTCCGAAGAAGCTTCTCTAAAAGGTGTAACTTATGACGCGCCTCTTAAAATAGAGGCCATTTTAATTAATAAACAAACCGGCCAAAGATACAAACAAGAGGTTTTTTTGGGAGATGTCCCCCAAATGACAGAGAAGGGCACCTTTATCATTAATGGGGTAGAGAGAGTTATTATTAACCAATTGGTTCGTTCGCCGGGGGTATTTTTTCAAGCATCTGACGACCCGATTACCGGAAAAAGATTATTCTCGGCAGAAATACGTCCATATCGGGGTTCATGGCTTGAATTTTCAATAACAAGGGGTGGAGTTTTGACTGCGAAAATAGACAGAAGAAGGAAATTTGCCGCGACGACCCTGCTTCGTGCGTTGGGATTTTCCGATAATGAATCAATTATCGCACAATTTACCGATGTTGATACAGGGGAGGATAAATTCATTGATACAACACTTGCAAAAGATCCGACTACCAATACTGAAGAAGCTTTACTTGAGATTTTCCGAAAAATGCGCCCGGGTGATCCGGTTGTTTTGGATAATGCAAAAGCGCTTTTGGATGGGATGTTTTTTAATGCCAGACGTTACAACTTAATCAAAGTGGGCAGATACAAGATTAACAAAAGATTAAATTTAAATTTACCAAATGTGCCGGAGAATTGGGTTTTAACCAAGGAAGATATAATTGCTACCTTAAAATATCTAATGAAATTAAATTATGGTGAGGGTAAATTGGATGATATTGATCACCTTGCCAACAGACGCGTCAGGTGTGCCGGAGAATTGGTCCAGCAAAATGCTTTTAGAATTGGAGTGCTCCGGCTTGAGCGGATTATAAAAGAAAGAATGAGTCTGACTGCTGCTGATCAGGAGGTTTCACCCGGTAGTTTAATTAATGCCAAACCGGTAATCGCCGCAATTAATGAATTTTTCCGTTCTTCGCAACTTTCATCTATTCTGGATCAAGTGAATCCTTTATCAGAACTGGATCATTTGAGAAGACTTTCTGTTATGGGGTCAGGAGGCATTACAAGAGATAGAGCTTCTTTTTCTGTCCGCGATATTAACCATTCCCAATACGGGAGGATTGATCCGATTAGATCTCCTGAAGGTCAAAATATTGGTTTGGTTACATATCTGGCGCTTTATGCTCGTATCAACGAATACGGATTTTTGGAAACTCCTTACAGAAAGGTAGTCATGCAGAAAGGTAAACCCAGGGTAACGAATGAGATTATCTACTTTACTGCAGACGATGAAGAAAATTATCATATTACCGAGGCGACGGTAAATTTAGATGAAAATGGTTATATCCTGGATGAACGGGTGCCAACCCGTTTCCAGGGGAGTTTTTATGAAGGGTTTGCCAAAGATATTTCATTCATTGATATTTCTCCGCAACAGATTTTCGGAACAAGCGCATCATTAATTCCATTTTTGGCAAATGATGATGCCAACAGAGCTTTGATGGGTACTCAAATGCAATGTCAGGCTGTTCCACTGCTTCGTCCATCAGCACCCATTGTTGGTACAGGCATGGAGAGGATCGTTGCTGACAATATGGGTAGAGTTATCAGAGCTCCCGAGGACGGCGTTATAAAATATGTAGACGGCAAAAAACTTATATTAAAGACCAAAAAGCAAGAAATCAGCTTCGAAATCAAAAAATTTGTACACTCGCCTCAAGGCACTTGTTACTCTCAGCGGCCTGTTGTTAATGTCGGCAATAAGGTTGCCAAAGGCGATCTTTTAATTGATGGAGCAGCGTGTGAGAATGGCGAACTTGCGCTGGGCCAGAATTTGTTAATCGCCTATATGAGTTTCGAAGGCTTAGGTTATGAAGACGCTATTGTCATTTCAGATCGATTGGTAAAAGAAGATACATTAACTTCAATTCATATTGAAGAATATGAAGTTGATGTTGTTGAGACCAAATTAGGACCGGAAGAGTTGACAAATGATATTCCAAATGTATCTGAAGAAGCGCTGGTAAACCTGGATGAAAAAGGAATTGTCAGGATCGGCGCAGAAGTAGGACCAAACGATATTATTATCGGTAAAGTTCAGCCTAAGGGCGAGACTGAACTTACTGCTGAAGAAAGATTACTGCGGGCTATTTTTGGGGAAAAAGCAAAAGAAGTCAGGGATACCAGTTTGCGGATTCCGCACGGAGAGCGAGGTACTGTTATTGGAGTACAAATTTTATCCCGGGATGAGGGCGACGAGTTGGATACAGGAACTCTGATGAGAATTAAAGTTAAAGTTGCCCAACTACGGAAAGTAACTGCCGGGGACAAATTGGCAGGCCGTCACGGAAATAAAGGAGTAATTTCAAAGATTGTTCCTGTTGCTGATATGCCCCATCTTGCAGATGGTACAGCCATAGATATTATTATTTCTCCCTTGTCGGTTTTGTCCCGTATGAATCTTGGACAACTGTTGGAGACTCACTGGGGTTTTGCAGCGCAAAAATTAGGTCATAAAATAGCCGCACCTGTTTTTGAAAAAATTCCTGAAGAAAAATTAATAGAAGCACTGCAAAAAGCCGGATACCCGACTGATGGTAAAGTACAGCTTTTTGATGGCAGGACAGGTGAACCTTTTGGTAACAAAATTGTGGTAGGTAGAAATTATATCCTTAAACTGATTCATATGGTTGAGGAAAAGATTCATGCTCGCTCTACAGGTCCGTACTCCTTAGTTACACAGCAGCCTTTGGGTGGAAAGGCTCAAATGGGGGGCCAGCGGTTGGGAGAGATGGAAGTTTGGGCTTTGGAAGCATATGGAGCGGCCAATATTCTGCAGGAAATGTTGACTATCAAATCTGATGACGTTGTTGGAAGAGCTAAGGCTTTTGAAGCAATTGTTAAGGGAATTGATATACCGCAGGCTTTAATCCCTGAATCTTTCAAGGTATTGGTAAAAGAGCTCCAAGCTTTAGGTTTATCTGTTGAAACGCTTGGAGCAAAAATAGTCCAGGCGGAGGAGTTGGAAGAAAAACCGGAAGTAGTAGAGGAAGTAGCCGAGCTTCAGGAAGCGCTCGGAATGCAGCCAACTGCCACCCAGGGAGAACTTGAGGCAGAGGGAAGTCCTTTTGAAGTTGTAGATGCAGGTTCTGAAGTTGAAAAAGAAAAGGAGGAATCATAGCTATCAGTCTTCAGCTATCAGCTATCAGACAAAAACAAAAAGTCTGACGACTGACAGCGAAGCGATACTGAAAGCTGATGACTATTATGAATGATTTACTAGATTTTGAAAGCTTAAGGTTAACAGTTGCTTCTCCTGAACAAATCCGCAGCTGGTCTTTTGGCGAGGTCACAAAACCTGAGACCATTAATTATAGAACCTTAAAAGCAGAGAAAGATGGTTTGTTTTCCGAGAATATATTTGGTCCGACCAAAGATTATGAATGTTACTGCGGTAAGTACAAAAGAATTAGGTTTAGAGGCGTAATTTGTGATAAATGCGGAGTTGAGGTAACACAGAGCAAAGTAAGACGGGAAAGAATGGGTCATATCAATCTTGCCTCGCCTGTTGCCCATTCCTGGTTTGTTAAAGGAGCGCCCTCAAAATTGTCGCTAATTTTGGATATTTCGCCTAAAAATTTGGAAGCAGTTATATATTTCGCCTCTTATTTAGTAATAAATATTGATCCTGTTGGTAAAGCAGCAGCATTGGAGAAATTAGATAAGGATTTGCTGGCAAAGATTGCCGAAGCAGAAGAAAAATTGGAAGCTAGCATTAAAGATGCTGAAAGCTCTTTGAAAAAAGCCGTTGCCGATCTAAAGAAAAAGTTAGAGAAAGAAAAATTTGAACTAGAAGCAGAGGAACTGGAGTTGAAAAGCCGCGCAGAGATTCAAAAATTAAGAGATAATTTGGTAGTAGAAACCGGACAGCTGGAAGGAATCTTCAAGGCAGTATCTGATTTGGTGAAAAGTGTTGCCTCCTTAAAACTACTATCGGAGGAAGAATATTTTAAACTTTCCGAATATGGGGTCTCGAATTTTGTTGAGGTCGGAATGGGAGCAGAAGCATTTTTGGAAGTTTTGGAAAAATTAGATTTAGATAAAACTTCTTCGCATCTGCGCGAAGAAGTTAGAAAATCTACCGGACAAAAACATATAAAGGCTACTAAAAGACTTCGCATAATTGAAGGCATGCGATCATCCGGTATTTCCCCTGCATGGTTGATTATGAGAGTACTGCCGGTTTTACCTCCGGATCTCCGTCCCATGGTACAACTTCCCGGCGGGAGATTCGCAACGTCCGATTTAAACGACTTGTATAGAAGAGTTATAAATAGAAATAATCGATTAAACAGGTTGATTAATCTTGGCGCTCCGGAAATAATCTTGCGGAATGAAAAAAGAATGCTTCAGGAAGCTGTGGACAGTCTGATTGATGCGACATCCCGTACTTCAAGACGGGGAGGTCCTGCTACCACTCATGTGCTCCGTTCACTTTCAGACATGTTGCGGGGCAAACAGGGAAGATTTAGACAGAATTTACTCGGTAAAAGAGTTGATTATTCAGGAAGATCGGTTATTGTTGTTGGGCCAAAACTTAAGCTAGATCAAGTCGGTTTACCAAAAGAGATGGCTTTAGAGATGTTTAAACCTTTTGTTTTGCGTGAGATGATAGCCCGCGGTTTAGCTTCTAATGTTAAGGGTGCAAAAAATGTTTTAGAACTTAGACCTAGTGAGGTTTGGGATATTTTGGAGGAAATTATCACCGGACACCCTATTTTAATCAACAGAGCCCCCACTTTACACAGATTAGGTATACAAGCTTTTTACCCGGTATTGGTAGATGGTAATGCAATTGCTATTCACCCTTGCATCTGCGCAGGATTTAATGCTGATTTTGATGGTGACCAAATGGCAGTTCATGTACCTTTGTCATCTAAAGCTCAAGAGGAAGCTCGGAGATTAATGATGGCTAAGGAGAATATTTTCGGTCCGGCTAATGCTCAGCCAATCACGGTTCCGAATCGGGAAATGGCTTTAGGGTGTTACTATTTAACTTTTATCGATGAGTCTGAAAGTTCGAAAGATTTACAATTTTTTGCACTTGCGGAAGATGCCGTCAGGGCTTTTACTTTGGGAAAGATCGGTGTCCAACAAAAGATTCAGATAAGAGTAAACAACGAAATCATTGAGACATCGGTTGGGAGGATTTTATTTAACCAGGTATTGCCTCCTCAAATGAGATTCCTGAACTCTGTTATCAAAGGATTTACGATCCGTGACATTATCCTCAAAGCTATGGAAATTTTAGGTAAAGATGAAACAACTAAGCTGATTGATAATATCAAAGATATTGGTTTTTGGGGAGTGACAATTGCAGGTATTTCAATATCAATATTTGATGCAAAGATTGTTCCTGACAAGAATAAATATTTAGAGAGGGCAATCAAAGAGATTGAAACAATCGAAGCGAATACTGCTAAAGGTTTAATTACCCCGCAAGAAAAATCACAGCTTTCTCAAATGGTTTGGATCAAAACAACAGAAGAATTGGCCAATGCTACATGGGAACATTTGGGTTTTAAAAACCCTATCAGAATGATGGTTGAGGCAGGAGCCAGAGGATCCAGAGATCAGGCAAAACAATTGTCCGCCATGCGTGGTCTCTCAACCGATCCAACCGGTAAAATTGTTGAATTACCTACCAAATCAAACTACAGGCAAGGCTTATCGGTATTTGAATACTTTACATCAGCTCGGGGAGCAAGAAAAGGTGTGGCAGATAAAGCACTAAAAACTGCAGATGCAGGATACTTAACCAGGAGACTAGTGGATGTTGCTCACGATGTCATTATCAGGATGGAAGATTGCGGAACATCCAGTGCGCTTGAATATGATCTAACCAAAAATAGCTTCAATATAGCAAGAGAGAAATTGCTTGGTAGATTAATCTCGGAAAATGTTTTGGAACCGAAAACCAGAAAAGTAATTATCAAAAAAGGTACAATATTGACTGAAGATATAATTTCAAAAATACTGAAAGCAGGAGTTGTAAAAGTATCGGCCCGGTCTCCCTTAACTTGCGAGGCCCGTGTCGGAATTTGTAGCGCTTGTTATGGATTTGATTTAACTACCAGAGAGTTGGTTAAAATTGGTACTCCTGTTGGTGTGGTGGCAGCTCAGGCAATCGGTGAGCCCGGAACACAGCTAACAATGCGTACTTTTCACACCGGAGGAATTGTCGGTTTGGATATTACTCAAGGTTTGCCAAGAGTTGAAGAGTTGTTTGAAGCTAGAACTCCAAAAGTTGTGGCGCCAATTTCCGAGATTGCCGGAAAAGTTTTCGTTGTTGAAGCAGAGGATGCAGGTATAAGAGTTAGAGTGAGAACTACCCAAAAACCACACGAAGAAAGAGAATACATAATTCCTGCAACAGCCACACTTTTAGTGGAAGAGGGACAACTGATTGATGCCGGTACAACTCTTGCCTCGGGTCATGCAGATGTAAAAGAAACTTTGCGGATTCAAGGGTTGCGGGTTGCGCAGCGCTATATTGCTGATCAGGTCCGATCGGTTTATGAATCTCAAGGGGTGCCTATTAATGAAAAGCATTTCGAAGTTATTGTGCGGAAAATGTCAGATAAAGTTAGAGTTGAAACCCAGGGTGATACCAATCTTTTGCCCGGTGAAATTATTGATAAACTTCGTTTTGAAGAAGAGAATAAGCGTGTTTTGGCCGGCGGCGGCGAACCGGCAACGGCAGAAGTTGTGATTTTAGGAATTACCAGAGCATCTTTACAAACGGAAAGCTTCTTGTCTGCTGCTTCTTTCCAGGAAACTACTTCAATACTTTCAGATGCAGCCATCTCTGGTAAAGAAGACAAGTTGGTAGGTCTAAAGGAAAATGTTATAATTGGCAGGCTCATTCCTACAAGTATAGAGAGAGCAAGGATAGAAAGTTAAAAATGCCAACTATTAATCAATTAGTTAGAAAAGGTAGAAAAAAGATCGTTAAAAAGATTAAAGCTACGGCTTTAAGACGTAGTTTTAATGCCAAAGACAGGAGATATACCCAAGATTTCAGCCCGCAAAAACGGGGAGTTGTTACTTTGGTTAAAACTATGACTCCAAAAAAACCAAACTCAGCACTCAGAAAAGTGGCCAGAGTAAGACTTTCCAACAGAACTGAGGTGACGGCATATATTCAAGGTGAAGGTCACTCGTTAGCAGAACACGGAATTGTGCTAGTCCGGGGCGGCAGGGTGAAGGATTTGCCGGGAGTGAAATACCATTTAGTCAGAGGTAAGTTCGATCTGGTAGGAGTAGTAGGTAGAAAACAAGGTAGATCAAGATACGGTACAAAAAGCGGAGGAGGCGGACCGGTGCCCAGAGCGGCTGCGCCTCCGCCAGCTGGCGGACCAACTCCAGCAGTATGAAAGAAAGGAATTAAAACGTGAGAAGCGGAAAAGCTGAAAAGAAAATACTCCCACCGGATCCTATTTACGGGTCAAGGCTTGTGGCCCGATTTATTAATAAATTGATGATCAGCGGTAAAAGAACCGTTGCAGAAAAATTAGTTTATGAAGCTTTGGAGACAATAAGAGAACAAGTTAAGCAGGAACCGCTTTCTGTTTTTGAGAAAGCTATTTCTAATATTGCTCCAAAGATGGAGGTTCGACCCCGGCGAGTCGGTGGAGCTTCATACCAGGTGCCGGTTGAAGTCAGAGGCGACAGGAAAGAAGCTTTGGCAATCAGGTGGATTTTAACCGGAGCAAGATCCAGGTCTAATAAAGAGTTTCATTCTTTCGATAAAAAATTAGCGGCAGAACTTATTGACGCTGCAAATAATACCGGTGCGGCAATTAAAAAGAAAGATGATGTCCAAAAAGCCGCTGCAGCCAATCGTGCATTCAGTCACTTCCGTTGGTAAATACTCATTGAAAGGTAAAGATATATGAATAAAAAAATAAGAGAACAAAAAATTAAAATGTGGAAAGATAATTTAGCTAAGTTGGAAGAAGAGTTAAGGGTGATTGCGGAGAAAAAAGGAGTTGCTGCTCAAGAAGGCGATCTGTCGGAAAACGCTGCTTATACTATAGCTGTTGAGGATGCGGAAACAACTAGAGTTAGAATTGAAGAAGTGAAAAAGTTAATTAGAGATTTGGAAAAAGAAGGTTAATATGACATTAACAAAGACAAAACGGGATTTTCCGCTGGACAGGATTAGAAACATTGGAATTATTGCCCATATTGATGCAGGAAAAACTACTACAACCGAGCGAATCCTCTTTTATACAGGAAAAACTTACAAAATAGGCAATATTGACGAGGGTACAACTGTTACAGACTGGATGGAGCAGGAAAGAGAGCGGGGAATCACTATTGTTTCTGCAGCCATCACAGCTTTTTGGACTGTTAAAAAAGGTCAATTTGAAGGTGAAGAAATGAGAATTAATTTGATTGATACACCGGGTCACGTTGATTTTACAGCCGAAGTTGAGCGGAGTTTGCGGGTTTTAGACGGGGCAGTAATTGTTTTGGATTCCTCATCCGGCGTGCAATCACAGACAGAGACTGTTTGGAGACAGGCTAATAAATATAATGTGCCTTTAATTGCCTTTTCCAACAAGATGGATGTGGTGGGAGCGGATTTTCAGGCCACTATTCAATCTGCCAGGGATAGGCTAGGTGCAAATGCTATTGCTTACAATCTGCCAATAGGCAAAGAGAACGATTTTAAAGGAGTGGTAGATCTTTTGAGCGAGAAAGCAATTATTTGGGAAGGGGATGAAACCGGCGCAAAGTTTCATGAAATAGATATACCCGCTGATATGGCTGAAGTTGTCAAGGCGGCTCGCGAGAAGTTGGTTGAGGAAATTGCAGGTACCGACGATATTTTGATGGGGAAGTATCTGGAAGGGAAAGAAATTACAGTGCAAGAGTTAAAACAAGCCTTAAGGAAAGCAGTAATTGCCAATAAAATCGTACCCGTTATGGCGGGGTCATCTCTTCGCAATAAAGGGGTTCAGTCAATGCTTGATGCTGTTGTAGAATATCTTCCCTCTCCGCAAGACATAGCTACAGTTTCAGGTTACAATCCAAAAACAGGTGATCCTGAAGAAAGAAAAGCAGACTCGACTGCTCTCCTGGCGGCGTTGGCTTTTAAAATTCAAGTTGATCCGCATGTAGGAAAATTGACTTATATCAGAGTATATTCCGGAACCTTGAAAAGCGGTTCTTATGTGTACAACGCCACCAAACAAATTAGAGAAAGAGTAGGTAGGTTGCTTCTCATGCATGCCAATGACAGGGAGGAAATCGATGAAGCTTTCGCCGGAGAAATTGTGGCAGCGGTAGGTTTGAAAGATACTGTCACTGGTAATACCCTTTGCGATGAGAATACTCCAATTATTTTAGAGTCTATCTCTTTTCCTGATCCGGTTATTTCTTTGGCAATAGAACCAAAAACAAAATCAGATCAGGAAAAGCTAGGTTATGCTTTGCAAAGACTTTCCGAAGAAGATCCGACTTTCCGGGTCAAGTCTGATCCCGAAACCGGCCAGACTATTATTGCAGGTATGGGTGAATTGCAGCTTGAAATTTTGGTTGACCGGATGAAAAGGGAGTTTAAGCTGGAGGCTAATGTGGGTCAGCCGCAAGTTGCATACAAGGAAACTATTACTCAGATAGCAAAGGGTGAGGGGAAGTATATCAGACAAACCGGAGGTCGTGGTCAATATGGCCATTGTTTGCTTAGAATTGAGCCTCTGCCGCGGGGAACCGGCAGGGAATTTGTCTCAGAAATTGTCGGTGGCGCTATCCCGCGGGAGTTTATTCCCCCAATTGAAAAAGGAGTTATTGAAAAAGAAGATACCGGTATTTTGGCTGGATTCCCTGTGACTGATATTAAAGTAGCTGTTTATGACGGGTCTTTTCATGATGTTGACTCCTCGGAAGTTGCTTTTAAGATTGCAGCTTCACTGGGGCTTTCTGAGGCAGCCAAAAAAGCTGACATGATTCTCCTTGAGCCGATTATGAAGGTGGAAGTTACTACTCCTGAGGAGTTTTTGGGGGAGATTATTGGTGATTTGTCTTCTAAAAGAGCGCAAATTCTTTCTTCCGAAACCCGGGGAAATGCCAGGGTGGTGATAGCTTTGGTTCCTTTGGCAGAAATGCACGGTTATGCTACAGCTATCCGCTCCATGTCTCAGGGTAGAGCTACTTATTACATGGAGGCAGATCATTATGAAACAGTACCGCAAAACATCACCCAAAAAATCATTGAATCCTCAGGCTTTACAGGTAGAGTGGAACACTAGAATGAGAAGGCTCAATATTGCTATTTTGCCTGCAGGAGTTTGGGGGACTGCTTTGGTAGTTCCTGTTTCAGATAATGGGCACAGAGTAACGCTCTATTTTAGACAAAATGCAGACGCAAAAAAGTTTAATGAAGTAAAACGGAATTTAAAAAGACTACCGGAGATCCGGTTTAATGGACAGGTTAGTGCGACTTCTAATTTAAAGAAGGCAATTTCAGGGGCAAATATATTGGTTTTAGCTTGTGACGTTTACCATGTCAGAAATTTCTTTAAGCAAATCAAACCTTTTGTTAAAGAAAATATGATTATTCTTTGTAGCGCCAAAGGAATTGAGAAAAAGACGAATCTTTGTATGTCGGAAGTGCTCAGTGAAGTTTATTCTAACAATAATGCTAATTTAGCAGTTATGTCCGGCCCAAATTTCGCAGTTGAGGTAGCCAAAAGATTACCAACAATGACTGTAATTGCTTCAAAAAAGAAAACTGTCGGTAATCTTTTGCAAAAAGCTTTCAGTACGGAAAACTTTAAGGTTTATACCCAAGATGATGTTTTGGGGGTGGAACTGGGAGGGGCGTTAAAAAATGTTATAGCAATCGGAGTGGGTATTGGGGAAGGACTACGGATGGGTGAGAACTGTAGGGCGGCTCTCATCACTAGAGGGATTGCAGAGATGATTAAACTAGGAACAGTATTAGGTGCTAATAAGTTGACTTTTGCCGGTTTATCCGGTATGGGGGATTTAATATTGACTTGTACTTCTGCCCAAAGCAGAAATTATAAAGCAGGATTTAAAATAGGTAGGGGAATGAATCCGAAAGATCTGCTTACATCGGGTGAAACTATTGAAGGATTGCGAACAGTTAAGGTTGCTGTTGGAATAGCGAAGAAAAAAAATATTGAAATTCCCATAATGGAGATGGTTTATAAAATAGTTTATCAGGGTTTAAAACCCAAGATAGGATTCAGGGAACTTATGAAGTTTGAACTAAGTAGCGAGAACGGAGATTAAATTAGGTATTGTAATTTAGATAAATTTATTGTATATTTCTTAATACCAGCTTAAGGAGCTGGTATTTAATTGTTATATTTGATTCTAGACAAGTCAGAATGGTAATGATAAAATAATAAGATTATGGCTGAACAGAAAAAATTTGATAGAAGCAAACCGCATGTAAATGTTGGAACCATGGGTCATGTTGACCATGGTAAAACAACTTTAACTGCTGCAATCACCAAAGTCTTGGCCGGCAAAGGTATGGCTGAAGAGCGCAGTGTTGATCAAATTGATAACGCTCCGGAAGAAAAAGCCCGTGGCATTACCATTAATATTTCTCACCAAGAGTATGAAACCGAAAAAAGGCATTATGCCCACATTGATATGCCAGGGCATGCAGATTACATCAAAAACATGATTACCGGCGCCGCCCAAACAGATGGCGCCATTTTGGTAGTTTCTGCACCGGATGGCCCAATGCCTCAAACCAGAGAACATCTTCTATTGGCTCGCCAGGTAGGAGTTCCGGCAATTGTAGTTTATTTAAATAAGGTAGATATGGTAGACGATCCTGAACTTTTGGATTTGGTAGAAGAAGAAGTTCGTGATCTTTTGAAGAAATATGAATATGATCCGCAGTCTCCTATAATCCGCGGCAGCGCCAAAAAGGCTTTGGAAGGTGATGCTGAGGCAGTAAAATCTATTGAAGATTTAATGACTAAAGTTGACGAGTGGATTCCGACTCCTGTCAGGGATACGGATAAGCCGTTCCTGATGGCGGTTGAGGATGTTTTCTCAATTAAAGGCAGAGGTACGGTAGTAACCGGAAGAATTGAAAGAGGCAAGGTTAAAGTTAATGAAGAAATCGAAATCGTTGGCATCAAGCCCACAAAGAAAAGCGTTGTCACAGGAATTGAGATGTTCCATAAAATGCTGGATGAAGGTCAAGCGGGCGACAATGCCGGAATTCTGCTTCGAGGTATTGAAAAAGACGATGTTGAAAGAGGTCAAGTTTTGGCCAAACCAGGCTCAATTACCCCGCATTCCGAATTCCAGGCTGAAGTTTATATTTTGAGCAAAGAAGAAGGCGGAAGACACACTCCTTTTTTCAAAGGCTACAGACCGCAATTCTATATTAGAACTACAGATGTGACCGGTGAAGTTACTTTACCGGAAGGAGTAGAAATGGCGATGCCAGGTGATACAGTCAATGTTACCGGTAAACTTATTACACCTGTTGCTATGGAAGAAGGTCTTCGTTTTGCTGTCAGAGAAGGCGGAAAAACGGTCGGAGCCGGGGTTATTACCAAAATAATCGCTTAAGCTTATTTGTCATTCTGAACGTAGTGAAGAATCTAATTGGATTTTTCGTTTTACTCAGGATGACAATTTAGTATAATGCACATTGAAAGGGAAATCCCTAAAGGGATTATAATATGCCAAGAGGACGAATCAGAGTAAAACTGAAGAGTTACGATCATCGGGTATTAGATAATACCTGTGAATCCCTTTTGGATACAGCCCTTAGAACCGGTGCCAAAATAGTCGGGCCAATCCTCCTTCCTACAAAAACTGAGCGCATTACGGTTTTAACTTCCCCCCATACAGACAAAGACTCAAGAGAAGCTTTTGAAATAAAAACCCACAAAAGAATGATTGATATTGTGGAACCTACCCAAAAAACCATTGATTCTCTCATGCATCTTGAAATCCCAGCCGGGGTTGATATTGAAGTAAAGATGTAGCATGTCTAAATTTAAGGTTTTAGGATTTATTAATTGCCTTTTAGCAATTTTGCCTATTGTCGTTCGGTATCCTCTTAATTTAGTTTTCTTATTTTCATTAGGACTAAATATTTATTTAGGATATAAATTACTTTGGGAACACTATGATCTAACAAAATTTAAACAATATTCAACTCTGACTTTCTTAACTGTTTTTTGGCTCATTTGGGGTTTGATCGGATATATTTTTGCGTCAGGGTTTGTTTACCCAATAATCTCTCTTGTGCCAATTACTGGAATTTTTATCTTTATTAGGAAACTTTCGGTTAAACTGGCTTTACTTGTTTCCTTTGCTACATTTTTAATTGTTGTCCAAACGATAGCTTGGAGATTTGAAGAAGATTATTGCTGGAAGAAAGGGTATGAAATGGCTGTAGGTAAACTAGGAACGATGGTTGTTCCTGGCCAAGAAGCTAAAAATTTATTCGGCAGTGATATTGATATTTCTGCATCTGGTTCTGCTGAAGTTGGTACAGCCGCATATTACCATTTTAAGTGTCATCAGGATTTTGATTTGGGTAGAGTACTGAGAGAAAAATATATCCCAAAGAAGTAAATATAAATTCACCTCTCTTGCATTTAGCCTCGAGTTTGTGTTAGAATTTCCTTACATGATTAGGTCAGGTTAAATAATTTAACCTAAACTACGTTCATGTAAACTGAACGTAGTAAAATTTCAGTAGATCGCGCGTCCTGAAACGATACGGCGAATCTAGCGAGATACTGAGTGAGCTTCGCCTAGGCGAACTCACTCTTTTTAGTGCAAAAATTATGATAAGTACACTTTTAGGTATAAAAAAGGAAATGACGAGTGTTTATGATTCCCGCGGAAGAAGGGTGGGAGCTACCGTTGTACAAATTTCACCTAATTTGGTGACTCAAATAAAAACTACCGATGGTAAAGATGGTTACAGCGCAGTCCAGCTAGGTTATGGAACCAAAAAATCAGTCAAAAAACCTCAGCTTGGACACGGGAAAAAAGCTGGAATTGAAACTCCGATTAGATGGTTTAGGGAAGTTAAAATCAAGGAAGAAAATCCCTCGACTACGCTCGGGACTATAGAGCCTGGAACAGAAATTAAACTGGACCAGGTTTTTTCAATAGGAGATGCAGTAAAAGCGACAGGTATTTCTAAAGGTAAAGGTTTTCAAGGTGGAGTGAGGCGTCACGGCTTTCATGGCGGACCAAAGACTCACGGTCAATCAGATAGGTTGCGAGCTCCGGGCGCAATTGGTTCAGGTACTACCCCGGGAAGAGTTTATAAGGGCAAAAAGATGGCAGGTCATATGGGTAGTAGCGGAGCAAGTACCAAGAATTTAGAAGTCGTAGGGTTAAATAAAAATGATAATTTATTGATTATTAAAGGCGCAATTCCGGGGCCGGTGAATAATTTAGTTTTAATTACAAAATTAGGAAGAGTAAAAGGTTACACTCCGCCACCGGAAGAAAAACCATCGGAAGAAGAATTAAGCGAAGAGAAGCAAGAATCAAGCAAAGAAACAGAAGAGCCAAAGACTGAAGAAGCAAAGGTGGAACAAAAAGGAGAAGAAAATGCCAGTTAAAAAAGTGATAAGTAAGAAGAGAAAAGTAACAAGTGACAAGAAACAAGTGACAAGAAAAAAAGCTGGAAGTGCTTCTCTATCTGTTCCAGTTTATTCTCTAGCTGGTAGAGTTGCTGGAACTTTGTCATTACCAAAGGAAATTTTTGGGGTTAAAGTTAATAAAACATTGCTGTCACAAGCAGCTAGAGTTTATTTAACAAACAAGAAGACCTTATTAGGTTCTACCAAGACCCGGGGTGAGATTGAGGGTTCAACTGCCAAGATTTATAGGCAAAAAGGCACCGGCAGGGCTAGACACGGCGCTATCCGCGCGCCGATATTTGTCGGGGGCGGTATTACTTTTGGTCCCAAGTCCCGCAAGGTACGGCTGGATTTACCAAAGAAGATGAAAAAAGCAGCTTTATTGTCTGCTCTTTCAGCTAAGGCGGCTGATAAGAATGTAATAGGGTTAGCTGGAGTTGAAAAAGCATCAGGTAAGACAAAAGAGTTATCTAAAGTTTTAAATAAAATTACTGGAGAAAATAAAGGCATGAAAAGTGTTTTGATTGTGACTGAGGGAAAAGCAGATAATATGATTAGAGCGGTCAGGAATATTCCAGGGGTTAGTATTTTGTCTACAAATTTGATTAATGCTTACGAAGTTTTAAGACACGACTTATTAATTTTGAACAAAGAAGCGGTCAATGTCATTCTGGGGAGTAAAACGACACCAGAATCTGGTAAGAAAGATTCTGGACGCGCTCTGCTTGCCAGAATGACAAAGAAAGGGAAGAAAAAATGATCATTTTAAAACGGCCAATTATTTCTGAAAAATCAATGAAACTTGCCCAAAATGGTTTGTATACTTTTGAGGTTGACAGAGAGGCAACAAAGCCTTTAATTGCCAAAAAAATTTCCGAGAAATTTAATGTTAACTTTTTAAAAGTTAGAGTAATAAATATTAAAGGAAAGATGAAATCACAAAGAAAAGTTAGAAAAGTTTATCAAACCGGGGGATACAAAAAAGCTATAGTCCAGGTTAAAAAAGGAGATAAAATTGCTGTCTTTGAAACTCCTAAAGAAGAGGCTACAGTCACAACAGCTGAGGGCGAACCGATCAAATTAAAAGAGAAAAAGGATATTTTAGGAAGGACCAAAGTAAAAGTAGAAAAAACCGCGGTTGGGGCAGCGCCTACAACGCAGAGAAAGGTAATAACAGGAAAGTGACGAATGCAGTGAGTCATCCCTGCGAAGGCAGGGATTCACTTAACAGCATCAATTAATTGGATTCCCGCATCCGCGGGAATGACAAGAATGAGAAGATTATGGAAACAATAAAAAGCACAAAAAGATTAAAGGTTTTGTTAAAGAAACACTCAGGCCGCTCTGGTGGAGTGTTGACTGTCCGTGGTCAAGGCGGAAGACATAAGAGGTATTACAGGGGGATTGATTTTAGAAGGGATAAATTTGGAGTTTCGGGTGAAGTGATGGATATTGAATATGATCCGAATAGAAATGTAAAAATTGCCTTAATCAAATATACGGATGGAGAATACAGGTACATTTTGGCCCCAAAAGGGTTATCTGCGGGTGACAAAGTGATAGCCGGTGACAAAAGTGAAATAAAAATTGGTAATGCGATGAAGTTACAAAATATAACGATCGGGACACTGATACATAATGTTGAACTTACTCCTGGTAAAGGCGGACAATTAGGTCGGAGTGCTGGAATGGCGTTACAACTTCTTGCCAAAGAAGGCGGTTTCGCTAATTTGAAGATGCCCTCAGGTGAGGTTAGGATGATCTCTCTGCAATCAATGGCTACGATTGGCACATTAGGCAACGAGGAAGTGAGACAGCGGGTATTGGGCAAAGCCGGCAGATCCCGCCATATGGGTATCAAACCAACTGTTCGCGGTGTGGCTCAAGATCCTGATTCTCACCCGCACGGCGGGGGAGAAGGAAGATCAGGAATTGGGCGAAAAAGCCCGATGACAAAATATGGCAAGATTGCTGTCGGTAAAACCAGAAATAGAAGAAAGCAAAGCAATAGATATATTTTGAAAAGGAGAAAATAATATGGGTAGATCAGTTAAAAAAGGTCCGTTCATCGACGAGAAGCTGATGAAAAAAGTAATGATGCAAAAGCAGGGTGTAAAGAAAGATCCGATTAAAACCTGGGCCAGAAGATCACAGATTCCGCCGGAATTTGTCGGGCATACTTTTTTAGTCCACCAAGGGAAAAATTTTGTGACTGTATATGTGTCTGAATCAATGGTGGGACACAGGTTAGGTGAATTTGCGCCAACACGAGTATTTAGAGGTCATGGAAAGGTAACAGAAAAGAGTACGTCAAAGACTTAAAAAAGGTCAAAAATATGGAAATACAAACAATACAAAAATTCTTACACACCAGTCCCAGGAAACTTCGTCTGGTTTCGGATATGGTTCGTAAAATGGAACCGTCTAAAGCTTTGGATGTTTTGGGGATTGTTCCCAAAGCAGCTGCTAAAGATTTGGAAAAAGCTCTGAGAGTAGTTTTAGCGAATGCAAAACAGCAAGGCCTGGATGCATCAAAACTAACTTTCAAAAAAATTGAAATAAACGAGAGTATGAAAATGCGTCGATTCAGAGCTGGTACGAAAGGGAGAGTTAAACCGTATAAGAAGAGAATGAGCCATATAAAAATCGTCTTGTCAGATGAGAAAGGAGAAAAGTAGTCGTGGGTCAGAAAATACATCCAGTCGGTTTTAGGATGGGTATTGGAGCAGCTTGGAAGTCGCGTTGGTTTGCTCATGGGGCAAAATACCAACAGTATATTGCGGAGGATTTGAAGATCCGCGAACTTTTGATGAAGAAATTGCGTCCGGCAGGTATTAGTTCGGTTGAGATTGAGAGAGCTGTTAACAAATTAAAAATAATAATCTATGTTTCCCGTCCCGGGGTTTTGATTGGACGGGGAGGCAGCGGCTTAAACGATCTGAAGAAATTTTTAATGGCCGAGTTAAAAATTAAGAGCGACAATAGTTTAGAGGTTGCGCCGATGGAGTTAAAATCGGCAGACTTATCATCTTATCTTGTTGCCCAATCTGTAGCTGAACAGCTTGTCAGAAGACTGTCTGCGCAACGAGTGATGAATCAAGTAATTGATAGAGTAATGAGGGCCGGCGCCAAGGGTGTAAGGATTGTTTTATCCGGCAGAATAGGTGGCGCAGAAATTGCAAGACGCGAATGGAAGGCTGCAGGAACTATGCCTTTGCACACTCTTAGGGCAGACATAGATTTTGTTACATACCCGGCTTTAACAAAGTCAGGATATGTGGGAGTGAAAGTTTGGATTAACAAAGGGGAGGTAGAAATTTAACATGTCGCTATTGCAACCAAAGAGAATGAAGCATAGAAAAACCTTTAAAGGTAAAAGAGGCGGGATAGCTACGCGCGGTAATCGTTTATCGTTTGGGTCTTTCGGGTTAAAGGCTATGGAGGCAGGTTTTATCTCTGCAAGACAACTCGAAGCAGCCAGACGGGCGATGACTCATTTTACGCAAAGAGGCGGACGTATTTGGATCAGGGTTTTTCCTGATAAGCCGGTTACCAAACACCCGGCAGAGAGTAGAATGGGTTCTGGTAAGGGTGATGTTGAAGGATATGTGGCTGTTGTGAAACCGGGAAGCTTAATTTTTGAAATGGGGGCTGTTGCAAAAGGGATAGCGGAAGAGGCTTTAAGATTAGCTGCCCATAAGTTGCCGATTGATACAAAATTTGTGGAAAAGACTTAACTATGAAGAAAAACGATTTTTTGCAGATAAAAGGATTAGATGTAAGAGAGCTGAAGGTTAAAGCGAGGACTCTAAAGGAAGAAATTGCAAATTTAACTTTGGATAAAAATATGAAAAAGTTGAAAGATCTAAAAATGGTTTCGAAAAAGAAAAAAGAGCTGGCTCAAATTTTGACAATTATTAAACAGAAAGAACTCTTAATACAACTAGAATCAATAAGTCATCAGACTGAAAAGATAATTGAGAAAGAAGAAAAACTTAAAGAAAGAAAGGAAAAAAATAAATGATTGGAAGGGTTGTTTCAACAAAAATGCAAAAAACGGTGACTGTCTTAATAGAAAGAGTGGCCAAGCACCCTTTGTATCAAAAAACTTTTATTCAAAGTAAAAGATATTTGGTTGATGATCCTGTTGGTGTAAAGATGGGGGATGTGGTAGAGATCGTTAAAGTCAAACCGATTTCTAAGAACAAGCATTGGAGGATAGTCAAAGTAGTAGGGAAGAATTTGGAAGAAATTACAGAAAGTGCATTAAAGGCAGCAGCAGAAAAAATAATTGCGGAAGCGATGCCGGAGGGAAAGACTGAAGAGTCGTCAGTCATCAGTCATCAGACTGAAGAAGAAACAAACAAAAGACAAGAAAAACTTAAAGAAAGAAAGGAAAAGTCTGAAAGCTGATAGCTGAAGACTGAGAGCTAATTTTATGGTTCAACACAGGACCAGGTTAACAGTTGCAGATAATAGCGGGGCAAAAGCAGTCCAAGTAATTCAACCCTTGGGCGGTTCAGGCAAGAGAAAAGCTTCTTTGGGACAATTGGTAGTGGCAGTTGTTAAAGGGGCAGATCCGAATGGGCAAGTAAAAAACCACGAGATAGTTAAAGTTGTGATTGTCAGGACGAAAAAAGAGGTCAGACGTGATGACGGTTCATATATAAAATTTGATGATAATGCGGGAGTGATTGTAGATAACGATGGAAACTTAAGAGCTACCCGTATATTTGGTCCGGTTGCAAGAGAAGTCAGAGATGCCGGGTACGCAAAAATTATTTCTCTGGCGCAGGAGGTTTGGTAAATTATGAAAATACAAAAAGGCGATAAAGTCAAAATAATGTTGGGTAAAGATAGAGGCAAGGAAGGTAAAGTAGAGTTTGTTTTAGTTAAGAGGAAAAAAGTATTTGTTGGGGGAGTAAATCTTTACAAAAGACATGTTAAAAAACATGGCAACCTGGAGGGAGGCATCATTGATCTTCCTAAACCAATGGATATTTCCAATGTAGCTTTAATTTGTCCCAATTGCAATAAGACGACCAAAATCGGAATAAAGAAACTGGAAAGTGGCAAAACTAGAATTTGCCGTAAGTGCAAAAAGGAGATTAATACAAATGCAAAGGATTAAAGAAAAATATATCAACGAATTGCGACAAAAATTACAACAGGAATTAGGCCTGAAAAATAAATTGGCGGTTCCCGCTGTAGAAAAAATCGTCATCAGCATTGGTTTGGGTGAGGCGAAAGATAATGCCGGAGTATTGGATAAAGTAAAAGTTTACTTTGCAGCATTGGCTGGTCAAAAACCTGTTGTGACTTTAGCTAAAAAATCTATTGCATCTTTTAAAGTCAGTAAGGGACAACCGATTGGGATGATGGTGACGCTGCGGGGTGATAAAATGTATGCTTTTCTGGATAAATTAATCAATATAGTCTTACCTAAGGTTAGGGATTTTAAGGGGATATCGCAAAACTCTTTTGATAGTCATGGAAATTTAAATATCGGCCTGAAAGAACAGACTATCTTTCCCGAAGTTGATTATAAGAGCGTAGATAAAATACGCGGTTTGGCGATAACCATTACCACAACTGCAAAAAAGAGGGGTGGTTTCACCGCTAAAGAGGAAGGAAAGAAATTGCTTGACGGGTTAGGTATGCCTTTCAGGAGTTAATATATGGCTAAAGTATCGAATATCGT
Source organism: Candidatus Daviesbacteria bacterium (assembly GCA_028715175.1). Lineage (GTDB taxonomy): Bacteria > Patescibacteriota > Microgenomatia > Daviesbacterales > UBA10151 > UBA10151. The sequence goes on from JAQUSJ010000001.1 coordinate 184,077, forward strand.
TAAAAAGAAATTTAAATACGATGTGCAGAAAAAGAATCGTTGTATGCGGTGCGGCAGGGCCCGGGCTTATCTTAGAAAATTTGGACTTTGCAGACTTTGTTTTAGAGAATTAGCACACCAGGGACTATTGCCAGGAGTTAAAAAAGCATCATGGTAGGAAAATTAGAATTATGAATTTAGAATTAAGAATCTTGAATAACAAAATAAAGATACGTGATGGACGATTCGGAAACGTGAGTTCATCAAAAGGAGGAGGACGGTAGAATCGTCCAAAAAGACATGGATCCAGTTGCAGATGCGTTAATAAGAATAAAGAATGGTTATCAGGTTGGCAAATTGAAAGTTGCAATTAGATTCTCAAAGTTAATTTTAAAACTTGCTAAATTACTTGAGAAAGAAGGCTATCTGTTGGGGGTTGAACAAAAGGGTCAAGAAATAATAGTCACCTTGAAATATAATTCAAGAGCTCCGGTTTTAACCGATATCCAAAGAGTTTCAAAGCCTGCTCTTAGGGTATACAAAGGAGTTAAAGACTTGCCGGTAGTCTTAAACGGATTAGGTATTGCGATTATTTCGACACCTAAAGGTTTAATGACTGACAGGCAAGCGCGCAAACTTAAAGTAGGAGGGGAAGTGTTAGCGCTAGTTTGGTAAAAAAATATGAGTAGAATCGGGAATGCACCTATTACAATACCTGTCGGAGTTGCTGTTGAAAAAAGCGGCAGGATAGTTAGTGTCAGCGGGCCAAAAGGAGTATTAAAAATGGAGCTGGACCCAACTGTTTCTTTAGAGATGGAAGGATCAACTGTGATTATCAAGAGAAAAAATGATCAAAAAAAAGTTAAAGCATTGCATGGGTTAACAAGGAGTCTAATTGCCAACATGGTAACCGGAGTGAGTAATTTATGGAGTAAAAGTTTAGAATTAGTTGGTGTTGGGTTTAGGGCACAGATTACCGGAGATAAATTAGTAATCAATATTGGTTTTTCTCATCCGGTAGAAATTGTCGCTCCGGAGGGGATTACTTTTGAAGTAACAGATAATACAAAAATTAAAGTTAGCGGCGTGGATAAGCAGTTAGTTGGACAAGTAGCTGCTAATTTAAAAAAGATCAGGCCCCCTGATGTATACAAAGGTAAAGGGATTAGGTATGAAGGTGAATATATCAGAAAGAAAGTAGGGAAGAGTGCAAAGGTAGGAGTTGCAGTTGGAGGGAAATAATTCATGAAAAAAGAAATTAGGGTAATGAAGCATTTAAAAATAAGACAACGGATTTATGGGACTCAAGAGCGTCCGCGGTTGTCTGTATTCAGATCAAGCCAACATATTTTTGCCCAATTGATTGACGATAAGGCAGGTAAAACTTATGCTCAAGCAAGTGATTTGAAAATGACCAAAGAACCAAAGAATAAAAAGGCCTATGAGGTAGGTAGACAACTGGCAGCTAAAGCATTAAAACTTAAAATTAAAAAAGCGGTATTTGATAGAGGCGGTTTTTTATATAGTGGCAGGGTAGAAAGTTTGGCAAAAGGCGCCAGAGAAGGAGGTTTAGAATTTTAATGAATCCGGAAAATATTCAACCAGAATTTTTTGAAAGAGTAGTTCAGGTGAACAGGGTATCTAAAAAAACCAAAGGAGGAGATAAGAGATCTTTATCTGTTTTGGTTGTTGTCGGTGATAAAAAAGGAAGAGTTGGAGTGGGTTTGGGTAAGGCTGCTGAAGTGCAAGCCGCAGTAAGAAAAGCAACATCTTATGCAAAAAAACATCTGATTACAGTGCCTTTGAAAGGTAGAACTATACCACACACAATTTTAGTAAAAAATGGCGCAGCAAAAGTACTGCTTAAACCAGCTCCGATAGGTACAGGTGTTATAGCCGGAGGCGCAGTCAGAGTGGTAGTGGAGGCAGCAGGTATTCATGATATTGTATCTAAGATTTTGGGTACCAAAAATCAGGCTTCAAATGTTTATGCTACATTGGAGGCACTGGGGAAATTAAAAAAGATAATATGAAATTACACGAACTTATAAAAATTGCAACCAGATCCAAGAAAAGACTTGGTCGCGGTTTGGGTTCCGGAAAAGGGAAAACCGGCGGACGAGGTACAAAGGGTCAAAAAGCAAGAGGTAAAATGCCTTTAAGTTTTACCGGCAGTCTTGCGCTCTATAAAAAACTCCCCCTTAAAAAGGGAAAAGGTAATCTCAAACCGGCAACTAAAAAAATATTACTCGACATTGCTAAATTAGATATTTTTAAAGATAAAACTATTGTTGATCTGGAAAAGCTTATAGAGATGAGCATTATTTCAGAAAAGCAAGCGAAAAGAGGGGTAAAAATTTTAAATAAGACAAGCTTGTCGCTTCGCGATAAAAGTAAGTTAAACAGGGTTTTAACCGTTAAGCTTCCCGTATCAGCTTCCGCCCGGAAAGAAATTGAAAAATTAGGCGGGAAGGTTGAATATGACTAATATTCTATCTCCGGTCATTAATGCTTTTAAAATTGCAGAACTACGAAGAAAAATCTTTATAACGATAGTTTTAGTCATAATTTTTAGAATTTCTGCTCATATTCCTGTTTCTGGTGTAGATCTTGCAGGTTTACAAGCTTTATTTGCTTCCAATCAATTTTTGGGACTTCTGGATATTTTCTCTGGCGGAACTTTGGCTAATTTTTCAATAATTTCATTAGGACTTAATCCCTATATTAATGCTTCTATTATATTTCAACTTTTAACAATGATTAGTCCAAAGCTAGAAGCGCTGTCTAAAGAAGGCGAAATGGGCAGACAAATAATTAATCAATACACAAGATATCTGACTGTACCGCTCGCTATATTACAAGCAATTGGTATGTTTGTTCTACTCAAAAATCAGGGGATAATTGCTCAAATTAATCCAATGCAGGTGGCAGCAATTATTATCGGTATGACTGCCGGAACAATTTTTCTGATGTGGTTAGGAGAGCTGATTACGGAATATGGTATTGGCAACGGAATATCACTTTTAATCTTTGCAGGGATTGTTTCAAGAGTCCCTATTACGTTAACACAGACAGCTTTTGTTGCAGATCAGACACAAATAATGAATATTCTAATATTCGCTGTTCTGGGAATTTTGGTAGTTGCGGGTGTAGTTTTTGTGAATGAAGGAAGAAGACAAATTACAGTTCAGTACGCCAGGAGATTTATTGGCGGGAAAGGTCCGGAAACAGGCGCCCAGACTTATTTACCGCTTCGTGTTAACCAAGCCGGAGTAATCCCAATTATTTTTGCGGTTTCATTGGTTCTGGTTCCATCATTTGCGGGGTCGTATTTGGCCGGTCTTTCTCAACCCCAATTATCTTCAATCGGCAGATTTTTAGCAGTAAATTTTAATCCCGGAAGCCTGATTTATAATCTGGTTTATTTTATTCTGGTTGTTGGTTTTACTTTTTTCTACACTGCGGTAATTTTTAATCCCGTAAAAGTCGCTGATGAAATCAAAAAATACGGGGGATTTATTCCGGGGATACGACCGGGTACTCAAACTGCCGCTTTCCTAAACTATATTATGGTTAGAATTACCCTCGCAGGAGCTTTTTTTCTGGGCGCGATTGCGATTTTACCTTCTATTGCTTCGCAAATAACCGGCATTCAGACTTTACTCTTAGGCGGGACAGGACTTCTTATCGTCGTATCGGTTATTTTGGATACGGCCAAACAATTTGAGTCTAAGTTAATTGAAAGAAGCTATGAGGTGTTTGCCAAAAGATGAAAATACTTTTGATTGGACCGCAAGGTTCCGGTAAATCAACTCAAGCTGATTTACTGGCTAAAGATTTAAATCTTCCAAAAATATCTACAGGCGATATTTTTAGGGAACTTAGCTTACAGGATTCAGAAGAAGGAAGGAAGATAAAAGGAATCTTAAATTCAGGTGAGTTGATAGACGATTTGGAAACAGCAAAAATTGTAGAACAAAGATTAAACAAGGACGATTGCAGAAAGGGATTTATTTTAGACGGATATCCAAGAAACAGAAAGCAGCAGCAAATTTTTGATCCAAAAGTTGATAAAGTATTTGACCTGGAAGTTCCTGATCATGAAGTTGTTAAAAGGCTTTTGGCAAGAGGCAGAGAAGACGATACTATGGAGACAATCAAGAAACGTTTGAGCTTATATCATGAACAGACTATGCCTTTGTTGGATTACTACAAAAATCAAGGGATTCTAATAGAAATTGATGGTATGGGGGATATTGAAGATATCTACCGCAGGATAAAGGATAGGTTATAAAATGAGGGCAAGGAATTCCTATGAACAGAAACTGATGAGACAATCTGGTTTGATTGCCTCAAAAGCACTGAAAGCTGCCTTGGGAAAAGTTAAACTGGGTGCGACAGGGTTTGAAGTTGATAAAATTGTAGAAAAAGAGATTTATGCGCAGGGCGGGGATTTATCATATAAGACTGTACCTGGGTACAAATATGCTACTTGTATTACGGTAAATGAGGGAGTAGTCCATGGTATACCTACGGACAGAAAATTTGTTGACGGGGATCTGGTCAGTATAGATTTGGCAGTAATGTATAAAGGTTGGCATACTGATTGCGCTTGGAGTGTTTTGGTAAGCGGACAGGAAACAGAGAACAAGGAACAGTTGGAAAAGACAAAATTCTTGAAAATCGGGGAAGCAGCTCTTTGGGACGGAATAGTACAGGCGGTTGATGGCAATAGAGTGGGAGATATATCTGCTGCTATTCAAGCCAGAATTGAGGGAGCAGGATACAGCGTTGTAAGAAGTTTGGTAGGGCATGGCGTGGGCAGGTCTTTGCATGAAGATCCGAAAATACCAGGGTTCGGAGCAAAAGGCAAGGGAGTAGGCTTAGAAAGCGGTATGACTCTCGCAATTGAAGTAATTTTTACCTCCGGATCTCCGGAGCTGGTCTTAGGCAGTGACAGATGGACTTATTATACGGCAGATAGATCATGGGGCGGACTTTTTGAGATGACGGTGATTGTAGGAAAAGGAAAAGCGGAGGTTTTGACGGATTGGCGGAAAGTTTAATGGTCAGCAGTTTTAGGTTGTAAAATGAAGCTAAATCTGATAAAATAAGGACCTGCCTCCCGCCTTTGGCGGGACGTAGTTAGTTTTAAATTATGTCAAAAGATGTGATCGAAGTGGAGGGTAAAGTTAAAGAGGTTTTGCCCAATACTTTATTTAGAGTTGAAATTGATAAAAGCGCTGATGTGTCAGAACTCTTAGGAAGAGTGATCTTGTGTCATATCTCAGGCAAGATGAGAATGCACTATATCAGACTTCTGGAAGGGGACAGGGTAAAAATTGAGATGAGTCCGAAATATGATTTGGATAAAGGAAGGATTACATTTAGATTGAAATGAAAGTATTAGCTAGTATTAAAACCAGGTGTAAATTTTGTAAAATAGTCAAGCGCGAGGGCATGTTATATGTTATCTGTCCCCGTGACCCAAGACACAAACAAAGACAAGGATAAATATGGCTAGAATTGCAGGAGTAGATTTACCGGAGAATAAAAGAATTGATATCGGACTTACCTATATTTTTGGTATAGGGCGGTCTAATGTGGTTAAAGTGATTAAAGATGCAGGGATAGAGGAGAATAAAAGGATTAAAGATTTAACAGAAGAGGAGATCAATAAATTACAAAAAAGCGTTGAGCAATTTAAAATGGAAGGAGATCTTAGACAGGAGATTGAACAGAATATTAAAAGACTGGAAGAGATAGGAAGTTATAGAGGTTTAAGACACAGGAAAGGTTTGCCGGCAAGAGGGCAAAGAACAAGGAGTAATGCCAGAACTAAACGAGGTAAGAGAAAGACTGTAGGAACTGTCAGAAAAGAAGCAGTTGCCGCGACAGGCGGACCAGTCGCCGGTAAGGTTGAAGGAGGAAAAGGTGGCTAAAAAGAGAATACAGATTAAGAAACAAAAAGTAACGGAGAAAAAAGTTAGCAGCGGTAGAGTATATGTTACAGCGACTTTTAATAATACCATGATTACTTTAACTGATACTTCCGGCAATACGCTAGCTTGGGGAACTTCGGGTAGTGCCGGTTTTAAAGGCGCAAGAAGGGCAACTCCATATGCGGCAATTTCAGCTATGGAAAAGGTCGCCCAAAAAGCAAAGGAGTTTGGGATGAGCTCGGTTGAGGTATATATAAAAGGCCCGGGGTCTGGCAGGGATGCCACAATTAAGGCGCTGCGAGGTGCCGGGATTAATATCACTATGATTGCTGATGTGACGCCTATTCCGCATAATGGTCCAAGACCCAAAAAAAGGAGAAGAGTGTAATGGCAAGATATACTGGGCCTAAAAGGAGATTATCAAGACGGGAAGGTATTGCTTTGTTTGCAAAAGACGCTAAGCATCTTGAGAAAAAAGGCGCCATACCGCCGGGGCAACATGGAGTAGGTCGGAGAAGGCGGATATCGGAATACGGATTGCAGCTTAGAGAGAAACAAAAAGCTAAACGTATTTATGGAATTTTGGAGAGACAATTCAAGAAATATTTCAATGAAGCCAGTAAAGTTAAGGGCGCAACAGGTTTAGTTTTACTCCAAACTTTAGAAACCAGATTAGATAATGTGGTATACAGATTAGGTTTTACCAAAAGCAGGGCCGGAGCCAGACAATTGGTTAGTCATGGCCATATTACGGTAGATGGTAAAAAAGTGACAATTCCTTCCTTCCGGGTTCACAAAGAGCAGACTATTGCAATATCTGACAATTTGAGAGATAATACACAGATTAAAACTAGTTTAGAAGAGACGTCGACCTTGCCGGAATGGCTTGAACGAAAAGCCACCATTGGCAAGGTTTTAAGAATCCCTGATCGAGATGAAATGGAACAGGTGATTAATGAACAATTTATCGTCGAATACTATTCTAGATAACGTAAAATGTTTAAAGTTAAAACAGAAAAAGAGTTGGAAAATTTTGCGAGTATAGCAATCGAACCGCTTGAAGCGGGTTTTGGTCATACATTAGGAAATAGTTTAAGACGGGTATTACTAACAGCTTTACCTGGCGCATCTGTAACTTCAGTTAAGATTGACGGTGTATCCCACAGGTTTTCAACAATAGATGGAGTGCTGGAAGACGTAATTGAGATTATTTTAAATATCAAAAAAATTCGTTTAAACATACATTCCGATAAGCCGGTCAGGTTAGCGCTTAAAGCATCAGGCAAAAAAGAAGTTAAGGCTAAAGATTTGGAAATAGAAGGCGATGCAGAAATTATAAACCCGGATCAATATATTGCAACTTTAACTGATGCCAAATCCAAACTGAATATTGAAATGACGGCAGAGCAAGGTAAGGGTTACTTAACTTCGGAAGAGGGAAAAACTGACGAGCTCGGCGTTATTTCCGTTGACGCATTATTTAGTCCTGTCGTAACAGTTAATTACAGCGTTGAACCAACCAGGGTAGGCCGCAGGACAGATTTTGATAAGTTAATTATAGATGTTACTACAGACGGAACCATTACTCCTCTTGATGCTCTTAACTCCGCTGCCAGGATTTTGGCTGATACATTTCATGCAATTTTTGAACCTAGTGTTGAGGAAGAGATAGAAGAGATTGGTCCCAAAATTTCGGAAGAAACTTTGAAATTGACCATTGAAGAGCTTGATTTACCGGTAAGGATTACTAATGCGCTGAAAGCGATAGAGATTAATACGATTGAAGATTTGATAAGTATCCCGCGCCCTCAACTGTTAAAGGCAAAGAATTTGGGAACCAAATCCATTCATTTAATATCAGAGAAGCTAGTTGAGAGGGGGTTGTCTTTGTGTGAGGCATAGAGTTTATGGTAAACACCTCGGAAGAAACAAAGACGAGCGCAAGAACCTTTTCAAAGGGCTGGTGCGGTTACTTTTAATCCACGGGACTATTCAAACTTCTGAGACTAAAGCTAAAGCAATAAAGGGTTTGGTTGACAGAATAATTAATTTGGCCAAAGATAAGAGAGAGACCCGGCTTAAATCTTTTTTAGTTGATAAAAACCTGAGGGAGCGGTTAATTAAAGATATTATCCCGCGTTTAAGTGTTGCCAGAACATCTGGTTATACTTCGATAGTGAGAATGGGAACAAGACTGGGTGATCAAACTACAATGGTTAAGATGAGTTTGATTGGGGTAGAGGAATTGAAGCCTTTAGAGAAAGAATCAAGCAGCAAGAATCAGGAATTAAGCAAAAAGCCTGAAAAACCGAAGAAAAAAACTATAACTACTCCAAGAAAATCTATTAAAGTAAAGACTGTGAAAACTAAAAAAGGAGCAAAAAAAGCTTAATCCATAATTCTAATAGCTTAATTCTAATATGGGTACTAATAAATTATCAGCAAAAGATATAAAAAGAGAGACACATACTATTGATGCATCCGGAAAAATTTTGGGCAGACTTGCGACAGAAGTGGCAACTATTCTGATGGGCAAAAATAAAAATAAATTTGTACCGTACTTAGATTTAGGAGACTTTATTGTAGTGACTAATGCAAGCAAAGTTAAGGTTACAGGGAAAAAGATGAAGGATAAGAAATATGTACGACATTCAGGATATCCGGGCGGACTAAAAGTTGAAACTTTTGATAAGTTGATAAACCGTAAGCCGGAATATATTATTGAACACGCAGTAAAAGGTATGCTTCCGCATAATAGGTTAGGCAGGCAAATGATCAAAAAAATGAAAGTTTTTGCAGGAGAAGTGAAATAATTATGGAAAATACCTCTACAATTGGACGACGCAAAGAAGCAAATGCCAGAGTAAGATTAAGTTCTGGAAATGGTCAAATTGTAGTTAACGGGAAACCTATTGCACAGTATTTTGCAGGTCCGATTTTACAAAAAATTTACATGAAACCATTGGAAATTACTCAAACTTCCAAAAAATTTACAATTTCGGTAAAAGTTGTTGGCGGAGGACAGGTTTCACAGCTTAAAGCAGTTATTCACGGTATCGCCAGAGCCATTGCTAAGCAAACACCGGCTTTACGGACAATTCTTAAAAAGGAAGGCTTTCTCACCAGGGATGCAAGAGTAAAAGAACGAAGAAAATATGGTTTGGCTCAAAAAGCGCGGGCAAAGAAACAGTCACCAAAACGGTAAGTTTGGTAGAATACGTTAAGGATTAAATGGACAAATCGATTCCTCCGGAAAATATTTTTAAAAGCTATGATATCAGGGGTATTTATCCTACAGAAATTAATGAACAATTTGCAGTCCCTATCACACGGGCAATTTATAAACTCTTGTTAAATCAGCTAGAAAGTAAAGGCCCTTTAACAGTTGCTGTTGGACGCGATATGCGACTTTCATCACCAACAATTTTTGAGGCAGTCTCAAAAACTTTGGTGAAACTGGGAGCAAAAGTTATCGATCTAGGTATAGTTTCTACCCCGACTTTTTATTTTGCAGTTTTTAAAAATAAATATGATGGGGGTTTACAGATTACAGCCTCTCATAACCCTAAAGAATATAACGGTATAAAAATTGTGAGAATTTCTCCAACCGGTTTGGTTAAAATCGGCAAAAATACCGGTATGGATGATATTAAGAATATGAGCATAGACGGGGTGGATATTCCTAATGTAAGCGGGGGAATCCTTTTTAAAAAAGAAGGGGTTTTAGAAGAAGAAGTAGAGAATGCCTTAAGTATTGCAGGAAATCCACAAATTAATGAGTTTAAGATTGTAGCAGATGCGGCTAACGCTCTGGGGGCGCTTTATATCGAGGAGCTATTTAACCGTATTCCTGGAAAATTAATAAGGATGAACTTTGAGTTGGATGGAACTTTCCCGGCACATCAAGCAGATCCTTTACAAAAAGAAACTTTGGTTGATTTACAGAAAAAAGTGGTGGAGACGGGCGCTGATTTGGGGCTTGCACCGGATGGCGATGGGGACAGGTTATTTTTTATTGATGAAAAAGGAAAAATCGTTCCGCCTTCAATAATTACTGCAATTGTTGCCAGGGAGCTTTTGAAAAAGCATAAAGGAGCAACTGTTTTGGCAGATATTAGATACATAATGACTCCTAAAAAAATTGTTGAAGAATTGGGTGGAACTTTTGTGATTACAAAAGTAGGCCATGCATTCATAACAGAAAAGTTACACGAAACAGGGGGAGTTTTTGCCGGCGAATCCTCGGCCCATTATTTTTTCAAAGAAACAGGTAACGCTGAATCGCAACTCCCAATGATTTTAACTATTTTGAAAGTAATGACTGAAGAAGGTAAAAAACTTTCTGAGATTGTTAATGGTTTAAAAAGGAGCCACGAATCAGGCGAGTTCAATTTCCGGGTTAAAAATGCAAAAGAAGTAATGACAGCAGTTAAAAAAGAATTCCCGGAAGGTGAAATTTCGGAGCTGGACGGAGTATCGATCTCTTTTGCTGATTGGAGGTTGTCGCTTAGAAGTTCAAATACCGAACCACTACTTCGGCTTAATATAGAAGTTGATATTAATGGTAATGTTGAAGAGAAAAAAGAAAAAGTAATTAAGCTGATAAAAAAACATGGGATTTTTGAGGACTTGTCAAAGTAGATAGTTTATGGTTTACTAGTAAATACATCAAGAGTCTACGTTCATGTAAGCTGAACGTGGCGGCAACCGGAAAGTAATCGGTGCCAATCCCGATGTAATATCGGGAGATGTGGTCTTAAGTTTTAGGACAAACTTTATCTAGACCTCTCTTGATGAGAGGTTTTTAAATGGTAAAAAATAATGGGGTAACAACTTTTACATCTGAGTCGGTTTGCGCCGGTCATCCGGATAAAATTTGCGACCAAATCTCCGATGCAATTTTGGATGCTGTTTTAACTCAGGATAGATTCGGTCATGTAGCTTGCGAAACACTAGTCGGATTTAACAGAGTAGTAATTTCCGGCGAAATTACAGCTAACGCTAAAGTAAATTATGAAAGTATTGCCAGAGAACAAATCAAGAGACTTGGTTATAAAGATCCTAAATTGAATTTTTCCGATAAATCGCATATAGAAAACTATCTGCATGAACAATCGCAAGAAATTGCAATAGGGGTTGATGGTAAGGGCGCAGGCGATCAAGGTATGATGTTCGGATTTGCTTGTAATGAAACTCCACAGCTAATGCCTCTTCCTATAACTCTTGCTCATGGTTTAACGAGACGAATGGATTATGTCAGAGAAGAAGGCTTAGTTGACTACCTTAGGCCGGATGGCAAAAGTCAGGTAACTGTGGAATATAGGAATGGCAGACCATTGAAAGTTTTGCAAGTAATTATTGCCGTGCCACATAAAGAATCAGTTCTTTTAAGTCAAGTTAAAAAAGATATTTATAATGCAGTTGTCGTACCTGTCTTGGACCAGTTTGGCTTTAAATTAAATATCAAAGATTTGATTGTCAACGGAACAGGTGTCTGGCATAATGGTGGACCAGCTGCTGATTGTGGAGTAACCGGAAGGAAAATAGTTGTTGATGGATACGGAGGTTATGCCAGAGTTGGAGGTGGAGCTTTTTCCGGAAAGGACCCGACAAAAGTTGATAGGTCAGGAGCATATGCTGCCAGGTTTTTGGCCAAAAATATAGTTGCCAATAAATTGGCTGATAAAGCGGAGGTAAGACTAGCATATTTTATTGGAGCAAAAAAACCTTCTATGCAGGATGTAGAAACTTTTGGTACTAACAAAAAGTCTCACAAGGTAATACTTTCTTTTATGAATAGTATTTTAGATACATCAGTTTCCGGAATCTTGAAAGCTCTGGATTTACAAAGACCAATTTATCTGCCAACAGCAGCTTATGGTCACTTCGGCAGGGAAGAGTTCCCCTGGGAAAAAGTTGTTTAGTTTACTGTAAATTGCGAGAAGTTTTTCAATTTGCCCTCAGTTATAATAACTTTTTTTACTTCGGCCAGCGAAGGACCAATGTGACACCATTTGACAAATTCATCTAAGTTTTCCTTTTCCCCTTCTACCTCAATTAAAACCGATCCATCAGGTTGATTTCTGGCAAACCCACTTAAACCCAACTGATCAACTTTTTCTTTGGCAGTGGCTCTAAAAAATATTCCCTGGACTAAACCAAAAACTGAAATGTTGTAATGCTTCATGCTGTAAAGTTAGCCTTTTTTAGGCATGACAATTGCAGCGAGGATATATACAATAAGCCCGGGGACAAATCCGGTAAAGACAAAAACCAAAATGAAAATTAACCTTAAAAGTACTGGATCAATATTTAGATATTCTCCCAGTCCTCCGAATACTCCCAGCCAGACTTTATTTTTACTAGATCTGTATAATTTTTTCATATAACCTAAATTATACCATTTAAGGTTAGGAAAATTCTAAAATCATCGGTAAATGGTCGGAAACTTCTACTTCAGGCGCTTCAAAGCTTTTTACGTTTACATCGGGTGAAACAAAAATATAATCTGCAAATTTTTGAAAATCCGGCCTTTTAAAGAAAGGGCTTAAGCTGCTTCTGGTTTTTTCTATATTAAATTCTTTTATTAAATTTCTCATATTCTTTTCCAGCATCCTGATACTTTCGGTTTGAGGTAAAAGATTCAAATCTCCAGTTAAGATCTTTGCTCCTGATTTACTTTTTAAGAAATTATTAATTTTCATGGATTGTTCAAGTCTTTGTTTGGTGTCTAATTTAGAGCCAGGGAAAGAAGTACCATGAATATTACAAATAATGTAAGATTTGTTATCGATAATTAAATTAATGCATTGTAAAGCAACAGGTAAATTAGAAAAATCTGTCTTTAAGATTTTTTCAGATCCATCTCCGCTAATTGGCAGTTCTTCAAAGGAGTGAACATTAATATCTTTGCGAATAAAGGTTGCCTCGCCTACAGTTAAGTCAAAATCCACAGGATTTGGATTAGAGTCATAACCACTAAATTCCGGAGTATAGAATACTTGAAAATCAGGTAAGATTTGTTTTAATTCCTCCAGCAAATTAGCCCTAATGCTGTGAAATTGTTTTACAGAAGTTGTGGTGCTGTAAATTTCCTGAAAGCAAAATATATCGCTGTCCCGGGAATAGTTTTTAATAAAGGTGACTAGGGGTTGATAAATTTTTCCGCCCCAGGTATTTAAAGAAATTAGTTTCATAAGACTATAGATATTGTCGGGGAGGGGAGAATCGAACTCCCGATGCCGCACCCCCAGCGCGGCGTGTTGCCACTATACTACTCCCCGCCTTCGCCAAGGCTTCGGCGGGCAAGCCCGTTTTTTGCCTTAGACTTATGGTATTTTATCAGGTTAAAGGCCAATACTCTATATAATCATTTTGGGGGATTGATATTTGGGAAATATTTGGTAATCTTGAACATATGGTACATAACGACGATGCTAAGAAAGCCGCGATTTCAGCTGCAATGGCTCAAATTCAAAAACAATACGGCACAGGTTCCATTATGCGCTTGGGTGAGCGGGTTGAAAAATTCGCCACCGAGGTTATCTCAACAGGCTCTCTTGCTTTGGATTTAGCACTGGGTGTTGGCGGTTTGCCGAAGGGGAGAATTATAGAGGTCTATGGTCCTGAAGCAGGCGGAAAGACGACGGTTACCCTGCATGTGATTGCTGAGGCTCAGAAAAAAGGCGGAGTGGCGGCATTTGTTGACGCTGAACATGCTTTGGATCCCCAAAGGGCGCAGAAGATCGGAGTTAATTTAGACGATCTTTTAATTTCTCAACCGGATACCGGCGAGCAAGCTTTGGAGATTGCCGAAAGCTTAATCCGCTCCGGCGGAATAGATGTTTTAGTGATAGATTCTGTGGCAGCATTAGTACCTAGATCAGAATTGGAAGGAGAAATGGGAGATTCTTCTATGGGTGTGCAAGCCCGTTTAATGTCGCAAGCCCTTCGAAAATTAACCGGAGCTGTTTCTAACACCAACACAATCGTTATTTTTACCAATCAATTAAGACAAAAAATTGGAGTGATGTTTGGTAATCCGGAAACTACTACGGGAGGATTGGCCTTAAAATTTTATGCCTCTATCCGTCTGGATATCAGAAGGATTGAAAATATAAAAGATGGAGATGTGGTTGTGGGTTCAAGACATCGGGTTAAAGTTGTCAAAAATAAGGTTGCTCCCCCATTTCGGATTGCAGAATTTGATATGGATGAGAATGGAATATCTCATGAAGGTGAACTTTTGGATGTAGGGGTAGAACTGGGAATTTTAACAAAGTCCGGCGCATTTATAAAATGGGGTGAAAAGCTACTGGGTCAAGGAAGACCCGCATCGATAATTTTCCTGAAAGAAAACAAAAAAGAAGCGCAAAATTTGGAAAAAGAAATAAGAGAGGCCTGGGGTAAACAAAAAGAAGGCAAGGAAAAAATTGTAGTAGGACAGGAAGAAGAGAGCATGATAGTAGAAACCGGTTAGCAAATGTCATTCTGAACGAAGTGAAGAATCTAATTAGATCTTTCGTTTTACTCAGGATGACAATTATGAAAATAACTCAAGTAGAACCTCAAAAGAAGAATCCGCATAGATTTAACATATTCATAGATGGAGAGTTTGCTTTTGGGGCAGACGAAGATTTGGTGGTTAACAGAAGATTGGTGGTTGGAAAAGAACTGACCACATCCGATGTGGAAAAGCTGCTATTTGAGGCAGAGGTGGGAAAACTAATGGAGCGGATGTATAGATGGTTTAGTTTGAGGCAACATTCAGAAAAAGAAGTCAGAGATTATTTTAAAATTAAGAATCAACAATCAAAAATCAAGGGTAAGGAGCAAATAAGTCAGTTAACAATGGATGCTTTGGTGGAAACTTTGAAGAAAAAAGGCATGATAAATGATCTGGAATTTGCCAAAGCCTGGGTGGAGGCAAGAAGAAAAAGTAAGAATTTAGGAATAAGAGCTTTAAGAATGGAACTTTATAAAAAGGGAATTGATAAGGAAATTATTGAGGAGGTATTGAGTGAGCCCTTCGACTTCGCTCAGGGCGAGGAAGAATTAGCAAAGCAAGCTCTTGAAAAGAAAATGAGAGTTTGGAAAAACTTAGACCATTTGGAATTTAACAAAAAGGCCTATGAATTTTTAGCAAGAAAAGGTTTTGAGTATGAGATAATTAAAGAGACAATTGAAAACTTGGCGGGAAAAGAGTAAAATATATTTGGAGAATCAGATAGAGTGAGTTTATGATGATGAAAATAATTCTCGACAATTTAATACTCCCTCTAAACTTCATTTAACGAAGTCTTTTTCTGATCCTCCAAAAAATATGCAAAGAACATTTGGACCGATTAAATCTAGTGATGGCAGTGATTTCATCAAGCAAGAAGCAGAACTAGCCAAGCGTGAGGGTATTTTAGAGGAAAGAGAGCGGCAAATTGCTGAAAAGCAAAAGCTGATTGACGAGAAACTTGAGCAGTTGGAAAAAATCAGGAAAGAATTGGTTTCCAAACTGGAAAAAGTTTCTTCTGTGTCCAAAGATGAAGCCCAAAAAATACTGCTAGAAAATTTAGACCAAGAATTAGCCAGTGAGATTTCCAAAAAAATAAAAGAAGCAGAAGAAGAAATTAAGCTGCGCTCCGATGAAAAAGCTAAAGAGGTTTTAGCCGATGCCATGTTACATGGAGTAACAGACTATATATCCGAATTTACAACTTCTAAAGTGAAACTTCCTGATGAGGAAATGAAAGGGAGAATTATTGGTAAAGAAGGCAGGAACGTTAGGACGTTTGAACAAGTTACCGGTGTTGATGTGGTAATGGATGATGAGATACCGGATACATTAATTTTGTCATCCTTTGATCCGGTTCGCCGTGAAATTGCCAGAGTTTCACTTGAACGCTTAATGGAAGACGGGAGAATCCAACCGCAGCGAATTGAGGAAATTGTTGAGAAAACGAAAGAAGATGTTAATAAACTAATGCGTCAGGCAGGGGAAAAACTTTGTGCAGACTGCGGAGTTTATAATTTGCAGGTTGAGTTGGTAGATCTGGTTGGAAGATTCAAATTCCGGTATTCCTACGGACAAAATTTGATTCAACACACCCAAGAGGAAACACAAATCGGTATTGCACTGGCAAAAATGATCGGGGCTGACGTGAATGTCGTTCGACTCGGATGTTTGTTACACGACATCGGTAAAGTGGTGATTGAAGGAGATGAGGGGACCCATGTCGATAAAGGTGTACAACTGGCAAAGAAATTTGGATTACCGGAAAAAGTCGTGAGTTGTATAGCCGAACATCATGAAGATAAACCATTCTCATCGGTCGAATCCACAATAGTTTATATTGCTGATGCTATTTCTGGAGCTAGACCGGGCGCAAGACATGAGAATGTCGAGGATTACATTAAGAGAATGGATGATATAGAACAAATTGCACTGTCTTTTGAAGGCGTAGAGAAAGCATTTGCCATACAGGCCGGCAGGGAAGTTCGAGTTATTGTTACACCGGAGAGAATTTCTGACGACGAATTGCCAAAACTGGTTCATGATATAGCAGAGAGAATCTCCAAAGAAGTGATGGTTCCCGGGGCGGTAAAGATAACAGCAATCAGGGAAACCCGTTATGCTGAAAGTACAATGACTCTATAAAGATCGTTTTGGGGCTTGATAAAAGGCAAAACATCTGGTAATTTATCAGTTGTATGACTAAGAACGAGCTTATTGAAAAAGTTGCCAAGAAAGCAAATCTTACAAAAAGAGCTTCTGCCGATGCAGTCAACAGCACTTTTAATTTAATCAGAGACGGTCTAGTCCGGGGTGAAAAGGTAGTTATAACCGGTTTCGGGACATTTCTAATAAGATCCCGGGCTGCGAGACGTGGCAGGAATCCACAAACAGGTGAAACTATTCAGATTCCTAATAAAAAGACCCCGGGATTCACTGCAGGTAAAACCCTAAAAAGACTTATTAAATAACTCGGTTATCATTTTCTATGACTAGAGTTTTAAATTCCTTTAAAGTCCGAGCAGGTAATAAAACCTTTGATTATCGTTCAGGAAAGAAATTAAATCTTAATCAGGTAAAGCTATTTTTTCAAAAAAATTATCAGGTAAAAAAACTGTGGAATGGAAACAGGCATGTTTTGGGAATTTTAACCAAGAGCGATGTAGGCTATTTCCTGAAATTGTCAACTAGCGAAGGAATTAGTGCCGTTACAAAAAATGAATATAAATGGAATGATTATTTCTGTAAATATACAGAAGTGAGTAATTACTTTGTCCCCAAAAATCATGATAGAGGTTATTATCAAAAGAAATATTTTTATTTAATCACAGATTATTTTGACGGTAAATTAATTTGTGAAATCAATGGGGATGTTAATAATCTGGTTACACATATTGATGATATTATTTTACTTTCCGAGTTAATACAAAAAATGCCCGTAGTTGAAAGTGATTACAGAATGCGATTTATCAACAAAGTAAATAGCTGGTTTAACGATATTCCAAGTAGTATTTGCAAGAGGTATAAAATTAAAACTCTTTTGGATATTGCTGAAAAGGGAGTAGATGGATTATCCAGCAAGCCTAGACATGGGGATTTTACGCCCTGGCATATTATTAAGTTGTCTGATCATAGGCTTGGACTGATTGATGGAGAGCATTTTTTACCGGACGGTGTTGAAAGTTATGATATTTGCTATTTTATACAGAGAGTTTTTAGCGTTTTGAAAAATCCTGATATTGCCAGAAAGATTTATGCCGAACTTATAAAAAAAGGATATAGCAAAGATAAATTAAAAGTTGTTTTGGCTGCCAGGGCAATTGGAGGATTTTTGGATGAGTCATTAAAAGATAAACCAAATTATACATTTGCCAATAATTTTAAAAATTGGGTAATTTAGCTTAATTAGAAGGGATTTTTTGAAAGGTTAGTCATGAAGAATAGTTTAACAAGGTCTCTTGGGACGGGCAGTCCTGTCAGGAAAGGGAAAATTAAAATAAAGCTAAGTATTATTAAAAATAGAAGTAAGATAACTAACTTCCATCCTTTTTCATCATTAAGCAGTGTATTCAGTTGGTGTCCTAAGGCAAGAGATAAAAAAGGTACGGAAGGGCTGAAGTGGTATAAAAACATAATTCTGGGAGAGGTCGCCCAAGGTAACCAAAAAGCAAGAAACCCTAAAAGAACTATCATTAAATGTATGGATCTTTTTTTAACTGCTTCCCAAGTGGTTGCTAAAATAGCAATACTTCCCGTCCAGAAAACCAAAGGATTTCCTGAAGCAAAGATATTGGCGATGGAGTTTTTTTGATAATCCACAAAATACCAGACAGGATATAAATTTAGCGGCCACGACCACCAGAGTGAAGAATAAGGATGAGTAGCTTCCAGGTGAGTTTGGTACCACCAGATTTGGTTGTGTAGCTCAATAAAATCATTCCAGTTGTAACCCATTAAAAAATAATGGGTATAACTTAAAAAATAGACAGCTGGAGGAATTAAGAAGAAATAGATTAGTTTTTTATACTGGCGATGATATAACATAATTGGAAAAAACATTAATACTAAAAAGATTCCGGGCCATTTAGTAGCCATGGCTACTCCCATAAAAAGAGCTGCAATAATATATCTTTTTTGGACGAAGAAAATAATACTTGCTAAAATAAAGGCTACCAAATAGACATCGTTCATGCCGATCCTGGATTGAACAAAAACCAGCCCATCAAGAGAGAAAATTAGAGTAGATAAAAGAGCTGTTGTTTCATTTTTAAATAAGATTAACGCAAGTTTGTATACCAAAAATACCGATAAGATTCCCAGTAAGGCTCCCGGCAGTCTGTAAGCCCAAGCATCAGTGGTACGAAAGATAAACATTGATGCGGTCATTATTTCTTTCTCAACAGGAGGATGCAACCACTCAAAAGCGACTCCAGGAGGAGATTTGCCCCAAGGATTCCAGGCATCCCTATTTCCTTTTAAGTATTCTTTTGCGGTATATGCATGGTAAACTTCGTCAAATACATATTTGTTTGGATAATCTAGCCGGTATAAACGCAAAAATGCCGTTACTACTAGAATAATAATTAAAATATTTTTCGGTTTTAAAATTTTTTTAAGCATGAGATTTTTTATCATTACTAAACTTGTAGTATACCAAGATTAATATCCCAAAACCGAGTAAATTAAGTACAGTAAACAAGTTGTAGTATTTGTTTAATAGTTGGTATATAGAAAATGAGGAAAATTCAGAATTTGGATATACATAATTATAAAAATAATAGACATACCAGAGGTTAATAAAATGAACTAAGGACAAAATTAGATAAATAATCTTCAATTTCATTGAATTAATTAAAAATGCTGTAATTAATAAAAATGGAAAAAAAGGAAATAGATAACGCTGATGGATTCTGGTAAGAAATAGAAAAAATGCAAAACTAGCTAAAGTTATAGCAAAATATACTATATAATTATTTTTGTATCCTTTTTTGAAAACTAAAGGAAAGAGTATAAGGATTAAAGATATTAAATAAATAATCATTCCCCAGCTTTGATATGTAAAACTTAAGAATTTAGTTGAGTCAGGAATCCACCATCCGACAAAAGACCAAAAATTATATGAAAACATTGAGGTGTAAGGGTAAGTACTCGTGCTTTTTTGAAATAGATGGAAAAGTCCAAAAATTGGGTCTTTTAAGAAAAACGGAAAAGAAAAAATAATCAAAAAAATGGGGATTAATAATAAACTAAGGCATTTTGGATATTTGAAATTGGCTATAAAATTAATAAGTATTACCGGAAAAATTGCCAAGCCTTGAGGTTTAACTAATATCGATAGAGCTGTGGTAGTGCTAAAGCGGTATGTCTTTTTAAGTTCTAATAGACAATATACTAAGTAGACTAGAAAAAACGCCAAAATTCCATCTACTTGTCCCCAGACGGAAGAATTAAAAGCTAAAGCCGGATTGGCAAGATAGAAAGTTGCCGAAAGTAAACCTAAGTTTTTTTTGTAACTCGAAACAATTTTGTAAATATAATAAGCAGTTGCGATATCAAAGAGATTGGTGAAAAGTTTTAAATAAACCTCAAAACCAAAACCGAATACAGATAAATGTGGAAATAAAAATTTAAACGATGCACCTAAAAACCACAGCATGTATAAGTATCCAGGAAAATAATCTGAAAAATAGTTAGGAGCATAAAAATGGATGGGAGTGACTTCAACTAATCTGGCGCTCCAAGCTTGCCAATCAGTCATATCGATTTTAAAAGAAGGTAGAAAAATTAAGGCTAATCTCAATAATATGGCTATAAAGAGAATAGATATATTTCTTTTATTTCTTTTCAAAATGCCCACCTTCCTTGAGTATAGAGATATGTCAAGCAAAAAAGTAGTGTAATAAAAATGGTACTAATCAAAGTCAAGACAATTTTGTTCTTAATTAAAGCTAACGTAATAAAGAAGGGGAAGAGAATTAGGGTATATCTGGGAGTGCTCATGATAAAACTAGTTGAGGTAAACAACAATAAGTTAAGAAGCATATATATTCCGTAAGACTTTCTAACACAGATATACACCAAGATGGTGGCAATAACTAAAAGAAAGATAGTAATTAGTTCCGCTAAAAACAAGTAGTAATAATCACCGGTTTGATTTTGAAAGAAATTAATTAAATTTTGGATACTTATCCATGGCCAGGTAAGGTGTTTGTACCAATGAGACGACAAGACTTTAGAAAAATAAAAAGGGTTTTTAAAAGTTAGATAATTTATTAACAGATAAATGAAAAAACCCACAGGGATTAATATGAAAGCAATTAAATTTTTACCAACTGATTTTGTTTCTGTTAAAAGGATCGGTAAAAGTAGAACTCCATTGATTCTTGTCATGCTGGCGAGAGCTCCAGCAAGACCAGATTGGATGATTTTTCCTTTCCTGAAAAAATATACTGTTGCTAAAGAAGTGGTTAAGAAAAGAGATTCCGTATAGGCAGATTGTAAAAAAAATGCAGTAGGAAAAATATTTAAAAACCAAACAGACAATAAGGCAACTCGTTTATTGAAATCAAGTAGAACCAGTTCATACAATAATATTGAGGCGAAAATCGAGAATATCCATGAAATAATGATGGCGCTTAAATTATAATTACCGATAAGGACGTTAAACGCCTTAATCAGTATAGGATAGAATGGATAAAAAACTATGAAAAGAGCTGGTTCTCCGATTGTTTGGTAGCCATGTTTTGCTATTTCAATATAATGAGGGCCATCCCATCTAATCCAAGGATCAAATAAATTAATTAGGTGGGGGGTAAAAAAGAGAGGGATGCTAAATAATAGCAGCCTAACTAGAATAGTTATAATAATAACTTCTTTCCATCTAATTAGCGCTTTGGTATTATTTCCCATAAACTCATTATATGGTTTTGAAGAAGATGAAACTATTGATTATCTTAGGTCCAACATCAACAGGTAAAACTGATCTGGCGTTAAAACTAGCAAAAAAATTTAATGGTGAGGTAATTGCTTGCGATTCAAGACAAGTGTATGTAGGGCTAGATATAGGAACTGGTAAGCTACCGGGTGGAAAATGGAAAATGGAAAATGGAAAATGGAAAAAGGGCAAGGGTTTTTGGGAAATAAATGGAATTAAGATTTGGATGTATGACGTGATAGATCCAAAAAGACAGTATACGGTTTATGACTTCGTTAAAGATGCCAATCAGGTAATAGATGGAATTATTGCAAGGGGAAAGTTGCCAATTATAGTAGGAGGTACTGGTTTATATCTTAAAGCTGTACTTTCCGGTTTACCTAATTTGGCAATTCCTGTAAATCGAAAATTAAGAAAAGAATTGGAGAAATTATCTTTGAAAAAATTACAAGAAAAGCTACAAAAAATTTCACCTAAAAAATGGGGAAGAATGAATAATTCCGATAGGCAAAACCCCAGAAGGTTAATTCGGGCAGTAGAGATAGCTTCAACTGATTTTACCTCGGAGGAGTCCCTTCGGGCCACCATCCGAGGTGATTTTAATACACTAAAGATTGGGTTAACGGCTCCCAGGCAAGTTCTTTATCAAAGGATCGACGAACGGGTTGTCAGTAGGATATACCAAGGGATGATTGAGGAAGTAAAGCAGTTATACGAATCAGGATTAAGTTTTAAAAGGATGAGACAGTTAGGGTTGGAGTATGGAATTTTGGCAAATTATCTGGAAGGTAAAATCACGAATGAGGAAGAGTTGGTTAAAATATTGCAAGGGGAAATTCACGGGTTTGCAAGGCGACAGATAACTTGGTTCAAGAAAGAAAAAAATGTTTTATGGTTTGACATAATGGATCAAAATTTTCCGGGTGAAGTGGAAAAAATAGTAAACAGATGGTATTATTAACCTATTAATGCCACAAAAAATAGATATTTCTCATCGGACGGTTATATTTACAACCATTTTCATTTTAGCCCTTTGGATTACTTATTTAATCCGTGATCTTTTAATAATTTTATTTGTTGCGCTTATTTTTGTATCAGCGCTTTCTCCTTTGGTAAAAATTTTTGTTAAATTAAGATTACCAAAAGTTTTAAGTATCGCTATAACCTACATTGTTATAGTAGCTGCTATAGTAGGTTTGATTATCAGTATCGTGCCTCCTTTGATTGAACAAAGCACGAAATTAGTAATAACTGCCCCGGGGTTATTAGCACAGTTTTTTAACATTACAAATTTAGATAAATCTGTTTTTTCGTCAGAACTAACCTCTCTTTCGAAAAATCTATTTTCGATTACCCTCTCGGTTTTTGATAATTTATTAACAATAATTTTTTTATTAGTTATAACCTTCTATATGCTGCTGGAACAAGATAGTCTTGAAAATCGGTTTTCGTCTTTATTTAAAGGTAAAGAAGAAAGGATAAGAAGATCGATTGTAAAAATTGAAGAAAAATTAGGAGCTTGGTTGCGGGGACAATTAATTTTAAGTTTGATTATAGGTGTTTTGTCTTATATTGGCTTAACTATTCTGAATATTCCTTACGCTCTACCTCTTGCTATGGTGGCCGGGATTATGGAGGTAGTACCTGTTATTGGTCCAATAGTGTCAGCACTGCCTGCCATTTTTCTTGCACTAACAATCACTCCGGTTTTAAGTGTGGGAGTTGCAGTAATGTTTCTATTAATTCAACAACTGGAAAATCATCTGATTGTGCCACAGGTAATGAAGAGAGCAGTTGGTCTAAATCCTTTGGTAGTAATTTTAGCAATTGCTATCGGAGGCAGACTACTTGGAATTGCGGGTGCGCTGCTGGCGGTACCAATGGCGGTAGTGGTGCAAATAATCGCGGCAGAGATACTTGAAGGTGAGAAAATTTAGTTGTATAATATACACGCCTAGGAAGAAGGATGATCGGTCGCCTTAGGCGACAGGAAAGTCCAGACAGCATAAAGCAGGGTGGTCCGATGTAAATCGGACACGGGTAACCGCTAGTTAGAGCAACAGTGACGAACCGAGGTCATGCTCGGGTGAAACGTGGCAATCCTCCCCGCTGCAATCCTAGAACCGACAGAGTTGCTTGCTCAATTGTTGAAATCAGGAGCATTAGATAAATGATCGTCTAAAAACAGAATCTGGCTTACTAGCTTCCTAGGCATTTTTCTTCTATTTTTCTCATTGTATACTTATATAAATGCTTGCAAAAATAATCTCTGCTACGAATATTGGATTGGATGCAAATTTAGTCATTTGCGAAGTAGATATTTCTCAACAAGGATTGCCTAGTTTTACGATAGTAGGACTTGGCGATAGGGCGGTAGAAGAGAGTAAAGAAAGGGTGCGAGCAGCATTTAGAAATTCTGGTGCAGATTTTCCTCTTCATAGAATTACTGTCAATTTAGCTCCGGCTGACATGCCAAAAGAAGGACCTGCTTATGATTTGCCTATTGCTTTAGGATTGCTTTTGGCATCAGGCCAAATAGCTAACACGGAAAAATTTGATTTTGCCAAAACTTTAATCGTAGGAGAACTGTCATTAGATGGAAATTTACGAAAAATCAACGGGGTGCTCCCTTTGGCAATACTAGCAAAAGAGCAAGGGATTAAACATATTGTTGTGCCGGAGAGGAATGGCCCGGAGGCAGCAATTATCGAAGATTTGAAAGTATTAGCCCCCAATTCGCTGCAACAGCTGATGAGGTTTTTACTGGGACAAGAAGATTTGAGGATCGTCCGAAAACCTGCTTTAAATCCGGAAGTAAATTTAACTTATGAATATGATTTTTTAGATATAAAAGGACAAGAGCAGGCAAAGAGGGCTTTGGAAATTGCTGCAGCAGGAGGACACAACGTTTTATTGAAAGGACCTCCCGGAGCAGGAAAAACTATGCTGGCCCGCAGTTTTCCATCGATCTTGCCGCCGTTAACTTTTGATGAAGCAATAGAAGTAACAAAAATTTATTCTGTAGCAGGGCTTTTAAATACAAATAATTCGCTTATAACTATTCGGCCTTTTCGCTGTCCTCATCATAGCGCATCATATGTTGGATTGCTTGGAGGAGGCAACATGATACGTCCAGGTGAAATCTCGCTTTCACACAGAGGTGTTTTGTTTCTGGATGAAGTGGCAGAATTTCCCCGTCAGAGTTTGGAAAGTTTACGGCAACCTTTAGAAGATCATTGTATTACAATTTCCAGAGCATCAGGATCTATAAAACTTCCCGCACAATTTATTTTATTTGCTGCCCAAAATCCCTGTCCTTGCGGTTTTTTAGGTGATAAAAAAAGAGTTTGTGCATGTATGCCCGGGCAAATCGCTAAGTATAAACGTAGAATTTCCGGACCTTTCTTAGATAGAATTGATATTTATCTGGAAGTACCTGCGGTTGAAGTTGAGAAATTATCATCGGATTTAAAGGTTGAAAGTTCCAGGGTAATTAGAAACAGGGTCGAAGCGGCAAGAAAGATTCAACAGGAAAGATTCCAACCAAAGGTTGGCCGTTCTCTGGACGGTAAAGTTAAGATTCTTACTAATTCGGAAATGAATAATAATGATATTAAAGCATATTGTGTTTTAACCCGGGAAGGTTTGGAACTATTGAAAATGGCTATCTCTTCGCTTAATCTATCTGCCCGTGGTTATCATAGGGTTCTTAAACTCGGAAGGACAATTGCAGATTTGGCAGGGGTAGAAAATATTCAAGCTGAACACATAGCTGAAGCTTTGCAATACCGTTCAAGGGATGATCTTTAATCACAAAAAATCCCACTTGTCCAGTTACACCGGATTTTGCGGGATTTTTCGAAATGGTG
Organism: Candidatus Daviesbacteria bacterium; assembly: GCA_028715175.1. Taxonomy (GTDB): domain Bacteria; phylum Patescibacteriota; class Microgenomatia; order Daviesbacterales; family UBA10151; genus UBA10151. The sequence goes on from JAQUSJ010000001.1 coordinate 209,304, forward strand.
AACGTTCACCGATTTTTTAGCCGCCGATTCGAAACATTGAGGTACCACAGACCGGGCAAGTACCTTTCGAGGCCTTTTTACCATTTTTCATGGTTACTTCTTGTACATTTTCTGCGTCCCTTTTTGTTCGGCATTTGACACAATACATTTGCATGAGTTTAGTTCACCCCCCTTCAAAAAAAATTTAAAGTAAGAACATTATTTTTTACAAGCAAAAATAAAATAACCTCTGCGCCTATTGTGCAGGATGCGAATAGTAGAATTTTGAGTAAATCCTGGTGCAGATAGGTAAGGTCGGTAGATGAGTTGGTAGTTGGTCCGCCAACTGGCGGATGGTAGTTGGTAGTATGGGTAGTTTTTTGTATTTCTTCTTCCCTTACTACATAATGCTTGCTACTTGCTACCAATTCACGACCATAAACTTGTCTGCGAAGTAATTGTAAGCGTTTTTCAAGATCTGATTGTTTCTTGCTTTGTTGAATAGTCATGACTTTGAATTCTTACGCGTGAATTGAGCCTAGCACGATACGATGAGCCTGTCAAGCACCAACTGAATCTAAAACTACAGGTCATTTTTATATTTATACAGAATGTGACTTAAAAGTAACTTTGTTAATTGACAAAATTTGTTAAGGTAAGGTATATTTAAAGAGTAACTTATGTATTCGGATTGGGTTGTTCCCGCAGCTGCGGGCGTTTTGTTGTTTTGGCTTGGAACTTTAAGTTTTTTAATCTGGAGACAGAATAAGTTTATAACATCACTTTTTCCAAAATCAGGAGAAAGGGATATCAGGAAAAAATTTGAAGAGATCGTAAAAACGGTTGAGGGGTTTAAGAATGAATTATCTGATTTGGATGATAGGATTGAAGCAATAAGGCTTAAGGGGTTGCAACACGTACAAAGAGTGGAACTTTTACGCTTCAACCCTTATGACGAAACAGGAGGGAATATAAGTTTTACGGCTTGTTTTTTGGATGATAAAGGATCGGGGATTGTGATAACAAGTTTACATGCGAGAAACGGAACCAGAGTATTTGGTAAAGAGATAGCTTCAGGAAAAAGCCTTAAATATGAGTTATCAAAAGAAGAAGAAGCGGTGATTAAAAAAGCAATGGAGAAGCAATGAAAAATATTCTAAACATATTCAATAGTTTAACAAATTTACAAAAAATTTTAAGTTTGATTATTTTGGGAGTTATAATATACGGCGGTTCGGCAAGCATTTCTTATTCTTTGTTTAGAGCAATTTCCCGTCCGGTTGTTCCCGGCAAACAGGCTGCAGCTCCTACACTTCCTTCTCCCGCATCTGCCTTTATTGAAGATCCGAATGAGCCTAAAACCGAAAGTTGTCCGCTAAACGGTAGGAAACACACCAAAAAAGCCAAAGATTTCTGGGACAAAAGGCGGCCTCTTGCCGTGATGGTTGAAAATCATACAGAAGCAAGACCTCAATCAGGGCTATCTTCTGCTGATGTGGTGTATGAGGCAGTTGCCGAAGGCGGAATCACCAGGTTTATGGCGTTATATTATTGCAATCTCTCGGATATTCAAGTCGGACCTGTCAGGTCGGCAAGGACTTATTACCTGGATTGGTTAAGTGAATATGACGCGCTATATGCGCATGTCGGAGGAGCTAATACTCCTGGTCCGGCTGATGCGCTCGGGCAGATTATTAAGTTTGGAACTAAAGATTTAAACCAATTTAGTATAGGGTTCCCTGTTTTTTGGAGAGATTATCAAAGACTGGGTCATTCGGTTGCGACAGAACACACAATGTATTCTACAACGGCTAAGCTTTGGGAAGTAGGCGCAAAAAGAGGCTGGACCGCTACCGATTCGGCAGGAGTGAGATGGGACAAGAATTTTGTTCCCTGGAAATTTAAGGATGACAAAGGCGGAGGTGGAGCGACAAATATAAAGGTTAATTTTTGGGAATCCCAGCCAGGATATGATGTTAACTGGATTTATGATGCAGCCACCAATTCTTACAAGAGGAAGAATGGCGGGTCTGATCATATGGATTTGGACAATAATATGCAGCTCTCTGCAAAAAATATCGTTGTCCAGTTTGAGAGAGAATCAAACGCTAATGATGGCTATCCCGGGAATGTTCATCTGCTGTATGGAACTGTTGGCAGCGGTAAAGCATTAGTCTTTCAGGATGGAAATGCAATAGAAGGTAAATGGATTAAAGCAAATCGTCTGGCCAGAACGAAATATATTGATCAAAGCGGTAAAGAGATACAATTTAATGGAGGTCAAATTTGGATTCAAACTGTCCCGGAGGGATCAAAGGTAAGTTACTAACCAATCCGCCAGCCGGCGGACTTTCTGCCCGGAAAGGAGGTTAAAATGCTTGAGGAGTTATTTGTCTCAAGAGTCCGGGTAAAAATACTGCAACTTTTTTTATCTTCGTCTCAAGATTCGCTTTTTCATGTTCGTGAAATAGTCCGAAGAGTTTCAGAGGAAATTAACGCTGTCCGCAGGGAGCTTGCCAGGATGGAAAAATATGATATGGTTTCATCGGAATGGCGGGCAAACAGAAGGCTATATCGATTTAGAAGGGATTTTATCTATTATAAAGAACTTTTAGCATTGGTTGCTAAGACAACAGGGTTAGGTGGAAATTTGATAAAAAACAAACACAGTCTTGGAAAGATAAAATTCGCTTTCATATCAACAAAATTTTTGAAAGGTAATTTGGCTGCGACAGAAGACGTTAATGTTTTAATTGTTGGAAACGTTGTGTTGCCGGAACTGCAAGCTATTATCGCTGACGAACAAGCAAAAAGAGAAACAGAAATAAACTATTCCTTTATGGATGAAGCAGAATTTAGGTTTAGAGTAAAAAGACGGGATCCGTTTATTTTAAGAGTACTGGTTCAACCTAAAGTTATGTTGATCGGGGACGAGGATGAGTTATTGGAAGGGATTATTATTTGAGCATGAGGTCAAGATATTTGCTTTGGATTATTGTCATTCTCCTTTTCTTTGCTGTTTTGATAGATCTTCCGGTTTCACCGACGATTAAAATACTAAATAAAAATTTGACTATTAATTTCCCTCTTAAACTGGGATTGGATCTGCAAGGCGGAACGGAAGTTGTTTTGGAAACTCAGATGGATAAAATTGATCCCCAAAACAGAGACAGCGCTTTAGAGTCGGCAAAAAATGTTATAGAAAGAAGAGTCAATTTATACGGTGTTTCAGAAGCTGTGGTGCAAACATCTAAATTAGGTACTCAAAGAAGAATTTTGGTGGAACTGCCCGGATTAAAAGATGCTTCCGCTGCTGCTAATTTGGTGGGGAAAACAGCTCAATTGGATTTTCGGGAATTGCCTGCCAGCTTGTCTGCCCAGGAAATTGAAGCTACTAAATCAGGCATGCCGATAGTAGCTTTTGCCAAACAGACCGGTTTAACCGGTGCTGATTTAAAAAAAGCTCAGGTTACTTTTGGAGGAGGTCGAGGAGCAAAAAGCGGACCGCAAGTAGCGATTGAGTTTACTGTCGAGGGTGCTAAGAAATTTGCGGAAATTACCAGAAGGAATATAAATAGACCTTTAGCTATATTTTTGGATAATGAACTTATTTCTGCCCCGAATGTTGCTCAAGAGATTGACGGAGGGAATGCCGTTATTACCGGACAATTTACAACCGAAGAGGCTAAAGATTTGGCTATTGAACTTAATGCCGGCGCGCTGCCTGTACCCATAAAATTAATCAGCCAACATTTTGTCGGTCCCACGCTTGGTCAGGAATCAATTAATAAAAGTGTTGTTGCAGGAGCTATAGGACTTATGGTGATTAGTCTATATATGGCAGCTTTTTATGGCATTTTAGGACTGGTTGCTGACGGGGCTTTAGTTATTTATACACTTTTAGTGCTGGCAATTTTTAAAACCGGTTTTTTTATTCCGCAATTACAATTTACTCTGACTTTGGCAGGAATTGCCGGGTTTATATTATCAATTGGAATGGCGGTTGACGCCAACATTTTAATTTTCGAAAGAATGAAGGAGGAAATCCGTTGGGGGAAAACTAAACAGGTAGCTCTGGAGCTAGGATTTAAAAGAGCTTGGTCTTCAATTTGGGCGTCAAATGTTTCCTCGCTTTTGACTGCTATTATTCTTTATGGGATGGGGACATCTTTGATCCGGGGGTTTGCCATAACTTTGGCAATTGGGGTTTTGGTTTCCATGTTTACAGCAGTTGTGGTGACCAGGACTTTTTTGGGATATTTAATACGAGATAAGTAAAATGAACTTTACAAGCACGAGCCCTCATTATGAATATTTACGAAAAAAATGGACCGGCCGCCATCGCGCTATCCAAAATAAGTTTTGGGAAAAACATGGCGAATCCTTGAAACATTTAGCGCTAGGTTCACTCGGAGGATTGATGTTGCTGGCTGCGCCCCATCAGCCGCAATTGCTATCACAAAATTTAATCGTAAGCAGTAAAAGTGCGCTTAAAGGTTTTGACCGGAATGTCCTACTTGCCAAAGTTTTATCTGATAATGTACCTCCAGAGGTCAGGCCGCTAGACCCGCTAGAGGAAAAAAATATTACCGATATTTTATCTCGTAATCTTGGTTTTAAAGTGGTAACACAGCTTAATAATATAAGATTAAACAGGAATTATGGTTTAATAGGAGGAGAGCAGCATTTATACCGTTATCCGGGTGATAACTTATATGCTCATGCAGATGCCACATCTGATTGGGCGAATTATGGTGATGCAGGAATCGCTCCGGGATTAGGCGCTTGGGGTTATTTCGCACCCTCAAAGACAAGTTTTACAGAGACGGATAAACAAAAAGAGCGTTATTATCTGGCGATTCAAACATTCCTGGCTCCGGGTTTTGCGGAAAATTTTGCCAGATACAGAGATTTTTTTAAATTTAGAAAAATGCTGGTGGTAAATCCGAAGACCGGTCAGGCAGTTGTGGCAGTTATTGGTGATGCCGGTCCGGCAGAATGGACGGGTAAACATCTGGGAGGATCGCCAGAAGTAATGAATGCAATAGGTTTGGCAACCGGATCAAGAAAAGGCCCGGTACTGTATTTTTTTATAGATGATCCGGAGAATGAGCTACCTTTAGGACCGGTTAGCGTCAGGAGTGAAGCATGACTAGAACTTTTTTCTACAGCCATTTAATTGAGATAGAATCAATTATTATTGAACTTGATAAGTTGGATTTGTCTCCAGAACAAAAAGAGCACCTTGCCAATTTAATAGATTCCAGTTTACATCATACTATTTTGGATGCAGTTTTATCCGAATTAACGCCGGCGGATAAAAAAGTTTTTCTGCAATCTCTGAAGGAAGATAATCATAATAAAATTTGGAAGTTTTTAAATGAAAAAATTGATAGCGTTGAAGAGAAAATTAAAAAAACAGCGAACGATCTTAAAAACGAACTCCACAAAGATTTAAAAGAAGCTAAGAAGTATAAATGAAAAATTTAATGCGATTTAAATCATTATATTTTATTTTTTCATTACTTATAATTTTGCCGGGGTTATATTATTTAATTACTTCAGGACTCCGACTAGGAATAGATTTTACCGGAGGAGCTTTGCTTGAATATCAATTTGAAAAAAATATAGACCCAAATGATTTGAAACAACAGATTTCTTCCCAAGGCATTGAGGTCGGTCAAATTAATTCCTCTTCAAATAATATTTATATAATCCGTACAAAGCCGGTAGATCAAAGTAAAATAAACCAACTTAAATTATCTTTGGGTGAAAAATTTGGTCAGGTAGAAGAACGCAGAGTAGAATTTGTGGGGCCGGTTGTCGGAGCTGAACTTAGTCAAAAAGCATTCATTGCAGTGGCGTTAGCATCTTTGGTAATTGTTTTATACATAGCTTTTTCTTTTAGAAAAATACCCAGACCGCAATCTTCGTGGAGATTTGGCATTACTGCGGTTGTGGCACTGATCCACGATATATTGATAGTTGTGGGACTTTTTGCAATGCTAGGAAAATTTCTTGGGGTGGAAATTGATACTCTTTCCGTGACGGCGCTTCTCACGGTCATAGGTTTTTCCGTGCATGATACTATTGTTGTTTTTGATAGGATAAGAGAAAATTTGACTAAACATATTGGCAAGAAATTCATCGATGTTGCTAATTTGTCAGTTATGCAGACTTTAGATAGGTCTTTAAACACCTCTTTGACGGTAGTTTTTGTGCTGTTGGCAATGCTACTTTTTGGCGGAGAAACTCTAAGATGGTTTGTGTTAACACTGCTGGTTGGTATTGTTTCCGGTACTTATTCTTCAATCTTTAATGCCACAGCATTACTCGTTTGGTGGGAAGAAAAATTAGGCCATTGATATTTGCTATAAATTGAATATAATTCTTTCATGGAGAAAATAGAGCTAAGAAGTGTGCCCCCCAAAATAATAATACAAGCATATCTTAGTGAAGCAAGTGGAGGGTTTGGCTCATACGGTGGATTAGATGGTAAGGGTCCTATGGTAACTATTGATCGAGAAAAAGGGAGAATAGTTGTATTGCGTGGCTCTGATTTTAGAGGAAGATTAAGAAGATGGAAAGAATCAGGAGGAGAAAGTCTATGTCCATTACAACAAAAGCCTACGCTTGCAGTTTTAAATGCATTTGTTAATCACGATCCTCGCGCTTTCTATGATAGAAGGATTAATCAAATAGTAATGATACCTAGTGAAGTTGCTGTATCCGTTGGATGAGATAATCTTTATTATTCTTTGACGAGTTTTCTAGGACTTCTTCAAAAAGTTTTTGTAGGATTTCACCAACTTTTGGGCCGGGTTTTAAATTAAGTTCTTTCATTACGTCATTACCATTAACTTTTAAATCAGAAATAGTAAATGGTTTTTTGAGAACTTCTTTAATTCTTTTTTGAAACTCTTCCATCCTCCAGGAAACAGCTTTTTGAGTTCCGCCTCCCAAGCGATCTCCAATCCGTAATGCTATCATGTCCTCGATGTTTTCTATTCCGACATTTTTAATAAATCTGCGGATAGCAGAATCAGTTTGCCGTTCATCAACTGTAAACAAATGCCACCTCACAAGACGATATAATTTGTCAGTTTGTTTATTTGATAAATTAAATCTTTTGGCAATATCTAATACTAATTTGCCGCCAACAACATCGTGATTGTAAAAAGTAACATTTCCATCAGGTTCTGTTTTAACTGTTTTAGTTTTCCCGATATCATGCAAAAGCGCAGCAAACCTGACTAGTGGATCAGTGGATGGTGTATGTTTTAAAGTTAATAGGGAGTGTTCTCCAATGTCATAGATCCGGTCGTGCTTTGGTCCTTTTTGGACAATGCCAAAACATTTTTCCAGTTCCGGTAAGATAATTTGTAATATTCCCGCCTCCCTAAGTTTTATCATACCTATGTAAGGACTGCCTGAAACAAGGATTTTAAATAATTCATCATGTATTCGCTCAAAGGCGATTTCTTTAAGTAAGGTGGCATTTTCCAAAATTGCAGAATGAGTTTTTGGGTCAATTTCAAATTCCAGCTCTGAAGCTAACCTGATAGCCCTCATTAGACGCAGAGCATCTTCTTTAAACCTTTTATCAGGTTCTCCAACAGATCTGATTATTTTATTCTTAATATCATCCTGACCGTTAAAAGGGTCAACTATATTTATGGATCCCGTTGTACTCAGACACGACTTATCAAGTTCGGGATAACAGTGGAGGGCTATTGCATTAATGGTAAAATCGCGTCTTGCCAGGTCTTCCTCTATTTGATCTGTCCAGGAAACTTCTACCGGGTGGCGGTGGTCTTTATAAACTCCTTCTTTTCTCATAGTTGTAATCTCGAAAATTCCACCTCCGAGGTGTTTTGTGTCTTTTGACGGAATTCCTACTGTGCCAAATTTATTATCATAAAATCCATCAGGAAAAAGTTTAAGGATTTCTTCTGGTTTGGCATCAGTTGTGAAGTCCCAATCAGAAATCCGCCGGCTGGCGGATCCCATCAGAAGATCTCTAACTGCCCCTCCCACAATATAAATTTGGAAATTAGATTGCTGCAATTTATTTAAGATATTTTTTACCTCAGTTGGTAGTGTATAATTCATGATGTTATTGTACTACACCTCCGAGGTGAAATAGCATGAAGTGGAAAATAGCCCCCAGGAAATCTGATAATTTAGTCGAGCAACTTTTAATCAACCGTGGTATTAAAACCGAAAAAGAAAAAGAGCAATTTTTCCATCCTAAAATTTCCGACTTTGCTAGTGATTTACAAATTCCCGGTATCAAAAGGGCCAATAAAAGAATTTTACAAGCAATCGAAAGAGGCGAGTTAATAATAGTTTATGGTGATTATGATGCGGATGGAATATGCGCCGCGGCTGTTTTATACAAAGGCTTAACTTCAATCGGAGCAAAAGTGCTGCCTTACATTCCACATAGAGAAAAAGAAGGGTATGGGATATCAAATATAGGACTTCAGTCTGTAAAGAATTCCGGCGCTGTAGTAGTGGTGACAGTTGATAATGGAATTGCGGCAGCAGATCAGGCAAAATTTGCCAAGAGCTTAGGTTTAGATTTAATAATTACGGATCACCATATTCCTGCCGAGCGGAAAAATAAACCTTTATGGCCGGATGCATATGCAATAATTCATTCAACTAAGATGTGCGGAGCGGCAGTTGCCTGGTGTTTAATTAAGGATTTGATCGAAAAAGAGTTAGCTACGGAGTTGTTGCAATTTGTAGCAATTGCGACAATTTGTGATCTTATTCCGTTGTTTGATTTAAACAGGGCATTTGTTTTTGAAGGGCTAAAAATTTTAAACCAGACAAAAAATCCGGGATTACTTTCATTGATAAAGGAATCCGGTATTTCTTTAGGAGAGATAGGATCTTTTGAGGTGGGTTATATAGTCGGTCCGAGGTTAAATGCCATGGGTAGACTAGAGCATGCTATTGATTCCCTCAGGCTTCTTTGTACTAAAGATCCGGTTAAAGCAAAAAGATTGGCAAAACTTTTAGCTGACACAAATATCACTCGTCAAAAAATGACCATGGAAGCACTGGAGCAGGCAAAATTATTGATTGATAAACAAAAAAAGATTCATGTTATCTTTAGCAAAGATTGGTCTGCCGGAATTATTGGTTTAGTAGCCGGCAGGGTTTGCGAGGAATACTCGCGTCCGGCAATTGCCATATCTGTTGGTGAAGAGATTTCTAAAGGTTCTGCCCGGTCTATTGACGGGATAAATATTATTGAGTTGATCAGGAAACATTCTGACATTTTAATTGATGCGGGAGGGCATCCTGGCGCAGCCGGTTTTTCTCTTTTAAGCAAACATATTGAAGTGTTTAAGAAAAGATTAGAGGAAATTGCGATAGCATTACCGGAGGAGAAAAAAGTTTTGGAAATTGATGCAGAAGTTATTAGTAAACAGTTAAATAAAACTTTAATTCATGAGTTACAAAAATTTGAGCCCTTTGGATTGGGCAATAGAAGACCAGTTTTTGTAACTAAAAATATGCAGGTTTCTGATATTAGGACAGTGGGGGAAGGAAAACATTTAAAATTTAAGGTCTCTCCCTCTGTCATCCTGAGCGGAGCGCAGCGAAGCGAAGGATCTAATGCGATTGATGCTATTGCCTTTGGAATGGGAGATTGGGTGAATCTCTTAAAATCCGGCCAGATGCTAAACTTGGCATATAATTTAGAGTTGGATACTTATAATGGTAATGATAAAGTGCAATTAAAAGTTAAAGATATAGGTGTTAATCCTTCGGCGTAATTATGTTGTTATAACCCACGCTCTGCCTATCCAGAATTCTGGGTTTTTAGTTCTATCAAAACCTATTATCCTAAAAATTTTATCTGCAGGATCTCTAAATCGCCCATTACCAATATAAATTCCTTCTGGTGAAACTGGTATGCTAACAGTTTTAAACTTTTCGCCTGGTTTAAGAGTTATGGCTGTTGGATTATTAAATAATTCTACTGCTTCAATATTGGGCATATATTTTTCCATTAAAAAACCTCCCGTTCGGGAGGTCTTTAATACCTTTCTTTTTTAGATAAAGTTTACCTAAAAAGATCTCCCTAAGAGCGCTCCGGTAAGGAGCACCAAAAGGAGGCCTAATAAGACTTCAATTCTTTTTAAATTTAAACTCAAACTTTTCGACATGATGATTATTATGCTAATAGCAGTCTCGTGATTTGTCAATAAGTGAGTAAACTATTTTTCATTGACCATTGATTGTGCCCGGATCTCTAGCACCTGCTGGCAACTCGGCTTTTCTGTATGAACCCAGTATTCTAAGTGAGGAACAGTAAGTAGTTTCTAGATCATTTATACCTTGTTTGACCGTATCATTTTCAATATGCCCATCTATTGTAACCCAGAAAGCGTATTGTCTCATGATTCCGGTAGGTCGTGAATCTATTTTCGTTAAATTTATGTCGTAAGAAGCTAAAACCGTAAGGCATCTTGCTAACATTCCCGGACGATTGCTTTCGGGAACGATGAAGACGAGAGCAGTACTATCTTGACCGGTAGGTTTAGTCTCGCCTCTTCCCAGCATTAAGAAACGAGTAGAGTTGCCTTTCACGTCGCCTATATCTTCTGCAAGGATAGGTACATTGTATATTTGGGCGGCTCTTCTGCCAGCTATTGCTGCAATTTGTTTATTGTTTCTTGCAAGTTCAACTGCTGCCGTAGTGCTGGAGGACGGCTCTTGTTTTGCTTGGGGATAATTATTTAAAAGATAAGTCCTGCATTGAGCTAAAGCTTGAGGATGGGAATGAATTTCGCTTATTTCAAATCCTGGCCATCCTATTAACATATGCTGAATACCTAATATTGTTTCCCCAAGTATAGTGATACGTCTTGTATGGTTTAGTTCTCTTAAAACCTCTACGACATCTCCTTCGATTGCATTCTCCACCGGAACGACCCCAATGTCATAATCGCCTGCTTCTACAGCTTGTACTACTGTTGCATTATAAGGCAAGAAGACAGCATCCATTTCGTCTAGATAATTACCTAACAATTCCCATCTGGCTGCTTCCGTGTATGTTCCTTCAGGACCTAAACAAGCTACTCTAGGTTTGATTCTACCTTGAGTAAGCTCGATCTTTACCGGATAATTATTTATTAATAATTCGATCTTATTCATATATTTTTTCCACTAAAAAACCTCCGTTTAAAAAAAATACGGAGGTTAGTTAATTTTTAGTTGATTTTTCTCAGCAAAACCAACCTCCGCTTAAGCGAAGGTAAAGAAGAACCAATTAATTCTTCCTACTGGTTTTTGCATAGATATTAATCTAACAAATATTTTTGATCTTGTCAACATGTACTTCCTGCTGTTATGATGCATTCATGCAGAGTCGCACTTTAATTTTGGATTGTAAGAATAAAATAGGCAAAGAAGTTAAAATTTGCGGCTGGGTACATACCAGACGAGACCACGGCAAGATTCTATTTTTAGATGTTTTGGATAGATCTGGAATCATTCAGGTTGTAGTATCTCCAGACAGTGTCCACCTCGAAGGAGTCAAAGTCCACCTTCGAGGTGAAGAGTTGCAGGTGCAACGCTACCTGGAAGGTGGGTTGCATGCAATACATCCGCAAGATGTTGTTTGTATAACTGGGAGAGTAAACAAACGTCCGGAAAACCTTATTAACAAAAATATTCCTACAGGAGAAATAGAGATTTCAGCAAAAGAAATTGAAGTTTTATCTAAAGCGCAGGAGTTACCTTTTGATATGGGAGGTAAAGACTTAGATTTACAGCTGCCTACTTTACTTGATTATCGCTCCCTTACTTTGCGCCACCCGAAAGTCAAAGCCATTTTTAAAATTCAAGAAAGTTTACTAGAGGGATTTAGAAAAGCTGCCAAAGATTTGGGATGCACAGAGATTATAGTGCCGACGATTGTGGCAGGAGCGACAGAAGGCGGTGCGGAAGTTTTTAGAATAGACTATTTTGAACACAAAGCTTACCTTTCCCAAAGTCCCCAACTTTACAAACAAATGCTGGTTCCGGTATACGAGCGGGTTTTTACCATAGCCAAGGCTTACCGTGCTGAGCCATCAGTGACGACCAGGCATTTGACTGAAAGCACTCAAATGGATGTTGAGATTGGTTTTGTGGAATTTGAAGAGTTACTGGATATTTTGGAGAATGCAGCGATTAAGATGTTAAAAATCGCTGAAGAAGAATGTAAAGAGATTTTATCCGAGTTTGGAGTGGAGAAGACTGCTTTTGGCTCGCCTCGCTCCGCGGGCGGAGCGGGCAAAATTCCCAGGCTTACTTTAAGGGAAGCGCAAGATATTCTCTTAAAAGAATTTGGGCGGGACAACAGAAAGGAAAAAGATCTAACGCCGCAGGATGAAGCAGATCTTTGTAAATGGGCAAAGAAAAGTCACGGTAGTGATTTTGTGACGGTGACACATTTTCCCACCAATGCCAAACCATTTTACACAATGCCGGATCCGAAAAATCCGGAATATTCCTTAAGTTATGATTTATTATTCAGGGGAGTGGAAATTATGAGCGGCAGTCAGAGGATTAATGATTATCAACAGTTGGTTGATTCAATCAAATCAAGAGGTATGGATCCAAAATCTTTTGAGATGTATTTGCAGGCTTTTAAATTTGGTATGCCTCCGGAAGGTGGATTCTCCTTTGGGTTGGAAAGAATTACTATGCATGTTTTGAATTTAGCTAATGTTAGAGAAGCCAGTCTTTTCCCGAGAGATATGGAAAGAGTAGACACCAGGTTGAGATGAGATACTATTTATATTCCGCCGGTTTGATTATTCTGGCAATAATTATCACAACAGCGATCCCATTCGTGGTAGAGTTTAGTGAAAATGAATTAATAAGTTCGGCTATCCCTTTAAATAATTCAAGCGTTGCCGGTATTCAGAAATATAATATTCCACCGGTTGTTGGCAGTTTACCGGTTCCAATCGTTTCTGCCCGCGCAGTTTTTATTGAGGATTTGGCGACTAATACAATCCTTTACCAGAAAGATGCTGACACTCCGCTTCCAATTGCATCTACTACAAAGATTATGACAGCTCTTGTTGGAGTAGAATATTTTAAACAAAATTCCATACTAACTATTGGAAGCAGCGCAAATATCCCCGGTTCCCGGGTAGGTTTAGTTTCCGGAGAAAATCTTAGCTTTAGATCATTGCTTTACGGTATGCTGTTGAATTCCGGTAATGATGCTGCTTTTGCTTTGGCAGAGAATTACCCGGGCGGAGTTTTGAGTTTTATATCGGCAATGAATAAAAAAGTTTTAGAGCTAAATTTGCATAGTACCCACTTCGACAACCCTGCAGGCTTTGATAGCCCAAATCATTACTCTTCCGCAGCAGATCTTGCTAAAATTACAAAAGAAGCCTTAAAAAATTCCCAACTGGCAAGAATTTTTGCGACCAAAGAAACGAATATAGTTTCTTTAGATAAAAGATATTCCCATCAATTATTTAATCTTAATAAATTACTAACCCAGATTAATGGGGTTTTAGGAATAAAGACCGGCACTACTGATCAAGCCAAAGAGAATTTAGTGACGTTGATCGAAAGGGACGGACATCGGGTTTTGATAATAATTCTCGGAAGCAATGACCGGTTTGGCGAAACTACGAGATTAATAGACTGGACTTATACGAATGTTACTTGGCCGGAGACTGAAACTCCCCGCTGATTGCAGCAACATATGCAACAAAATTTGGACCTTCAAAAATAAATATTGGCTGTAAATATGGACTATACTCATCCGACAGAAAGTAACCAAGATATATAGAGGTTATAGAAACTTGTGGACTTTTCGGTTCAGAGATTACTACGCCTTTCCCGCTTTTTAGATCTTCAAATGCAACTTCAGCTTCTTTAATCGGGTATGTTGCAAAGGTTGAGGTATCAATGGGGTAGTAGATGAAATCTAAAGACAAATAATAATCTAGCTTGTCGGCGCTGCCTGAAACAACTGCATTTACTAAAGATTTATCAAAATCGGCTGTAAAAATTGATTTTTTATCGATAGGGGAAGGCCAAAGTGAAATTTGAGCAGCAACAGCTTCCGATCTAAGTTGGGTTGGTATTAGCGCCTCTCCGGCATTTTTCAAAAAGGTTACTTTGGTTCTGCCGGTTTTGAGGTCGTCTTTCATTACTCCCAAAGTTGTGAGAGTTTGCTCAAAATCAGATACCAATTTATTATCGTTATCTAAGTTTACCTTTCCTGATATTGTTGCTTCATTTCTGTATGAAAAGTTGCCTGAGTCTAGCTCAACAGTTAATGTTTTATTGCGAAGCAAGGAGGTTGCTTCATTTTGGTCAGTATATTTGTATTTTGTATCGCTTAAAATCTCCGGTGGAGCTACCAGGCCGAAATTTGCAGCTAAAGCCGAAGATCTGTCTGCAGAAAGGAATGTGGCAAAAGTTTGGGTGACGAAATAGACTTTAGTTATTTTTTCAAAACCGGAATCAACCCCTATTTTAGGTAAACCGCCTGTTGTTGTATCCAGCGAGTAGGAGAAATTTGATGTGGACACTTTGCTTTTTGGAAAATTAACTGGTGGGAGCGGGCCAAATCTGATGTCCGGTTTTTCTTCAACAGGCGGCAGATGAGCCAAATAATATGCATACCACATTCGATAACCTATAAAACTGATTGTACCCAACACCAGTGCAATTATTGATACAGTTACAACTTGTCTTACGATGGCAGCAGTTTGAGTTAGAGTCATAAGTAAAAGTTCAATGTGATCGCATACTATTATTATACAAGAATGGGAGATATAATAATCTGTGTGAAAATTAAAACTAGATTTGCGCCTTCCCCAACCGGAGTATTGCATATCGGGGGGGTTAGAACTGCGCTTTATGCATATTTGGTGGCCAAAAAAGCCGGCGGAGTTTTTTCGTTGCGGATTGAGGATACTGACAGGGCAAGGTTTGTAGAAGGCGCGACAGAAGATATTATTAAAACACTCAAATGGCTGGGACTCACATTTGACGGGGAGCCAATTTATCAATCCAGGAGAGTAGATTTATACAAAGAACAGGTAGAAAAACTGGTTGACTGCGGTAAAGCTTATGAAAAAGACGGGGCTGTCTGGTTTAAGGTCCAATTAAGCGGTAAAACTTCAATTGTTGATTTGGCGGGAGGAAGGAAAATTGAATTTGAAAATTCCACCCAAAAAGATTTCGTAATTTTAAAATCCGACGGTTACCCGACTTATCATCTGGCCCATGTAGTTGATGACCATTTAATGGAAACGAACCCTGTTATCAGGGGGGCGGAGTGGATTTCTTCAGTTCCAAAACATATCCAGCTTTTTGAGGCTTTCGGCTGGGAAATACCGCAATATGCGCATTTGCCTATTATTCTGGGGACTGACCGGTCAAAACTTTCCAAAAGGCACGGCGCCAAACCGGCATCCGAGTTTCGCGAAGATGGATTTTTAGCGGAAGCGATTTTAAATTATATGGCTTTACTTGGTTGGACACCGCCTTCAGGGAAAGAAATTTTGACACTTTCGGAAATGGTTAAAGAATTTGATTTATCTGATGTTAATAGCGCAAATCCTATTTTTGACATTACAAAACTTGAATGGATGAACGGGGAATACATCAGGAAATCTCAAATCTCAAATCTCAAATCTCAAATTTTGGAATACTTAAAGGATCTTGCTGGGGGGGTTATGCCGGATCACCCAACAGAAGAAGAGTTAGAAAAAGTTGCACCGCTTGTTAAAGACCGGATTAAAAAACTGTCTGATTTTATACCTTTAACAGATTTTCTCTGGGAGAAAGTAGAATATGATAAAGAAATTTTTAACAGATTAAAGATTGATGATTTACGATTAAAGATGGAGAAAGTTCTGAAAAAAATGGGAGATATGGAAAAGCCATGGAAGGCAGACATGTTTGAAAAAACTTTTAGAGGGTTGGCAGACGAGATGGGGGTAAAAGCAGGGGATATGTTCCAATTAATTAGGGTGGCAATTTCTGGTCAAACTGTCACACCCCCTCTTTTTGAGAGTATAGAGATTATAGGCGAGGAGGAAATTGTGAAAAGAATAAAAGCAGCAATAGAATTTTTACAAACTACTTAAAGTTGCGCAGCTCATAGTTTTGTGGTATATTCCGACCATGGAAGATTCAAGGTGGTTTCGGTTAATAACAATAGGGTTAATATTGGCAGCTTTGGCTGTCGGCTATTTTTTATTGAGCGGTCGGTTGACTTCAAACAGTTTTATAAAAACAAAGTCCCAAACAACTAATGTAGTATCCGAAACAGCAAGCGCCACCCCGTCAGCATCAGTTTTGGGACAAGATGTACAGACTACTCCAACATCCAGCCCCAGGCAGACACCATCATCGGCATATGACAGGATAGCAAACCGCACACAAAATCAGGTCCAGACATTGCCGAAAACCGGTTTTTCACAAGTTCTGGCCGGAATTTTTTCAGTCGGGATTATGATTTCCGGCTGGGGCCTAAGACGATTTCCTCGTTAGTTTCCTAGATCAAAAATTGGTATAATTTCCAAGGTAAGTATTGCGGGATCGCCCGCCTGCAACGCTATGCCCGCTCGCATCGATATGCGAAGCGTTTCGGGCGAGCGTAGCATTGCGGGCAGGTCTAACGGTAGGACCATGTTTTATACTTATGTTTTAAAAAGCAAAAAGGATGGTAAGCTTTATATTGGATGGAGCGTTGATCTTAAGCATCGTGTTGAACAGCATAGTAAAGGTTTAGTAAGAGCCACCAAGGATCGATTACCTATGGAACTCATATATTATGAAGCCTGTTTGAGTGAGAGTAATGCTATTTCCAGAGAGAAGCAATTAAAAACAGGTTTTGGTAGAGCTTATCTAAAAAGAAGATTAGGTTAATTAATAATGCGGGATCGTCTAATGGTAGGACAACAGGCTCTGAACCTGTTTATCTAGGTCCGACTCCTAGTCCCGCAGCCAAGTAGGGCACCCCAAGGTGACCGTACTTTTAAATTCATGAGTAAAGTTAAAGAAATACGTTTTTGTGTTGGTAGTAAGAATAAAATGTCTTCATTAGTTTGGAAGATGTTTATAAATAACGAAGATGTGTATCTACTTGCAAGACAAATGGGTGGTTCTTGGAAGATTAGCCTACATAAAAGTGGAATATGTAGAGTTGCATTTAAACAAGAACTAGAAAAAGGTAAGGATAGACTTGTACTAAAATGGGATAAAGTTTATGTTGAAGATACTATATCTCCAAATATTGCGATTTTAGTTCCCCATGTTGACATAACTAAGGCGTTAAACAAAAATATTGAAAGTAGATTAAATAAAGATATTTTGTATATTGATTCCCCGTCAAATGATGAGAAAGTAGTTGTTAAAGTTTTTTACACAAAAAATGATGGAGTTGATTTAGAAAGTAAGTTGCCGGCTTCTCATAAAAAACTTTTCCAATATGCACTTAAGAATGGTGAGGTAGTTTATTTGATTGCTTGGAAAGAAAAATTACAGGATGCCGAAATAACACAGCTTCGAGATCAGGTATCAAAATTCCAAGTAAATGTCACTTCAGAAGAAGCTAAAAGTAAAATAGATACCGTTTTTGCTGTGTGGATAAACGAAGGTACGCAACAAACTCACCAACAACCTACTATAGTAAACTATCCATTAGGATATGAGCACTTAAAGGTTTCGTTATAATGATACAAAGGTTCTAGACCGATACGCTCAGCAAAAGCTCGGTTCACTGTGCTCTTCCGCAGCCCAAAGAATGAAGGAGGAAATCCTAGTCTTGAGCGGCTGCACACTTTAGGTATCTGTGTATCCAATATAATTTTAGACTGATGCAAAATTGGATACTTCTGATATAATCCCTAATTGTGATTACGGAGTTTAACAGAGGACCTCAGCCCGTTAGTCTTGAGCATCAAGAGGTTGTAGAAAGACTAATTTCCTTTTCCAAGGTTGCTAATGCAGGATATTTTGATGAGTATGGTGTATTTGGGTTAGTACCAACTAACCGACCTACAACTTTAGAAAACCGTAGAGAATATTGGACTTTAGATCTTTTAGAATTTACCTCTGCCGAGGATAGACTTTGGATTGGAAGAAAGGGTTTAATGGTTGTATTTGGAGGAAGAGTGGGAAATGCAAGCGGAATGGAAATAGAACAAATGGCAGCCGGGAGACCTCGTCATATTTTAACTGCGGGAGATGTAAGAGAGATTAACCCATATAGGCGTTTTGAGGCTGTTGTACCTGAATCAGGATGGTTGTTTAGCATACATGCAGCCCTGAGGCAGCGTTTGTATGCTGGTTTAAGAGATGAAGATTTAGAAAAAATTTTGATGGGAGTAGAAGTAGGAAAGGAACCTCCGTTTTTTGATGACCATATCTATACCAAAGTTGAACCAGGACACGAAGGGAAAAGAGTGCAAGTTCTACCTTTTCATCCACAAAATGATGCAGTTGTTATAGATACGGAGACCAGGAAATTAATCCCAGTCCACAATGCTGCTATATTGTCAGAGGCCAGATGGACAAAACAATAACTACAAATTATTTATAAACTACAGTTTTGACCTTGATGCAAGATTATCGTTATAAGGACTAAGAAGTCTCTAAACTGGCCTGCTCAGCTTTTTAAATTTGCTAATATTTTGCTAATATGAATACATGTCTTCAAAAGTTCTAGTATATTTAGGTATGATTATTGGTTCCATTATAGGAGGGTATATACCAACATTATTTGGAGCAGGTTTAATTTCCTACACTTCAGTATTATTTAGCGGAATTGGTGCGATATTAGGAGCTTGGATTGGCTACAAATTAAGTAATTTTTGAGTAAAAAGTTCCAACTTTCAAATATTTTAACTTCTGGTATACTTTCATTATGATTAATGATAAAAAGATTGGGATAATTGGTGGAGTTGGTCCTCAGTCAACGGATTTTATTTATGAGAAGATAATCCAGTTTTCTCAATCCAAGTATGGCGCTAAAGATAATGCTGATTATCCAAGACTGGTTATTGAGTCAGTTCCCATACCAGACTTTATTTCAAATAAAGATCATATAGAAGTGGCTAAAGAAATGTTAATTGATGCTGCAAAATCCTTATCTAATGCAGGAGCAACAAGGCTTTGCATTGGAAGTAATACGGTCCATATATTATTGGAAGAGTTAAGGACACAGACAGAAGTTCCTTTTATATCAATGATTGAGCTTGTTGCTAAAAAATGTATAAACAGCGGTTTTAAGAAAGTAGGCGTTCTTGGGACTCCTGTCCTGATACAATCAAATCTGTATACTAGAGAACTGAAGAAAAATGACATTGAAATTATTGCTCCGTCAGAGGAGCAACTAAAAATAGTTGAAGAAATTATAAGACATATCCTTGCCGGATCTAAAAGCGAGGATCAGAAAAAAGCATATATTGATGTTCTTAATGATCTATTTAGCAAGGGTGCAGAGGCAATAATATTAGGGTGTACTGAGCTGCCTCTTGCCGTAAATTATGAAGCATTAGGCAACAGAACAATTAACTCAGACGAAGTCTTAGCTGAAGGTATAGTCGATTACTACTATTCTGGATGATTTAAGTAATAAGTTTCTACATATTCAATCAGCACTAGTAGCATTTTGGTCTTTAAAATAGGATCTTTTTAATGCTTTATGACAGTAGTATAATTAACCCGCTATGAAAGTAAAAAAGTTAGATTATTTAATTAAATTAACCTACGATAAGGTTTATAAAGGCTATGTGGCTGATGTAGTTAATTTATATGGTTGTATGTCTCAAGGCAGAACGAAAGAAGAAGCTTTAGCCAATATAGAAAAAGCAATTAAAGCCTATATGAAAGTAATGAATCTAAAAAGAGATAAAAACTCTGAGTTTAGAGAAAAATCAGTTGATACCCCATATCCTGTACTAAATGCCTAAGTTAACAAATATTTCAGGGAAAGAGGCTGTTAAAGCTTTTACAAAGTTTGGATATGCACATGTTCATACATCAGGAGATCATGCTATTCTGCAAAAAATCGGATCACCAACGCTTTCGATACCATTACATAAAGAAGTAGCACCCTTTTTGCTAAAAGCTCAAGTAAAAAGAGCAAGCATTCCTCTAGAAGATTACATTAAGGTTTTGAAATGATAAGTTCTCACATAAAAGCAATTTTTATTCCAGGTTACCATGGTGCAGGTGAGGACATTTTATCTTCTAAGCATCAAATGTGGTTTGCCTGGTTGAAAGAGGGGTTGGAGAAGCTGGGGATGGAAGTCATTGCTAAGGATTATCCTGATGCTTATCTTTGCAGGGCAAATTATTGGCTGCCTTTTATTAAGGAGCTTGGAGCTGATGAGAACACTATTTTATTTGGTCACTCAACAGGCGCAATTGCAGCTATGAGATTCGCTGAAGAAAATAAAATTTTAGGGTCAGTTTTGGTTGGAAGCTATTATACTGATTTAGGTGATTCCGAAGAGAAAGCAAGCGGTTATTTTGACAACCCATGGCAATGGGAAAAGATAAAAAACAATCAGAAATGGATAATCCAATTTCATTCAACAGATGATCCCTGGATTTCAAATGACGAAGCACACATGGTTCATGAAATGCTTACCAGCGAACTTCATGAATTCCATAACCAGGGACACTTTGGAGCTGATAGACCAAAAATGGAATTTCCTGAACTTTTAGAAGCTATTAAACAAAAATTCCCAGCCAAACAGTAATTTTGTCTATGCTTATTAGCAATTTGTGCACAAACCTGACTTGAGGGGTTACTGGAAACAACCACGTTATTAATATCTTTGCCAAACAGTTACGAATTTTGATTTTTCTTCAAGAATCTTGACTCCCCAATCATTAAATCTCCAATAGCCGTATTGGTCTCCCTTTTGAATGATAGCAGTTTTTTCACTAGTTAAAGTTTTTATCAGGATTTTCCCAGATAATTACGTCTGTTTCTGTTTTGGTCCACTCTGGATAATCGTTAATGGCATTCTTGCATGCGGTTTGCAGCATGCTGTTATCATTTGGGGATTTTGAACTGTTGTTTATGTTAAGCAACCCGTTATTTTGATTAGTTTTTTGTAGGGTGGGAAAAAGCAAAAGACAGCCGATACCAACTACGGCAATAATTGCAATTACAATCAGGATTGCTATTCCTTTTTGTCGTTGCGAAACATTCATATTTTTAAGTATAGCATTTTATTATACTGTCTCACTTGCCTATCCGAAGCCTTGTGCGGAGGATGGTTTAGCTGCGAGTTGAAGGATATAATGTAAGCATGTATACGGTTTATATCCTAAGAACATCTTTAAATACTTTATACATCGGTCAAACAAACAATCTAGAAAAAAGGTTAAAAGAACATCAAAATAAAAGCTCCAAATCAGCTAAATATATTCGTTATTTTCAATCTTCGCAGCTGGTTTATTCGGAAGAGTACGGGACTAAAATTGAAGCCATGGGTAGAGAATACGAGTTGAAACAGTGGACAAAAGCTAAAAAAGAAGCTTTAATTGCAGGGGGGATGAGATAATATTGTAGATGAGGTATTAATATGAATGGGTATCATGGAGTTTCAACTAATATCAAAGCTTTAAGAATTAGCGCTTTATTAATTCTGATTTATTTTGTATTTGAAATTGCCATTGCTTTATCTACTGGTTCATTATCTTTACTTGCAGATGCCGGACATGAACTTTCTACTTTTGTGGCAATTGCAATTTCTTTACTTGCCATGCAACTTGCTACCCAAAAACCTACTCCCAAAAAAACCTTCGGTCTTTTAAGGATAGAAATTCTGGCTGCATTATTTAATGGTTTACTTCTTTTGGGGATGGCCGGATTTATCATTATTCGAGGAATAGACAGATTACAAAATCCAATGGAGGTATCATCTTTGCCAATGTTTATTATGGCTTTTGGCGGCATTAGTCTTGAAATAGCCTCACTTTGGATTATGTATAAAGGTCAAAAAGAAAACTTGAATATAAGAGGTTCTTTTTGGCATGTAATGAATGCTTTTTTGGGGAGCGTGGCAGTGATCATTGCTGCAGCCTTTATTCAGTTTGGGCAAATCTATGTAGCTGATGCCTGGGCAGGTATACTTTTTGCCTTTATTCTTATTTGGGCGTCTTTTGGAATAATTAAAGACTCATTTTTCATATTGATTGATGTTGCACCCAAAGAAGTTAATCTTATTTCTATAGAAAAGGAACTTTCAAAAATCCCCGGGGTAAAAAAGGTTCATCATTTTCATGCCAGAACCTTAGTGGGTTCTATAAAGACTTTTAGCGGACATCTGGTTGTTAAAGATATGAATCAAGCTGGAGGCATTCTTAAAAAAGCCAAACAGATCCTTGATAAAAAACATGGCTTTTCTCTATCAACCGTTCAAATAGAGGATGAAAATCTTTCAGAGACAGACATTAAACAGTTAGAATATAAATAAGTGTTACAAGTCATACGGATATTCAATCTCAGGATTGGGAATACTTGTCGGCGCTTTTTATGGATTTGTTGAAGGTTTTGTGTGACTTGGAGCATTTGCCTGGTTGTATAATAAGTTATTAAAGAGGTAATCTTTAAATGAATAAAAAACAATCTGTTGCGCTAAGTTCTGTTTTTGCAAGCATTGCTTTAACTGTGCTTAAGCTTGTTGTCGGGTTGACAACAGGCAGTATGGGAATTTTATCTGAAGCAGCCCACTCTTTTTTGGATTTTGGAGCAGCGCTGTTGACATTTTTTGCGGTAAGAGTTGGAGATAAAGAAGCTGATGAGAGTCACCATTTCGGTCATGAAAAGATAGAAAGCGTCTCTGCTTTAATTGAAACAGGTTTGCTTTTTTTAACCAGCGCCTGGATTATTTATGAAGCAGTAAAAAGGTTGAGCACCGGAAAAGTGGAAATAGAAGTTACCTGGTATGCCTTTGCGGTAATGGCATTTTCTATAATTGTAGATTACTCCCGTTCACGGGCACTCAAGAAAGTAGCAAAGGAAACAAAAAGCCAGGCTTTGGAGGCAGATGCTCTTCATTTTAGCTCGGATATTTTAAGCTCTTTGACGGTAATAGCAGGCTTGATCTTTGTTTGGTTGGGAATTGCCAAAGCTGATGCTATTGCAGCAATTGGTGTTTCTTTATTTGTATTGCGCGTCGGGTATAGTTTAGGAAAAAGAACAATAGATGTATTAGTTGATACTGTGCCCTCTGGTTTATCAGAAAGAATTATTGATCTTGTTCAACTGGTAGAAGGGGTTATTGCTATTAAACGGATACGCGTCAGACCGGCAGGCATTACTATTTTTATTGATATAACAATTACTGTAAGCGCTAAATTATCAATAACCAAAGCGCATGCTATTTCTGATAAAATTGAAAATAAAATCAAAAATTCGATTCCGGAGGCAGATATAACAATACATCTGGAACCTCATAGGTTCTGAAATCCTCATTCAGGATAACCGGTTATTAACAGGTTATCGTCAAATTTTTTTAGAGTGATGTTTTTTAAACGGATAGCTTTTTTTACAGTTTCTACTCCTTTTCCTCCAATACAGGCAGCTTTCCTCCCGCCGATAATAACAGGCGCTTGGAATGTGTATACTTTATCAATTGTTTTTGCATCAATAAAATTTCCCAAAGTCTCTCCGCCGCCTTCAACCAGGATGCTGATGATTTCTTTTTCTCGCAGCGCAGATAATAGTTTTGGTATTGTAATGTGTTCTTCGTTAAATGTAAGAATTGTGAAACTTTTACTTTCCAACTTTTTTCTTTTTTGCTGATTTGCTTTTGCGGTGGTGGCAATCATGACATTTGTGTCACGGAGGACGTCTGCATTCAGGGGAATTTGCAGTTTAGGATCAAGAATTATGCGTATCGGGTTTTTTCTGCCTTTTAATCCGGCTCCAAGGTTAGGGTTATCGGCAAGGACAGTATTAATACCAATAACCAATCCTTGATATCCGGCTCGCAGTCCCCGGGCAAAACGTCTTGCCTTTTCATTGGTGATCCATTTCGAATCGCCGGTTTTGGTTGCCATTTTCCCATCTAAGGAAGTAGCAAATTTTATGGCAACAAAAGGGCGTTTTTTTTCATGAAAAGTAAAAAATGCTTCATTTAATTTCCTGACATCCTGTTCTAGTATCCCAACAGAAGTTTCTATACCCGCTTTTTTTAATTTAACAATACCTTTTCCATGGATTTTTTGGTTGGGGTCAAGACTGGCGCATACAACTTTTTCGATCCCGCTTTTAATGATAGTGTCTGTACACGGAGGAGTTCTGCCAAAAATCGCGCAAGGCTCCAGACTGACATACATTGTTGCGCCTTTGGGGTTTTCTGTTGCTGTATTTAACGCTTCAGCTTCTGCATGGGCAAGTCCGACTTTACGGTGAAAGCCTTGCCCAATGACCCGTCCATTTTTAACTATGACGGCTCCAACCATTGGGTTGGGATTGGTCCAGCCCAAGCCTTTTTTAGCCAGCCTAAGAGTTTCCTTGAGGAATTTAATATCGTTATTCATGATGTTGTTAAACTAGTTTTAATTTATGACCGAGTTTATATTTTTTGGTGCGTAGATAGCCAGCATCTATTGGATTAGGAGGAATTTCCAGCGGAATAATTTCTTTAATAGTTATCCCGAAGTTTTCGATCTGGCTGATCTTATCGGGGTTGTTGGTTAGAAGATTAATCTTACAGATATTAAGGTCTTGTAAAATTTGTGCAGCTACCTCATATGTGCGGGGATCTGCGGCAAATCCCAACTGTTCATTTGCCTGTACTGTGTCAAAACCTCGCTCCTGCAGGGCATAAGCCTTAATTTTACTCCCAAGCCCAATGCTTCTTCCTTCCTGATTTAAATAAATTAAGATGCCGTTTTTGGCTTTACCTATTTTTTTTAAACTTTCTTCCAATTGATCCCGGCAATCACACCGCAGGGAGGTAAAAACTTCGCCAGTTAGGCATTGTGAGTGAATTCTGACTAAAGCCGGCTGTTTAATTTTTTGGTTGCTGAGTAAAACCACATGTTCCAGATTGTCCTCGAGCGATTTGTAGATTCTGATTTGGAAGATTCCATAAGTCGTGGATAAGGTAGCAGTAGCTATTTTTATAATAGTTTGATTGTTGTTCATAGGTCTATCTTTGCTAGCGTGTTGATAGTTTCAAGAAGAGCTTTGGCTGCTTCAATTCCTTTATTATATTTGCCCGTACTTCTTTTTTTGGCCTGTGCCAAGTTGTAGGTGGTGAGAATTTCAAAGATTATGGGAATATCAAACTCCAGGGTAATCTTCATGAGGGCTTTGGCAGACTGGTTGGCCAGGATTTCAAAGTGGTAAGTTTCCCCTTTGATAATGATGCCAAAGGTAACTATTCCGTCATATATTTTTTTGGCGGCAAGCCGTCTGGTTACAAGTGGAATTTCCCAGGAACCCGGCACTTCAAATGTAGTGATATTGCTCCCTTTGACACCGCTTTTGATCAGATGGTTTCTGCAGGCATTTTCTAAGCTTTTAGTTAAATCCTGATGGTAATTAGCCCTGACAATGGCAATTTTTAAGTTTTGATTATGTTTGCTATATTTAATTGGATTTTTGGATAAATCTTTAATCATTTTAGCCTCTTTACATACTTTGCCAGAATATCGACTTCAATGTTGACAAAGTCATTTTTTTTGATGGTATGCAGCATGGTGTTGGTCCAGGTATAGGGGATTATTCCAACCGTGAAATAATTTTTACCTCCCTCTGCGATGGTTAAAGAGATGCCATTAACAGCTACTGAGCCTTTCCTGACCATATATCTGGAAAGTTTGCGGGGAACAGAGAATTTTAAGATATGACTGATTCCTTGTTTAGCGATATTAGTTAGTTTGGCTATCCCGTCTGCGTGACCTTGGACAATATGGCCGGATATAAAATCCGCTGGAGTCAAAGGTAGTTCCAGATTAACCAGGTCGTCTGTTTTAAGATTTTCTAACATTGTTTTATTTAATGTTTCGGGCATAATTTCAACTGAAAACATGCGGGGAGTTTTTTTTGAAACGGTCAGGCAAACACCGTTGACTGAAACGCTTGTGCCGTTTCTAATTTTTTTACAGAAGTTAAGGTCGGCCGCAAATATAAAAGTTGCACCTGCTTTTTTCTTAAGTTTTCCTAAATGTGTAATAATTCCTGTAAACACGCACAAAGTATACCATGTCTCCCACAAAAAAACTCGCGCAAAGCGAGTTTTCTTGAAAAGCTATCTTTCGATAACTTTTAATCTTATATCAAATGGTTTAAGTTTGGTCAAGTAGTACAAAATAGATCAAATCATTGATATAATAGTTATATGATTTATCTTGCTACAGATCATGCAGGTTTTGAGTTAAAAGAAAAGATTAAAGAATTCTTAAAAAAAGCAGGATATGAAGTAGAAGATTTTGGTGCAAATACGTTTGATCCGGAGGATGATTATCCTGATTTTATTTCTAAAGCTGCAGAGGCCGTATCAAAAAATCCAAGTAGCAGGGCTATAATTTTGGGGGGTTCAGGACAAGGAGAGGCAATGGTTGCCAATAAATTTCCAAATGTCAGAGCGGCAGTATATTATGGATCCGCAGAGCAAATACCTGGCTTAACCCGTCAGCACAACGATTCTAATGTTTTGTCCCTGGGGGCGAGATTCTTAAAAGAGGATACGGCAATTGAGGCTGTTAAATTATTTTTACAAACCCCGTTTTCAAATGAAGAACGGCACACCAGACGAATTGAGAAGATTAAAAAGATAGAAGAGAAACCTTAAATGGTGCAAATTATTCCTGCGATACTGGATACAACCCCCGAAGATTTTAAGAAGCATGTTGAACAGCTTAAACATTCCGTATCTTTTCAGGAAGGTTGGGTACATATTGACTTTGAGGATAATGAATTTGTTCAAAATAAGACAGTTGACATTACTACAGTTATCAAAACCCCCATTTCCCTTAACAAAGAAGCGCATTTAATGGTTGTTCATCCTTTGCAGTGGATAGACAAGTTAAAAGAAGCTTCCTTTAAGAGAGTTATTTTTCACTTTGAATCAAAGGATGATATTTTGGAATGTATCAGTAAGATAAAACAGTTAGAGATGGAAGCTGGAATTGCTTTAAATATTGATACTCCGGTTGAGAGCTTAGAGCCATTTAAAGACAAACTTGATTCAGTACTCGTAATGTCAGTTGTTCCAGGATTTCAAGGTCAGCCGTTCCTGCCGGAAGCGCTTGATAAAATTAAGGCTTTAAAAAAATTGAATTGGTCTGGTAGAATTGCAGTTGACGGGGCAGTCAGAGACAGCAATGCCAAGCAAATCATTGAGGCAGGTGCGGACCAGCTGATAATTGGCTCCTATCTTTTAAAAGGGGATATTGATGAAAACCTGGAAAACTTGTGGGAGGTTATTTTAGATGAGTAACGGAATACCTAAAGCTGAATCTATAAATCAGATTGCTATTTTTGGCTCTTCTCATATTGATGAGAACAATGCATTATTTAAAGAAGCTTTTGAAGTCTGCGAAAAGTTGGCAGAAGCTGGATATGTCATAGTTAACGGAGGCGGACCGGGAGTGATGAGAGCGGCAAGCATGGGAGCTAAGGCTGCAGCATGTAAAGTGATTGGGGTGACTTTTCAGGCGGATCCGAAGATGCATTTTGAAGGAAGAGATCCTTTTAATAGGGTGGATATAGAGATCAAAACAAAAAATTACGTCGAAAGAACACTGACGCTTTTAAAGGAAGGACAAGTTTATGTAATTTTTAATGGGGGAACAGGGACTATTTCCGAATTTGGCATGGCTTGGGGTTTGGCTAAACTTTATTTTGGTCATCATAAACCACTAGTTCTGTATGGAAAATTTTGGGAAAATATTATCCAGGTATTTAAGGATAATATGATTCTGCGGCCGGAAGAGCTGGAAGTTTATAAAATTGTTGACAGCCCGGATGCAGTTCTACAAGCAATATTGGATTTTGAAAATGAATTAAAACAGGGGCAACACTTGTACGTTAAAGCGATAACCGACGATTTTAGTATATGAATATTCATAAATTAGAGGAAACAGCCAATCTAATCCGCCAGGATATTATCAAAATGTTACTTGAGGCCGGATCAGGGCATACGGCCGGGTCTTTGGGGATGACTGATATCTTTGCCGCACTCTATTTTCATATTTTAAACTATGATCCGGCAAAACCAGGCTGGAGCGGACGCGACAGATTAGTTTTGTCCAACGGCCACATCTGTCCAGTGTTATATGCCAGTATGGCTCGTGCGGGCTATTTTCCCGCCTCAGAACTTAAGACGCTGCGCAAGTTGGGCAGCAGATTACAAGGTCATCCCCATCGGACTTCTTTACCCGGGATTGAAACAACCTCCGGACCCTTAGGTTCTGGCTTGTCGCAGGCTGCGGGTTTGGCTTTAGCCGGACGCATGGATAAGGCCAGCTGGCGGGTGATTTGTTTAACATCAGACGGGGAGCATGATGAGGGCAATACCTGGGAAGCAGTGATGTTCGCCGGTAAAAATAAGCTGCATAATTTAACAGCTGTAATCGATAGAAATAATATTCAAATTGACGGATTTACGGAAGATGTTATGCCGCTTGATAGTTTACGGGCAAAATATGAAGCTTTTAACTGGCATGTTATTGAGATTGACGGACATAATATGCAGGAAATTATTAATTCTTTTAACAAAGCTAAGACGATTTTGGAAAAACCGACGGTAATAATTGCCCATACGATTCCCGGGAAAGGGGTAAGTTTTATGGAAGGAAAATACGAATGGCATGGAAAATCGCCTAATAAAGAGGAGACTAAAAGGGCTTTGGCAGAGCTTAAAAATCATGATTAATCCAAAAGCATATTTGAACCCGAAATTATTTGATCCCGGTGTTGAACAGGCGCCGACCCGGAATGGTTATGGCGAAGGTTTAGTTTTAGCAGGGGAAGAAGATGAACAGGTAGTGGCGCTTTGCGCAGACTTAACCGAATCTACAAAGGCCAAAGCTTTTGCCGAAAAATTTCCGCAAAGGTTTATTGAGGTGGGGGTAGCTGAGCAAAATTTAGTGACAGTTGCAGCCGGTATGGCTCTTTTGGGAAAAATTCCTTTTGCTTCATCTTTTGCTACTTTTTCGCCGGGCAGGAACTGGGAGCAAATCAGAACAACTGTTTGTTATAACGACGTGCCGGTTAAAATTGTCGGTTCTCATGTCGGTGTCAGTGTTGGGCCTGACGGAGCAACACATCAAGCTTTGGAAGATATAGCCATGATGCGGAGTTTGCCTAATATGATAGTAATTTCCCCGGCAGATGCAATTGAAGCTAAAAAAGCCACGCTGGCTATGGCCAAGCTGTCTAAGCCTTGTTATCTCAGGTTGTCCAGAGATAAAACACCTGTTGTAACTACGGAGCAAACCCCTTTTAAGATAGGGAAGGCAGAAATTTTCTATGAGGGAGATGACGTGGCAGTGATTGCCACCGGGCCGATGGTTTATAGGGCTTTGCTGGCTGCTAAAGAACTACAGTTGCGCAAAATATCTGTTCGAGTAATAAATTGCCACACTATCAAACCTTTAGATAAGCAGTTAGTGATAAATGCAGCTAAAGATTGCGGAGCAATAGTTACAGCAGAAGAACATCAGGTTACAGGCGGTTTGGGAGGTGCGGTTGCGGAAGTCATTTCGCAAAATTTTCCCGTGCCTTTAAAAATTATCGGCGTTGAAGACAGATTTGGAGAATCAGGTGAATCAGAGGAACTGTTTACAAAATTCGGCTTAACAAAGGAAGCAATTATGAAAGCTATCACTCATATTTTACGAGTGAAAGAAAGGTGAGATGACATGATTTCATTTAGTTTGTCAAACCGGTTGATTTTTGTTTTCAGCTTACTGGGTTTAAGTGTGGCTTCTTTTTTGTTTTATAAATACGGTTTAAACGAATCAGTGTTTTGCCCGATTGGCAAAGGGTGTGACATTGTTCGAACTAGTTCCTATTCCCATATTTTAGGTATCCCGATTCCTTTTTTGGGGGTTGTCTACTACTTAACAATGGCGCTACTTTCAGTAGTGCACTCCCATCAGCTGCCACATAAGCTAGTGAGGAAATTACAATTATTAGCTTCTACCTTTGCAGTAGGTTTTGGGGTGTATCTGACCTTTTTGGAAGTTTTTGTAATCAGAGCTTATTGTTTTTGGTGTTTAATGTCATTTATAATATCGGTCGTGATTTTTTTGGCAATAGTTGTATCCCGCTATGAAATACGAAACTAAAATTTTAGGAGCCATTTTAATTATTACTGTTGTTATCCTTTTTGGCGGTATTTTCTTGCTCAGCAGAAACCAGGAGAATAATATTTTCCAGATCGATTATTCCAGGGGACAAAAAATTGGCAGTGATAGCGCCAAAGTAAGGATGGTAGAGTTTTCGGATTTTGAGTGTCTTGCCTGTAGCGCTGTTGAACCATATATTGTAAAGCTTCGGGCTGCGGATCCAAGTAAAATCCAGCTTATTTATCGCCATTTTCCGCTTTCTCAGCATGCCCATTCCAGCCAGGCGGCAGCCTTGGCTGAGGCGGCCGGGGAGCAAGGCAAATTTTGGGAAATGCATGACAAGCTTTTAGAGACTCAAGCGAAGTGGTCTTCTATGAACGATGCAACAGCTTTTTTTATGGATTTAGTGAAAGAGCTGGGGTTGGATGAAGATAAAATTAAGCAGACGATGGCAGGAAATGTTATAAAAGCGAAAATTGACAGCGATGTAGCTGAGGGAAACAGTTTGGGAATCAGTCAAACGCCAACCTTTTTTGTAAACGGACGGAAACTTGATTTGCAAAAGTTTGAAGATTTAGATACTCTTGTAGAGCAAGAACTAAAGAAGTAAGATAAAAATACCAGAAATGAGCGATCTTTCTCCAATAAACAACATAATTAATCTTTCCGGAAAGGCAGCTGTGGTGACCGGAGGAGCTATGGGTATTGGTTTTGGAATAACTTACAGGCTGGCTGAGGCTGGGGCAAAAGTGATGATTGCCGATTTTAAGGAAGCAGAATCGCTGATAGCTGTCCGGAAATTAACGGAAAAAGGCTGGACGGCAAAATCTGTTAAAGTGGATGTTTCAAATGAAGAAAATGTTAAAAAGATGGTTGCGGAAACCGTCAGTGCTTTTGGGAGTTTGGATATATTAGTTAATAATGCCGGAATTTACCCGAGTATGACTCTTTCGCAGATGAGTCTGGTTGATTTTGATAAGGTTTTGTCTGTGAACCTGAAAGGAGTTTTTCTATGCACAAAATATGTTTGCGAACAAATGATAAAACAAGGAAAGGGAGGAAAGATAATTAACATTACTTCTATTGATGCGCTTCATCCTTCTTCCATAGGGCTAGCTCATTATGATGCTTCCAAACACGGAGTTTGGGGTTTTACCAAAAACGTGGCCCTGGAGTTGGCCTCCCACAAAATTTGGGTTAATGCTATTGCGCCGGGGGGGATTGCAACGCCGGGAGTACAGGTAATGCAAGGTAAAGCTCCTGTGCCGGCAGGCGTGGATATGTCTAAAATGCTGGAAGGTTTCCTGGCTAAAATTCCCATGCACAGGATGGGAGAGCCGGACGATATCGGCAAAGTTGCGCTGTTTTTGGCCTCAGACATGTCTTCCTATATGACCGGCAGCCAGATAGTGGTGGACGGCGGAGTTTTGCTTTCTTAAAAATCCCTGGCATTGACATGATTCCCCTATCTAATATATGATATCCCCTATGGGGGGACTATGATCCTTCGACAGACTCAGGACCTATGACATACAGACCTAAAGATACGGAGGAACGCATATTGCATAGACTAAAGATTGTCAAAGGGCATCTGCAAAAGATTATCCAGATGGTTGAAGACGATCATTATTGTATTGATGTAATTCACCAATCCCAGGCTGTTCAGAGAGCTTTGGAAGAAACAGATGGCGTGCTTTTGGAAAATCACCTTAAGACTTGTGTTGTTGATCACATTAAAAAAGGCGAAGTAGAATCTTCCATAAAAGAAATTATGAATGTTTTTAAGAAAAGGAAATAATTATGGTTGACAAAAAGATAATTATCGGTTTAATAGTTTTCACCCTTCTTCTATTGGGTGGAGGGATCTATGTTTTAAGTATTTCCTCTGCTCCTGTTAAGATTACATCTTCGCAGAATGCCAAGGCAGCGGTTGATCAAAAAACTTTTGATTGGGGTAATATTCCGATCAATGGAGGCAATGTCACCAAGACTTTTACTATCAAAAATACAGGTACAGATGTATTGAAATTGATCGGAGTAAAAACTTCCTGTACTTGTACCAAAGCCCAAGTAGTAATAGATGGTAAAACCAGTCCTTATTTTAGTATGCACGCCACTTCTTCTTGGGTTGGTGAAGTAGCACCGGGTAAAGAAGCCCAACTGACAGTTATTTTTGATCCTGCTTTTCATGGTCCTACAGGAGTTGGACCTACGGAAAGATTAATATCCGTAGAGACAAATGATATCCAAAATCCAAAATTAGAGTTTTCTTTGAAAGGGGTAGTGGTAAAGGATAAATGAAAAACTTTAAAAAAATTCTGATGAAAGCCGTACCTTTGTGGATGGTATTTATAATTGTTTTAAATTCCACTTTAGCTATGGGGTTACTGCAGTATTATTTGATGAAACAGGAACTAAATAGGAATATTGCTGCTCTTGCAAAAACCACTAAAAATCCGGAAGAATTAATTCAAATTCTAAAACAACAAGTTCTACCGCAAGATGGTTACAAAACTTCCTTAAAGTGGAAAGATTTGGGGAGAAAACTGGTTGAGGCAGGAGCTATCGACAAGGCCAAATTTGAAGCGAGTTTAGGTGCAGATGCCGATGGTAAGGCTGACATGAAATATATGGATGGTAGCTCAGAAGATAATGTCGTAATTAGCGAAAAGAATTCCCATTTTGTGGTTAATTTCTTTTGGGCGCTGGGTTTAGTAAATAAAAGCAAAGTTTTAGATGAAGGGCCAATGAAGGTGGGGGGTACTCCAACCGGAAATTTTGCCTCAACCGGAGGCTGGACACTGGGAGCAAAAGAACCGATGGAAATTTATTCCTCCGAGGAAATATTATCCCTTAATTCTTTCCAGAAAGATTTGGTGAAGAAAATAGCGGATAATGTGTTCCGGATTTGTTGTGGTAATGCCACCAGTTTTCCTGACTGCAATCATGGTATGGCGGCCTTAGGTTATATTGAATGGGCTGTTTATAATGGCCTTCCGGAAGATCAGATATACAAAGATCTTCTTGCCTTTAACTCATTTTGGTTTCCGCAAAATTATGTAGAAATGGCGGCATATTTTGACAAACAAGGTATTAAATGGAAAGATGTCGATCCTAAACTGGCGCTAAGTAAAGATTATTCTTCAAATCAGGGTGCAGCCCGCATCAAGCAATCTATCCAAGGTGTGCCCGGACTGCAAATTCAAGGTGGAGGTTGCGGGGCATAGATGGAAAATGTATTGTTTCAGACTTCCCTTATTGCCGCGTTTGTGGCAGGAATGGTAGCTTTGTTTGCCCCTTGTTGCATCACCTTTTTACTCCCTGCATATTTAGGTAGTGTGTTTAAGGAAAAAGAGAAAGTGGTGCTGATGACTCTTGTGTTTGGGGCAGGGATCTTTGTGGTACTTTTACCTGCGGTTTTGGGAGTGGCTTTTATTTCTCACTTGTTATTCCGATATCATGACGTTATTTATATTTTAGGAGGGGTTATCATGTTAACGGTAGCAGCAACTACCTTTTTGGGTATTAAATTACCCATGCCTGGTTTAAATAGGTTTAATGTCGGGGGAAGAACTGATGTGGTTTCAATTTTTACATTAGGGATTATTTCCGGTATTACCAGCGCTTGTTGCGCCCCGGTTTTGATCGGTATTATGACTTTGACTCTTTTTTCACCAAGCTTTTTCGGAGCCTTTCTGATAGGTGGGATGTATGTACTGGGGATGATAATCCCATTGCTTTTGATTGCGGTTTTCCTTTCAGATAAGATGCCGAAATTTATTCTTCTGAAAAAACCAATTTGGATATTAGATATTTTGGGCAAATCTTATGCGGTGATTATAAGTAATGCAGTAGCAGCGATTGTATTTTTAATCACCGGACTATTGGCTTTGGGGTTAACGATGACAGGGAGGTTG
This sequence comes from Candidatus Daviesbacteria bacterium, assembly GCA_028715175.1. Taxonomy (GTDB): domain Bacteria; phylum Patescibacteriota; class Microgenomatia; order Daviesbacterales; family UBA10151; genus UBA10151. The sequence continues at coordinate 243,527 of JAQUSJ010000001.1, forward strand.
TCTGCGGAAAATATGGATGTATTTACCAAGAATATTACAAATGTCTTAAGTAATGTGAATAATGTGATAGGAGGCAACATATTACTGAATGTTCTTTTTGTAATTGCTTTAATAGGGTTTGTTTATTGGGTATCAAAAAAGGTTTAAAACATATTAATAGGAGATGATATTAAATGACAGGTTATGGCATAGGTATTTTGGGAATAATTTTTTGGATAGTTTATTTTATTTGACCTGTCTGTAAGCCGAATTATTATGCCTCAAGAGGTTACAGCGGATGGAGTACGGATGAACGCAAAGAAAATGGATTACGAAAAGCAAAGCATATCGGCTTTTAGGACGCTTACAGACGGAAATTTGGGGTGCGAAGAGGGGAGTCTAAGTGGCAGTTGCAGTTGAAGTATTGGGGATAAGTTTTAAGGCTGGATCGACAAATAGATGTATGGGATGTCCATTTGCCGGTCTTTGTACACCTTGCCGACCACAAGGCACTAAAACAGATTCGATAATTAAAAGACCTAGTTTTGAAGGAGAGGCTAAGGAACTAACAGTTGATATGATTGCACCTTTAGGCAGTATCCCTTTTAGGTTAGAAGGAAGTGGAGGGCATCCAATAAGAAGTGAAAAAACTTGCTCTAAATGCGGTAAAGAAGTTTCCACCTGCTTACACTCGAAGGAGAATTTAGTAGGTGATGAATGAGGAATTTTTTGGAACTTATTGCGGAGGGGGTTGTGAAAATTGTCCGTATATCGACGAGGAAGGCAATCGTCGAAAAATAAATAACTACTTAAAAAGATAATTTTAAAAAGGGGGTGAGAAAATGTTAAACGCAAAAGCTTTTGCCAATGCAGCTACAGCTGTAATGGCTGTGTATTATATAGTTTGTGCTTTGTTGTCATATTCTATGCCTGATTTAATTTTTGGTATTGCAAAGTCATGGATGCATTCAATAAGTATTGAATCACTTAAGGCGGCATCCGTGCCGGATATTGGATCGCTATTTTTGGGATTTGTGACTCTGGCAGGATTAACTTGGCTGACAACATATGGCACAATTTGGTTGTACAACCGTTGGGCAAGGTAATGGGTTTTGATAGGATATTTAAATGGAATTTATTTTAACTTTACTACTAGTATTAGCGTGTCCTTTAATGATGTTATTTATGCACAGGGGAGGTGGACACAAACACAGATGAGTACAGATAAGATTATAGTCACAGTAGCTGGACTTGCAGGGATAATTTTTATCTATTGGTTTTTCCTGATGAAGAAGGAGAAAGAGGTTAGTGTTGCCGGAGAAGTAGATATCACCGTTTCTGGCGGATATTCGCCGGAAGTTATTTCTATTCCTTTAGGGAAACCTACAAAAATAAATTTTATCAGAACTGACCCGACTGAGTGTTTATCCGAAGTGGTATTGCCGGATTTTAAAATTAAAAAACAACTGCCATTAAATCAAAAAGTAACTGTAGAAATAACTCCGAAAGAAAAAGGAGAGTTTGGTTATGCTTGTGGTATGAACATGTATCACGGAAAGATAATAGTCAAATGACAGAAGTTAAAAAAACTTTTCCGATCAAAGGAATGCATTGCGCTTCTTGTGTGCGGGTAATTGAGAAATCGCTGTCAGAGCTACAGGGAGTTTCCAGTGCAGCAGTCAATCTGGTAACAGAAAAAGCGAGTATCGTTTATGATCCGAGTCGAGCGAGCGACCAGGATTTGGCATCGGCTGTTGCAAACGTAGGATATAAAGCGGTTTTAGAGCAGAAGCTTATGAACAAAGATGAACAAAAACAGGAAAAGCAAAAAGAGCTTAAAAGTCTAAGGAACAAGGTGATGTTCTCTTTGATTTTAGGTACCTTTATTGTCTGGGGATCTTTTCCGGGACTGATGGAATTTGCGCCCGTGTTTTTACGAAATAATTTGGTACAGTTTCTTTTGGCTATCCCTGTACAATTTTGGGCAGGACTGACATTTTATAGGGCGGCAATTCCGGCTATAAAGCATCGTACAGCCAATATGGATACTTTAGTTGCACTGGGTACCTCTGTTGCTTTTTCCTACTCCGCATTTGTGACAGCGTTCCCTCAAGTTATGCAAAGTATCGGGATCGAACCGGCAACTTATTTTGATGTTTCAACGATTATTATTGGCTTGATACTCCTAGGACGCTACTTTGAAGCCAAAGCCAAGGCAGGCACGTCTGAAGCGATAAAGCGGTTGATCGGATTGCAGGCAAAAACGGCCAGGGTAGTAAAGAACGGTCAGGAAGTTGATATCCCAATTTCACAAGTTTCAGTTGGTATGGTTATCAGGGTTAGGCCGGGAGAAAAGATTCCGGTTGACGGGAAAATTCTGGAAGGAGGGAGTTCTATTGACGAGTCAATGGTAACAGGTGAAAGTATGCCTGTTGACAGAACAAAAGGAGACAGCGTGGTAGGGGCAACAATCAATAAAACCGGTACGTTTACTTTTAAAGCCACTAAAATCGGCAAAGATACACTGTTGTCGCAAATTATCAAACTGGTGGAAGAAGCCCAAAGCTCTAAAGCTCCAATACAGCGGTTGTCAGATTTAATTTCCTCGTATTTTGTGCCGGCGGTAATAATGCTGGCAATTTTAACTTTTGTAATCTGGTATATCTTCGGGCCTGTCCCGAGTTTTCTTTTTGCCATGTTAAATATGGTGGCGGTTTTGATTATTGCCTGTCCTTGCGCCATGGGGCTGGCTACTCCTACAGCTATAATGGTGGGGACAGGATTGGGGGCGAGTAAAGGAATCCTAATTAAAGACGCATCCAGTTTAGAAACTGCCCATAAAATTGATACGGTAATTTTTGACAAAACCGGAACCCTTACTTACGGGAAACCGACTGTAACGGATATCGTGGGTGATGTTTTACAGCTGGCTGCATCTTTAGAAAAAGGATCAGAACATTCTCTAGCAGAGGCAATCGTCAGAAAAGGGGAAGAAAAAAAGGTCAGGTTTTTGAAAGTAACCGGGTTTAAGGCGATCCCCGGGTATGGGGTGAAAGGCAAAGTGGAGGGGAAACTGGTGGTTTTTGGCAACAGGAGGTTAATGGAAAAAGAGAATATTACGTTTGCAAGGCTAGACCTTGCAAAGCTGGAGGAGGAGGGAAAGACTGTAATGATGTTGGGAGTAAACTCTAAATTTAGAGGTTTAATTGCGGTGGCAGATACTTTAAAAGATACTGCAAAAGACGCTGTCGGGAAATTGCGAAAACTGGGCATAGAAGTGATTATGATCACAGGAGACAACCAAAGAACGGCACATGCTATTGCATCTAAAGCGGGTATAAAAACTGTGTTGGCAGAAGTGTTGCCTGATGAAAAAGAAAAAGAAGTCAAAAGACTGCAAGCTGAAGGGAAAAAAGTGGCTTTTGTGGGAGATGGGATCAATGACGCCCCGGCCTTGGCACAAGCGGATGTGGGAATTGCTATGGGAGCTGGGACTGATGTGGCTATAGAATCAAGCAATATTACTCTGGTTAATAAGGATTTGCGTTCAATAGCCACAGCCATCAATTTATCAAAAAAGACTATGAGGACTATCAAGCTTAATCTTTTTTGGGCTTTTGGTTATAATGTAATTTTAATCCCGGTAGCCATGGGAGTTTTGTATCCTTTTTTCCATATCTTATTGAATCCGATTTTTGCTTCGGCAGCGATGGCTTTAAGTTCAATATCGGTTGTGAGTAATTCGCTATTTTTGAAAAAGGCGAAAATCTGATGGATTTAATAACGATATTTTTTATTGGTTTAACAGCCGGAGGGTTAGGGTGTGTGGCAGTCCAGGGAGGGCTTTTAGCCTCGGCTGTTACTGCCAGAAAAGAACTGGACCAAAAAGATAAAAATGATATTATCCCGACTTTATCGTTTCTTTCGGCAAAACTTGTAAGTCACGCTATTTTAGGGGGAGCTTTGGGGCTTTTTGGGGCTGCTTTGTCTATCTCCAATAATGTTAGGACTACTGTGCAAATTATTGCCGGCATTTATATGATTATAGTTGCCTTAGATTTATTGAATGTTCACCCAATTTTCCGCTATTTTATTATCCAGCCTCCAAGGTTTTTAACCAAAATGGTGAGAAATAGATCAAGAAGCGCTGATATTTTTGCACCGGCCATTTTAGGGACAATGACAATTTTTATCCCATGCGGGACGACTTTGGCAATGGAGGCTTTAGCTATTTCTTCAGGATCTGCTGTAAAAGGCTCATTGATTTTAATTGCTTTTGTATTGGGTATCTCCCCGATCTTTTTTGGTTTAGGTTATATTACTGCCAAATTAAGCGATAATTTCAGGCAGACTTTTTTTAAAATCGCCGCTTTTATCATTATTTTTGTAGGACTTGCCACGATCAATAATACTTTGGGGGCGGCAGGATTTCCAATAATAACCATTGATTTAGGCGGTAGAGAGCTCCAAACGAGGAATATTGCAGCCAGCCAGGAATACCAGATCCAAATTTCAGGCAGTGGTTATAGCCCGAATTATTTAAAAGTTAAAAAAGGATTGCCTGTTAAAATTACTCTTATTTCAAACAATACTTATGGTTGTGCTTTGGCTTTTAGGATTCCTTCTTTGGGGATTTCCAAAAATTTAAAACCAACAGATTCCCAAACTTTTGAATTTACACCAACTGAAATTGGGCAAATAACGTTTAGCTGTTCAATGGGCATGTACCGCGGAATTATTGAGGTGATTTAGATGACTAAAAAGAAATTTAAAATAATAGGCATGCATTGTACATCTTGTGCCATGACCATTGATATGGATTTAGAGGATTTGCCTGGGGTAAAAATGGCTCAGACAAACTACGCTCGCCAAACCACTGAAGTAGAATTTGATCCTAAAAGAGCGACAGATAGTTTAATTCTGGAAACTATTAAAAAATCAGGATATACTGCAGTTCCCCTTGAAACTTAATACCAAATACATAATACTTAATACATGTTCGACTTAATCTCCATCGGGGATGCCAGGATTGACAATTTTGTTCACTTGCCGAAGGCTCATATAAGTTGTACTTTGAACAGGGAAAACTGCGAAATTTGTTTGAATTACGGGGATAAAATTCCGGTAGACGAGATGCGGTGTTTGCCTGCAGGAAATAATAACAATAATGCTGTGGGCGCAGCCAGATTGAAGATGAAAACAGCCCTTTACGGCAATATTGGCGGCGACGGCAACGGCAGAATGATTCTGGATCATTTAAGAAAAGAAGGTGTTGTCACGCGCTACGTGATTGTAAACAAAGATGTGCCGACAGAGCAATCGATAGTTTTAACATACCAGGGCGAGCGGACGATTTTAGTTTATCATTATCCCTGGGATTATAATTTGCCTGATTTGGAGCGGGCCAGATGGGTCTATTTTAGTTCCGTGTCTTATTCATACACCAAGACCTCTTTAATTTCTCAAATTGAAAGCTATATAGAAAGAACCGGAGCGAATTTGGCTTTCGGTCCCGGAACAAATCAATTAAAAGACGGGGTCAAAAAATATCCGAAATTGCTTTCTTTGACCAAAGTTTTTATCCTGAATAAGGAAGAAGCCAAAAAAGTTTTGGAAATTCCGGAGGAGAAAAAAGCGGACATCAAGAAGTTGCTTATTGGTTTGGCGGATTTAGGTCCGGAGATGGTGGTAATTACCGATGGAGAGGATGGGTCATACGGATTTGATGGAGATAAATTCTACAAAATCGGGATTTTTCCGGCAAATTTAGTGGAGATGACCGGAGCAGGCGACGCGTATTCGACAGGTTTTCTGGCAGGTCTTTTTCATGGAAATAGTTTAGCGCAGGCAATGCGGTGGGGTGCGGCAAACGGGGCATCAGTTGTGGAACAAACCGGCGCGCAAACAGGACTTTTGAGCTTGCATCAAATGCAGGAGAAATTAAAGATGAATCCTAAAATTATTGCAAAAGAAATATAGCGTAGCCGGTTTTTAATGTACGACCACGCGGGTACCGGGATTTTCTGCAGTTGCTCTGACAGCACCCTGGCCGGATGGAACAGTTGGTCCGGCCCAATCAAAAATTTGGGCAGCAGAGGCAAGAGGAGAGTTAACGCAGCCATGACTCATCGGGTGGCCGAAATTATTATGCCAGTAAGCCCCATGAATGGCATAACCCAAGTGAAAGAACATATTATTCGGAACATTAGGCAGGTTGTAGTAAGTGCCCAAGGCTTGCGATCCTCCTGTCATACTTTGACTTCTGGTTTTATACCAGATATTGAAAGTTCCTCTGGGGGTAGGAGCCCATAGGCCGGTAGAAACCGGGAATTCCATGACTAGCCTGTTTCCTTCCCAAGCCCTAAGCCGTTGTTCGTCTAAAGATATATCAATCCATTTTTCTTCTCCGGCAGGATTGGTTGTACCCAGTACTGTCTGGTTATTGTCCTGATTTTGGGCTAGAGATTCTGAGTATGCATAAGCAAGCGATGTTTTAGGATAGTCTATAACTTTGTTGTTATAGGTAGCGGTACTGGCTTCCTCATTAAACTTGCCGTCTGATTTGGCAACCGTACTGGCATCGCAGCAGGAGGTGGTTGGGTCGCCGGAAATGTCTAATTTATAAACGATTGTCCGCCTGATTGATTGAAAATTAAAAGCAACGAAGAGAGTAACAGCTATTATTAGTAGAAGAGGTATCAGACGGTGCAGCATATAAAAGTTTTGCGCTTCCGTCTTAGCACAATTTAATTGTGAGGCAAAATTGCTCTGGACGTCAAGAGGGAGTTTCGCTTAAGATAGAAAATTACATGAAAAAACTAGCTATTCCGGTAACTATTTTGACTGCTCTCCTTGCAGTTTTGTTTATAATCAGTTCAAGCAAGGAGGCGGAGAATTTAATCTCCCCTCTTGCAAAGGGGACAAGAGTTTTAGGGATAAACCAGTGGTTTCCGGGAAATACAAATATAGCTCAAGCAGATGCTCCAGGAGTGAGCGCGGAAGCAGTTTTGTTTGTTGATACAAAGACCGGGCAGGTTCTTTTTTCAAAAAATCCCAATAAAAAATTGCCGATTGCCTCTTTGGTTAAGGTTATGACAGCGCTTGTGGCTTTGGAACACAAGAGTATGGATGATGAATTTTTTGTTTCCCGGCATGCAGCCGAGACTGAACCTGATAAAATGTTGCTTATTGCCGGAGAAAAATTAACTTTAAGAGAACTTTTGGATGGAGTCTTTTTAATATCGGCAAATGATGCGGCAGAAGTCTTGAGCGAAGGCACAACGGGAAGCAGGGATGAATTTATCAAGTTGATGAATGATAAGACAGAACAGTTAGGAATGAAAGAAACTTATTTCGTAAACCCCACCGGATTGGATGAAGATTCCAATAATTCATATTCAACGGTTTATGATTTGGCTATTTTGACGCGATTTCTGATAAGGCACTACCCGGAAGTTGTTGATATTTCCAGGACGGAACATATTTATTTACCGAAAACGGAGAATCACCAGGATTATGATATGTATTCCGGGATAAACCTTTTAACTTCATATCCGGGGGTTGTGGGTTTTAAAACCGGTTATACCCCGGAGGCAGGGTTGACTTTAATAACTTTGGCAAGGAAAAACGGACATGAGGTGATAGGGGTACTTTTGGGGTCCGGGGACAGGCGGGATGAGGCAAGAGAAATTTTGGACTATTCGTTTAATAAACTAAAGTGAGTGGAAAAAGTTTTGGGGAAGGGGTATGCTGAGGGTATGATTGTAAAAGTTAAGGAAGGTTTTAGGGTGGTGGCGGAGAGTGGGAGAAATATGGGAACTTATTCAACCAAAGAACAGGCAGAGAAAAGGCTTAGACAAATTGAAATGTTTAAACACATGAGGAAAGGATAGAATTTATGTTAGGATTTAGCTGGAAAAGATTTTTGATTACTTTGGGGTTAAGTGTGTTGGTGTGGGTAGTGAGTGGTTTTACTCAAGCTTTGATCGGATTTCCGAATTACTTTACAATTTTCCATACATGTAGTTTAACTGGTTACCCTATTGCTTTGTGTATATCTAGTAACGATCAGGCTAAAGTAGCTTTGATATCTTTTGTAAATATTATCCTGTGGTTTTGGGTTATCCATTTATTTTGGGGATTGTTTCAGAAACGTGGCAAGTAAACCAAAAGAGGCTAAGGTTATTATGCCTCCGGAAACTATCAATAAACCGCCAAGAAATTCTTCCGCTGGCTTTTCATCATTTTTATTGGAGATTAAATTTTTCTGTTCTTCCAGGACTTTGCTGACATTGATTTGATCGGAAATATGGTTGGGGTTTTGGAAGGTAATTCCCAAGACGTCCGGCGTAGACAAGATGGAGTTTGATGATTGATTTGTGGTTTCTCTCTTGGAGTTCACCTCGGAGGAGTCAGAGTCCACCTCCGAGGTGCTAACTGTGTTGGAGGTAGAATTTGATGAAGTACCAGAGGAGATGATTGAAGTGGGGGTTTGTGTAGGAGTTGGGATGAGAGTAGGAGACGGGGACACAGCAATTTCTATAGTGATAGATTGGGGGATTTCTTCGTTACCCAAGTTATCAATTGATTTGATTTGGATAGTGGTTGTTCCCGGATTAGAAATAGTGAACGGCCCGGTATATGTCTGTACTGTTTGACCATTATCTAAGCTATATTCAATCCTTAGTATTCCTGATTCAGTATCGCTTCCGGTTAAAGTTATAGTAACTGGTCCAGTATAAACACCTGAAGAATCTTTAGTACCGGAAATTTGAATATTGGTAACGGGCGGTGTTTGGTCTAATGCTGCAGAACCGGTAGTTTCGCTGGTAGGATTAATGGGGATATTTATTTCGCTTGACGAATCAGGATAAAAATTAAGCGAAGGGGAAGTATCTAAAGCAGGATCAAGAGTAAATTCTACTTTGCCAACTTGAGGAATAGCAATGTCTTTATAAATTGTGGTTTTGGATATTTTATCTTGTTTGTAGGTCCTTTTTTTGAGGCTAGTAGTTTTAGAGTTATTGGACGGATTTTTACGAGTTGTTTTTACTTTTACTTTTGCAGCTTTCTTTTTAACAAAAGCGTGTTTGGTATTGCCGGAAGTGGTACAAGAGACATCCGGAATATTTTCTTCTATTTCTCCTTTGTCATTTAAACCGCAGTGGCGGTTTTGATCATCGTATAAATCTAATTCTCCATCATCTAAGGAAATTTGTTCGCCTTCCAGAACAATTTTTTCGTCTTTTACTTCAACTGGTAAGGAATTATCATCATTCAAAATTGCTTTGACGGTTTGCATGGCTGTTCCATTGCTGGAAACTAGATCACCATGCTCTTGCTCTACATAATAAATTTTGGTTGCACCTGAGATATCAATACTGTCGTTTTTAAGTGAAGCGCTGTACAGGGGGACTGTACCATCGCCATTAACAAAAACTTCGTCTCTTTTGGGTATTAAATTAATTGGCCAGGTTACCCACCAAGTTTCGTGGATTTGGCCTAAGGTGGATTGACTAGAGCCAACTATTTCGTAAACCTTTACATCATTAGTCTGATTAAACAATGAATCTTGTAAGGTATGAAATTCTTCCCCAATATTAAATGCTGTCATATTATGCCCTAGATTAGATAGAAGTGTTTTTGTTTGATTAAAATTTAATGCCCCGATTTCATTATTATTATCAATATCTCTATCATCTTTGTATGGATAAGAAATTGTATTATCTGTATTGGTATAGAAATCGAAATATTTTGAAGAGGGTAGTAATTCAAATATGCTTGGTAAATTTTGAGAAGTATCTTTAGTTTCGCTGGGTGGAATACCGAGTTTAAATAATCTAAAATCATAGCCTAGCCATGATCCATATCTTAAGGTTTTGAGACTATCTACTGCTCCTAAATGTGGAACTCCCAGTTCTATCAATTTATTGACCTTAGCAGCTTTTACTGAGTCTGAAATATAATACCTTGCTACCAGGCCTCCCATAGAGTGGACTACCAGATTAACTTGAGATTGACCGGAAGCTATTTTGGCGGTTTCAATGAGATTGTCTAAACTGTCTTTAGTGTTTCTGACATCTTTTCTCCAATCATATGGAAAGGTAAAGAAATTTTTACCTTTCTCGTACCCCATTCCGGTAAAAAACGAATCAATATCAGAATACCCAAAAGAAGTTAAGTCTCCTGTTAAACTTAAAGCAGCCTCTGGGGTTTGCCCATCGGTTTTTAACCGTAAAATATCAAAATAATCATCATCTCCCAGTTCCGCAGCCTTATCCTGATTTACCCAAATCTTTTCATTGCTGGAATAAGCATGAGAATATGTTCCGCCATGGCCGTCTTGAGCAGACCAAATAATATCCTGAGATGCCTTTATCTCTGACCCGCCAATTCCCGGAATAAAAATTACCGGTAATCTTGGAGGTGGAGGTGGAGGCGAAGTGTTACTCAAGATAAAATATAAATCATCTTTAGTGCTGGAAAATACATTGCAACCAGAATTTGAAGTTTGAGAATTCCAGATATATTGAGAAGCGTTACAGAATCCGTTATCAAAAGCATATCTTAAGCCTCCGCCGCTAAATAAATCAGATCCCCCATGTCCTCCCGGACCATAAGCAGCGCTTGTAAATAATATTTTACCGCTGCCCGCGTTACCATTATTGGCATTGGTTATAAATATTAAGTACCGGTGTCCAGGGATGAAATTATAATTCCGGCAGGAAAAATCAATGGTAACATCTTCGTATCCGATTGGGACGCCAGTTGTTGTAAAAGTTAAACCGTCTAATGGGTCATTATGGTTAGTTCCAGGACAGCCAATTATATATGAATTATTATTATCCTTGTCGTAGATACGGGTGTTTCTGGTGGTAAAATCAAATTGATTTAGATTGGTCCGGGAAGTACTAACTCTGAACGTGAAAGAGGATGCGGTGCCGGATAAATTATTTCCTAATTCTTGTAAAGCCTCCCAAACAGTTAGTGGATCGCTCCAGGTTTGAGTTTGTTCCGCTACAGAAACAGCAGAGATATTAGAAGTTGAGGCCACAAAAAGTCCTGCTACAAAAATAAGCCGTATATATTGGCGAAATGGCAGTTTTATATTCACTTTTAACACTAGAATTATTGATCGTGAAAAGGGTCAATACAAGATGTCTTTAAGATGCTTTAAGGTAACAAACAAATACAGATTTACCCTGTCCACCTCGGAGGAGTCAAAGCCCACCTCCGAGGTGTATAATTGGGCAGATGTTTACCAATCAAAAGGTTTTGGGAATGCTTTTAATTGTTTTTATAATCGGAACGGCAATTTATTTTACTGTTACAAAGTTTAGTCGGGATGTCAGTAATTTATCTGTGACTCCGACTCCTGCTCCACAGGATATAAATTTTACACTTAATTCAACCCCTGCTCCTTCGGCGGCGAATGTGGCGCAGACCCAATCAACTGAACTGCCTTTAGCCAAAAACAAAAGACTTGACCGGTTTCCCGGCATATTAAGACCGGAAGTTTTGCAAAATAAAAAAGCGGTTATCCAAACTTCTAAAGGTCTCATCCAGTTGCAAATTTACCCCGAAGCATCTATGGCTGCTTCTAATTTTATGCTTTTAGCTGCTAATGGTTTTTATGACGGATTAACTTTTCATCGGGTAGAAGATTGGGTGGTTCAGGGCGGCGATCCAACTGGTACAGGGTCTGGTGGACCCGGGTATCAGTTTCCTGATGAGCAGATTATAAGAGCATATGTGAAAGGTATAGTTGCTATGGCAAATTCAGGACCAAATACTAACGGCAGCCAGTTTTTTATATTAAAAAAAGATAGCGCACTTCAGCCGAATTACACAATTTTTGGCCAGGTTATTTCCGGCCAGGAGGTGGTAGATAAAATAGCTGTTGGGGAGATAATGCAAAGAGTTCTGATCCAAGACCTCCAGTAGCTTTCAGCTATCAGTCTTCAGTCATCAGACAGTTGTAATTTAAATCTGAAAGCTGACAGCTGAAGACTGACGACTATACCATATATTGTATATTGACACTTTAAGGTACCAATATGTTATGTTATACTGGGTTTCATGAAATGTCCATTTTGCCAAAGTAATTTGAGTAAAGTTAAAGACAAAAGAGCAGTTCTGCGTCGCGGAGAGATAAGACGTCGTCGGGAATGTTTAAAATGTTCGAAGCGTTTTACAACTTACGAAATTCTGGCTGAGATAGAAATTTTGGTAATTAAAAAAGACGGGAAAAAGGAACCATATGAACGGGAAAAATTGCAGAGAGGATTGAATAGAGCTTTAGAGAAAAGACCGGGTGTTGACAGGGTTGAAAGCATTCTTGATAGAATAGAAAGCCGGATTAGAACTAAGCACTTGCAGGAAATTCCCTCGCAAACTTTGGGGAAGTGGGTATTATCAGAGTTGAAAAAACTAGATCCGGTTGCCTATTTGCGGTTTGCAAGCGTTTACCGGACTTTTTCTGACCCAAAGGATTTTAAAAAAGAGCTGGAAACCTTATGAAAAGAATCAGAAACAAAAACAAAATAGCAGCTAAGCCCACTCTGCAGGTGGTGGCTGTGCCTAGAGTTCATGACAGGAGAAAGACTAATGGTGAAGATCGATTTAAGAGGTTGGATAAAAATGGTCGCACTTTTGAAACAAGATTTATTCCGCGCTATAAATTTATACCAGAGTTGCCGGGCGGTTTGCCTGAACCAACATTCTCTGAGAGTGCAAATAAAATTTTGAATGAAAGATATCTTCTAAAGAGCAGTAATTTGGAAATAGCTGAAACTGTTGCGGAGAGATTTTGGCATATTGCTTTTGATATTGCCTCAGGTGATATTGATTTTGGTGCAACTACAAAAAATGTGACAGAGTTGGCAAAAAGTTTCTATACCATGATGGTGCGCCAGGAATTTTTGCCTAATTCTCCGACAATAATGAATGCCGGAAAACAAAACGGGTTGCAGTATTCTGCCTGTTTTGTTTTGCCGATTGGGGATTCGCTGCCGGAAATTTTTGATACCATAAAATATGCGGCTTTGATTCACCAAACAGGCGGAGGAACGGGTTTTGCTTTTTCCAGGCTTCGCCCGGCAGGGAGCATTGTCAATACCACAGGCGGTGTGGCCTCCGGACCGGTTTCGTTTTTGCGGGTATTTAATGCTGCTACAGAATCTATTAAGCAGGGCGGTACGAGACGTGGGGCGAATATGGGAATTTTGCGGGTTGACCACCCCGATATTCTGGAATTTATCAGGTGCAAGGCAGAATTGGATGATTTAAATAAACCGGTATATGAAGGTATCGCCCAGTTCTTGCCGGATTCCTCTGTCAGAGACTTTGTCAAGACTTTGCTTTTGGATAAGCAGATTGCCAATTTTAATATCTCTGTAGCGCTGACAAATAAATTTATGGAAGCGCTGGCAAAAGGCAAAGATTATGATTTGGTGAATCCCGGCAACGGAGAGGTAGTTGGCAAATTAAACTCAAGAGAGGTTTTTGATGAGATTGTGGAACGGGCTTGGAAAACAGGTGATCCAGGACTTATATTTATTGACAGGATTAATGATTCACCTTCCAATCCGGTGCCATCTTTAGAAACTATTGAATCTACTAATCCATGCGGTGAACAACCTCTGGCTCCCTGGGACGCATGTAATTTAGGATCCATAAATTTGGGTAAATTTGTCCGCCAGTTGGCGGATGGGAGTTTGGATGTGGATTGGGAAAGATTGGAACAAACTACCAAACTGGCGGTACATTTTCTGGATAATGTGGTTCAGACAAATCCCTTTACCTTAAAACAAATTTATGATGAAGTGCATCAAAACAGAAGGATAGGTCTTGGGGTAATGGGTTTTGCCGACATGTTGTTTAAGCTAAAGATTTCATATAACTCTGTGGAAGCGTTGAGCCTGGCCGGCAGACTAATGAAGTTCATTAATGAAGTAGGACACGGCGCTTCGCAAGGTCTGGCAGTGGAAAGAGGTCCTTTTCCAAACTGGACCCTGTCAATTTATGCCGATAAACACTCTTCTGCTTTCAAAAACAGGCCTGAATCCAGTGCTTATGTTGGCGGAAGAAAAATCAGGAATTCAACAATTACAACCATTGCCCCAACAGGCACGATTTCTATTATTGGGGATTGTTCCTCCGGAATTGAGCCGGTATTTGCGCTTAGCTTTATCCATAAAGCTAAAGCTAAAGGTGATGAATACAGGACATTAACCATCGCCAATCAAACTTTTGCCGATATTGCTAAAGAACAGGGTTTTTGGAGCGAAGACCTGGCAGCTAAGGTACTTGAGCATGGGTCTGTTAGAAATATCCCTGATGTGCCGGAAGACTGGCAGAAAGTTTTTGTGACGGCCCAGGAGATTGAGCCAGTGTGGCATGTTAGAATGCAGGCAGCTTTCCAGGCATATACGGATAATGGGGTTTCTAAAACAATAAACCTTCCCGGTATCGCAACGCGTGATGATGTAAGGACTGCATACATGATGGCTTATGAGACAGGTTGTAACGGGATAACAATTTATAGGGACGGTTCCAAAAGTACCCAGGTTTTAAATGTTTCTTCCAGTTTGAATGAACAAGTCGAATCTGAATCGGCTCCCATTGCCGAGAGGCCGATGATCCTCCGGGGTAGGACTTACAAGGTTTCAACGCCTGTGGGGGAGGCTTTTATTACTGTTAACAGGGATGCAAGCGGTCAACCTTTTGAAGTTTTTGTAACTGTCGGGAGAGCCGGTATGCACACTATGGCAGATGCGGAAGCTATGGGACGACTGGTTTCCTTATCGCTTCGTTTGGCAAGAGGAGCAAAAGAAACAGATCCAAAAGCAGTAGCATTGAAAATTGTCGGACAACTGCGGGGGATTGGTGGAGCATCATCAGTAGGTTTTGGAAAAAATAGGGTGCAGAGTTTGGCAGATGCAATTGCCAAAGTTTTGGCAGAAGACTTAGCGGAGACTGGAACGGAGGAGACTGCGGAAACTTTACCGCAGTCAAATACAGGTACAGATGACGTGACACCGGCTCTATCACACAACCAGGCAGATCTTTGTCCGGAATGCGGCAGTGTTTCTTTCGTGATGGAAGAAGGCTGCAAAAAATGTCACTCATGTGGATACTCCATGTGTTAAGCTTTCCACCCCAAGGGCACAAAAATATCTAAATATCCGCAGGTGTCAATACAAATCCACCCCAAGGGTGGATACGGCTGTCAGTCTAGTCTTCAACATCTAATAGTTGGTGTTTTATTAATTCCAATTTCTGGGCATAATCAACTTGGTCTAGAACAAATCGCTGATAGTGTTTGGATGATTTGAAGAGACATAGGATAGCTTCTTTATTACAAATTCCGTCGGTATCATTCTCAATGTATTCCCTATAAGAAGACCAGCGATATTGATTTAGATCTTTTACCAAAAATGAAGCAATTGGATTTAAATGGATGTAACGGGAAGCATGGCTTAATTGCTCATCAGATTCTATAAGTACTGCCTTAAATTCTCCTTGCAGCAGAGGACCAACACGGTTATATTTTACATTGTAATATTTAGTATAACTGTTGCTTAGCTTGCTAATAAATTCTGTAATTCCACCATCTTTTAACTGTTTTATTAGGAAATGAAAATGATTTGACATGAGGCAATAACAGATTATTTCAACTATTTTTTTGCTTGAATCAGGTTTGAAAATTGAATAAGCGAGAAATTTAGAAAGTTTTGGCTTGGGTCCTGCAAGCTGGTAGTAACACATTGTTTTAATGAGTCGTGAATAATCCCAACTTTTTTCAAAAATACTTCTTTTTTCTACACCACGATTGTAAATGTGGTAATATTGCCCGTTTACAAATGGAAAAATTCTAGAAGGCATCTGAAGCTAGCATAGCTTAAATATCCGCAGGTGTCAATACCAATCCACCCCAAGGGTGGACATTTTACTATAGACATGGTTTGTTAAAATCAGCTCATGAATAAAGAAAAAGGTTTGGTTATTTTATATACCGGTGAGGGGAAGGGGAAAACCACGGCTGCCTTGGGTTTGGTTCTTCGGGCTGTGGGCCATCAGAAAAAGTGTCTGGTAGTCCAGTTCGGAAAAGCCTGGTTTACCGGTGAGCTTGAAGGGGTTAGACATCTTAAGCCTTATGTCAAATTTATCCAGGGAGGTAAAGGGTTTGTCAAGATTTTAGGAGACGATCTTCCCCTAAAAGAACACAAACAGGTTGCTAATGACACCTTTAAGCTATTATCTAAAGAGATTATCTCTGGAAAATGGGATGTGGTGGTGGCAGATGAAATAATTGGGGCAACCTCATCCAGACTTCTTCCCGAGAGCTTGGTTTTGAAATTAATTGCAGATAAACCTGAGGAGTTGGATTTAGTATTAACCGGTCACCATGCATCAAAGAAATTAATTGGGATGGCGGATTTAGTAACCGAAATGCGGGAAGCAAAACATCCTTACCAAAAAGGAATTCTGGCAAAAAAGGGTATTGACTTTTAGCACTCATTGCACTAAACTGCTAATAGTTTTAAGAAAATATGGTTGATTTCATTAAATCGATTACGCCAACTTCAACAGAACCTTTAAAGTTGAAACCGACTATGCCGGTTGGTCCGCTTAGGGATACGGTTATTTTTCCCGGCAACTCAGTCCCGATTATATCCGGTAGACCAAGATCTAAAGCCGCGCTAGATGTGGTATGGAATAGCGATAAATTGATAGTTTTTGTTACTCAAAAAAATTCCCGGATTGAAGACCCGACAGAAAAAGATCTGTATAAAGTTGGTACTGTTTGTCTGATAAGACGGGTAGTTAAAAATCCTGAAGGAGAATATACACTGCAGGCAGAAGGGCTTTCCAGGGTGTACTTAAAAAGCTTTACCAAGATAGAGCCTTATTTAGAAGCGGAAATAGAAGAAATCCCCGAACTTTACGAAAAAAGCGAACAAACAGAAGCATTGGTTAGAACTGTTAGAGAACAAATGAAACGGTTTCTGGAGTTGGGCGGTAACCCATTTTTTGACCAAAGCAATTTCGCCAACTGGTCCCTTTTTACCTATAGCGATGATCCCAATCAGTTGGTAAACTCGATAACTCAATCTATAGATTTTAAAACCATAGACAAACAACAGATTCTAGAAATGGTTTCTGCAGGGGAGCGGTTGCAACGGCTATCTGAGCTTTTGGCAAAAGAGATAAGAATTCTGGAAATATCCCAGAAAATTTCATCGCAAACTCAAGAGCGTGTTTCCAAAATGACCAAGGAAGCAATACTGCGGGAACAGATGAAGAGCATCGAAGAAGAGCTGGGCGGGGCAGATACAGAGCATCAGGAAATTAAAGAATTTGAACTCAAAATCAAAAAGAGCGGCATGCCGAAAGAGGTTTTGGAAAGGGCAAAGAAAGAACTGGGGAGGTTGGCCAAGATGTCTTCCTACAACCCGGAAGCAGGCTATATCAGAAATTATCTGGAATGGTTGACAGATTTACCCTGGAAGCACAGTAAAAAAGGTAAAGTTGATTTGAAAAAAGCAGAGGGAATTTTGGAAGAAGATCACTACGGTTTAAAGAAAGTAAAAGAGCGTATTCTTGAGTATCTGGCTGTTTACAAGCTTGCAGGCAAAATGAGAGGACCGATCCTTTGTTTCGTCGGCCCGCCGGGTACAGGTAAAACTTCCATCGGAAAATCTATTGCCAGAGCTTTGAGCCGGAAATTTATCAAAGTATCTCTGGGTGGAATACGTGATGAGGCGGAAATAAGAGGACACCGCAGAACTTATGTCGGTTCTATGCCGGGTAGGATTATCCAGGGAATAAAACAGGCCGGCACCACCAACCCGGTTTTTATGCTGGATGAGATTGATAAAATCGGGACAGACTACAGAGGCGATCCTTCGGCAGCACTTCTTGAGGCGCTTGATCCTGAACAAAACGAAGGCTTTTCCGATCATTATTTGGAAGTCTCATACGATCTTTCCAATGTTATGTTCATTACAACTGCAAATATTTTGGACACAATTCCACCGGCGCTTCGGGACAGGCTTGAAGTGATCAGATACCCGGGTTACACGGAAGATGAAAAGTTCCATATTGCTAAAAAATTCTTAATTCCCAAGCAAATGCAAAATCATGGGTTCAAAAAGGACCAGATTGAGTTTCAAGATGAAGCTATTTATTCAATTATTAGGGGTTACACAAGAGAGGCCGGAGTTAGAAATTTGGAAAGAGAAATCTCAGCGGTCCTAAGAAAGGTGGCAAGAAAAATAGCAGAAGGAAATGGTGAGGTGAAGAAATTTATAATCCTTTCTAAGGATATCCATAGTTTTCTGGGACCAATCAAATTCTTACCAATTTTGGCTGAAAAGATGGATGAAATCGGGATGGTTACCG
Organism: Candidatus Daviesbacteria bacterium; assembly: GCA_028715175.1. Classification (GTDB taxonomy): domain Bacteria; phylum Patescibacteriota; class Microgenomatia; order Daviesbacterales; family UBA10151; genus UBA10151. The sequence goes on from JAQUSJ010000001.1 coordinate 261,911, forward strand.
GTCTTTCTGTGACAGAGGCCGGAGGAGAGATTTTGTTTATTGAAGTCACTTTAATGCCCGGAAAAGGCAATTTGCTTTTGACAGGACAACTGGGGGATGTGATGAAAGAGTCTGGTCAAGCAGCAATGTCTTATGTTAGGGCTCACTGGGCTGATTTGGGATTGCCGGAGCGGTTTTTCCAAAAGGTTGATGTGCATGTTCATGTTCCGGAAGGAGCAATTCCAAAAGATGGCCCCTCAGCAGGGATAGCTCTTACAACTGCCATTGTTTCCGCATTCACAAAAATTCCGGTCCATAAAGATATAGCCATGACCGGTGAGGTTACGTTAAGAGGACGAGTTTTGGAAATAGGTGGATTCAAAGAAAAAGTTTTGGCAGCTCACCGGGCCGGAGTAAAAGTTATAATTGCACCCTCTGATAATGAAAAAGATTTGGAAGATATTCCGGATTATGTACAAAAGGATCTTAAATTTATCTTTGTCAAACATATGGATGATGTTTTGAAGGTGGCACTGATTAGGTCTCCTCAACCAGCACCACGAAAAAGAATCCCAATTTCTCCACCAGCATATCTGGCTTAAATTATCTTCTTGACTAATTCTAGGTAGGTAGTGTAAATTCTAAGATACTGCTCCGAAAGACTTCATGGATTTCATATTAAATAATGCAAATTTAATAATTTGGGCTGCGGTGGCGGCTGCGCTTCTGTATGGCTTTTGGCTTATTATTGAAATTTTAAGAAAAGATTCCGGCGATGAAAAAATGAAAGAGATTGCCTCTGCCATTCAAATCGGAGCCTCAGCATATTTGCAAAGACAATACAAGGTGGTTGCCATGGTTGCTCTGGTTCTTGCGGCACTGATCTACTACGCATTGGGTAAAGATACTGCGATTGGATTTTTGATAGGTGCTTTTCTTTCGGCTCTGGCCGGTTTTATCGGCATGAGTGTGGCAGTGAGGGCTAATGTCCGTGTGACGGAGGAAGCTAAGAAAGGTTTATCCGGGGCTTTTATTTTGGCATATAAAGGCGGGGCAGTGACAGGATTTCTGGTGGTAGGTTTAGCGCTCGCCGCAGTTTACGGGTTTTTTCAATATACCAATGGAGATCTGAAATCTTTAGTAGGGTTGGGGTTTGGCGGCTCTTTGATAAGTGTTTTTGCCCGGCTTGGCGGGGGCATATTCACTAAAGGTGCGGATGTCGGGGCGGATTTAGTGGGGAAGATTGAAGCAGGAATTCCTGAAGACGATCCGAGAAACCCGGCTGTCATTGCGGATAATGTGGGGGATAATGTCGGGGATTGTGCCGGAATGGCGGCAGATATTTTTGAAACCTATATTGTGACCGCCATTGCCTCTATGATATTAGGCCAACTCTTGTTTCCAGGATACAGCAATGCCGTGATGTTTCCCCTCTTAATCCTTGCTATGGGAATCCTGGCTTCGATTGTAGGATCGTTCTTTGTTAAATTGACGGGTAAAAACATCATGAAAGCTCTTTATAAAGGGATGATAGCAACTAGCGCTGTTTGCGCAGTTTTATTTTATCCTGTTGCCTACAGCGTTATGGGAGACAACGGTATCATAAGCGTTTTTAATTTATACCTGGCATCTTTAATCGGAATACTGGTGACTGCGGGAATGGTACTCATAACCGAATATTATACAGGTACGGAGTACTCCCCTGTCCAAAATTTAAGCCTGGCTTCCAAAACAGGCCATGCCACCAATATCATTGCAGGACTTGCTTTGTCTATGCGTTCAACTTTTGCTCCGGTAATTTTAATCTCCGCAGCGGTATTATTAAGTTTTATGTTTGCGGGGCTTTATGGAATTGCTTTGGCCGGTGTGGCAATGCTTTCTTTAGCCGGAATTGTAGTGGCGATAGATGCATTTGGTCCGATTACAGATAATGCAGGCGGAATTGCAGAGATGGCAGATCTCCCGTCGAAAGTTCGCGATGTGACAGATCCGCTGGATGCTGTCGGGAATACGACTAAGGCTGTGACTAAAGGATATGCGATTGCTTCGGCAGCACTGGCAGCAATGGTTTTGTTTACAGCATATGCTCAGGAATTTTCTTCTCAAGGCTCGCAGTTGCAGTTTTCATTATCAGACCCTAATGTTTTGATAGGACTTTTTATTGGTGGTTCGCTTCCCTACCTTTTTGCCTCCTATGCAATGGAAGCTGTAGGGCGGGCCGGAGGGGCAGTGGTTGAGGAAGTAAGGCGTCAGTTTAAGACGATAAAGGGGATTATGGAAGGTAAGGCAAAACCTGATTATGCAAAGTGTGTTGATATTGTGACTCAATCGGCGCAAAAGGAGATGATTGTACCTGCTTTGATCCCTGTTTTGTCGCCGGTCATTGTGGGATTTGCCTTGGGTCCGGTGGCTTTGGGCGGGATGCTGGTGGGATCAATTGTGACAGGGATTTTTGTGGCGGTTTCTATGACCACAGGAGGCGCTGCCTGGGATAATGCCAAAAAGTATATTGAGTCGGGTAAGTTTGGAGGGAAGGGTTCTGAAACCCATAAAGCAGCAGTCACAGGGGATACAGTTGGCGACCCTTACAAGGATACAGCCGGTCCGGCAATAAACCCCATGATAAAAGTTGTTAATATCGTTGCCTTACTTCTGGTACCATTCTTAAGATAAATTTGTTATCCTTTAAACAAATAATATGGATAGTGAAAAAGTGAGTGATTCTGCTCTATTAGATAGCCCTATCCCTCTTGAACTATATTCTTTAGCAGGATGGAAAGAAGTTCCAATTAGGGAAAACGGTGAACCTTTAGTTCCACTGGGGCCATTTTCTGGAAGTGATGAAATTTTTACCCATGCAATATATTTTGGTGAAAAAAAAGACTCCCCTTATCCAAGCGGGTCTTTAGAAGGAAGCTTGGTGACTATGTTTGTACGCCAAGAGGTAGTCAGACAGCTCAAAAGAGCACAAGCTCTTTTACCTTCAGGGATGCATTTGCTTGTTTTTGATGCCTATCGTACCTTGCAAGTTCAACAATCTTTGTATGATGTGTATCTAAATGAATTAAAGAAAATACATCCTGATTGGACAGACGACCAATTATCAGTTGACACTCAAAGGTATGTTTCTGTACCCTCAACAGATTCTAATCGTCCATCGCCGCATAATACCGGTGGTGCTGTTGATGTGGCAATTTTTCAGCTTCCTGAAGAGGTAGAGATAGATGTGCAACGAATTAATAACGAGCTGGCCACGTTAGAAAATAAGGATTGGGAGGAGGCATATAGATTGGAAATGAGAAAAATTGGTCTGATTGAAGCAAACATGCAGCTACTGAATTTTGGTACTAGATTTGATTATGGAGGAGTTGAAGCTTCTCTTAATTATTTTGAAAAACTGGCTACTAAAAGGAGTTTAACTGCTGAGGAACAAGAGGCCCAAAGCAACAGAAGACTTCTTTATAACACTATGGTAAATGTTGGTTTTGAGCCGTATGAGGATGAATGGTGGCATTTTAATTCTAAAAAATCCCAGATGGGCGCAAAGGTAGCGGGTTTAGATCATGCTGAGTATGGTCCAATGCAGCTTTCTCCTGAAAACTCTGCACATGAGAAGATGCGTAGAGATCATTGGACTGGTTCAGTAATAATTTCCAACCATGATTTTGGTTCCAAGTTAGGATTACCTCTTTCACCAGCAATGAGAGCAGCCCAGGCAGGTGTTTCTGAAGTAGGCGATATTAGAAATACTCAATCACCTTGCGCAGAAGTCATAACACCACAAAAACCTACGTGAATTTGGTTTTATATTTACAACGTTTACAAACCCGGTTTGTCAATACGAATTCAAACCGGGTTTTCAGGTTGGTTATGGTGCTTATTAGGTAAGTCCGCCAGCTGGCGGAGGAGGTGGCTGGTTGCCAAAAAGGGCATTTTTTACCTCATTCACTACTTGATCTGGGGTATAAGATGCTTTAATCAAATAAGCCTGGGCCCCCAGCTCAAACCCTTCTTTTATAACCGCTTCCTGACCTAAATTTGTTAAAAGAATGGTGATCATCGGGGAGTTTGGGTTTTGGGTTTTAAATTCGCGGAGCAGTTGCAAACCATTAATCCCCGGAAGCATGATATCCAAAAGAAGTAAATCAAAAGGTTCATTTTTTAGTGTTTCCAAACCGCTTTGTCCGTCCACTGCGCTTTTCACCGCAAATCCTGCTTTGGCGAGCTGCCTTGTGTACAACTCCCTGATGAAATCCTCGTCTTCAACAAGTAAAATTTTCTTTGGTGTCGGACCCATATACTTTATTTTATATTAATAGTTTAATAATTCAAAGTCCCGGATTGAATAGCTCCGGAAACAAATTTGTTGTTTTCTGAAACAGCGGTACTTAAGGTTACAATTGGTAAAGTAAAGGAAAATCTGCTGCCTTTTCCCGGTTCTGATTCAACCCAGATTTTACCGTGAAGTTTTTCTATAATTGATTTAGAGATGTATAATCCCAGACCCGTGCCTTTGCTTGCTTGTTGCAGCTTATTAGAAACTCTGAAGAATTTACTAAAGAGGTGCGGAATTGCCTCCGGCGGTATCCCGATACCGTTGTCTGAGACAGTAGTCGTAATGTCATTCGGGGAAACTTTTACAAAAACCTCTATTTTTCCATTTGGATTAGTGTAGTTTATTGCATTAGAGACAAGGTTGGTTATTACTTCGTTTATTCTGATAGGGTCGGTAATAACTTTGGGTAATGTTTCAGTTGGCGGAAGTGTACTCAAGACAATATTTTTTTGAGTAGCTTGACTTTTTAAATCTTCAACCGCCTTGGTTAGTATAGGCAGATAGTCGGTTGGTTGCGGAGAAACGGATAGTTGCTCTTTTTCGATTTTATTAACATTAAGCAGATTTTGAATCAAGGTTTGGAGCTGTTTGGCAGCCACAAATGCTTTGTTCAACAGATCTAGATTTTCTGCAGGGACTTTGCCTTTGTTTTCATCGAGGAATACAGACAGATAACCGACAATACTGGTTAAGGGTGTTTTTAACTCATGTGATGCCATAGACACAAAATCCAATTTCATTTGCTCCAGCTCTTCTTCTTGAGATAGATCATGGATTATTAAAATGCAGTTTAGATTAGTTTGTACCGCACTGCCGACCTGTGTAGTCGTCAGTTTGACTTTGACTTGTCTGCCATCTTTGCCGATAAGTCTTGCTGTTTGGTTAAAGCTTTCCTGACAGTAAGTTTTAACCAGGATTTCTTCTTGGTCGGAGAATAGATGGATCGCCTGGTCAACCGATTTACCAAGGACATCGGATTCTCTGAGACCTGTCAGCTCTTCTGAAGCTTTATTCAAAAACACGATATTTTTATTAAAATCCAACGCAATAATTCCATCAATTATTGATGAAAGAATCTCGTCAAATTTATTTTTTTCTGAGATTGCAGTAGCCTGATCATTTTCAAGTTGCTGGATTATTTTTGAGAGTTTGTCTGTCATGAGGTTAAATGAGTTGCCTACGTCTTCAAATTCATCGTTTGAGTGAAGACTAATTCTATGATTAAGATTGCCATTGGAAAAAATCTGTGCGCTTTTAATAAAAGTGTCCAGCGGTTGCAATATCCAAAGTACTAATACGACAGCTAAAATTGCGCTGGCTGCTGCTGCCAGAATATAAAGCAAGGCTGTGAGCGGGATGATCAGTCCCAGAAGACAGGGAAAGATTGTCGCTAAAACTACAATTAGGATAACTTTAAAACGGAGTGTTTTTTTTGCCTGTTTAACAGGCGAGCTTTGGGCAGCTTGGTTCATGTTATTTCCAGCGTAACAGAAGTGAGATCCTTGTTCAACTCTAACTTTGGCCTGTACTGAGTCCTTCGGTAGAACTCAGGGTAGACTGCGCCGAAGTGTACCGCCAACGGGAGTCGAACCCGTGATTTCTTGGATGAGAACCAAGTGTCCTGGACCACTAGACGATGGCGGCAAGTCAAACTTGCCAGTCGAGTTTGACTCGACGGCGTGGTCAAATTATACTTACCAGACACTTAATTGACAAGATATGTTAATCAATATATAATCCATTTTAATATGACACTTGCTAAAGCAATGGTTTCAAAAAAAATTGTCTCCCTTTTCACATCTCCTTGCCGGGGGGGCCACTATGGCCAACAGGCGCAGGGAGGTCTTTTTAGGTAAAAAAACCTAAAATCCCAAAGCAAAGGAGACCTCCTCAAAAGGGAGGTTTTTTATGGCTGGAGTAAAACAACAATTGACAAGAAACGGACAAAATATCTACATTACTGCCAAGGGTTTAGCTGATGCTAAAGTAGAGTTGGAGTTTTTGAAAAAGACTAAGAGGGTTCAAATTGCCGAAAAAATTCATCAGGCCAGAGAATATGGAGATCTGGCTGAGAACTCTGAGTATGATGCTGCGCTGGAAGAACAGGCTATGGCAGAAAGCCGCATTTCGGATTTAGAGGACATCCTTAAAAGCGCAAAAATCATAGAAAATCAGCATACTCAAGATTTTGTGGTGATCGGATCAACAGTCAAAGTTGAGATGGATGAAGGAATTGATGAATTTACTATAGTAGGAAGAGTTGAAGCTGATCCCTCCAAAAAAAGAATCTCCAATGAATCGCCTTTAGGTCAAGCTCTTATGGGTGTTCAAAAAGGAGAAACAATTGAGGTAACAACGCCGATAGTCAGATATAAGTGTAAGGTTCTTGACATAAAATAAAAAGAGTTAAAATTAGAGGATAAAATAATGCCTAAAATGCCTAAAAGATTTGCAAAAGAGCCTTTAATTGAATTTAATCCAAAACTGCCAAAGCTTTCTGAGAACGAGAGTAAAGTTTTAAAGCTTTTGGTGGAAGCGGCAAAATTGATCGTCCCAATTTATAAACTTCAGGAAAACCAAAAACCCCTAGAAGGAATTAAAAAAGCAGCAAAAAAAAATCCGGCAATCCTTTCTCCATATACCGTAATTGAAGAACAAAATGGGAAACTGGTAGCAATTCCTTACCATGTCAAATATGCAGATTTATTAAAACCTATTGCAGAGAAATTGAGAGAAGCAGCCAAAATAACAGAGAACAAAGAGTTCGGTAAAGCGTTAAAGATCCAAGCAAAAGTTTTATTGGATGGAACTTACGAGCAAGCAAGTGCTGCATGGCTTAAGATGGAGCCATATATTTTAGATATATCCATCGGCCCGCTACATCATTATGACGATCGATTATTTTTCTCAAAGGCCTCTTATCATGCTTGGGTGGGAGTAATTGATAGAGAAGGAACAGATAGACTCCTTAATTATAAGGCTGTGACACTAAGTGTGAGGAGGAAGACGCTTTCGCCCAAGGAGCGAATTGAACCAAAAAAAATGAAGGTGAAGGTGCTAGATGTAGTTATATTTTCGGGTATTATGGCCCGAACAAAATTTGTGGGGTTAAATCTGCCGATTGATACAAATTTTGTTGAAAAATATGGGGCTGATGTTACTCTTTTTAATCAATCAAATGACTTAAGGTTTATGGAACAGGTTCTGCCAACTTTTAATCAAATATTCTCAAAAGATTTTAAACAAGGTTTTAGCGAGGAGGATTTAAGAAGAGGCTATCTGCGTTACACTGCCCTCCACGAACTGGCCCACAGCTATCTTTACTATAAAAATGCCGCTAAAAACTTGGAAGATTTATTTCTTTGTATTTATGAACTTGCTGCTACTATTTTGGGACTTCGCTTGGCAGGATCATTGTTACTGAAAGATAGGATTACAGATAAACAACTTCAGTCCATGATTGTAGCCTATACTAGCAGATGTATCTACTTAATGAAGAAAGGCGGAAATGGTAGATTTATGATGAAGTATGTTTTGGGAAGCACTATATTTATTAACTTCATGCTTGAGAGTGGTGCTTTAAGATGGATTGACAATCAGATTATTTCTAATTTCACCAAAATATTTGTTTCGCTGCACGATTTATCGAATATATTAGAGAGTTTATTGATTCAAGGTACCAGAAAAGATGCAGAGTCCTTTATAAATAAGTATGCAAGTGATTTGTCTTGAATTTTTATTTCAATGAAAGTATAATTTCAAATCTACAAAGCTATGGCTACAGAGGCGGCGGAAGCAGGAGACTCATTAAGAGAATCAGTTGGTTTATCTCTCGTATTACCACGAGGAAACCCGGTAACACGTATCCATAATGGGATTTTTTATGAAACTCACAGAGTAACACCCAATAATATGTGGGCATTAAGATTTAGAGCTTTGCCTTTTGAAAAACAGCTAGGTTATGATTCGTTCCGTACCCATGATGAAATTCGTCACCATATCCAGCCCAGACCTGGTCGATTAGTAGAAGTAGAATTTGCCAGAATAAGATATAAGGGTGAAATGGTAGATATCGGGGTTGTTACTCAGGAGATAGCAGATATTTCTGTAGATGGACAGAAAAAAAGAGGATTGTCCATAGGAGTTAAGGTAGTTGACCCCAAATTTGAAAATCGCGATATAGGCACTCAACTTTTAATAGATGCGCTTCTTGAACACGATGGAATTGATTTTGTTACAGGTAGAAGCAGAAATGGACGCGTATACCGTTATCTCGAGAAGTCTTTCCTTATCGAGAAAACTTTTCCGCTTGACGGAGAATTTACTCCTGAAATTGTGGAAGCGCTTCGTCAAATTCTCGATATAACTAATTTCAAACAAATAGCAGATTTAAGAATCGGTCTTTGTGTAGGTATTTATCCTCTGGCAGATAGCGCACTTTTTATTGCTCCTAAAAATAACCCAGCAGCTGAAAGAATTGTTAATAGACTGACAGAATTGGGGGTGGAACCTGGAGGACTGAATGGGCTAAGGTATTATGCAGTGGTTGATAAAGAGGCAGTAATGACTGCAAGGGATAAATATGCAGGAAACGAGATTTTAGAATCTACTCCTAGGTTATCGTCCTTAGGAACTTTACGTGACAAAATCGTTAGTTTGTTTCCTTGTCGTCATTAGACTTCTTTTAAAAATTCACAGCTTCGGTTATACTTTACCCATGGCTTTAGAGGATTTGCAGAAAGAAAGACTTAAAAAGTTAAAAAATATTCAAAGATTAGGGATTAATCCATATCCCGCCTACGCTAAAGCTGCGGCGGGCAAGCCTGCAAGAATTGATATTGATCGCGCACGCAAGTTGATGGGTAAGAAAATGGTGGTGGCCGGAAGAATCAGGTCGTTGCGTCCTCATGGCAAAATTACTTTTGCAGACATAGAAGATGTAACAGGCAAGGTTCAGCTTCTTTTTAGACAGGATAACCTCAAGGGTGAAAAATATGACTTCTTACAAAATCTTGATCTGGGAGATTTTATTGAAGTTTCTGGTGAAGTAATGAGAACTCAAGCTGGAGAAATTACAGTTGATGTGGTAACTCTTTCAATTTTAACCAAAAGTTTACGTCCTCTTCCCTCAAACTGGTATGGACTAAAAGATGTGGAAGAAAGATACAGGAAAAGATATGTTGACCTTTTGATGAACCCGGGCGTCAAAGAAATTTTAGAGACCCGCTCCAAAATCATTTATACAATCCGTAAATTTTTAATAGAAGAAAAAGGATATATTGAAGTAGAAAACCCGGTTTTGCAGCCTGTTTATGGCGGGGGAAGAGCCAAACCTTTTAAAACTCATCATAATTCTTTAGATAGCGATTTTTATCTTCGCATTTCCAATGAGCTTTATTTAAAAAGGCTGATTGTGGGAGGTTTTGAGAAAGTTTTTGAAATCGGACATGTTTTTCGTAATGAAGGCATGGATAGAAATCATAACCCGGAATTTACCATGTTTGAAACAATGGAGGCTTATGCAGATTATAAAGATAATATGAATTTGATAGAGGAGATGTTTGAATATGTAGTCAAAAAGGTCTTTGGTAAAACAAAGCTTTCGTATCAAGGGAAAATGATTGAATTTAAAAGGCCCTGGCAAAGGATTAAATTGATAGATTTATTTAAAAAGCATACCGGAGTGCATTTACATGAAATTGATACTTTAGAAAAAGCAACTTCTCTAGCCAAAAAATTAGGAGTTGAGATAAAAGATTATATGACTGATGGAGAGATACTGTTGGAGATTTTTGAAAAAAAGTGTACAGATCAGCTGATTCAGCCGACATTTGTATATGATTATCCAGCTGATTTTTATCCCTTGGCAAAAAGGTGTGCTGATAACCCTAAGCTGGTTGAGAGCTTTGATATTTATGTGGCGGGAATGGAGATGGGAACCAATTGGAGCGAACAAAATAATCCCCAGGCTTTAAAAGAAGCCTGGATTGTTGAAAAAAAGAAAATGAAAAAAGGCAATTTGGAGGCTCAGAAGACTGACGAGGATTTTCTGGAAGCTTTGGAGTATGGTATGCCGCCTACTTCTGGTATCGGCCCGGGGTTGGATAGATGGGTAATGGTAATGACTGATTCCCCTTCCATCTCGGATGTAATAGCATTTCCCATGCTAAGACCTGTGAAGAAAAACAAAAAATGAATATAATTGACTTAAAGAAAATATTGAAAGTTTTTTTGACGCTGCAATGGGCTAAAGAGCTTCCCAGACAGGGTTTTATTGCCTTGGGTTTTAAAAGGAATGAAGCGGACTCTGTTGCAGCACATTCTTTTACAACGGGACTGCTTGCCTATTTTTTGGCCAGACAATTACAAAAAGAAGGTATAAAAATAAATGCCGATAAAGTTTTGAAGATGGGACTTGTACATGATATCGGCGAAACAATTGTTGGAGATGTCGGGACTTTTGTAAAAGGTATGGCAGGCGGAGTTTTTCGCAATATCGAAGAAGAAGGAGTGAAAGCGTTGCTTGAGGGTTTGGATTCGGAACAGGAAATAATAGAGTTGGTTGAAGAATATAACGAGAGAAAATCTGTTGAAGCAAGGGTGGTGAAAACGGCAGACAATCTGGATGCCCTGGCACAAGCCAAGGGTGTACCTGGGGCTCGAGATGCGTTAAAATATTTTAAGCAAGTGCATCATATAACTAAATTCGACTGGCACAAAAAGGCAGTTGATTTGATACTTTCCGGGGAGGTAGAACCTGCCAGAGGCTGGCAGAAACACTGATCATGTTAGATATTAATTACATTAGAGATAATTTGGAAAAAGTAAAAAAGGGAGTGGTTGCTAAAGGTTATCCTGTGGATTTGGTAGATAAAGTTTTGGAGCTTGATAAAACTCGCCGGCAGTTAATACAGGAAATTGACGAACTTCGCTCAAGAAAAAATAAAGCAGCTGAGGCAAGAGACGTGGAGACTGGTAAAAAAATTAAGGATGATCTTCATGAGAAAGAACCAAGACTTAAGAAAACAGAAGAAGAACTGGAAGAAGTATTAATTGCTATTCCTAATCCTCCATCTCCAGAGGCCCCTATTGGTAAAGACGAAAACGAGAATAAAGTTGTTAAAACTTGGGGGCAACCGCAAGAATTTAAATTTAAACCCCGTGACCATATTGAGCTGGGGGAAAATTTGGGGATACTTGATTTTGAAAGTGGGGCTAAAGTTGCAGGATCTCAATTTTACTTTCTTTATAATGAAGGAGCGCTTTTAGAAATTGCATTGATACAGTTTGCTTTAAGCCTTTTATCCAAAGAAGGATTTACGCCGGTTATTACCCCTGATTTGGCTAAATCAAGACATTATTTGGGAACCGGATATAATCCGAAAGGTAAAGAGGCACAAACTTATACCATTGAAGGAGAGGATTTGGGACTTATCGCAACGGCAGAAGTAGCATTGGCCGGTAAACATGCAGATGAGATTATCCCCGAGAAAGACTTGCCTATAAAATATATTGGTTATTCTCACTGTTTTCGGAAAGAAGCTGGATCCTATGGTAAATATTCAAAAGGTTTATTTCGAGTCCATCAATTCACCAAAGCAGAGATTTTTATTTACTGTCTACCGGAGGAATCAGAAAAAATGCATCAATATCTACTATCCTTGGAAGAAAAGATTTATCAGGAACTTAAAATTCCTTACCGAGTAGTGGAAATGTGTACAGGGGACTTAGGAGCCATGGCCGCCCGGAAATTTGATATCGAAGCCTGGATGCCGGGTAGAAATGAATATGGAGAGGTGACATCTACTTCAAATTGCACAGACTATCAGGCTAGGAATTTAAATATTCGCTTGAGGAGAAAAACCGGTGAATTGGAGTTTGCACATATGCTAAATGGAACCGCAATTGCAACCTCAAGATCAATTATTGCCATCTTGGAAAATTTTCAAACTGAAGATGGCTCAGTTAAAATTCCCGAGGTTTTACAAAAATACGCCGGATTCTCCGAAATTAAACCTAAATAAACCTATATTCCTTGTCTTTGGCGGATGAGATCAGCTGCAGAAGTTGCAGACGGAGTGCCTCCTACTTGCCCAAAGCTTGCTGAACCTGTAGCAGTTGAGGGAGAAGGTTGCGCAGAAGTTGTGGCAATTGGTAGAGTGGGTTTAACTTGAGTTGTTTGCGGCGTGGTCGTTGCCGGCAAACTTGTTGTCCCCTTAGACGGTTGGCCAATGCCAAGTATAAAATATGCGGAAGCGCCTATTACTAAGATTAGCAGTCCCCCTGCTCCTACACCAAGCAGCCATTTTGGTATACCTTTGCGACTTTCAACAGAAAGCGTTGATACTTCCGGGTTTGTAGTTGGGCTTGCGGGAGATGTAACTAATGTTTCAGGCGCAGATTGAACCAAATCTTGCTGCGGGTTATTGGTTATTAGATGAGAAAGATCTGTCGGAGCAGCTTCCTGGTTATTCATCCAGCTTGGCTGTGAGGGATTTGCAGGTGTTTCGCCCCATGGATTGTCTAGCGGTGAAGTAGCAGGAGACGGTTCATTGATGCCGCCGATAGGGTTAGCAGCCGGAGGAGTGAAAGTGGGAATTGATTCCGGTTGAGTTGGAGCTGGTATCGGTGGTGTTGGAGTTTGCGGCTGTGGAATTGGTTCCGGTTCGCTCGGAACTGGAGGGGTCCAGGTAGAGGTTTGCGGGTTTGACCACGGGTTGGATACTGCTGGTTCCGGTAGTACTGTAGGTTGGGTCGGCGGCTGGACTGGGGATGGAGGAGTCCAAACTGAGCTAAGATCAGGTCCGGCGCTTACTGATGCAGGCGGGCTAGCGCCCGGACTGGTTTGAGTTGTATCTTGAGCCCATGGAGAAAGAGGAGCTTGAGCGGGGCCTGGTTCCATAAAGGGTGTAGCAGGTTCTGAAACTGGAGGCCAACTTGGTATCGGAGATGGTGGTGGAGCTGGTGTCTGGTTTGGTTCAACAATTGGTTGCGGTTGGGTGGGGGTTGGTTCCGGTTCGCTCGGAGCTGGTATCGGTGTCGGATTTAGGTTAGTAGGTGAATTTTGGTTATTAGGGTTATCCATTAGGGCAGTTTTCTAGATAGTGTTAGTGTAAGGCAAGAATATACTTATTGTCAATCATTTTATTGCGAAGCAAGAAGCTTGTCTTATATAATATGTGGTACAAAACAAAGCTTACTATTTATGTTAAATTTCCTTGGAAAACTGCTAGATTCAAATGAGAGAGAAATAAAAAAATTTAAAGTTGTTGTTGATGCGATAAATGATCTTGAAAAAAGAGTATCAAAATTATCGGACAAGGAGCTTAAAGGTAGTTTTGCAAAATTTAGGTTAGAGCATAGAAACGGGAAAAGTTTAGATGAGCTGTTGCCGGAAGTATTCGCTTTCGTCCGTGAAGCCTCCAAAAGAACTATCAAGCAGCGCCATTTCGATGTTCAAATGATGGCTGCAATTACTTTGCATCAAGGTAAAGTAGCCGAACAGAAAACAGGTGAAGGAAAGACGCTGTCGGCAACTCCGTCATTATTTTTAAATGCAATAGCCGGAAAAGGCGTGCATCTTGTGACTGTTAACGATTATCTGGCTCAGAGAGATTGCGGTTGGATGGGACCAATCTATTTTGCGCTTGGAGCAAGTTGCGCCACCATAATTCATGACGGCGCTTTTATTTATGATCCGAAATATAAAGATCTTGGCCACGGCGATAAACGATTACAACATCTCCGTCCGGTTACCAGGCAAGACGCTTACAATGCGGATATAACTTATGGAACGAATAATGAGTTTGGTTTTGATTACCTTAAAGACAATATGGTTTTTCGATTGGCGGATCAATCGCAACGCGGTCACTTCTTTGCAGTTGTTGATGAGGTGGACTCGATATTAATTGATGAAGCCAGAACTCCGCTTATTATCTCTCAACCGGCACAGGAAGCAACGGAAAAATATTACGAGTTTGCCAAGATTATCGATACTCTTTCCCCGTCCGACTATGTCGTTGACGAAAAGTTAAAGACAGCTAATCTTACAGAGCATGGAACTCTGAAAATAGAGAAGATGCTAAAAGTAGATAACCTCTATGAAAAGGATTTTTCTACTCTTCATCATTTGGAAGAAGCTCTAAAGGCAAAAACTTTATTTCAGAAGGATAAAGATTATGTAGTGAAAGACGGGGAAGTAATTATTGTTGATGAATTTACTGGAAGACTTATGTTAGGACGAAGGTACTCGGAAGGGTTGCATCAGGCAATTGAAGCCAAGGAAGGCGTTTCAATTCAACAAGAGTCACAAACGCTGGCAACAATTTCTTTTCAAAACTATTTCAGGATGTATGAGAAACTAGCCGGTATGACAGGTACTGCGGCGACCGAGGCAGAGGAATTTAATAAAATTTATAAACTTGAGGTTGTGGTAATACCCACAAATAATCCAATGATCAGGATTGACCATCCGGATACAATTTATAAGACTCAAAGTGCGAAATATACTGCTGTTGCCGGTTTAGTTGAGGAATTATACAAAAAAGGCCAGCCTGTTTTAGTTGGAACTACCGCCATTGATAGAAACGAATTCCTTTCCGATCTTCTAAAAAGAAAAGGTATATCGCATGCTCTTTTGAATGCCAAGAATCATGAGAAAGAAGCGGAAATTATTGCTAAAGCGGGAGAGAAGGGTGCGGTGACTGTTGCCACCAATATGGCAGGCAGGGGGGTAGATATCATTTTAGGCAAAGGTGCTGCTGATCTGGGTGGGCTTTATGTGATTGGGACTGAAAGACATGAATCAAGAAGAATTGATAATCAATTGCGGGGGAGGTCAGGCCGTCAGGGAGACTTGGGTGAGACCAGGTTTTTTGTATCCCTGGAAGATGATTTGATGAGGATTTTTGGCGGAGAGCAAGTTTCCAAGGTGATGAATTTCTTGAAGATGCCGGAAGATGTGCCTGTGGAACACGGATTAATCTCCAAAGCTATAGAGGGAGCTCAAAAAAAGGTGGAAGGTCACAATTTTGATATCAGAAAACACACTGTTGAATACGATGATGTGATGAATCAACAGCGAAAAATTATTTATGAGATAAGAAAAAAAGTTTTGGAAACAGCTGAAAAAGTACAAAGCTCTTCTGCTTCGCAGAAAAAAGATTCTTCTTTGAAAGAAGAGGTGCTGGAAAAGATAGCGAGAGAAATCGGGAATATCGTAACTATCAATTGCGAAGAGGGAGTAAAACCTCAAAAAATCGTGGAAGAGTTTGCAACTATTGTACCGGTAGACGAAAACAGTCAAAGGGAAATTGAAAAAAATATTGCTGCGTTTTCCAGAACTGAAGAAATTACAAATTTTCTAACGCAATTATCTAGGAATTTTTACGATCAGAGGGAAAAACAGGTTGGAGAAGATTTAGCCAGACAAATGGAGGTTTTTGTTTATCTAAATACCATAGATATTTTATGGATTGAGCACTTAGATACGATGGATGATTTGCGTTCCGGAATAGGACTTCGGGGATATGCTCAAAGAGACCCATTGATTGAATACAAAAGAGAAGGTTTTGATTTGTTTGAGAAATTGATGGTGGAAATAGATTACGAAATTGTTCACAGAATCTATAAAGTGGCGGTGCAGGGTCAAACTCCGGTGGTTGAACAAAGACCGGTAGTGGTTGAGGAAAGACATCCGGAAATTGAAACAGGGGTTAAAATTGAAGCTTTGGAAGAAAAAGAACTGGCAGAAAGTAAACCACTGGATGAAATATTGGAGAAAGAAGGGGGAGTTACCAAGGTTACAATTGAAAGGGACGGGGTTGTATCCGAACAAGTTTATGGGGGTCAAGGGCAATTAACAAAACCTCATGGTAAGCTAGGTAGAAATGATCCATGCTGGTGTGGTTCCGGAAAAAAGTATAAACGCTGCCATTACCCGAATTAAAAATTCGGAGTATCGCTTGCGAGATAGTCGCTCTTAAAAAATGTCACTTAAGAATTGGATAAATTCAAATGGTGTAGTTTTAATTATTATTCTTATCTACTTTTTAATTTCCATAATAAAAATTGAACACCCGGGGGTTAATAATGACCAATTGATGTTTGTAAATACTGCAACTTTGCATCCTGACAATCAATTTTTATGGAAAAGCTGGCATGGGATACCGACGATGATCTTTCCTTATATTGGGGCTTTGAAGTCCTATTTTTACATGCCGATTTTTTATGTTTTTGGTGTGAATATCTGGTCTATCAGATTACCGCAAATTATCCTGATTTCCATTACCTGGATAATTCTTTACAAAGCATTGACGCTGGCTTTTAATAAGAAGTTAGCACTATTGACAATTTTACTTCTTAGTTTGGATCCCAGTATTATTATTTATTCAAAAACTGACCAGGGCCCGACTGTTTTAGAATTTTTCTTAAAAGTTTTGGCTGTTTATTTGTTATATCTTTTTATATCTACTAAAAAAAGTATTTATTATTTTAGCATCTACCTTATTTTGGCATTAGGAATTTTTAATAAATTAAATTTCATCTGGTTTGTGAATGCTTTCATGATTAGTTTCATAATTTTTTATTGGCGAATTTTTTATAACGATTTTAAAAAAGTGGATAAATTATTCCCATTTTTAATTTTCTGTATACCATATTTTTTCCTGATCAAAATATTTACTAAAATTTCCAGGGAAGTAGTATTAAGCTATAAGGATTTTACCGATCCGGTTGCTTTATCCAATGTCTTTAATAATCTGTTAATTTTTTATAATAATTTAATAAACATTATCAATGGAAATATCTTTTATAATATAATCTACGGGTACAGTCCAACACCTTTAGGCATTTATTTTAGCGGTTTAATTTTACTAATTTTGTTTATTGGCATCTATTATTTAATCGCTAAACATAAAGAACCTTTGAGACCATTCTATTTCTTTTCATCCCTTGTGTTATTAACTATCCTGCAACTTCTTTTGACAAAAAAGGCTATCTCTGTCTGGCACGCTTTATCTATTTATCCTTTCTTTGTCGTAATTTTGGCTTTGGCAATCTTACAATTTAAAAAGAATATTTTTTTGGCTTTGGTTGGAATAATAATTTCTTATCAAATCATCGTGAATCTAATATATTTTGATACTTATTCCAAACCCACAAAATTAGTGGCTTATACATCAGCAATTTACGATTTGATTGATTTTGCCAAAGTTACAAAAGCAAACTTTGTTTGTTTGGATGTTGATATTTGTAATCAACTATTAAGTTTTAATCAGGAAGTGAAAAAATACCAAGAGCCTTTCTTTTTCCTGGATCCGCCCACATACACCTATTCATTTATAAAATTAGCCGGAAATTTTAGCAGACCTGAAGAATTTTTATATGTAGCCCATGGAGATTCAAACTCGCATTTTCCAAATTTGAAAAAGGAATTCTTTAAATATCTGGATGATAATAAGATAAATTATAAAAAAGTTAAGGAGTTTAAAGATGGTGATATTAATATAGCCTTTGAAATTTACGAGGTTGGCAAATGAATCAGGGAATTACCGAATTAACTAAAGAATGGGTGGCTAAAAGATTACCCAAAAGGTCTAAGGATGCCAATAAGGGGACATTTGGCAAAATTTTAGTTGTTGCTGGATCAGAGAGATACCCTGGAGCAGCGTATCTTTCTTGCGCTGCAGCTTACAGAGTAGGAGCAGGTTTGGTAACTTTAGCAACAGAGGAAGAAACGAAGATTATAATCTCCAGGAAATTATCTGAAGTGACTTTTTTATCACGGGATGAAGTGCTCAAAAAAATAGATGAGTATGATGTTTTGCTGATTGGTCCGGGTTTGGGGCAAAGCGATCAAATAGTAAAACTGGTGGAGCAAATTTTAAGCCGTAACTTGTCGCCGACAGTCGTTGACGGTGACGGGTTAAATATCCTGTTTAAAATGGAGAAATGGTGGGAAAGGATAGACGGAGCAGTCGTATTGACACCTCATCCTGGCGAGATGTCCAGGTTGACAGGTTTATCTATAGAAGAAATTCAAAAAAATAGATTAAATACCGCTCAAAGTTTTGCCAAAAAATGGAATCAAGTGGTAGTTTTGAAAGGAGCAAATACTGTGATTGCCCCGTCACAAGGCGGGGTTGTGGTTAGTCCGTTTGCAAATCCGGCATTAGCTACTGCCGGAACCGGAGATGTACTCGCAGGAGCGATAGCCGGTTTATTGGCTCAAAGTTTAAAGCCATTTGATGCCGCTGGTGTCGGGGTGTATGTTCATGGGATGGCGGGGGATAAACTCAGAGAAAAAATAGGTAATACGGGTGCTTTGGCTAGTGATCTTTTATCACTTTTACCTCAAATTATTAAGGATTTAAGATAAATAGTTAAATATTTATTATTAACCTATTGACAATTATATTAACCAGTGATAATTATGTTCCATAATGCAAGATGATAATACCCAATTAAAAAACTTCCTGGAAATTCCTTATGAAGAGCTTGAAGAGATGAATCTTAAGGCTAAGGAAAAACAACAAGTTGCGGATCCGCAACTGCTGGAGAAAGAATATCGCCTTTATTTACAGAAAGAAAAACGGATTAAAGCAATCACTTTATGTTTCACAGACATTGAAGGCAGATTTCATATGCTGGATTATGATAAAAAATATCTACTGGAATCTGCTTCAAATTTAACTTTTGACGGTTCTTCGATAAGAGGTTTTACTGCCCAGCGCGAATCAGACTTAAGACTTCGGGTTGACTGGCCAAGTTTAATCTGGCTTCCTTCTGATGTCTTTGGCTGTGGCAAGATCGTGATGTTTGCGGATGTATTGGGAAGGGACGGGACTTCTTACATCTCGGATTTCAGGGGTCAATTAAAATTATATACTCAAGAACTGAAGAAAAAAGAGGGTATTAATGCATATACCGCAACGGAAACCGAAGGATTTTTGGTAGAAGGAGTAGGCGCAGAACAAAGTTTTGATGAAGATATCGGCTTTAAATTAATTTCAACAGGCGGTTATTATCACTCTCTGCCGCTGGATAAATTGCGAAGATTTATAGATGCATCGGCAGAGGCGCAAAGGGCAATGGGTTTTAAAAATGAGAAAGATCACCCGGAAGTAGCCCCTTCGCAATTCGAATTGAATTTTGGTTATACCGAGGTTGTTCGAGCCTGTGATCAAATTCAGCTTTATAAATTAGTATGCAGGCAAGTTGCCAATAATATGGGGTTAACAGCCACTTTTTTACCAAAACCAATCACTAACATAAATGGTTCCGGTATGCACACTAATTTTTCTCTAGCTAAGAATGGTAAAAATATCTTTTATCAAAAAGACGGACAAGACGGATTATCGGAGCTTGCCTGGGATTTTATCTTAAAGATTTTAAACCATGCTCCTGAAATTTCCTTAGTGTTTGGTTCGTCAGTTAATGCATACAGAAGATTAGACCCGCACTTTGAAGCTCCAAACCAAATTAAAGTTTCACCAATTGATAGAGGGGCGATGATCAGGATCCCGGCCGGTAATGAAAAAACAGCCAGGATTGAAATTAGGGCTGTGGCGCCGGATGCAAACCCTTACCTTGTTCTTTATACGATTTTAAAAACGGGATTGGAAGGTAAAAAACTTGCTCAACCAAAACGGAGAAGAAATAGGTTAAGATTCTTGCCTGGAACAATTAATGACGCGATCAGGCTTTTTAGGACAAGTAATTTTATAGGGAAAATTTTAGGTGAGGAAAATAAACAAAAATATTTGTTTTTTAAAGATGTAGTGGCAGATAGAAGTCCTAAAGAACTTGGGAAAAAAGTTAAAACATCGGAAATTATTTACCACCATGAAGTAACCAATCAGGTATTGTGGAATAATTTTTGAGTGTAACGAAAAAATAGTCCTACGGTTTATTTTTAATCTACATACCCCCACATTGGATCGGTCAAATTAGTATTTGGTGTTTGGCAACTTTTTTGGATAGTTTCTTTTGGTGGAATTTTAGTTGGAGGAATTATTCCAATATGTCCAAATTTATATTTTACTTCTTTAGATAATTCTTCCGGGATGACAATGTTGTAAACAGGGACATCTATTGAAGGGTGCACAAGATGCAATTTATTTAAATAGAAGAAGTACCGGAATCCGACGTTCTCTCCGGGCCTTGTTATATAGGTAATTCCGATACAAGGATAACCTTGGATTTTAACATCCTGCTCTATAAAATTTGTTACTGCTTTGCGGTCTAAATACCCTATTTGATAAGGGTTTGAATTTACAAAAAATAAAATATTTTTAACTAAAATAAGTCCAAAAATAAAAACGGTTAAGCCTAGTCCCGGTTTTCCAGATTTTATTAAAAGAGCAAAAATCAAACTAACGATAGTTAATAATATAACTTCAAGATTTGCGAAATAATATTCAGAAATTTGGGTACGGGAAAAAGAAAAGAATAATATAATACTTGCTAACCATATGAAAATTATTAAAACCTCCCTGATTTTTATTTGGCGATATTTAATAAGCAAAAAAACTGAAGAGAGTATTATAAATAAAAATGGCAGTCTTAAAGTTGAAGGTATCGATTGAGGAGATAAAAACAGGTTCTCGGTATTTTTAGAAATCATTTCCAAAACTAACATTAATTTGCGCAAGCCAATTTCCCCTTCTTTTGTAGAGGATAAATTTATGAATAAACCCTGAGTTTGTATGAAGCGGTGTTTTACTTCAAATAATATAAGCGGTGAGGAGGTGATTAAGAGGGTTGTAAAAAATAGTATTGTTTGTTTTAAATTAGGTAGTTTACGGGCAAAAAATAAGGCAGCAGGAATTGCTAAAAGTGCAGGAAGCAGAGCTATGTGTATATGCCAAATTAATCCGATTAAAATTCCCAAAATAGGTAAAAGTGAAAAGTTCCCCCGGCTTATCATTATTAGCGTATAGAAATACCAGATAGCCCAAAGTTTGGTTGGAAGTGTGGGAACTATCCATCGATCAAACCCTACGGTTGAAAGAAGTACTGCATGTAAAAAAGCTGCCAATATCCCGACTGTTTTATTAAATAATTTGGTTAAGATAAAATAATAACTTAGTATTGTTAAGACTCCTATTAAAACCCCAAGTCCAAAAACCCCAATAGGATCCATTTTTGATACTAAGAAAAAGGGGATCAATAAGTAATAAAACAAGCCTCCAATAAAGATACCGGGAACAGAAGTAAGCTGGCCAATCAAACGAAAATGGTGATTTACTACAATATCTTTAACAATCCAGGAATAAAGATCGCCGTCGTGAGCAAATTCAAACCGTTCGACTATTTTATAAGTTCTAAAAAATAATCCAATGATCAGGATAAAAATTAAGACGAGCAAGTACGGTTTTTTCTTAAAATATGAAATTACAGAGGACATACTTAATGATAGTAGCAGTTGCGATTTGAATGTGCAATTGACGCTTTGCGTCATCTCGCTCTTGTATCGGGATCCAAAAAAAATTATTATATGGGTCCCTGCTTTCGTAGGAATGACAAAGGAGTAATATGTTAGTAAAAGCAATTAAAACCCGTAAATTTCTGCCGCCAAAAGACGATTTATGGGAACTGCTTTCAGAAATAAAGTCTTTAAAAGAAAACTGCGTTGTAGCAGTGACGTCTAAAGTAGTGGCAGTCGGCGAAGGTAGGTGTATTCCATTAAATAAGATAACTAAGGATGAGCTAGCAATACAAGAATCCGATAAATATATCCCCAGAGAATTATCTCCCGGAGGACACATCTTACATACAATTAAAGATAATATGCTGATAGCGTCTGCAGGTATAGATGAAAGTAATGGTGCCGGTTTCTATATCCTCTGGCCAAAAAATCCAAAACTTTCTGCAAGAAAAATTTGGAATTTTCTAAAAAAGAAATTTAAAGTAAAAAACCTTGGAGTGATTATAACCGATTCAAGGTTAGTGCCGCTCCGGCGGGGGGTTGTTGGAATAGCTATCGGGTATTTCGGTTTTAAACCTCTAAAAGATTACCGTAAAACCAAAGATATTTTCGGAAGAGAATTCGAAATGGAAACCTCAAACCTTCCTGATAGTTTAGCAACTGCGGCGGTACTGGTAATGGGAGAAGGATCTGAAATGCAACCGATTGCAATCCTGGAAGACATCCCCGGCTTAAAATTTTTACAAAAAGAATTTAAACCAAAGACTGAATATGATGATTTTGAAATTCCCGAAAAAGAAGATATGTTTTATCCATTTTTATCTTCAGTTAAATGGCAAAAAGGCGGAGGCGGAAAATAAATTTTAGGATACTCTGTTCACATTAAACCCTTCGGCATTGCTCAGGGTTATAACATACGGTTGTAGCATTAATGTCAAGTTGTATTACGAGAAACCGTGAGGATATATTACCTGGAGGGTGTAAAGCTGGATTGGAAGAAGGCGATCGTTTTTTTGAGGCCTTCATCCAAGCCTACTTTTGCACTCCAGCCCAGTTCTTTTTTAATCTTTTCAGATGATGCAACCAGTGAAGGTACGTCACCTTTTCTTTTCCCCTTATCATCAATCGGAATTTCGTATCCAACCAGTTCGAAAATTTTCTTGACCACATCAGCGACTTTTACTCCCGTTTCCGTTCCTACATTATAAATATGTAAGCCCTGTAAAGGCAGGGCAAGGATATGAGCTGCTGCTAAATCATCAATATAAATGAAATCCCTTACTTGTTCTCCTTTCCAAAAAAGAGGAACAGGTTGTTTCGATAAAATTGCTTTGACAAAATTTGGTATGGCATGGGTTTCCGGCTCATGCAGCTCTCCCGGGCCATAAGGATTAAAATAACGCAAAATTGTGACATCAAAATTAAACAAATTATGGTAAAGTTTACAGAAAGCCTCCATGGTTATTTTGGTTATCCCGTAGGGATTTTCCTGTTCTCCTAATGGGTCATCTTCCGTGATGGGTAACTTTTTCGGAACACCATACACACAAGCGCTTGAAGAAAAAACAATCTTTTTAACACCTGCATTTTTCATAGCCTCCAATAATTTGATTGTTCCGACGATATTGTTTTGGGCAAATTCTACAGGTTTTTTAACAGATTCACCTACTTCAATGAAAGAGGCCATATGAATGACCGCATCATGTCCGGCCAAAATTTCTTCCAGTTGTTTTTGATCTTCTAAACTGACTTGGTGGAAACTTGCTCTTTGATCCAAAGAGTCTTTGTGCCCTTTTGATAAATTATCGACCACGATTACTTTATGCCCTTGATTGAGTAACAATTCATTGACATGAGATCCGATAAAACCGGCTCCACCTGTAACAACAATTTTCATGTAAATATTTTAATATAACTAGTCTTGTTTATCTACTGTGGTTTTTGTACAATTTTTCAATCACCAGATGCCAAAAATACCAAAACCCTTTATTTTATTTCTAATTATTGTCTTGTGTATTTTCATGCGCACATGGAGGTGTGAAGATTTCTACGGATTTGGACATGATCAGGATTTGTTTGCCTGGATAGCTAAAGATATTGTTATAGATAAACATATAAGACTGATTGGTCAGGAAACAAGTATAAGCGGTTTATTCATCGGTCCTATATTTTACTACTTAATTTCGCTGCCGCTTTTATTTTTTAATATGGACCCCCGGGTTGCTAATGTGGTTACGGTTGCAGTGAGTTTATTTACCGCACTAAGTTTCTATTTTGTGATATCAAAATTTTTTGGCAAGACAGCGGGTTTTATAACTTCATTTCTATATTCAGTTTCTTTAGGGATGGCTTTATTCGATCGTTGGGTAGTCCCGACTCAACCGACTCTACTTTGGTCAATCTGGTACCTTTATGTTTTGTTGTCTTTTTTAAAGAACAATTTTAAGGTGCTTCCTGTTTTAGCAATCCTGGTTGGTTTTATTTGGCATATCCATATTGCCTTTGCGCCTTTGCTCCTGCTTTTACCATTAACGATATTTTTAAAACGGAAAGCAATTAGAAAAAGTAATTTTCACTTACAGTTTAAGAATATATTGTTATCGTCAGTTATCTTTTTTCTATTAATATCGCCTTTTTTGGTTTTTGAAGTACGCCATAATTTTCAGCAAATAAGAACTCTAACTCGCGTTGCATCTGAAGAAAGAGGAGATGTAAAAGGGGCAGCAAGGGTATTAAAAATAGCAAAATCTGCCGCTGTAATTTTTACCGGCGCTTTCTGGTATGACGAGAAACAGCAAAATTTACCACAAGAGATTTTTGTTATACCCTTGTTAGCTCTGTTTTTCTTTATATTTTTAGCCAGAAAAAAAGTATTTGATAAAGAGCAAGTATCAATAATGACAGCATGGATGGGGATTGGATTAATAGGGCAATTTATTTCCAAAAGGCAAATCAGCGAATATTATCTGATTAACTTATTGGTAACTGTCTATCTTGCTTTTGCTCTTTTTATTGCGTATCTTTATAGTTTTAAAAAATTGCGGTTGCCGATAATTTTGCTTTTACTCTTCTATGCTTCTTTTAATATATTTTCTTTATTGAAACTACCCAAATTATATGATAATTACGGTGACCGCAAGAAGCTGATTGAATATATTAAAAAGGATGTACTTGCTCATAATTATCCTTGTATTGGCGTAAATTTTATTGCTGACCCCGGAGCGGGAGTGGGCTTTAGATACCTTTTTTGGCTAAATAAAATTCCTATTATTAAACCGGTTGCCGGTATTCCAGTATACAATATCGCTATACCCTGGATTTATGCTTCGCCAAAAGAGCTAAGTTTTAAGCAAGGATATTTTGGAGTAATTATCCCTAAACCAATTGAAGTAAAAAATCCAGGTTTATGTAATGACGTAAAAAACCAGTTTTTGCCTTTATCCGGATTTGTAAACTAA
This sequence comes from Candidatus Daviesbacteria bacterium, assembly GCA_028715175.1. Classification (GTDB taxonomy): domain Bacteria; phylum Patescibacteriota; class Microgenomatia; order Daviesbacterales; family UBA10151; genus UBA10151. Next base: position 287,112 of record JAQUSJ010000001.1, read on the forward strand.
TATGAAAAAAATAAAACCTCTCTGTTTGGTAATTACTTTACTGCTTATTTCCGGTGTCCTATACAGATTAACTTTGACCTATGGCGGGAATTTTCTTTTTAATATGGATAATGCCCGTGATATGGTTGATCTCCGGGAAATGATGGTTTTAGGTAAACTAAGACTGACAGGGCCCACTTCGGCAATTGAAGGGTTTTTTAATGGGCCTTTCTGGTATTATCTTTTGGCAATCCCTTTTAGTCTATCCGGCGGCGATCCGTATGCATCAATTCTGATGGAAATTGTCCTTTGGACAATAGGAGGATTTTTCCTTCTAAGGTTGATAAGCAGGTGGGGAAATTGGTTAGTTTGGCCGATAGGCGCTTTGTGGATTGCCTCGGATTACATAGTACTCACTAATCTTTATGCATTTAATCCGAATCCGGTAGCATTGCTTGCTCCTTTATTTATTTATTTACTGGTTGAGTATTTGGATAAGAAAAAGACAATTTATGGAATTTACGTATGGATTCTAGCCGGGTTATTTTTTAATTTTGAGATGAATTTTGGGATTTTTATACCGCCTATAATTTTGGCAAGCACAGTATTTACAGGTAATGCAAACTTGCTAAAACAAAAATGGTTTTGGGTAGGAGTTGCCGTGTTTGTCGCAACCTTACTACCGCAGGTAATTTTCGATTTGAAACATCAATTTATAATGAGTAAAGCACTGCTCCGGCATCTTTCGGAAAACAGTGATATCGGTTTTAATATTGTAAAACGTCTTCAGATTATTTCAGAAAGTTTTTACAACACATTCCAGGCAACTCTCATGAATCACCAATTATTCACACGACTTATCCTCGTATTTTTTATTCCGGTAATTTACTGGTTTCTAAAAGTAAAAAAGAAAGAAACGGTTGTTTGCGTAAGCTTTCTATTAATTTTTATTCCGTTTTTAGGTTACTTAATTTTGCCCGTTACAGTTAATCCCTGGCATCTTGGCGGGGAAATGACTGCGGCATTAATACTGGTAGGCTATTTACTAAAAAAACTTCTTATGGAAAAAAGTTTTGTAAGTAAAATCATTTCTGCTGCCCTTTTAGTTTCAATTATTTGGTTTGCGTTATTGAATATCGTTAGTTTTAACGGCTGGAGAGGGTCTAATTTTGACCCCTCGTTATATAAAAATGAAATTGCTGTTATAGATTATGTGTACAAAATAGCCAATGGAGTGAATTTTAAAGTTTACACATATCTTCCTTCAGTTTATGATTATCCGTATCAATATCTCTTTTGGTGGTATGGTCAAAAAAAATACGGATACATTCCCGGAGAATATGTTTATTCTCCCGATAAACCGGTTTACATCCCCAGTCAGGAGAAGTTTCAGGGCTCAAAGAAAAATTTTTCCGGACTGGTATTTTTGATCAAAGAACCGGACAGGATTAAAATGAGACAGGCTTGGGAAGGAGATTTTAAAGATATGGAATTTGTTTCAAAAGAGATGTTAGGATCAATAGAGATAGAGATTAGAAAAGAGTAGATTCAAAATGTTCACGATCGTGAATGAAATGATAACAGGGTTTAGTTATTTGATTAATATTCTTCGTTGATCGGCGTTGATGGTTTCAAAATAAATCCAGACAGTATTTTTTGGTAAAAAACTTTTAGCTTTTTCTGCCCATTCAATTAAGATGATACTGCTGGGGTCTGTTAAAATTTCATCCAGTCCCAATTGTTGTAAGTCTTCGATATTTTCTAAACGGTATAAATCAATATGGTAGAGAACTTTTGTAGTAGCCGGAATTTTGTGTTGTCGAATTAATACAAAAGTTGGGGAGATGATTTTTTCCGTAATCCTAAGTCCTTTTGCAAAACCTTGGACGAAAATTGTTTTACCTGCTCCGAGTTCTCCTATTAAGGTAAAGATATGATTTTTGGTAGTTTTAGCAAATTTCTCTGCGATCTTTTTAGTTTCATCTTCGCCATGGGATATGTATTTTTGCATTTTTCTTAAAGTAAATATAACCTATTGATCCGCATCCGGCAAATATCAAAGCCAATCCCAGCCAAACAATTGGGTTTATTTGTTTTTGATTTTTGACATTAACCGCTCCTTCCTCTGTGGCAGATTTTGCAGAGATAGTAGCCCCGGCAACTGATGCAATCTGATAAATTAGTTTATCAGAACTTCTTACCTGGCTTGAGGTAGTTGTTGTAGCTTTAACAGATGGCGTGGGTGAATTCGTTGTTGAGGGGAGACTATTTGATGTTGAGGTTGACGTGCTATCTTGATCACCATTTTCTGTAGAGGTAATTGTGATAGTTGATTCATTACTCCAAGTAGGGCTAGAGCCGGAAGATGTGTATCTTCCCACCTTAAAGATATAATCTCCGCTTCCTTTATAGTCAGTGTCTGAAGCATCAGGTTCGACTTCTAAAGTACCTGTCCAATTGCCGCTATCGTCAGTAGTAATCTTATATTGATTTAAATAATTAGAACTTTCATATTTAATCCAGCTGGAACCGATTTTTGTTAAACCAAAATATCTGGTGCCATCCACCCTCTTAAAAGCACCAGTCAAATAATAATCAGCATTTTTATTATTAGGTAAAGTTAGATTAACTGAAACATTAAAAGATTGGTCAGAATTTATTTGGGAGGGGATATTGGAAATGGTGAATGAGGAAGTGGCTTGGGGAGTGGAGGAAGGTATAGGTGTTGGAGTTGGAGATGGAGTAGAGCTGGAAGTAGATGACGGGGAAGAAGAAGGTTGCGCGATCGCTGTGATAGTTATTCCTGATGACGATTGAAAGCTAGTTCCACTTCCACATATTCCATCAGGTTTTTTTAAACAGGCTCTTGCATAAATTATTTTTTGTCCCTCAGTAGCGTTACTTTTTATTTTACATTGGATAGAAAAACTAATAGTTGAATCGATTGCCGTAATGGTGGGCATGTCTGTCCAAGAATCTGTGTCATATAACCAGCTAGTAGTTAGTGGGTTATATGTTTGTCCTTCAAGTAGACTGGAAGATGATGCGCCTATTCTACATTTAACAAAATATATCTCTCCTGTTTGTACGTTATTTAAGTTACTATTAGCTGAAAAAGATTGATTAATTGGAATCTCTGATTGATTAATCGTAGGAGCATCTATACTTACGGCAGCAAAAACAGGTTTAACTCCAAAAAAGAGGAAAAGAAAAGTAAGAACTAGCGGTTTATTTCTCACTATCTAAATACTAATTCTAAATTAACAATAAAACAAATAATAAAACATAATAAAACAAAAAATAAAACGAATATTCCATAATTTCACCTAATTATCCATTTCTTAGCCATTGCCAAATTTTGGATAAAGATAGATTTAACGTTCTGCTTATTACTACTGATTTAAGGGATATGCCAGTACAAAGTAACTATATCACTGTTATCATGGTCTAAAACAATGCCTTTTCCAATTGTTCCTGTTAAATAACAAGCACTGGAATCCGAGAATTCATAAGCCACTCCATCCGCAGCCGCCCTGATTGGGGTACCGGCATATTCAGCCATATCTAAACCTTTATGCTCTCCCAGGAAATATATCTCTCCAAACTTGGTGCTAATTTGTCCTGCTTGACAAGACGAACCGCATTCGCTGCCATTGTAGCTGGCTAAAGGTTTCTCGAATTGTCCGGAATCAAGATATGGTTTAGGATCAACTTTATTTTCTTTGCCGATGACGGTTTTATTTTCCACTTTTGCATTGGTCATTACTTCAAAATGCAAATGAGGCCCGGTTGAACATCCTGTGTTGCCGACATAGGCGATAACTTCGCCCTTTTTTCTGGGCCCTAAAAAGACACCTGTTCCACCTAAAGCTCGTCTGATTGATTCGGTATCTGCTTTAAGTTGAGCAATTAAAGCTTGGTATCTTACTTCGTCATTTTTTGTAACCTTAAGCAGTTCATCCTTGTCTTTTTTTTGCTTTGCTAATTGGACTTTGTAATTTTCCAAATCCTTGTTTAACTTTTCGGCCTCGGCTTGTCTTGTTTGCTTATCTTGTTTTTGGTCGTTGTAAGCAAGTTTAGTAGCTTGCAACTCATATAATTTTTGTTTGTCATAGGCTTGTGCAGTTTGGATGTATTTTAATCTTTCAATAAGATCTGCAAACCCATGGGATGAAAAAAGAAGGTCTATTGTAGATATGGTGTTGCTGTATTTATATGTTTGGATAATACGCCGGAGCAAAACTTCCGATAATGTATCCAGTGTGATGCCAATTCTTTCGATTCTTGTTGAAAGGTCTGTAATTTCCCGCTTTAATTTTTCGATTTTAAGATTAGTTTCTTCGATCTTTAGTTCTGTAACTTTGGTTTGGCCGTCAATAAGGGCAAGCTGAGATTTTAAAGTTTTTTCTTTAGTTCTGGTATCGGCAAGTTGAGCTTCTAATTTGGCTATTTCTGCTTGTTTGTCTTGAAGTTGCTGTGTCAGTTCATTCGAAGATTGGGCATGGATAGGGGTTAGGGTATAGGGGTTAGGGTATAGAAAAAGAAAGGCTAGGAAACTAAATGCTAAAAAAGATAGTAGTAGCTTTTTCATCAAGGCTCATTAGATTTTTAAGTATCGTCTGACAGCTGCAAATGATCCGATTGCTCCCACAACGCATGCTGCTATCAAACTTCCTCCGAGTAATGCCAACATAAATAATGGGTTAACAGGTAAAAGCTTAACTTCTCCCAGATATCCTTGCAAGAAAGGCGTAAAATACCAAAGAAGAGTGTAACTTATAATCCAAGCTAAAATTGTTCCGGTGACGCCATAAAGCATCCCTTCAAAAATAAATGGTGTTCTAATGAAACCCGGAGACGCTCCCACAAGACGCATAATCTCTATCTCTGTTCTTTTAATTCTTATCTTAAAACCAATAATCATAACAATAACCAAAGTTGCAAAAATCATCAAAAATCCAACAGTTGCCCCTCCGACATATCTAATGATTCGAGTAATTGAAGTTAAGGTTGCTACAACATCTTCCGGCACTATTACCTCGGATACAACAGGTTCCCTTTTTAAAATATCAGCAATTGGAGCTAGATCCTCAGGATCTTTTGTAGAAATCTCTAAACTGGCAGGTAAGATATTGGCAGTCACTAGTTCCAGGAGAGTCGGATCATTTTTATTTTTCTCGCGATAAATTTGCAAGGCCATATCTTTGGAAACAAATTTTGTATTTGTGACACGGGTTTCTTGTTTGAGGGCACTTTCTATTGCCGTCACATCTTGATCGGTTGTTCCCTCTTTGAAGAAAGCGATTACTTGAGGTTTGCTTTCGAAATAACGCAGGGCAGCTTGTGAACCTGCTGCCAAAATTATAAATGTTTGAAGCGCCAGAAACGTTAAAAGCATCACCATAGATGCGGCAATGGCCTGAAACGGTGTACGTCTTATATTCCTTTTTGTAAATTCAATTGCTTTGCTCATTCGTATCTTCCTTCCTTGCTATCTTTAACGATCTTGCCCTGTTTGATGACAACGACCCTTCTTTTTAAGGTGTTAACAATTTCCTGGTTATGGGTGGCCATCAAAATTGTGGTACCCCAGGAATTTATCTCATTTAAAAGTTGAATTACCCCCCATGCGGTTTTGTGGTCTAAATCTCCGGTTGGTTCATCTGCCAAGACTATGTCCGGTTTTCCGACTATGGCTCGTGCAATAGCAGTTCTTTGCGCCTCACCGCCTGAAAGTTGTTTGGGGAAAAGATTTCTTTTATCCCAGATCTCGACTAATTTTAATGTATGTTCTACTGCTTTCTGTATTTCTTCATCAGATTTGCCCTGTACTTCCAAAGTCAAAGCTACCTGTTCGAAAACAGTCCTATCGTCTAGTAATTTGAAATCCTGGAAAACTACTCCGACTTTTCTTCTAAATTGCGGGACATTGCTATCTTTAATTTTAGCAATATCAATGTTTCCCACCATTATTTTGCCACTTGTGGGTAAAATCTCCCGTGTGAGAATTTTTAGTAATGTAGATTTGCCGGCACCTGAGGGCCCTACTATAAATACAAACTCACCTTGTTTGATGTCTAAAGAGACATTATCTAAGGCAAGAGCGGGACCAAATTTCTTTGAAACATTTTCGAATAAGATCATAGCTATCAGTAGTCAGACGTCAGTCGTCAGACAATTGCAATTTAAGTCTGAAAGCTGAAAGCTTAAGGCTGTGACGACTACTTTATTTCTTCAACCTTACCGACATCCATTAACCAGCCTTCTTTAAGAGCCTTTTGGGTTTCACCGAAGACTTTCACTTTTTTGCCTTCATATTGGGAAAGATCAACAACAGATGAGGTAAGAGCTACAGGGACCGCACTTTCTCTTATGAGCATGTGCGTTCCTTCTGTATATTCTCCTTTTGTGGGGAGAGGTTTGACTTTAATTATTCCTTCGGCGAAATCTTTAAAAGTTCTCGTATCTTGTTGGGCAGATTTTGGAGTTCCTACCGAAAGAGCAGATGGTTTTAAACTGCCGCCGCTTTTAGTTGACATAATATAACCGGTGAGAGTGCCAAGTATTAGTGCGGTGATAACTACACCTAAGATAAGACGGGTGGGATTTTCTGTGTCGGAGATTGGTTTGGCGATATGTTCTTGAAATTTTGTTTTAAGATCCATATAGTCTATCTTAACTATAAATTGACTATTTGTCTACCCCGAATTTATTTACAATGGAAGCATTTTTAATTCAGCTTCTATAAACTCCCCCAGATCGCCATTTAAAACAGCGTCTGTATTAGAGGTTTCAACATTTGTTCTTAAGTCTTTAACCATATGGTAAGGGTGCAGGACATAAGAGCGGATTTGGGTTCCCCAGGAGCCTTGGGTTTTGTCTCCCTTAAGCTCCTGTTGTTGTTCCTTACCCTCAGCTTCCTGCTCTGCCCACAATTTTGCCATCAGGAGTTTCATAGCATTTTCACGGTTTTGCAGTTGGGAACGTTCTGTCTGGGCGGTGACTGTAATGCCTGTCGGGATATGTTTTACCCTGACAGCGGTTGAGACTTTATTGACATTTTGTCCGCCTGCACCGCCACTGCGGAAGGCTTCAAATTCGATATCAGAGTCATTAATTTCAACTTCTTCCGGTTTAATTACCGGCAATACTTCTACCAGAGCAAAAGAAGTCTGACGCAACTTATCTGCATTAAAAGGGGATTGTCTGACTAACCTATGCGTTCCAGCCTCTCCTTTTAAATAACCAAAAGAGTATGATTCGTGGATAATCATGGAAACAGTTTTGATACCTGCTTCCTCACCTGGATTTTCATCCGTCACTTCATATTTCCAGCTCATTCTGTCAAAATAGCGCTGATACATTCGGGCCAGCATAGAAGCCCAATCCATTGCTTCAACCCCGCCGGCACCGGAGTGAACAGACAAAATTGCTTCTGATTCATCATGCGGGCCTGATAAAAACAATTCCAGCTCAAGCTTGTCCAGTTCATCTGTAATTTCTTTGATTTCTTTTATTAAATCTTCCTGCATGGAAGGCTCTTCGGATATTTCCAAAGCATTGTCGATTCTGGATTCAAGGTCTTCTAGCGTAGCAAGTGTTTTCTGTTTGTCTGACAGCTGACGACTGATAGCTGAAGACTGTTGCGGATTATTCCAGAATCCCTCTTTTATGGTTTGGGCTTCCAGTTCCCGAATTTCCACGCTCAATTTATCCCGGTCAATAGATCGGGAAACTTTCTCAAATCTGCTTTTGAGTTCTTCCAACCTAGTTTTAATTTCATCCATGGGGAAATTATAGCAGTTTCATGCTAGAATTTGTTTATGACTCTTCACATTGATACCAAAGACCAAAAGAAAATTAGGGTTTCGTTGAAAAAAGAGGGGAAAGTTATCAAGAGTTTGAGTGAGAAAAATGAATACGGTTCCCAAGTTCTTTTGCCCCTTATTATTAAATTACTACGAGCTACAAACTACGAACTAAAAACTCTTCAAGGAATTGAGGTGGAAACTGGGCCAGGGTCTTTTACAGGATTGCGGGTAGGAGTTTCTGTGGCTAATGCCCTAGGTTTTGCTTTAGGGATTCCTGTTAATGGAAAGAGGTTAGAAACAGAGTTAGTTTATTGATTGGATTCCCGCTTTCGCGGGAATGACAATCCCGTGCTATACTTTTAATATGGCTTGGCAAAATTGGTTCATTCCTCACAAAGACACTCACAAAAAAGCTCATCTTCTAAGTTGGGAAGGTTTAAGTATATACATACTGTTTTTTATTCTTTTACAGGTAGGTTTTTCAATTATAAATTACACAAAACCGGGAATTTTGGGGATTACTTCAGGTGTTGACCAGAAAAAACTTATTGAATTGACTAATGTTGAAAGGCAAAAAGCAGGATTTTCGCCGGTTTTAGAAAATGATGCGCTTAATAAGGCAGCAGCACTTAAGGCCCAAAATATGTTTCAGGAAAATTATTGGGCTCATTTTTCCCCTTCAGGAAAAACTCCCTGGGATTTTATGTTGGGAACCGGATATAAATTCACTTTTGCCGGAGAAAATTTGGCGAAAAATTTTTATCAATCTGATGATGTAGTGAAAGCCTGGATGGCTTCACCAACACATAGAGATAATCTATTGAATCCGAAATATAAAGATATTGGTATTGCTGTTGTAGACGGAGTACTTAATGGGCAAAAAACTACATTAGTAGTTCAAGAGTTTGGTACCACCCAAGACTTGGTGACAAATCCTTCGGTTTCCGTCCAAGGTAAACAATTTGCCGTATCTAAACAGGATTTTAATAAACCGCAGCTTCTAGTTTCTATTCCTGAGACTAAACAGAACATCAAAGTATTGGTAGATCCTTATTCGGTATCCAGAGTGGCAGGCTTCACAATGGTAATTTCGATCTCGATACTATTAATGCTTGATGTTTGGATTCTTAAGAAAAGAGGAGTTTTCAGGGTTTCTTCTCATCACATTGCCCACATGGCGCTACTTTCTTTGGCAGCCGGTAGTTTGATTATGACAAGTCCAGGAGCCGTCTTATGATACTAAAAATTTTGGGGATAGGCATACTAATATACCTTATCTGGGCAATATTACACCATAAGCGTGACAAGAGTTTGACTTTGCCCATTTTCTTAGAGTATCTTTTAACTGCGATCTTGAGTTTGATATTATTTGCAGGAGTGACTTATTGATGAAAGCAATTATACCAACAGGTGGCCGTGGTACCAGAATGCGGCCATTAACTTTTTCTACTAATAAGCATTTTATTCCGATTGCAAACAAACCGTTAATTTTTTACCCGATAGAAAAAATTGCAGATACAGGTATTAAAGACATTGCGATTACTTATAATTTGGGCGGGTTAGATGAAGTGCAGACGATATTGGGAGATGGCAGCAAATGGGGTTTAAAATTCACATATATTTTGCAGGAGAAACCTTTAGGCCTTGCCAATATCGTAGAAGTTTGTGAGGATTTTCTTGCAGGCAGTCCTTTTTTATTTCATCTGGGAGACAATATTTTTGTAGACGGTATAAGACAAGCATTTGATTATTTTGTAAAGAAAAAACCCAATGGGCTTGTTACGATGCTCCACCATCCTGAAAACAGAAGGATGGGAGTGCCTTTCTTTGATAAACAAAATAAATTATTAAAATATGTAGAAAAGCCGGAAAATCCTCCACACGATTTCGCAATTCCTGGTTTGTATTTTGCAGATTCAAATTTCTTTAAATGTTTCAAGGGGCAAGACAGGATTAAACCATCAGCTAGAGGGGAATTTGAAATTCCGTCTGCATTTCAATGGATGATTGATCATGGGTTTAATGTGGAGGTTATTGAATACAGCGGCAAATGGTTGGATCCTGGTAAATTTGATGATTGGCTGGATGCAAATGAATATCTTCTGAATCGCGATCTACAGGTAAACACAGAAAGTAAGATTGATCCGACTTCCAGAATCGAAGGAAAGGTTTCAATAGGCGAGCATGCCGAGATACGAAGGTCTAAACTTAACGGTCCTGTCATAATAGGAGATAATGTTATAATAGAAAACTCGGAAATTGGCCCCTTTGCCTCGATAGGAAACGATTGCGAAATTTTAAATAGCAAAATAAAAAGGAGTGTTTTGATGGATGGAGTGAGAGTGAGCGGAGTCGCAAATCACCCGATTGAAGATAGTTTAATAGGGACAGATAGCGAAATTGCCGGAGCAGATGGTAGAAGTGCAAAAACCAGCCTTTTTGTTGGGGAAAAGTGTAAAATACAAATATGATTCTTCTGGTTACTGGAGGAGCCGGTTTTATCGGTTCAAACTTCATTCATTATTGGTTAAAGAATCATGCAGATGATCGGATTGTTAATCTGGATACTTTAACTTATGCAGGCCATTTAGAAAGCCTCAAAGATATATCAGATAATCCTAATTATCAATTTATAAAAGGAGATATTACAAACCCCGAAGATGTAAAAAGGGCAATGGATGGAGTGGATATTATTGTTCACTTTGCCGCGGAATCTCATGTTGATAGATCCATAGTTGATCCGCTTACTTTTGTTCGAACTAATGTATTGGGAACAGCGCTGCTTTTAAATACGGCATTAGATTTGGGAGTTAAAAGATTTCATCATGTCTCAACAGATGAGGTTTATGGAGAGCTTGGACCAGATGACCCTCCTTTTACAGAAGAGACCCTTTATGCTCCGCGTACCCCTTATGCTGCATCAAAAGCAGGTTCTGATCATTTGGTCAGAGCTTATTTTGAAACCTATGGTTTGCCTATTACAATTTCAAATTGTGCAAATAACTACGGCTTCTTTCATGATCCGGAAAAGTTAATTCCCAGATTTATAACTAATTTACTAGAAGGAAAAAAGGTGCCTTTGATGGGAAAAGGGGAAAATATCAGGGAATGGCTGCATGTAGAGGATCATGCTTCGGCAATAGATTTTGTTTTACAAAAAGGAGAAATTGGGGAAACATATTTAATTGAAGGTGAGGAAAAAACTAATATGGAAATAACAAAAATGCTGCTTGAGATTTTAGGTTTGGATGAATCAATGATTGAATTTGTGGGTCATCGGTTAGGACATGATTTCCGTTACGCTATAAATGGTGAAAAACTCCGGAGCTTAGGCTGGGAAAGAAAGCATTCTCTTGCAGAAGATCTGTCTAAAGTAGTCTTATGGTATAAGACTAATGAATGGTGGTGGAAACCTCTAAAAGAGGGGAGGCCAAACATTGATCGCAATGCACAAAAATCTTATAAGCAAAGCTTGTAAATTTTGTTTGCAAGCTGCGCTTACAAACTTGTTTATGGACCATAAACTTATTAAAGCAACATCAATCCCAGGACTGTTAGTATTGGAAAGACCAATACTTACGGACGAACGGGGATTTTTTAGAGAAATTTTCCATATTGATGAAATAGAAGAAACTTTGAATATTGAGTTTAAAGGCTTACAAATGAATCATGCTCATTCTAAACCTTCGGTAATGCGGGGAATTCATGCAGAAAATTGGAATAAGATAATTTATCCGGTTAATGGACAAGTTTTCGTGGCGATTGTTGATATTAGAGCAGATTCCTCAACTTTTGGTAAGATGGAAACATTTACAATCAACGATCAAAACAGGATTGCCTTATTTGTTTCCAAAGGTTTGGCTAATTCTTATTGTATTACCGGCAGTACACCAGTGGACTACATCTACCTAGTTGATGCTTATTACGATGGTTCAGATACCAGGGCAATTGCCTGGGATGATCCTGATTTAAATATAAATTGGCCGATTAAAAATCCTATTATCTCCGAGAGGGATAAAAATAATCCGACACTGCGGGATCTATTTCCCGAAAAATTCAAATGATGAATTCAAAAGTATTAATCTTTGGGGGAAACGGTTTGGTAGGATCAAAATTTATCCAGATACATTCTCGGGCTTTTGAAATAAAAGCCCCTCTTGTTTCAGAGATAGATATATTAAATAAAGATCAACTTTTAAAATTTGCTCAAGATTTTGCGCCGGATACAATCATTAATTTTGCAGCATATACTCAAGTTGAAAGCGCCGAAGCCCAAAAAGGAGATAAAGGCGGAATTTGTTATCAAATAAATGCGGTCGGAGCAAAAAATGTGGCGGATGTATGCAAGGAAATGGGAAAGAAATTGATACATATTTCAACGGAATATGTATTTGACGGAACAAAAGCGGAGAGTCCTTATACAGAAGAAGATAAGCCAAATCCAATCAATTGGTATGGGCAGACCAAGTATGCAGGGGAGCAATTTGTTTTCGAAAGCGGTTGCGCTGCAACCATAGCTAGAATTTGTATGCCGTTTAGTCCTTTTTATGAACTCAAAACAGATGTTGCCAGATTTTTCCTCAAGGAGTTGCAGAATGGCAGGAGAGTAAAAGCGATTGAAAATCAGCGAGTCACGCCGACTTATGTGAACTATATTGTTAATGCTTTGAAGGTGTTAGTTGAATCGCAGACAGAAGGACTTTATCATATTAGTAGTACGGATAGTGTAACTCCACAAGAGTTTGCCAAAACCATTGCCGAAATTTTTCAATTAAACTATTTTCTGATTTCTCCGATCAGTCTTGATGAATATAACAAAAGTAAGACTGTTAAACTCCTGCAGTATTCCTGGTTAAATCCCGCAAAATTCGAGGAGCAGTTCGGAGAAGGAGTGTTGCATACTGTTGAAGAAGGATTAACGCTTTTCAAAAAAGAGATTGACGAGAAAGGGGAAAATCGGCTATATTAAGCATAGTTAATATTTGGTTAATATTTCTAAATAAGACAGAAACAAAAATATGGCAGATAAAAAAAGAGCTTTTATAACAGGAATTTCGGGACAAGACGGTTCATACTTAAGCGAGTTCTTATTAGATAAGGGTTATGAGGTAGCAGGTTTAGTCCGCAGGAATGCGGTTTTGGACTTGGGTAATATTAATGAATTAAAAGATGAAGTAAAAATCTATTATGGAGATTTGCATTCACCCGAATCTATTGCGCTAGCTCTGTATGATTTTAAACCAAATGAAATATATAATTTGGCTTCTCTTTCTTCTCCGCTTGGATCATTTAGCGATAAACTGGGAGCGATTATGGTTACAGGAGTAGGTGCTCTTAATGTTTTTGAAAGAGCTAAACAGGTTGTTCCTGATGCTAAAATTTATCAAGCATCAACGTCTGAGATGTTTGGTGCACCAAAGCAGGTTCCTCAGGATGAAAATACCCCTTTTAATCCTGCTAATCCCTATGCAGCAGCCAAAGAATTTGCACATAGGATGGCTGTGATTGCAAGGAATGATAAAAAAGAACCCCAATTTATTTCCTGCGGAATCCTTTTCAATCATGAAAGCCCCAGACGCGGTTTAAACTTTGTGACAAGAAAAATCACTGTTGCCGTAGCCTGTATCAAGAACGGCAAGAGGGAAGGAATACCTTTAAATGAGATAGGCGAACCGATTATAAAAAATGGAAAAGTAAAATTGGGAGATTTGGATGCCAAGAGAGATTGGGGTTATGCTCCTGATTATGTGGAGTTAATGTGGATGATGTTGCAACAAGATCAGGCAGATGACTTTGTAGCTGCAACAGGAGAAACGCATACGGTTGGAGAGTTTGCCGAAGAAGCTTTTGCCGTTGTCGGTTTAAATTGGAAAGACTATGTTGAAATTGATCCGCATTTTATACCTCCGCTGCAAACCGGGCCGTTGTGCGGGAATGCTGCAAAAGCCAAAGAAGTTTTAGGGTGGGAACCAAAGACAAAATTTAAGGATCTGGTCAAAATTATGGTTCATGCAGACCTTGCTAAATTCTCCTAGTTTCCGCTACAATCGATCCATGTTAAAAATAGTTTCCGTTGTTCTCCCTACTTATAACGAAAAAGCAAATATCGAAAAAACGGTTGAGAAGGTTTTTGAACAAGAAAAAAATCTTCCTGGCTTTGAGATAAATGTTGTAATTGCAGACGATATCAGGTCTTCTGATGGAACAGAACAGATTGCAAAAGAATTAACGAAGAAGAACAAAAGAGTGCATTTTATAAAGGTAGAACCGGGTTTGGGTGTCGGATTAATAAAAGGTCATCAATATGCTTTGGATAATTTGCACCCCAGTATTCTGGCTCAACTTGATGCAGACGGACAGGTTGAACCTGACGTACTGGTAAGGCTTGTCGGTGCGATAGAAGATGGTTATTCGCTGGCAATCGGCTCCAGATTTGTCAGCGGAGGGAAAAATAAGCTCTCTTTCATAAGAAGACTTTTTACTTATGGGGCATCAGCCTTTTTCCGAATAATGGTAGGCCCATGTGATATTAAAGAAGTTACGAATTCTGCAAGAGCATTGACCCCTGCTTTGTTTAAGAAGATTAATTTAGAAAAATTGCCATGGAGAGAGCAAACCTTTATTGTTCAACCGGCTTTCTTGCATGAGGCAATTTTGGCTGGCGCCACATATAAAGAAGTACCCTTAGTTTTTAAAAATCGTTTGGAAGGATATTCTAAGAATAAAGTTTTTAACTATACATATGATGTTATTACTTATTGTATTGATGCAAGTTTAAATAAGCTGGGAATTCATGTTAGATTTTTCTATATAACTCGCCGGATCAAGACACTGGTAAAGTTTAGTTTAGTCGGGTTTGTCGGAACAATGGTAGATTTCTTATTCTATAAAATATTTATTAATTTTTTCTTATTAACCCCGGCAATGTCTAAAGGTTTTTCTGCCGAAATTGCTATTGTGAATAATTTTATACTTAATAATTATTGGACATTCCGCTATCGGAAAACAAAAACAAACATTTGGCAAAAATTTGGTATTTTTAACTTGGTGAGTTTTGGTGGACTCTTGATTGGAGTGTTGATTGTTAAATTTTTACATATGACTTATGGTGACGGATTTGTTTATCCTTTCGGTCGTCACGTTGCTTACAATAATTTTTATTTTTTTGCTACCATTCCACCAGTCATGCTTTGGAATTTTTTAATTAACCATCTCGTGACTTGGCGTAACCAGGAGGACTAGTTAAACAATTCTAGGTTGGGGATGGGAGCGGTGTTTTGAAGTATAAAATTTTGGGCATAGAGATAAATTGCTAGTAGTATTATAGGTAGGATTATTTTAAACTCACGGCTTGTTAAAATTTTTTCAAATGCAATTAACACAAACGGCACAATAGGCAGCAAGTATCTGCTGATATCCCTGTGGGATACAAAGGTACTGGCCGTAAGATAAGTTAAAACAAAAAAAGCTAAAGGATAAAGTTTTTGTTTTAATAACATTAGCCCTCCTAAAAATCCTAATGTAAATATATAGACAATGTCTTCTAACCACATACTTCCTACCCAAAACTCATTTTTATTAAAAACTTTGAAAGGAGGAAAGCTAAGGTGAATATTATCTCCGCTGTGAAAGTAAGCAAAAAAATCATGGTAGGCAGTGGAGTATAAATAGAAAACACCAAGAAGCGTTAGCGGGATGAGGAGCAGAGGAGAGTAGGAGATGATGCTGGAGATTGTGCGACGAAGGAGATTGCTCCCTTTTTGGGTAATAATTTTCCAGGTAAGATAAAAAATTAAAGCTAAAAACAGCAATATCCCGGGCGGTCTGGTTAATTGCGCCAACATCCCAAAAATTCCTGCTGATAAAATAAATAGAGGGCGCGGAGACAGCTCAAACCGTAGAAAAAAATAAAGTGCAGTAGTGACAAAGAAAATAAAAACCGGTTCTGCCGACCCGACGCTATGAACAATTAACCACCGGGCGGGCAAAATCAAAAAAATAAAAGATAAAAAAAGCGGATGATCGGTTAATTTAAAATCATTTACTAATAAGTAAAAAATTATCACAGAAAAACAAGTAAAAATTAGGGAAACAAAAATCATTGATTTTAAAAAGCCTAATAGTGGTGAAAATAATAAAATAAGTAAAGCATAGCCGGGGAAATGGGCAGCGTAATAGTTGGCGGAAAGCGTTTGGGGCAAGTTTGCGATAATTGTGGGGTTGTAAAACGATTTAGCGATAATTACGTACTCTAAACCGTCGAAGTTTCGGTAAATAGTAGAAAATCCTTCTTTAAAGCTTAGTCCCCAAAAGTTTGGCAGTGCTAAAATGTGAGGCAACCAAACAAATATGGTAACGATAATTGTAAGGAACGTGAGGATAATGCAATCTTTGACGGATTTTGACATACTTACTTAAATCATAGCAGAAGTTTAAGAGATTATGCTACACTTTAATTCATGAATATAGCCGGACTATCAGTCTTTTTTCCTTGCATTAACGAAGAAGGAAGTATTGAACATATTGTGCGTAAAGCAGAACAGGTCCTGAAAAAATTAAACCTCAAACACGAAATTATTGTTGTTGACGATGGTTCAACCGACCGGACCGGCCAAATTGCAGATAAAATGGCCCGGGAAAATTCTAATATAAGGGTTATCCATCATCTTAAAAATTTAGGTTATGGAGAAGCCTTAAAATCCGGTTTCTACAGCGCAAAATATGACATTATTGTTTATACCGACGGAGACGGTCAGTTTGATTTTTCGGAAGTGGAAAAGTTTTTGGAAAAAATCCGGTACAATGACGCGATTTTCGGGTATAGAATAAAGCGGAAAGACCCGTTTTTTAGAATACTTTTTAAAAAAGGTTGGAAGCTGTCGCTTTTAACTTTCTTTGGTTTGACTCTAAAAGACGTGGACTGCGGTTTTAAAATGGTTCGAAAAGAAGTTTTAGAAAAAATACCTCATTTACAATCTTCAAGAGGGGCGATGATAAATGCGGAGCTTGCCATTTTGGTTCAAAAATACGGTTTCAGAATTGCGGAGGTTGGGGTAAACCATTATCCCAGAATTTCAGGTAAGCCTACAGGAGCAAATTTGAATGTAATTTTCAAGTCCTATATTGATTTATTGCAACTTTGGTGGAAGTTTAAAGACGCTAAAAGCTTGTTTTTGCTGTTCATCGGGATTTTGATACTTGCGTCTTTTCTGCGTTTTTACAAGCTCGGAGAATATATGACTTTTTTAGGAGACGAGGGCAGGGATGCCATAGTTATTAAAAATATGCTTATTAATCATCACTTTCCATTGATTGGTCCGCCTACCTCCGTGGGTAATATTTATTTAGGTCCGCTTTATTATTATATGATGGCTCTCCCTATGCTGATTTTTTCTCTTAGTCCGGTGTCAGCTGCCGGAATGAATGCTTTTTTTGGTGTAATGAGTGTAATCTTTATTTATTATCTTGGTAAAAGCTGGTTTAACCGGCAGGCGGCTCTCCTGGCAGCCTATTTATATGCCATTTCTCCCGTAACAATTATCTACTCCAGGTCTTCATGGAACCCTAATCCGGCCCCGTTTTTTGCCCTAAGTTCAATATTTAGTTTGTATAAGCTATTTAAGACAGGTAACTTTTTGTGGCTTATTTTAACCGGTCTCTCGGTTGGAGCGGCTTTGCAGATGCATTATCTTGCTGTGATTTTAATACCTGTTGTGGTCGTCCTCTGGTTTTATGAAATTTTCAGAAGGCGTTACAAAAAGTTAAAAATCGAAAAATTGTTTGGTGGAAGTTTATTAGGGATAGCTTCGTTTTTATTTATCATGTCACCCCTTGTTTGGTTCGATCTCCGGCATAATTTTTTAAACTATAGAGCTATAACAGAACTTTTTAGTTCCGGCAATGCAATTAAGGCCGATCTTGTTGCAAATATTTTAAAGATACCCTCTCTTTATTCGTACAATTTAATTGGAAGATATATCGGAGGAGAGAATTCTTATCTAACGGTAATTGTATCTTTATTGGTTATTGTCGCACTGGTATATAGATTTTCGTACTGGCCTAAACTTGCTTTAGCCGTATGGTTGATAGTGGGTCTTCTCGGGCTTACCTTTTATCAACAGAGTATTTATGATCATTATTTGGGGTTTTTAAATCCTGTTCCGTTTTTGCTTTTAGGGTCCCTAGCTTCAATCCGTATTCCTAAACGGAAGGTGGTAAGATGGTTTATGGTTTCTGTCCTGGTGGTGTTGACGGTATTTCTAACAATAGTCAACTTTCAAAAAAATCCTCTGCGCAATCCGCCAAATAATCAACTGAAAAGAACTCAAGAAATAGCAAAGTTTATTATCAGTCAGGCAAATGGTAAAGATTTTAATTTTGCCTTAATTGCTGAAAGAAATTATGATTCGGCATACCAATTTTATCTTGATATATATGGTCATAAGCCAAAACAAGTGCCTTTTGATATAACAGAAGAACTATTTGTTGTCTGCGAAGATTCTACATGTGACCCAACTCACAGTGCAAAGTATGAAATTGCCGCCTTTGGCTGGTCAAAAATTGAATGGATGCAAAATCTTTACGGGGTAAAGATATATAAATTAGTACACAACCCGTCAGGGAAACCATGAAAAAACTATCAGTTGTTATCCCTTCCTATAATGAAGCAGTTAATTTAAAAAAAGGAGTCTTGAGTGATGTAGAAAGTTCTCTACAAGAGTTAAAAGTTGATTATGAGGTGATTATAGTAGATGACGGTTCCTCGGACGATTCGGTAGATCTGATTAAAAAATATATTTCTCAAAATGAAGATTTTAAGCTGATTCAAAACCCTCATGGAGGAAAAGCAAATGCTGTGATGACAGGGATGCTGGAAGCTAAAAGTGAAATAGTGCTTTTTACGGATATGGATCAGGCGACTCCCATCAGTCAAGTTGAAAAATTTCTCCCTAAATTTGAGAGAGGTTTTGATATTGTGATTGGATCCCGTCGCGGAAGAAAGGGAGCGCCTTTAATCCGAAAATTATCGGCATGGGGATTTTCCGTACTACGCGGAATAATCTTGGGTCTGCCTTTTAAAGATACGCAGTGCGGTTTTAAGGCTTTTAATAAAGGGTCGGTTTTAAAAATTATTCCCAAAATTAAAAACGAATGGGGAGTGGTGCATTTTAAAGGCGGAGCAGTAAATGCGGGATTTGATGTTGAGGTTTTGTATTTGGCCAAAAAATACGGATTTAAGATAGCGGAAGTTGAGGTGGAATGGAAATATGTAGATACAGAAAGGGTACAGATTATAAAAGATGCTATGGCAGCCGTATATGATATGTTTCGAATCAGATGGAATGATTTAGCAGGGAAGTACCAGTAGACAATTTAAACGGGTAAGTTGGTATAATGTTAAGGTGGATTTTTTAGTTAAACGTCGCAGAGGAATTTTAATCCTCATTGCCTTAATTGCTGTGTATTTTATTCTTAGACTGCCGAATTTGACTTTGCAGCCTATCTTTGCAGATGAGGCGATTTATATCAGATGGGCGCAAGTGATGAGAGCTGAATCAACCCTGCGTTTTCTGCCTTTATCCGATGGGAAAACCCCGCTTTTTATGTGGGCTATGATTCCTCTTTTCAAATTTATCCACGATCCGCTTCTGGCAGGAAGAGTTCTTTCTGTGATCTCCGGTTTTTTTACTTTGCTTGGGGTATTTTTCCTATCCAGGAAAATCTATAATACACGGACCGCATTTTGGGCAAGTTTATTGTATGTGATTACTCCTTATACTGTATTTTTTGACCGGATGGCTCTGGTTGATTCAATGCTGGCTGCTTTTACTGTCTGGTCGGTTTATTTTGCCGTCTGGCTGGTAAGTAGTTTGAGATTAGATATTGCCATGATCTTAGGTTATTTGTTGGGAGGTGGTATCTTAACAAAAACACCGGGTATGTTTAATCTGCTTGTATTGCCTATAACAATAATAGGATTTATTAGAAGAAAGGGAGGAAAAAATGCGCTGATTAAGTTAATAGCCTTATGGGGTGTTGCGATCGGAATTGCGCTGGCTATGTATAACATGTTGCGACTCGGGCC
Organism: Candidatus Daviesbacteria bacterium; assembly: GCA_028715175.1. Lineage (GTDB taxonomy): Bacteria > Patescibacteriota > Microgenomatia > Daviesbacterales > UBA10151 > UBA10151. Next base: position 306,987 of record JAQUSJ010000001.1, read on the forward strand.
AAATTTTCAAATGTTATCTTCAAGGAATATGGATTATATTTTTTCTCCAATGGAGTTAATCGGCAGACCCTTGGACCCGTTCATCCCCCATTTCAATGATATCGCCGATTGGTTCCCCAAACTTCTAACCTGGCCAATTTTATTTTGTGTTGTGATGGGAATGATTTACATAATATACATGATATGGCAACAAATGTTCCGCGGGCCGTCTTTGTTGGGAGGGATAATTTTGCTTTGGGCGCTCATTCCGTTGCTTTTGAATATGGCATTTTTGCGAACTTTTACTGCCCGTTATCTTTTTCCTTCGATTCCATTATTTTTGGTGATAGCCGGATTTGGAGCAACAAAAATACTACCGAGGCTTGCATATATAAGACGCTTCCCTATTCTTCTGATGTTGATAGTTCTTTTGCCTCTTCCATTATATTTTGATTTTTTCTTATTAACTTCGCCCGGGAAGGTGCCGCTTCCCAAGGAGGAGAGAAAGGGGTATTTTGAAGATTGGACTTCCGGGTATGGATTTTCCGATATCGCAAAGTTTCTTTTGGAGAAAAGTAGAGATAAAAAGGTTGTTCTTGGAACAGCCGGTTCTTTCGGAACATTGCCTGACGGGATTCAAATTTATCTTGATAAATCAAAAATATCAATAGTAACCAGCAGCGCTACTATTTCGGCGCAGGTCAGAAATGCCGCAAAAGATAACCTTACCTACTTTATTGGAAACAAACGGGATTTGGAAGGCAGCGCCAGCGATATTGTGCTGATAAAAGAATACCCAAAATTGAAGCCATTAGATAATTCCTTGCAAGATGCTACAGTTTTATATCAAGTGCTGCCTTAATCTTTAAAATTTATGAAAAAAGCCTTAGTGATTTTTTTCTTTTTAAGTTTTATAACCCTTCCGACTATTTTGCCCTTTTTGTCACTCAAATTTTTTTATACCCAGGATTATATTTTTATAGCCAGACTGCAACAGATGAGTTCAGCGCTATTTTCCGGCCAATTTCCTGTCAGATGGGTGCCGGATTTAAGATACGGCGAACCTCTTTTTAATTTTTATGCGCCCCTGCCCTATTACTTGGGGGCAATAATTAAACTGACAGGATTAAATTTTATCTGGGTTGCAAAAATATTATTTATATCCAGCAGTATTTTATCGGCTGTGACAATGTATATCTTATGTCGCAAACTCTTTAATCGCAAAGCTGCAATCTTAGCGGTTTTTCTTTATACTTATGCTCCTTACAGGGCAGTTGATATTTATGTCCGGGGAGCATTATCAGAAGCTTGGGCTTTTGTATTTTTCCCGCTGATTTTTTATGCCTCTCTGCTTTTATCTGAAAAATCGAGCATAAAGAGGATTTTACTTCTTGTTTTTTCTTTAGCAGGATTATTTTTAACTCATAATGTTGCAACTTTAATGTTTTTACCGTCCCTTTTTTTGTGGTGGATATATCTTGTATTAACAAAAAGAAACTGGAAATTAATTTTCCCTAATTTAACCGCTTTAGGTTTAAGTTTAGGCTTAGCCGCATTTTTCCTGCTTCCGGCTTTATTAGAACGGCAATTTATTCAAACAAAATATTTGATAGTCGGTTATTTTGATTTTCGTGCTCATTTTGTGGCTTTCTCTCAATTTTTTTCAACATTTTGGGGATACGGATCCTCGCTTTGGGGACGAGATGATGGTTTATCATTCCAGATAGGACTTATTCACTGGGCCGTTCTTGCATTGGCTTTATTTTTAGGACTCTTCCTTATAAGGAATAAGCACAATTTCGTTGCCAATAAAAAGTTTTTAATATTTTTGTTATTTCTGGGAGTTAATTTTTTACTCTCTTTATTTTTGCAACATAACAAATCTGCATTCATCTGGGAAGCAATTCCTGCTATGGCTTTTATTCAATTCCCCTGGAGATTTTTAGCAATCTCAATTTTCTTCGTTGCAATAATTGGCGCAGCATTAACAAGTTATTTTCAGGATAAGTTTAAACTGGTATATTTTATTTTGATCATTGCCGTAGTTGTTGCAAACTTTGGATATTTTAGGCCTAAGGAATATGTTGATGATAGTTTCTTTGATAAATTTTTAAATATAGAGACTATGCGGAAAGGGGTAGATTTGACAAAGGACTATCTACCGATTTGGGTTGCTACTACTGATGGTGAAAGGTTCAATACTCCACAAGCAGAAAAGGGTGAAATTACAGTTTCTTCCTTTAAACAAAGTTCAATAAGATTTAATTTTGATGCTAAAGTTTCCTCAAACGCTTTGATTGACATACCTATTACATATTTCCCCGGTTGGCAAGTTCAAGCAAATAACCAGTTAATCTCTCAAAGCTCTCCTTCGAAAATGGGGCTTATCAGGTTCGAACTTCCAAAAGGGAGCTATGCAATTAATATTGAGTTCAAAGATACTCCCATAAGAACTATAGGAAATATTATTTCATTTGTTTCGGCAGTAGCGATTTCGATGTTGTTTCTTTTTAGAAAGAAATATTTAAATGTATAAAATTATTGGTTCACATAAAGAATTTATCATTGGATTGCTGCTGACTTTGTCTTTGCTCTGGCCGCTTTTCACGGCTCCTTACTTTACCCATCATGATGACGTACAAGTGATTAGAATTTATGAGATGGATAAATGCATTAAAGATCATCAAATACCATGCCGGTGGGTGCCGGATTTGGGCGGTTTATACGGCTATCCGATTTTTAACTATTATGCACCCCTGCCTTATTACTTTGGTGAATTGGTTTATTTGTTCACTAACAATCTGTTAATTTCGGCAAAGGCAATGTTTATTATCAGTTTTCTGGGATCTTATGTTTTTATGTATCTTTTAGCATCAAAGCTGTGGGGTAAAAAAGGAGGTTCTCTAGCTGCTGTTTTTTTTGAGTTTGCACCTTACCATGCGCTTGATTTTTACGTCAGGGGAGCGATGGGTGAGTTATGGGGATTAATGCTTTTTCCTGCTATCTTTTGGGCTTTGATAAGATTGGAAGAGAAAATAAATATTCTCCGTCTTTTACTGTTGGCAATATCCATTGCTGCGCTCGTAGTCTCACACAATCTTTCAGCCTTAATCTTTTTGCCACTGGTCTTAATTTGGGCGGCTATAATATTTTTTAGAAGAAAAAATGCCAAATTTTTATGGTTCTCCTTAGGAGGAATAATTCTTGCTGTGGCTTTATCTTCATTTTATTTATTTCCGGCCTTGTTTGAAAAGAATTTTGTTCATCTTGGAACTACAATTGGAGGATATTTTTCATATACGGAACATTTTAAGGGATTTAGAAAATTATTCTTGGATAGGTCTTGGGGGTATGATTCATCAATCAGGGAAGTTCCGGGAGGAGAGAAAGATGGACTTTCTTATCAGATAGGATGGGTACATCTTGCGGGATGGATTTTATCATTGGTTGCGGCAAAGATATTATGGAAAAAGAATAAAAATTTGAGCATTATAATCGGATTTTCTTCATTTGTGATTTTACTTTCAATTTTTATGATCAATCCAAGATCGGAATTTGTCTGGAAGCTGATTGATCCGTTAAAATACCTGCAATTTCCCTGGCGATTTTTGCTGCTTGTGGTATTTTTTATATCATTTGTTTCAGGTAGTATTTTCCTGGCTGATTTCAAGCGCAAAAATGTTTTGTGGGCATTTTTAATTATTGCGGTTGTTGTTTTTAATTTTTCCTATTTTAGGCCGGCAAAATTTATTAAAACAAATGACGAAAAACGCTTAAGCGGTAAAGATTGGGATACACAGATAAAGCGTTCAATTTTTGATTATTTGCCTATTTATGCAAAAGAACCGCCGGCAGAACTTGCTACTTCAAGGTACCAAATTTTAACGGGCGACAGTCGGATTTTTGATTTTCAAGAGGGGACAAATTGGATTACTTTTAAAACGCAAACGCAGACACACACAATTATCCGCTTATCGCAGTATTATTTTCCCGATTGGAAGGTATTTGTAGATCAAAAAGAAGTAAAAGTTGAATATAAAAACAACAGTTTAGGTTTAATGACTATTATCTTGGGTAAAGGCTCTCATGAAATTACAGCAAGGCTTTATGACACTCAGATTAGATGTCTTTCAAATTTTATCACTTTAATAGGGTTTGCAGTTAGTGCAATATTATTCTTAATTTCTTTCCAAAGAGTCCGTCGATGGATGTCATATTACAGGAAAAGAATGAATTAAAGACTATGGATGAAAGCGTTGAACAGATTGATCCGACTAAAGAGCTGACTACGGAAATTATTAAAACGCGAGCTGTTAAAGGCGCCGCAATTTTGACTGGAAGAATGGTTCTAATGCAGGGAATATCCTTTTTTTCAATGGCTCTTTTGACAGCCTTTCTTTCCCCGGCAGAATTCGGGGTTTATTTTGTCGTGTCGGCAGTTAAGAATTTCCTGGCTTATTTTGGCGATATTGGTTTTGCTCCGGCTTTAATCCAGAAACAAGAGAAGCCAACCGATCTTGAATTAAAAACTATATTTACTGCCCAACAGCTGCTTATTTTAATATTATTGGGAATAGGTTTTCTGCTTACTTTTTTAATACAAAATATTTATAATTTAAATCAGGCAGCAATTTATTTATTTTGGGCACTTCTTTTTTCTTTGTTTTTTTCATCGTTAAAAACGATTCCTACTGTTTTACTGGAGAGAAAGTTAGAATTTAATAAATGGGTAATTCCGCAAATCATTGAAAATATAATTTTTAATTTAACAGCCGTAACTTTGGCCTGGAAAGGATTCGGAGTCACAAGCTATACTGTTGCCGTACTTTTATCCGGTTTCATAGGTCTTTTCGTTACATATATAGTTCAGCCCTGGCTTCCCGGAATTGCATTTTCGGTTAAATCTTTTAAGTCAATATTAAAGTTTGGCATCCCCTATCAAGCAAATACACTTCTTGCGATGGTGAAAGATGACGGTATGACGCTTTTTTTAGGAGGGGTATTAGGTCCTTCCGGTGTCGGATTTTTGGGGTGGGCTCAGAAATGGGCTTATGCGCCACTCCGGTTTTTTATGGATCAGGTAATCAAGGTGACTTTTCCGGCTTTTTCAAGATTGCAGGATAACAGAAAAGACTTGTCAGACTTAGTTTCGAAGTCTATTTTTTTCATCTGTATTTTGGTTTTTCCATCTCTCGTGATGCTGGTTCTGGTGACACCCAGTTTAGTGCAGGTAATACCAAAGTATATTAAATGGAGTCCTGCCGTTTTTGCGCTTTCGGTTTTAACAATAAATTCCGGTTTGGCAGCAATAACCACTCCATTGACGAATACTCTGAATGCTATCGGCAAAATAACTCTGACTTTTAAGTTGATGATTATGTGGACTATATTAACTTGGATTTTTGTTCCAGCGCTTGCTGTGCTTTATGGGGTTAATGGCGCAGCCGTAGGGTTTGCTATTGTCGGATTAAGCTCTGTTATAGCTTTATATCTGGTTTCAAAACATGTTGATATAAACTATTTGCAAAGTGTTGGAAAACCGGTTCTCGCGTCAATTTTCATGGGAATTTGCGTATTTATTATCAGTAGTCTTTTTTCCGTGTCTTGGCAGCAGATAATAGGTATGGTTGTTGCAGGTTTGATTTCCTATTCTTTGACTATTTTTATGCTTGAACCAAAGCTGCCGCTTTTAATTAAAAATCAATTCAGAAGAAAATAATGAAAAAAATTATTTTTTTATTGCTATCTTTTTTTTCCATAATTTTTTCCGCACAAACTGTTGCAGCAAGTAATTCATTCATTTCAATCGTAAATCCTGTTAGAGGAAACGACTTTTGGGATTTAAAGGATCAAAGCGTAGAAACCGCAGTTTTGGGTCAAATTGAGATATTAAACAAATCTAATTTACCAGCGACCTGGCTGCTGCGATTTGATGTGCTTAATAATGAAAATATTATTAATCAGTTAAAAGATAGGACGCTTGATGAAAAAGGATTATTCCTGGAAGTGACTCAAGCCTGGACAGCTCAAGCAAAGATTCAATATCGTAAGTTAGATATTTGGCATGCAGCCGGCAGCGCTTTTTTGACCGGTTACGAAAGGGAACAAAGAGGAAAACTGATCGATGTTGCTTTTGAAAAATTTAAAAATATCTTTGGTCAATATCCTGTCTCAGTTGGCGCATGGTGGATTGATGCTTATTCGCTGGATTATATGCAAAAAAAATACGACATCACCTCAGCGTTAATTGTGGCCGATCAATACTCAACAGATAATTATCAAATTTGGGGTCAATATTTTGGGACTCCTTATTATCCAGGCAAGAATAACGCGCTTCATCCTGCCGGTAACTTAGAAAACAAACTTGATGTTGTAATGATGCAGTGGGCCACAAGAGATCCGGTGAATGGTTATGGAAACGGGGTAACGGAAAGTACTTTTTCCGTACAGGCCAATGATTATATTGATTATCACGATTTAGACACGAAGTATTTTTCTTCCTTAATTGACATATACACAAAACAAAAATTTAACCAGTTTGCTCACATGGTAGTTGGTTTAGAAAATTCTTATTCCTGGAGAAAATATGCAGATGAATATAAAAAACAAATTGAAGTATTGATTGAAAAAAGAGATTCCAATCAGCTTTCGGTTATCACGATGAAAGATTTTGCCGGTTGGTATAAAAAAACTTTCCCAAAACTTTCTCCTGAACAATTAATTGTTGCAGATGACCCGCTGGGGAGTTTTAGAAAAGCTGTTTGGTTTATGAACCCGTATTACAGAGCGGGATGGTTTTTAAATTCTGATGGAAGCGTTTTTAGAGAGATTAGACAATATGTTGATGGAGAAGAGGAATTATGCTTTAGGACTAGATGTGACAATGTTAACTTTGCAACTTCTGCTACCAGAGTTTTGGACGACGTCAGCTTTAGCAGCAAATGGGTGATAGATGAAGGGAAAATTAGTAATTCTAAAGTAGAAAGAAAAGGGGATGATTTTTTAATCAGTTATAAAAATGAAGCGGGAAATGTAAGACATATAGAATTTTTGCCCCGTGATATAAGTTTAGACGGAAATATTTTTTCTATTGATGCGGCCATATTAAATGCAATCAAAACAGGGAGTACAGTAACTAAGAATGCCGCAGCGGGGGGACAAACGCTTGATTGGTCCCTTTTTTCCGTCATATTAAAGCTTGCGGAATTTTTACTATTTTTATTGCTTGTCACTTTTATTCCGGGATTTGTTTTAAGTCGTAACTTTTTGAAAAAGGATTCCCTTTTTCTGCGGTTATTTATATCCGGATCAGTCGGGTTTGTCGTGCTTACTTTGCTTTTCTATATAACTAGTTTGTTGAAAATTAGGCCATTGGTTTTTGCTTATATTTTAATAAGCCTGATTTTGTATGTCCGCTTTAAACCTCCTTTTGTCATCCTGAGAGAAACGAAGGATCTAATCATTAGATTTTTCCCCAGTCAAAGGCGGCCTCAGAATGACAGGGTTGGGTGGTTTAATTTAATATTGATTGCAATTATTTTGGCCGGAACCATATTCCAAGCAATGCCTACTTTTAAAAGCGGTTTAAATTTTTCCTATGGTATCGGACTTTGGGGACCTAATACTCATGATGGTGTTTGGCATATAGCTTTAATAAATCAGTTGGTAAAGTCTGTTCCGCCTGAAAACCCTGTCTATTCCGGTGTTACCTTAAAGAATTATCACTTCTTTTATGATCTTTTAGTGGCTGTTACAAATTACTTATCCGGACTACCTGTTTCCGATTTAGTCTTTAGATTTTATCCGGTAATTTTCTCTTTGATGTTGGGATTGGGTTCTTATTATCTTATCATGAAACTTTTTAAAAATAGAATGGAGGAGATGCAGGTAAAAGTTGCCGCAGTATTCAGCTTATATTTTATTTATTTTGCCGGCAGTTTTGGATGGATTGTGGAATTTTTGCGGGAGGGTCACTTTGGTGGGGAATCGGCTTTTTGGGCCAATCAGGCAGTTTCTTTTAATTTGAATCCGCCGTTTGCGGTTTCTTTGGTTATTCTTATTTCCCTGTTTCATATCTTGTTTTCAAATACCAAAGGAATAGTGCCGAATGCCGTTGCGATCATTATGGTTGGTACTCTTGCCAGTTTTAAATCATACACCGGAATTTTAGTATTAGGAGCTTTGTGTTTTGTAGCAGCGGTAAGGATTTTAAGAAATAAAGATTTTACTTGTTTTTGGACTGTGCTTTTTTCCATTTTGGTCACTGCCTTATTATTTTTGTCTAATTTTCAGGCGAGTTCCGCGCTGATTATTTTTGTGCCGTTTTGGTTTATTCATTCAATGGTTGATTCTCCGGATCGGGTTGGTTGGGTTAGGTTATCTTTAGCCAGGACAACCTCTCAAGCGCTGGAACAGTGGCCGAAATTTATTATAGCGGAAACATTAAGCCTCCTGCTTTTTATATTTGGGAATTTAGGATTGCGGTTTTTAAGTTTAGGGTATCTGCTGAAGATAAAAGAAATTTTTAAAAATGACACTTTACTATTTATTTCTACAACGGCAATTTTGTCAAGCGTAATACCCATTCTTTTTATACAGTCAGGTAATCCTTGGAATACAATTCAATTTTTCTACCCCTTTTTGTATATCAGCGCGCTTTTTAGCGGACCGGTTATTGCTTTTTTGGTTTTTAGACTGAATAAAATACTGGTTTTTAGTTTTGTATGCCTGGTTCTTATTATTGCGCCGATTAACTCACTTGTTACAGCCGGCGGGTATTTGAGTAAAACACCACATGCTTTTATTTCTTCAAAAGAACTTGCGGGTTTGCAATTTTTAGCTAGTGAGCCTAAGGGAACAGTGTTAACTTATCCTTATGACGGGAAATTAAAAACTAAAGTTGCGGAACCTTGGCCGATCCTCGTTTATGATAGTACGGCTTATGTTTCAGCTTTTTCTAAAAAAGCGGGCTATTTGGAAGATGAACCGCAGAATCAAATCTTGCTGACAGATTATAAAAAGAGACTGGTTGCTTCAAAGGATTTTTTCTTGAAACCTGTTTCCGAAGGATCAAAATTTCTGCGCGATAATAATATAAAATATATTTACATACCAAAAATATACGACATAAGACTTGATGAGGGCGCCCAAGAGGTAAAAAATATTTTCGAAAATGAAGAAATAATTATTTATCAAGTAAATCAATGAAACCTAAATTAATATTGTTTTGTCTTGTAATAGTTGGATTACTCTTAAGAGTAATATTCATTAACAATAGCCCGCCCTCATTATATGGAGACGAGTTAACCATAACTCTGGATGCTTATTCCTTATTAAAAACAGGTCAAGATCAGTTAGGAAACTTACTGCCGCTAACCTTTTCTATGGGGGCCGGCCGGCCAGCCGGTTATGTGTATGGGTCAATACCGTTTGTGGCTATCTTTGGTTCGTCTGCGTTAGGTATAAGAGCTCTTTCGATTTTGTCAGGCATAGGGATAATTATTCTTTTATATTATATAGGTAGGAAACTATTTTCTGGGAAGGTTGGGATAGCAGCTGCTTTTATTGGATCTGTTTCTCCATGGGATATATCTTTAAGCAGAGGCGGTTTTGAGGCTCATTTTGCATTGTTTCTTGTACTACTGGGAACTTATCTTTTTATTCAAGCAAAGAATACACCCGTATTTTATATAATTTCTGCATTGAGTTTTGGGTTAACACTGCATACTTATCCAACATATAAAGTAAGTCTACTGCTATTTTTACCATTACTTCTGTGGTATCAAGGTGACCTAAAAAGGGTTTTAAACAATTATAGAAAATATTTTTTAACTGGAGTTTGTATATTTATATTCTTCAGTGGTTTATCTTTAATCCAAACTTTTACAGGAGGTTCGGAAGCAAGATTTTTAGGTATAAATATATTTGCACAGGATAAATTAAAAGATACAATCGTGCAAAAGATAAACTTCGAAAGACAAATAACACAGTTACCTCAGTCTATCTCTAAATATTTTCATAACAAACCTATTGAGTATGCAAAAGTATTCAGTGAAAATTATCTGCAGAATTTTTCAATTGATTTTCTAATTCTACACGGTGATCGAAACCCAAGACACAATATGGCAACAATGGGGGAGATATATTTTATAGAATTAGTATTAATTTTTATTGGGTTTATTGCTTCCTGGTACAAAGAAAAAAGGACAAAAATATTTTTGTTTTCCTGGTTATTTCTAGCTCCGATTCCTGCAGCAATTATTGATACTCCGCATGCGCTAAGAAGTGCTTTTATGTTCCCTCCTCTTGTACTTTTTTCCGCGGTAGGGCTTATAACAGTTTTTAATCACAAAAATAAGTTATTTTCAGTTTTAATTCTAATGATTTTTATTTTTCAATTCATATTCTTTGTCCAAAAACTATATTTCCTGGCTCCAAAAGAATACAGCAACTTTTGGTCATATTCTGCAAAACTTGCCTCACAAATTGCTAAAAATAATAAAGACAAATTTACTTATGTGATTTTATCTGACAGGATCGATAATATAGAGTTTGCTTATCCGGTTTATGCAAAAATTGATCCCAATATAATAATTTCTCAAAATCAAAATAAAACTTTACTCAATGGCAGCAAATTTAAAAAATTTGACAACATTTATATTGGATATATTCCTGAAAGCCGGGTAGAGAAATTTATTGATTCACTGGAGAGGTCTATGTTGTATATTAGTTCGGCAGGCGATAAGGAATTTCTTAGTAACCCGGAATTAATTGATGGCCTGGACGGTCAGAAGGCGCTAGTTTTAGAAAAAAGAGCTTTAAGTAATGAATAAAATAAAATATTTACTGCTTATTTTAATCTCAGTTACTGCTTTATCTTTTAGATTTTATATTAATTATTTCATACCCGTCAACCAACAGATTAATTTATTATTTATACTTTTAGGTCTGTTTAATTTAATATTATTATTTTGTATAATTCAAAGGCTAGCCAATTATAAAATTGGGTTGTTGGCAGCTCTACTATACGCAATATCCCCTTGGACAGCATACCTTGAATTGGTATCCAGTCCATATATCTTTTTACTTTCTTCTATATTATTTCTATATCTGGGAATTCAAATATTTAATGTCAGCAAAGGAATTTTCTTGCTATTGATCATTGCGATCGGAGGTTTTTTTCTATACAGATATAATCAAATCACTGTTTTTTCCAATATAGGTTTAATCAATGATGTAAATAGTTTTAGAGGTGAAACGAATCAAACTTTTCTCTCTCCTTTAGGAAAGATTATCGAAAACCGTTATATATATTTAAGCGAGCATTTAACATCTAATATCCTTAAACAATTTACTCCGGCAACTTATTTTACAAATCAGGTTCGATTACTGGGGTTTTCTAATTCTTCGCCAATATATTTAGGCTTTATAACTCCTTTCTTATTTGGTGTTTTGATATCGGTAAGATTAATACCAAGGAAGAGAATTTCAGAAATAATAGCCGGAGCTTTATTTATATTGCCTTCAATACTATCTAAAGACTCGCCTGATTTATCCCGCTTAATCTTAATTTCTCCAATAATTTTTTTTGTAATAAGTATAGGTTTATATGAATTTATTCTAAATTACAGGAAAAAAGTATTCCTTTTTTTGCTGTTTCTTACGGTGTTTATGGTGGTATTGCAGTTTCTGATAACTATCTCCGATATAGCGGTTAGAGAACCTGTAAGATTACAGATGTTTTTGGATCAAAAATAATATGAAAAGATTTAATCAGAGAAGAGGTAAACATATTTTTGTTTTCCTGCTATCTCTTACAATAGTAGGAGGTTTTCTAAGGTTTTATCAGATTACTAAGAATCCAATCAGTCTTTCTATTGACGAAGTGGCATTCGCGTATAATGCTTTTTCTATTTTGAAAACTGGCCGCGATGAATATGGTAAATTTCTTCCTTTATCTTTTAAATCAACCGGAGATTATAAGAATCCGGTTCCTATATACACGATGGTTCCGTCAATTGCCATATTTGGGCTAAACGAATTTAGTATTAGGCTGCCTACAGCGCTGATTGCTACTTTAAGCATCCCTGTTTTTTTTCTTTTATTTCTGGAGATTACAGGATCTCAAGTAATATCACTTTCCGCTGTCTTGCTTTTGACAATTTCCCCCTGGCATATTTATTATTCACGGTATGTTTCTGATCATTTAATAGCGGCAACACTAGTGGTTTTGGGGGTATTATCTTTTTTAAGAATGCTAAAAACAGGCAGATGGTTTTGGAGTATCGGTTCTGCGATTTTCCTTATTTTATCAATGTATACTTATTATGCCGAACGGTTATTTATTCCTCTTTTTTTCTTAGCGCTATTTATACTAAAAAAACGGGATTTAGTTGAAAGATTAAAACAAGTAAAATTATTTATAGCAGTTTGCGCAGTTTTGCTCTTTCCGCTTATTTTTTCCACTTTTTTTGGACCTGATAGGATAAGAGCGCAAATGACATGGATTGGTAATGATGTTGAGTTTGTAAGGAATGTAGCAGTAAAACCTTTGAAAAATATCCCTTTTTTGACTTCAGATAATTTATTACTTGTTTTTTTTGGAGCGAGAAAATATTTGAATTATTTTGATCCTGGATTCCTTTTCTATAGCGGTTTAAATATGACTAAAAGCGGTAGCTACGGACTAGGCGTTTTGTATTTATTTGAAACCCCCTTTTTTATTTTAGGAATTATTACATTGATCAGGAAAAAGATAAAAAACAAAGGCTTAATTATTGCATGGATTTTGGTAGGTTTGATACCTGCGTCATTGACAAATAACGAACAGCATCCCGGACGCACCTTTATTATTCTTCCTATGATCATACTGATTTCTGCAATAGGAGTAGTTGAGCTTTTCAGGTTAATAAGAACTTATTTAAATCAGTATTTAAGGAATATAATTTTTGTAGCTTTTTCAATCATTATTATATGGAATTTAATCCAAGCATTTTTAATCTATAGCGTGCATTTCCCCCGTCAAAAAGGAGAAAATTTTATGGAAGGCACTAAGGAAACGGTCGAATTTGCGCTGGTAAATAAGAATAAGTACAAAGAGATAGTTTTTGATCCGTACAGGGGGATAGAGGCTCCGTACATAGTTAGCATCCCGCATATGTATATTCTATTTTACTCGCAATATAACCCCGCAATTTATCAGCAGGAAGAAAAAATACGGCCGGACGGATCATACGGATTTGATAAGTTCACCATCAGGAGAATTGACTGGAGGACAGATAGGTTAAAAACAGATACTTTATTTATTGGTAGTCCTTGGAGTTTGCCTGAAAAAGATATTAAAAACCAGGAAATTTTAAAGAGGGTCTATCTTTCCGGCGGACAATTAGCTTTTTTGATTGTTTCTCCAGTGCAGTAAACTAATTTTACTTAAACCCGGTAAGCTGGTAAGATTTAAATATGAAACAGAAGATTTCAGTAATCATTAATATTCTAAACGAAGAAAAAAATATCGGGAAAGTGATGAATTCTTTGGATTGGGCAGATGAAATAGTTATTGTAGACGATGGATCACAAGATAAGACATATAAAATTCTGACTCGGTTAAAGATTGAAAACACAAAACTGAAGCTCTTTAAACATAAAAGTGTCGGATTTGTAGAACCAGCTAGGAATTTTGCAATATCTAAGGCTACAAATGAATGGATATTAATTTTAGATGCAGATGAGCGGATCCCTCAGAGTTTAGCAGAAAAATTAGAAAAAATTGCTTCTAAAATGGAGCAAATAGATTATGTAAGGTTACCCAGAAAGAATATCATTTTTGGTCACGCTATGCGTCAGTCTCAGTGGTGGCCGGATTATAATATAAGATTTTTCAAAAAAGGAAAAGTTGAATGGGGTAATAGAATTCATAGACCTCCTCAGGCTCTTGGGCAAGGTTTAGATCTTCCGGCAGACGAGAAATATGCTATTGTTCATCACAACTACGAAACTATCGCACAATTTTTACAAAGGATGAACAGATATACGGACATACAGGCAGAAGAATTAAAAAAAGAAGGATATAAATTTGACTGGAAAGATCTTTTCGAAAAACCTCTCAACGAATTCTTATCAAGATTTTTTGCAAGAGAGGGTTACAAAGACGGCTTACATGGTTTAGCATTGAGCTTGCTACAAGCCTTCTCTTTTGTAGTTATGTATCTGAAATTATGGGAAATGGATAAGTTTAGAGAGCAAGATATCAACCTATCGGAGTTAAATAGTCTAAAAAATCAATCAGCAGAGGCTTTTAATTATTGGATTAACAGATCAAAGTATCCGGGTAATTTCTTTGAACGAGTATTCAAAAAGATTAAGAGTTAAGTATGTTAAGTGTAGCTATAATTACAAAAAATGAAGAAAGCAGAATTAAAGCCTGTTTGGAATCTGTCAAATGGGCTGATGAGATTGTTGTTGTGGATAGCGGATCGAAGGACAATACCTTAAAGATAGCAAGGGAATACACAGAAAAAATTTTCGAAGTGAATTTGCAAGATTTTTCTTCTCTTCGTAATCTAGCAACAGAAAAAGCTTCAGGGAATTGGGTACTCTTTGTAGACTCAGACGAGCGGGTGCTTGAACCTTTGAAAAAAGAAATTGAGACTGTGATAGCTCTCTCGGATTATTCCGCCTATGCGATATCCCGTAAAAACATCATTTTTGGCCAAGAGGTTAAGTATGGTCCTTTTTGGCCCGATTGGGTAATAAGGCTTTTTAAAAAGGATAGTTTTGAAGGGTGGATTGGTCAAGTTCACGAAACGCTTAAGTTTAAAGGCGATTTAGGTTACAGTAAAAATTCGCTTTTGCATTTAACACATCGCAATACCGATCAAATTATTTTGAAAAGTTTGGAATGGTCAAAAATTGATGCCAAATTAAGATTTGCTTCGAAACATCCAAAGATGTCCGGGTGGAGATTTTTAAGAATCTTTGTTGCTGAAATTTTTAACCAGGGAATTTTGCGAAAAGGTTTTTTCAACGGAACAATAGGAGTAATGGATTCCATCCTACAAGTTTTTAGTTTGTATATCACTTATGTTAGGTTATGGCAATTGCAGCAACCGGAAGATTTAAATAAAGTTTATGACAATTTAGACAAAAAGTTGATAGAAAATCAATTTCGTTATTGAATGAAAATTGCGATTTATTCTCCATATTTAAATACTTTTGGCGGGGGAGAGAAATACATGATGACTATTGCGGAAATCTTCTCTTCCGAAAATACTGTGGATGTGCTTTTGGATCGCCATCTGGCGGATTCGGGAGGAGATTATTTAAAGAACGAATTGTCAAGAAGATTTAATCTTAATTTAAAATTTACAAATTTTATTTTTGCTCCTGTTGGTAAAAATTCTTCTTTTGCATACAGAATCTTTTTTTTAAAAAATTATGATGTGCTTTTCTATTTAACCGATGGAAGTATTTTTTTTCCAACCGCTAAGAAAAACATTTTACATATTCAGTCTCCTCTTATTGGGCAACCTGCAAAAAGCGTTTGGGGTAAGTTGAAGCTTAAGGGTTGGGATTTGATTATATATAATTCAAAATTTACGGAAGAACATTCAGAGAAAAATTGGCCGTTAATCTCTCAAGTCATCTATCCGCCGGTTGATGTTGAGAAGATAAAACCTCTTAAAAAGAGAAAATACATATTGTCAGTCGGTCGCTTTTTTGGATATCTAAAAGATAAAAAACACGAGATTTTGATCAAAACTTTTAGAGAGCTTTTTGAAACCGGAAAGATTAATGGGTGGAGTTTGCAGTTGGTCGGATCGGCCGGAGAAGGAGATATGGATTATTTGGAGCAGTTGCAAATCTTGGCAGATGGATTACCTGTAAAATTTTATCCAAATCTGGATTACGATAAATTAATCAAGCTTTACGGACAGTCAAGTATTTATTGGCATGCAGCCGGATTTGGGGAAACTGATCCTGCGAAAATGGAGCATTTCGGAATTTCTGCAGTTGAGGCAATGGCAGCTGGATGTGTACCTGTGGTAATAAATAAAGGCGGATTAAAAGAGACAGTGGCTTATGGCAAAGACGGATTTCTGTGGGATGATTTAATGCAGCTTAAAGAATTAACAATAAATTTAGTAAACGATGCTCATTTAATACAAAAAATGTCAGAGCAAGCTATAAAATCGGCCAAAGGATTCGATAAGAATAACTTTGTGCAAAAGATACTTCGATTAACTGCTTAAGCCTATGGGAAAACTCAATATACGAAGTATTCTTGCTCAAAATAAAGCTTTATTAGTTGTTATACTGATAGTCTTCACAACTCCCTGGACCTGGAAAATTTTAAATGACAATCTTCTCTTGTGTTTATCACTAATCATAATTACTGTTATTTTTGTTAAACTATTGTTGAATAATAAGCGGAATACCAGATTAATCTTATTGTTTTGTTCTATCTTTGTGGTAGTTTCTGCAGTGAATGTGCAACTGGGTTTCGATCGGAATCTCCGTAAACTTAATGTTAATGAAGAGGTCCAGTTGAACGAGAGGCACAATTATTTCGCCAAAGAATTAAGAGAATTCTTTTTGAATAAGTACTCATTAAATTATTATAAAAATTACAATCTTTCTTTCTATAAATTTCAACGGAATTTTTTTTCTGCGTTAGATCCTAATTTATATTTTTTTGCCGGCCATCCAAGAGAAAGAGCCGGAATAAATGAATTTGAAAAATTTCAATCATTGTATCTGATATTCTTTATTATTGGTATAGTCTATAGTTTGCAACTGCAATCATTACTGGCGATCGCGTATTTACTGGTTGCTGCTTTGATTAATGGATTCATCGCGCCAACATATCGACTTGGACCGATTTTGTTTTTCCCTTTTGTAACTGCACTAACAGCACTAGGTATCATGTATTCTGTAGCTCTTTTGAAGTCTTTGATTAGGAAAATACACTAAAATGAGAACGATAAAAATAATACTCTTTTTTTCGGTTTTGGCGATTAGTATATTTTTACGTTTTTATCATTTAGATCAATTACCTCCAGGATTAAATGCTGACGAAGCCTCATTAGGCTATGATGCTTATTCGCTGCTTTTAACCGGTAAAGATCAATACGGAAAAGCTTTTCCGATATTCCTTCGTTCTTTTGGAGCATATCAGTCGCCGCTGTATGCATATTTGACTACTGCCCCCATTTTTCTATTTGGCTTATCTATTTTTGCGGTTCGTTTGCTTTCCGCGCTAGCAGGAATTTTAACCGTGTTGATGACATTTATAATTATCTATAACAGTAAAGAAAACAATAAATTTTGGCAGGCGCTACTTGCAAGTTTTATAGTTTCTTTTATGCCATGGTCAATCTTTTTTAGCAGAACAGCGGTTGAGGCGAATTTGGCCCTTTTTTTGGTGGCGGGCGCTGCATATTTTCTGATTAGATCTTTGCGACAACCGGTTTTTTTTATTTACGCCAGCATTCTTTTGGCGGTTTCAACATATGCTTATCAAGCGCAAAGACTTAGTTCCATTTTATTTCTTTTGGGTTTTACAATAGTTTTCGCAAAGCAATTTCTAAGCAGGAAGAAAATAGTACTCGTGGGATTAGCTCTAATGTTTATTATTCAAATTCCCCAACTAACTTTGATAAATTCTCAAGCCGGTACCAGAAGATTAGATCAGGTTAATTATTTTAGCAAAAATTATTTTGATCAAAATGGAGGAAACTTAAAATCTGTTCTTTTTGGTCAGCAAATCTATATTTTCAATCAATTCTCAAGCCATTATCTTGCATACTTTTCTCCAAAGAATCTATTTTTTGATCCTGATCCTCAAGAGGGAAGATCTATCCCTGATTTATCTGTCTTTTATGGCTGGATGTTTATACCACTGTTATTTGGTTTTAAAGTATTTTGGGAAAAACGTAAAGATCCTACAATTAAAATTTTGCTGCTGTTTATAGCTGTAAGTGTAATTCCAGCTGCTTTAACAAGGGAACCATTTTATACTTTAAGAGTTTTGCCTTTATTTTGGGTACTATCCATTATTATTTCTTTTGGAGGATTTGAAATTTTATGCAATCTCCGGTTTAATATTCTTAAAGTTATTTTATTGTTTATTATTTCAACTTTCACTTTTGTAACTCTTTATAACAATTATTTCATATTATTAAAATATGAAAGAAGTTCTGAATACGGGTTTCCATATATTGAACTTGCCAAAAAAACCGAAGAGTTAAGTTCTAAAAAATTTGTTGTTGACTTAGAAAGACAGAGCCAATCTTATATTTGGTTTGCTTTCTTTAAAAAATATGATCCGTATAAATTACAAGATCAGGGAAAAGATGTTTTAAAAAATTATTATAATGCTGCAGACTTTAATGGTAACAAAGTTATTGGTAATGTGGAAATAAAAGATGATATTTGGAAACAGGAAGAAAATTCTTGCATAAGTGATATTATAGTAGGAGATCTTTTAGCTGTTTCAGAAGCCGATATTAAAGAGCATGAGTTGCACCGGGAATTTGAGATTCCGGATTTGTCTGGTAAGGTTAAGTTAAAAGCTTATTCAACAAGGGCGAAAGGAAAATGTTATTAATATAAATAGATTCATACTTATCCATATTTTAGTAATATTATTTAATCCCTGGTGGTGGATAATTATTCAGAAAAATCTTTGGATTGGTTTATTGGTTTTTGTTCTAAGTCTTGTAGTATTTATATATTTTTGGCAAATTAAATCCAGAAAACTATTGTTATCATTGCTGGTATTGACTGCGGTTTTATCTTTTATTGCTGTAAAGGGAGCCTTCGACGAAAATCTCTTTCGAAGCTCAGCTTTAGATATACAACAGTATAACAAAAGACATGAATTTTATGCCAAGGATCTAGGTAAAATATACACAAATAAATTCTCTTTAACTTACTTTAAAGAATATAATTTTCCTCTTATAAAATTACAACGTAATCTTTTTGCCAATTTAGATCCTAATCTATATTTTTTTGCCAGTCATCCGAGAGAGCGGGCGGGCGTTGAAGAGTTTAATAAATACTCACCAATCTTTTTACCATTTTTCTTAATTGGAGTCTTCTACTCTATATATATTTTATTGCCAAATTTTCTGATTTATGCAATATCTGTTTTGTTATTAAGTTCAATCATCTCTTCTAAATACAACCTTGGACCTATACTATTTTTCCCGCTTATTAATTACTTAATTACAGTTGGACTTATTTTATCTTTTAAAAATATTAAGAAGATGATATGAAATATAATCTAAAGTTAATTGTGATTTTTATTGTAATCATTGTTTTTAGTGCAATTTTAAGATTTTACCAAATAGGTAGTATTCCTCCGGGTTTAACCATAGATGAATCTTCACAAGGGTATAATGCTTTCTCACTTCTTAATACCGGAAAAGATCGTTACGGTCAGCCTTTTCCTATACTTTTTCGTTTATTTGATTCAATCCAAGTACCCTTATACACGTATTTAACCATCGCGCCTATCTACTTTTTCGGAAATTCTATATTTTCAATCCGTTTCATCTCTGCTTTGTCAGGAGTTATTTTAATAGGTATAACATTCTTGCTATTCATTAATTTTGAAAAGAATAGAAAAAATAATAGCCTAGCTATTATTTCAGCATTAATGGTTGCGATATCACCATGGGCAGTATTTTATTCGAGGATTTGTACAGAGGCAAGCTTAGGGGTAACTCTATTTATCTTAAGTATAATGTTTTTTTATTTTTCTTTGAGGCATCGACGTTTATTTCCTATAGCAACATTTATCTTAGGTTTATCTACTCATGCTTATTACAGTGAGCGGATAATTAGTATTTTGTTCCTAATTGGTTTTATATGGTTGTTTAGAAAGACGATATTTTTGCAAAGGAGGATATTTATTTTAGGGATAGTTCTTTTTATAATTACTCAGATACCGCATCTTTGGGTTGCAAATTCCGGAGCATTTACTAGAAGAATTATTCAGGTAAATTACTTTAGTGAACAATTCTTCCAAGAAAACAGTGGCAATCTTCGCAATATACCTCTTGGCAGATTATTATTTATAGTTAGAGAATTTGTAAGTCAGTATTTGGCCTATTTTTCTCCAAAGAATTTATTTTTCGATCCTGATCCTCAACAAGGTGTACGCTCAATGCCAGATCTTTCTGTATTTTACAGTTGGGTGATTATCCCATTTCTCTTTGGATTACGATCATTGATTCTAAATAGATCACTGTCTTTTGTTAAGATATTGATTTTATTGCTTGTGATAGGGCCTTTCGCAGCTAGTTTAACCAGAGACCCATTTGCTACTATTCGCGTGCTTGGTTTTCTTTGGGGTATTACTATAACTATTGCTTTTGGTCTGAATTATTTATTGGGTATATTTTCTTCTTTTAAGCTTAAACTTTTAACTTTTACTGTAGTTGTTTTATTGTCGTTAATTCAGTTATACCTTGCTTACTTTGTTCTTCTAAAGTATGAGCGTTCTCATAATTATGGCTATTCATATGTAGAATTACTAAAACAAATTGAACTTATGAGAGATAAACACTTTGTCGTTGATTCTTCCAGGGAACCAGCAGCAGGAATTATGTTTGCCTTTTTCAAAAAATATGATCCTAATAAATTACAGAAGGATTTAGGACCACTAGTGGTTGGTAGGTATTACAGTAGCTTTGATCCTAATGAAATATACATTGTTGATAATATTGAAGCAAGGCCAATTTTCTGGAAAGAAGATGCTTGCAAAAAACAGATTTTAGTAGGGGATCTATTGGCAATCTCTGATAATCAAGTCAAAGAACATAAGTTAAGTTTTCTTTTTGATATTAAAGATACAGCAGGTGATGTAGTTTTGAAAGCTTATGAAACAGATCCTGATATAAAATGTAATTTAAATACAAAAATACTTGTTGAATGAATAAAAATCATTTTATACTTTTGTTATTAATTATCTTTGCCGCATTTTTTATAAGAGTTACCAACTTAACTTTTCCTGCTTTTACTTCAGATGAAGCGAGAGTAGCATTCAGAGGATATACTCTTGCAACGACAGCCAAGGACGAGCTCGGTAGGGTTATGCCGATACTTTTCAACTCCTCAGGAGATTATCAGCTTCCAGCTGTTTCATATATTACAGCTTTGGGAACGCTGGTGTTTGGCAAAACAGATTTAGGAGCAAGAATGCCGTTTATATTAATATCAATTCTGATTGTGGTATTAATCTATAAGATTTCCGATATTTTTTTCTTGAAAAAAGAATTCCGACTGCTAGCAGCGTTAGTTGCTGCTTTTACACCTTCCTTAATTTTCTTTTCTAAGATTCCAAACGAAACAATAGTGTTCACTTTTAGTTTAATTCTGCTTTTTTATTTGTTGACTAAAGAAAAGATAAATTTTTTAAGCGTGGTTTTTACAGTAATATTTTCTATCGCTGTTTCAAAAATTGCCTGGTGGATACTCATTCCCTTTACTGTGCTTACTTTGACATTTTTTCAGCCAAATTTGCGAAAGAGGACAAAAATAAGCGTTATTCTTATTGTTTTGTTTCTAACAACAGTAGCTGTAGTTTTGTTTTTACGTGTACCGCAAGCTACCAGGAGTTTTTTGGAGAATGATTTTTTGCTTCTTCAAGAGAATAGCATCACGGTTGCTATGAATAGATCCAGAGGACAAGGACTAGAGTCGCATTGGCCTAATTTTGTTGAAAAAATATTATTTAATAAATTACAGTTTATTGCCGTAGGGGTTTTGAATTGGCTATCCCATTTAGATCTTGCTGTTTTTTTTGGTCAATTTGATGAAGAAGGGAAAATGGGTTTTAGTAGCATGGGAGCGTTCCCTAAAATTGCGATCTTTCCTTTTATTGTCGGGATTATTGCCTTAATACGAAAAAGTGATGTAAAGTTAAGAGCGTTACTTTTTTATCCTTTAGTCTTGACCTTCCCTCTTGTTTTTGTATATCCCCGTAACCGCCAGGATATTGCTGTTATTGTTCTCCCTTTTTTGATTTTTATCATAGCTTTGGGGTTAATAAAATTAAACCGTTTACTTAAAATTGCCGTTCTCTCGTTAATGATCTTTGAAGTTATTATTAATATGTTTTTTGTTTCTCCTCAAATAAAGCAGACTAATTATTCCCGTCCGGCTTGGGTGAAGCAAATAGTAGAGGATGGTTATAATCTTTCGGTAAATAGTAAAGTTGCTTTATCTGACGATTTTACTTCTGATATAGCTCCGTTTTTGGAATGGTACACACCGCTTGTCGCTAAAGATGATTTTAAAAACATCCAATTTCCCTACAAATTTCATCAAAGTCAGGTATCTGGTATTAAAATCATTGGGAACGATGATACCTTTTATTTTTGCGGTTTGGATAAATCAACTCATATTTTTGCAAGCAAGAGGGATCTTGAAGAGATACAAAAATGGTTAAATGTTACTGCTGAAAAGACAGTTGTAAAAACATACAAAGATGATTTGGGTAATAATATAGTTTATCTTCTTCGATCAACCATATGCGTAAAATAATCTCAAAACAATCTTTATTACTACTCTCCATAATTCTGATTGGAGGCGTGTTTAGATTTTATAGACTGACAGATTTTCCGGTGCAGCTAAACCACGACGAGATTAGTCAATTGTATGATGCTATCTCTATAGCAGAAACAGGTAAAGATGTATATGGCAATTTTATGCCGACTATATTCCCTTCGGTAAATGATTTTAAGTCGCCGTTTTACACATATATAACAAGTCTTTTTTATTTGTTTTTAGGGAATAAGGAAGTGATTATCAAATTACCGGGTGTAATTTTCGGATGGTTGACTATAATAGCTGTTTATTTTTTTGTCTTGAAGTTATTTAAAAATTGGAGGATTGCCATATGCGCATCGTTTTTTACTGCTATTTCTCCTTTTGAAATATTTTTTTCTCGAAAAAGCTTTGAAAATGTTGCCGGGATCTTTTTTATGCTTTTTGGTTTTGCAAGTTTATTAGCTTATATCGATAAGAAATCTAATACCAGGATGCTTTACATAGGGTTTTTGTTTCTGGCAATTGCAACTTATACTTATTTTTCTCATGCAATTTTAATACCGTTTCTCCTTTTTTCCTTCGTACTGATATACAGAGAACATTTTTTAAATAATGTCAAACGAGTATTGTTACCTGTACTGGTATTGGGGGTTTTGCTAGTTCCCTTGGTGTTGATAATTATTACTAATCCGGGTGCCCGGTATAGGTCTAAAACTGTTTTTATAACCCAGGATGTTAATTTGGAGAGAAATATAGAGTATTCAAAGTCGGAAAATTATTTAACTTCATTTCTACTAAAGAATAAAGCGATATTAGACTTTAGTTTTAACAGGTATTTGGAGCAATTTAATGTAGATTTTATTTTTGCAAATGGTTTAGATTTTACTGGCGAGAGATTATTAAACCAAGGACTATTATTACTAATTCAATTACCTCTCTTCGTTTTAGGGCTAATTTATTTAATCAGGCTGAATGGTTTTAAACAGGCTAAAATGTTTATTTTAGCCTGGATTTTATTAGGGATGCTACCAAGCGGTTTGACTTTTGAATCGCATAGTCCGCATAGAAGTATTATGGTTTTTACAATGTTGAATATTATTTGCGCGGTAGGATTTTATTGGTTTATTCAAATAACTAAGAAATCCAAACGGTTTTTTTATCCCCTGATTTGTTTATTTGCATTAGCTTTAATTTTTAATTTTATGTATTTTATACATATGTATTTTGTTAATTTTCCTTTTGAAAGATCCCAGCATATACAATATCCTTTTAAACAGGTTGCCTTGTATGCCTGGAGTCAGTATCAAAATTTTGACAGCATTATTTTTGATCCGCAGTTTGGCGATTTTGAGCCGAAAATAGGAGCAGGAGCGTATTACTATTTTGCCTACTATGGCCAGATGCCGCCTGATAAATTTCAGAAAGAATACCGGTTAGGGGATAAGCCAAGAGAGGTGCTCTTTGATAAGTTTTCCATAAGAGAAGTTTATTGGCTGACTGATAAGGATTTAAAAAATACATTAGTTATTGCAAGTCCTTGGAGTGTTCGCGAAAAAGACATAGAAGATAAAAATAAGATAATAAAAAGATTCTTTTTTTATAATGGCAAGCTAGCTTTCTATGCAATAAAATTATAAACTGTGAAATATGGGAACAGGTAAAGTTGCAAAGGTTGTAATAGTAATGCCTGCATATAATGCGGCAAAGACAATTAAGAGTACTTATGAAGAGATCCCTCAAGAATTCAGGAAGAATATTATCCTGGTGGACGATAGAAGCCATGATAACACTGTTGAAATTGCGCGAAATCTAGGCATTAGGGTGTTTTCCCATACACATAATTTAGGATACGGAGGCAATCAAAAAACTTGTTATTATGAGGCTTTAAAAGATGATCCAAGCGTTGTTGTGATGCTGCATCCTGATTATCAGTATGATGCTAAATTAATTGGAGAATTAATTAGGCCGATTCAAGATGGCCGTTATGATTTTATGTTTGGTTCAAGGATTCAGAGCCGGCAATCGGCTCTGTCAGGAGGTATGCCTAAAATCAAATATTCTATAAACAGAATAGTTTGCATCTTGGAAAATATTTTACTTGATGTTAATTTTACCGAGCATTTTTCCGGTTTTCGGGCATATTCTGTTAAACTTCTTAAAACAGTTCCTTTTCAAAAATTTTCTAATGATTTTGTTTTCGATCAACAGATGACAATTTCAGCTTTAAGCTACGGGTTTAAGATCGGAGAGATACCTATCCCTACAAGATATCACGAAAAGGCTTCCTCCATACAATTTCTTAAAGGCGCTAAGTTTATTTTGGATACATTTTGGTGGATAATGATTTATAGGTTTCACAAATTAGGTTTAATAAAAAGTGCAATTGTTAATATAAAACCGACTATAGATAAAAGCTGAGAGACTTTTATTAATTGAGTTTCTTGGTATCTTACTGCTACAGTATGGTTTCCTTGAGGCGCTATAAAACTAATCCTTCCTTCTTTATCAGTGCTAAATTTTATTACTTTATTATCTAAATAAAGAGTTTGACCAGGAAAGTAGAATTGACCGGTTGATGCGGTCCCTTCTTTAATAACATTGATGTTGAATAATAATTGATTGGTTGATTTCTTGACACCGGAAGCAGACAAATTTTCTCCGACTATTTCATTCCAGGGTTTATTTAATAATTTGGCTTCAGCCTGTATTGGTAAGTACTCATTAAAAGCATTGGTTGTTGCCTCGGTTTCTATATTCAGGTAGCTAGAAATGGGAAAATTAGTGTACTGATTGACGTTCAGATGATTTCTATTAGTATATATTGCTATGAAGATAAAAGCGAAGAAAACAAGATTTCTCCACCGTTTTCCAATATTTTGTAAAACAATTCCCGTACTAATGGATGCAATAAATGTTGCTGGAAGGAGTAACCTAAACGGAAAATCTACAATTACAAATTTAGTTATTATGCTCCAAATAGATTTTGACCAGTCCAGCATTAAAAAGATGCTGATGGTAAAAGCAATAACTAAACTTGTACTTAAACTTTGGTAGTTTTTAGAGATTTTTTTGAAGAAAATCAATAAAACTAGAAAAATCATAGAAATCCATTGGGCTAATCCCAGCTGGAAAGAATTCTCTCCATTTTTGGCATTATTTACTATCGGGCCATAACCCCATTTTGAATAGATCAACTGATTAAAATTAATGAAGTTCCTTTTGTAGAGTTCGGAAAAACCGGTTTCTTGGTGTACTTTGGTGAATTGGTTATAGTAAAGGGCCGGTATCAAATAAAAAGAAGAGACTAAAATTCCAAGCACTAAACCAAGACTTATATTTTTCAAGAAATTAATCCTTCTTTGGACATTGGTAAGTTCCCACAAAAGAAAAATTAGAATGAGGGGAGACAAAAATATAAGATGCATTATATGTGAAAGAATTATCCCTGAAAGGCCAATGGCTAATATAGGTATACCGAATTTTGATTCCTCTTTTATCAAATGTATGCCCAAAAACGAAAGAGGTAGAAAAGCAAAGACAAAAGCAATCCCCATCGATCCGCCAACAAATATAATAAAAAAATGATAAGGTAACCACAGATATAGTATTCCCGAAATAAGCCCTGAGAACCTGTTCCTTAGTAGATTTTTTACAAAGAAATACATTGTGATACCGGAAGCTATGTAAGATAAAAAGAATAAAATTTTTATTGTGTTGGGGATATCAAATCCTAACTTGAGTAATAAAACACCAATAATCCAAGGAAGATGGTAGGAAAAGAAAAACAACGGATATCCAAAATTATTTGCAAGCTGTGAAATCCAATAAGGGGGGAATTGCCCGTCATTTACTCCTTGGGAATAGTAGTACAGTCTGACTACTTGATGCCAAATATCATGGGCTGTAAAAAGACCGGGATGAATAAGGGCTTTAGCGCCTAAAATGGCAAGTATTATTAGGAGGATTAAATATAGCCAATGTTCTGACAGCAGTTTTCTCATTTGTGACTTACATATGATAATAGCTTTTATGGGCATAAATTGCTAACATTAATTTGGTAGTATCAATGAGATATAAAATATATACAGCACTCTTTCTAATTGTAACTTTATCATTTTTTTTACGATTCTGTAAGGTTACGGAAGATCCTCCAGCTTTGAATTGGGATGAAGTTTCTATAGGATATAATGCTTATTCTATTTTGAAAACAGGAAAGGATGAGTGGAACCAGCCGTTCCCAATACATTTTAAAGCCTACGGTGAATATAAACTACCGGTACAAATTTATGCGAGTATCCCGGGAATATATATTTTTGGACTTAATGAGTTGGGAGTAAGGATTACCCCGGTAGTGTATGGGACGTTAACCGTATTGTGTATGTTTTTTTTAGGCAGAGTGCTTTTTGAAAACGAATTGGCTGGTTTAGCTTCGGCATTTTTACTTGGGATCTCTCCTTGGCATATTCATTTAACAAGAGCATCTTTTGAATCGTCGTTGGCGACATTTTTTGTCACTGCCGGAATTTGGTTTTTAGTGAAAGGATTTAAAGATCAGAAATGGTTTATCATTTCTGTGATACCATTTGCTTTGTCAGTCTTTACTTACAATTCCGCCAGAATTTTTACCCCACTATTTTTAATTGCCATACTATTTCTCTATAGAAAAAGCTTAATTAAATTTAGAAAAGTAGCGATTATTTCTGTGGTATTTTTTACTATTCTTTTGTTGCCGCTTATTCCGTATTTATTTAGCGGTGAGCGGAGCGCCCGCTACAAGTTGGTTAGTATTACAGATGATCCGGGACTTATTCCGCGGATTAATGAAAATCGGGGCAATTCGAAATTACCCCAACCCTTGCCGAGATTTGTTCATAATAAAGTTACATATATTGCATTTTATTTCACCAGGAATTATCTTTCTCACTTCACTCCGCAATTCTTATTTATATCCGGCGCTCCCCATAAACAACACCATGTTCAGAATATGGGAGAACTTTACTATTTCCAAGCCCCGTTTCTCTTTTTGGGCCTTTATGCTCTTTTCCGTTTAAAAAATCCCTTTAAGGGATTTCTATTCGCTTGGATACTACTGGCATTTATTCCTGTGGCAACAACAGGAGATAGTATTCCGCATGCTTTGAGGACATTAATTGCAGCCCCTTTTTATCAGCTAGTTTCCGGGTTAGGTTTTGTTTTTAGTTTAAGATGGTTTAAAAAGTTTTCTAAAGTTTGGAAAAT
The DNA here is from genome assembly GCA_028715175.1 of Candidatus Daviesbacteria bacterium. Classification (GTDB taxonomy): domain Bacteria; phylum Patescibacteriota; class Microgenomatia; order Daviesbacterales; family UBA10151; genus UBA10151. Next base: position 334,758 of record JAQUSJ010000001.1, read on the forward strand.
TATCTCCATTGCAGTATTCGTAACAGTAATAATAACTGGTTTGGGTTATTACCTGTATCAATATTACAAGGTTTATCCTGTTGCGTATTCCAGAGATTGGCAGTATGGATATGAACAGGTAGTAGATTATATTGGCAAGCATAAGGATGAATACGATGAAATTATTTTTACCAGGCATTATGGGGAACCGCATATGTTTACCCTGTTTTATCTTAAGTTTGATCCGGTAAAATACCAAAATGATCCAAATTTAGTTAGATTTGAAACATATGATTGGGTAAGGGTTTTAAAGTTTAGTAATTTTTACTTTCCGGATTTAGGAGATAAAGGGACGCAGTTTACAGATATCGTAAAAGCAAATCCCGGGAAGAAACTGTTATTTATTGGCAGGGGAGAAGATTTTCCTAAAGAAATTCCCAGGCTTTTATCTGTTAAATTCTTAAATGGTGAAAATGATTTTGATATTGTGGAAGTAAGATGAAATTTTCAAGCATTAATTTATTCCTGGCTTTAATTGTGTTTCTCTTTCTATTTACCAGATTCTTTAAACTTTCTGAAATTCCTCCCTCTGTTTATTGGGATGAAGCTTCAATTGGTTATAACGCTTATTCAATAGCCGAAACCGGTAAAGACGAATGGGGTGAATTTCTTCCCATTCATTTTAGAGCTTTTGGAGAATTTAAGTTACCTGTTTATATTTATGTTACCGCAGCAAGCGTTAAAGTTTTTGGATTAAATGAGTTTTCGGTAAGGTTGCCGGCAGTATTATTTTCTTTGGGGACAGTTTTTTTAATCTTTTTTCTGGCAAGGAAATTGTCGGATAATGCAACAGTAGGTTTATTAAGTAGCTTTTTTATGACTGTTTCGCCCTGGTTTTTTATTTTCTCAAGAACAGGCTATGAAGCGACGGCAGGGTTGATGTTTTATGTATTGGCAATATATTTATTTCTACAAAATAATAGAAACCTCTGGTACATCTTTTTTTCTATCTTGAGTTTTATCTTATGTGCGTATAGTTATAATAGTTTTAGGATAGTGGTTCCTCTTACAATTTTGATATTAGTTGCGCACAGTTTAAGGAACCCTATTGATACTTTTAAAAAAGGTATTTTACCCTTAGCGCTTTCCGTAATTTTCTTAGCTCTAAGCGCAGTCCCGATTTACAGATTGTATGTATATGATGCGGGTGTTTCCCGTCTTCAAGCAGTTAGCACAACAAGTTCAACTTTTATCCAAAATTATCTCTCACATTTTAATCCAAACTTTTTATTTTTGCGGGGAGATAAAAATTTAAGAAGTCAACAAACAGGTTTCGGGCAACTTTATTTTCCTGATTTGCTGCTTTTAACATTGGGAGTTTGGTATATAACTGTCAGTAAGTCAAAATACAAAATTTTACTCTTTGCATTGTTGCTGTTAGGATTTATCCCGGCTGCCATTACAAAAGAGGCTCCGCACGCCTTGCGAACCATTTCTGTGGTTCCATTTCTTTCCATCATCTCTGCGCTTGGAGTAGTTCAATTTTGGCAATGGGTTAAAAATAGAAAACTTTTCAATTTGATAGTTGTAATAATTTTCCTTATCTTTTTTAGTAACTATTTCTTTAGTTTTTTAAATACCTATCCCGTGGAGTCGTCAAAAGACTGGCAATACGGTTATAAAAAGATATTTACAGATTATAAAAATAATTTTGATAAATATGATCAGGTGATAATTTCCGATGAATATGCTCAGCCGTATATTTTTGCTCTGTTTTATCTAAAAATTGATTCCAACAAATTTAGGCAGAGTGTAGTTAGAAATAACGTTGACCAATGGGGATTCTCTACTGTATCAAGTTTTGATAAATTTGAGTTTGGCAAGATAGATAAATTATTAAACAAAGACTCAAAAAATACTTTAATCTTTGCTTCCGCTAAAGAGCTGCTTCCTGATTTGAACCCCTCAGAGATTATTAATTTTCTGGATGGAGAAATTGCTTTCCGGATGTATAAGTTAAAATAAAAAATGAAGAAAGAAATTAAGATATTATTGTTTTTAATTATTTTATTGGCCACTTTTTTGAGAGTTTATAGGCTGGATCAAGTTCCACCATCTTTAAACTGGGATGAAGTAGATGCAGGTTATAATGCATACACTATCGCTAATTGGGGTAGGGATGAATGGGGAAAATTTCTCCCTTTGGTTTTTACTTCATTTAGAGACGATAAGCGCCCTATTCATATTTATCTAACAGCACCGGTAGTTAAGTTATTCGGGTTATCTGATTTTACAACCAGACTGCCTGGAGCGACCGTAGGCGTTTTAAGCGTAATAGTAATTTTTTACCTTGCGCTAATTTTATTTAAAAGTGATCTTATTGCTTTGCTATCAGCATTATTTTTGGCAATTTCCCCTTATCATTTACAATTTTCAAGAGGCTTATGGGAGATAAACTTTGCTCTTTTTTTCTTTATGCTGGGGTTGTTACTGTTTTATCTGGCGCTGCAAAAAAAAGGTTGGTTTATTAGTCTGTCATTTTTTAGTTTCGGATTAAGTATTTTATCTTATCATTCATCAATAATTGTTGTACCTCCCGTAGTTTTCGTGCTTGTAGTACTTTATATTAAAAAATTACTTAAACTCTCTTTTAATTTCTATTTGGGTTTAAGCTTAATGATTATTCTTGCAATTTTTATAATTTATGACCCAAGGATTTTGGGGATGGCACGTGTGCAACAAACCCAATTTGGCAAAGATATAATTGAGAAAACTCAGATTTTCCAAAGGACTAAAAATCATATGCTTGGTTTAGGAGAGATTACTCTTAATCAATATTTTTCGCATTTTACCCCCCAATATCTTTTTATCTCCGGTGATCAAAATCCAAGAAATTCTGTTAAAACACAAGGAGAATTTTATAAAATTGATGCATTATTTATTTTTGTAGGATTGGTTTGTTTATTATTATTAAGATCAAAAATTTCTGCGGTTGTATTTACATGGTTGTTGCTTTCTCCTATACCATCCAGTCTGGTTAGTCATGCTCCTAATGCAACCAGGGCGTTATTCATGATGGGCAGTTTAAATCTTATTGCGGCATTTGGTGCAGGGAATATAATCAACCGGTTTAAAGGTAGCTCTAAAGTTGCTATTTTAGTAGCAATATTAATTTTACTTGGTATTCAATTTTATTCTTATTCTGATTATTATTATAATTCTTATCCAAAAAAAGATGCCATTGAATGGCAGTACGGCATGAAACAATCAGCAGAGTTTGTAAAATCTCATCCGGAATACACTCAGGTGTATGTTACAGACATCCGTTCACAACCGTATATATTTTATCTTTTTTACTTAAAAACTCCTTTACCTGAATATTTAAATGCCGTAGTCTATAATAGATTAGAAGAAAGTAAAAGTTATAATACAGTTTCGTATTTTGAGAACTTTTATCTTACAGAAGAAGGTCAACGAAAAAGGATTAATTTTTACTTTGGAGGATGGGACAGCGTGGAAAGCGTCCCGGATAGAAATGTGTTATATGTGCTGAGTCCCAGCCAATATGATGGATTAAGACGTCGTTCATCGTTTGATGTTAAGAAGATAATTTACTATCCTGATGGAGGAGTCGCATTTTATCTGGTAAGTGGTATATGACAAAAGTTTCAGTAGTCCTAGCTGTTTTTAACGAAGAAAGCAATTTGAAAACTTGCCTAAACTCTGTAAAGGATTTAGCTTGGGAGATAGTTGTTGTTGATGGTGGATCTAAAGATAAAACTTTAGATATTGCCAAAGAATTTGATGCAAAAATTATTCGTACAAACAATCCCCCCATTTTTCACATAAATAAAAATAAAGCAATCGATGCATCTTCTGGAGACTGGATTTTACAGCTTGATGCTGATGAAATAGTGACTAAAGGGCTGGTGGAAGAAATTATAAAAGTAACAGCCCTAAAATCCAACGTTAATGGATATTGGATTCCCAGAAAGAATTTTTTCTTGGGTAGATTTTTAACCAAAGGAGGTCAGTATCCTGATTATACCTTGAGGCTTTACAGGCGGGGATTTGGCAGGCTTCCGGCAATCGATGTACACGAACAGGCGGTTGTGGAAGGTAAAGTAGGTTTTTTAAAAAACGACCTTTTACACCTAAGAGACAAAAGCTTTTCGATATATCTTGAGAGGTTTAACAGATATACGGATTTATTCTCATCTCAACTGAAAGAAGCCGGTATCAAAAAAGGCATTTTTACTTTTATAGATTTTCTGTTGTTTAAACCTTTATTTTGGTTTATTAAAACTTACTTTAGACATAGGGGTTATGTGGATGGTTTTCCCGGCTTTGTTTTTGCGTTATTTTCTTCGCTGCGGTTTCCTGTAGCTTTTTTAAAATTTTGGATTCACTATGAAAATCGCGATTAATTATTTACCGGTAAAAAATGCTCATAAAGTAAGAGGTATAGGATATTATACTAACCTTCTGCTTGAGTTTTTAAAACAAGACACTTCGATCCAGATCCAAGAATTTATTAACTTGTCAGAAGTTAAAGATGCGAATCTTGTCCATTATCCATGGTTTGATCTTTTTTTTCACACTCTGCCTATCAAAAGACGACTACCTACTGTTGTGACTATCCATGATGTGATGCCGCTTGTTTTTCCTGAACATTATCCGGTAGGCCTAAGAGGTAAAATTAATTTTATCCTGCAAGAGATAGCATTAAAAAGTTGCAACTATATTATTACGGATTCCAAGGTATCCAAAATAGATATTATGAAACATCTAAAGATTGAAGATGAAAAGATTACAGTAATTCCTCTGGCCTCAGATCCGACATTTGAAATTTTAAGCAATGATACGAAACTACTGCATATAAAACGGCAATACCGCTTGCCTGATCAATTTTTACTCTATGTGGGAGATGCCAACTGGGTTAAAAACTTACCCTTTTTGATAGAAGGCTTCCGGCAATTGATCAAATCCCCCGGTTTTAAAGACATCAAGTTAGTTTTGGTTGGTGGAGTATTCTTAAAAGATGTAGAAAATATTAATCATCCCGAACTTCAAAGTTTAAAATCCGTGAATCAATTAATCAAACAATATAAGCTTGAAGCAAATATCATTCGACCGGGACAACTTAAGGACGACGATTTGGTATCTTTCTACAATCTGGCAACGATGTATGTCCAGCCCTCTGTCTATGAAGGCTTCGGATTGCCTGTCTTGGAAGCTTTCGCTTGCGGCACTCCGGTTATTTCATCAAATAGAGGGAGTTTACCGGAGGTCGGCGGGCAAGCAGCAGTTTATTTTGATCCTGACGATCTTAAACAATTTGTTTCTATCATGACGGAATTGCTAGAAAATAAATCTTTATTGGATAAGTTATCCAGGTTGGGATTGCAACAAGCTGCTAAATTTTCCTGGAAAAAAGTAGCAGAGCAAACAAAATCGGTTTATTTGAAAGCGCTGAAAAATGATTAACCGATTAAACTTCAAATCATCAATTTTTAAGATTCTAATGTTGTTTTTAGCATGGCGATTTATTTTGGCGATTATTTCTTTTCTTGCTATAAATTTTCTCCCTTTGGGATATAAAGATCGTTTCCTTGGAGGCGGTCCTACAAATTATCAATTATCACCGGAATTTTTTTCCTGGGCAAATTTCGATGGCGAGCACTACCTGTCTATTGCTATATTTGGCTACAAGCATTTAGAACAGGCTTTTTTCCCAATTTATCCTTTTTTAATATCAATTTTCGCACGACCTGACCCCTACAATTTACTTGTATCTCTGATTAATTCCACGCTCGCCGGATTGATCATTTCTAATACTTCCTTTGTACTGGCTTTAATATTTCTCTTCGAGCTGATAAAGATTGATTTTTCAAAACAAATAGCATATTTGACAATTATTTTAATATTGATTTTTCCAACCTCGTTTTATTTTGGTGCAGTTTATAACGAATCGCTATTTTTGCTTTTGTCAGTTCTATCTTTTTATAATGCGAGAAAAGGGAATTGGTTTATTGCAGGAGTGGCAGGTATGGTTTCGTCTGCAACTAGAGTTTTTGGCGTTTTCCTTTTACCGGCACTTTTAATTGAAGCCTGGCAGCAGAAGGTAGATTTTTCCAGAGCTTTTTGGATTTTGTTGATTCCCTTTGGCCTTGGAGCGTATATGTGGTATTTACAAGCCAGCGTTGGAGATCCTATTGCTTTTTACAATTTTCAGACTTTGGTCGGGGAGCAACATCAAAGAGGGATAATTACTTTACCTCAAGTCTATTTTCGTTATCTTAAAATGTTCGTAACTACAAGTATCCAAAATCCGATATTTCAAACCCTAATATTAGAATTTCTTACGGGGTTGATATTTTTTTTACTTCCTGTCTATGGTTACATAAAAAAGATTAGACTTTCGTATTTGGTTTACGCGATGTTTGTGTTTTTAACGCCAACTATTCAAGGGAGCTTTTCGTCAATCCCCCGCTATGTAATTATTTTATTTCCTTCATTTCTGGCAGCTGCTATATGGTTTAGTCATTTGCCAAAATTATTTAGGGCAATATTTTTGATTGTTTCTGCCCTCTTGCTTATTGCAGAAACGACACTTTTTTTAAGGGGATATTGGGTAGCATGAAAAAATATATTAAAGGGATAGTTACACATCCGTTATTTTCTGGAAGCGCCATTATGGTAATCGGTTCAAATAGCGTTAGTTTTATAAACTACTTATATCATTTGGTAATGGGAAGAATGCTTGGACCTGCAGGATACGGAGAATTGGCATCGCTTATTGCATTAATCGGTCTTGTGGGTATAATCCCTGGATCGGTGAGCCTTGTAATTGTCAAACAAGTCTCCTCTGCTAGAAGCGATCAGGAGATAAGTAATGTAATAGGATGGCTTAAGGCAAAGATCTTTTTAGCAGCTGTAATTTTTTCAATTTCTGTTTTGGTAATCTCCCCTTTTATTGCGTCTTTTTTGAATATTCATAAAACTTCTTATTTAATATTTATTGCAGTATCTTTTTTATTTTCTCTCCAGGCGGGTTTATTCAGAGCAATACTGCAGGGTCTTTTGAAATTTAAAGAGATGATTTTCAGTATGTTAATTGAAAATAGTGCAAAATTTATTCTAAGTATTTCTCTGGTATATCTGGGATTTCAAGTTAGCGGGGTAATGTTTTCTTTGGTTATATCTGCGATCTTAGGTTTATATATTACTAATTATTATTTAAGATACCGAACTGTAAATAATACTAAGCCATCATCACATGTTAAATCAATGATGTCATTTTTAATACCTTTTACTTTACAGTCCGTTGCAATAACTTCCCTTTATTCCTCGGACGTTATTTTAGTAAAACATTTCTTTCCTGCCCACGAGGCAGGTATTTATGCGGCACTGTCTACATTGGGAAAGATAATTTTTTTTGGTACAGGTCCTATTAACACGGTAATGTTTCCTTTGGTTTCCCAAAGAAAAGCTAAAGGGCAGGATTATAAGAAAATTTTTAAATATAGTTTTCTCATGACTGCGTTGGGAGCAATTTTCGTCTCGGGATTGTATTGGTTATTCCCAACTTTTGCTATAAATTTGCTTTATGGCAGCGCGTATCTTGAAGCAAAAAATTTATTAATCTGGTTTGCGGTTTTTATTAGTTTGTTTACCCTGGGATCGCTATTAGTAAGTTATTTATTGTCTTTAGGAAAAACCAAAGTTGTGGTATTTCCTCTTACAGCAGCCACCCTTCAAATTATTGCAATTATTTTCTTTCATCAAAATTTGCTTACAGTTATATCAATTTCAATTATTATAACCGCTTTACTACTTGTAGCCTTGCTTATATACTCTATATATGGAAATAAGATTAATTTCAGTAATCGTCCCATGTTATAAACAAGAACGAACAATTATTGGAAATCTAAAAAGGATTAAAGAGGTTTTAGATAAACTCCGTTATCCTACAGAATTAATTTGTGTGGTAGACGGGAAGATCGATAAAACATTCGAGAAAGCTTCAAAATTTGCCAAGAAATACGAAAACGTTCAAGTGGTCGGATACGAAACGAATCGAGGCAAAGGTTATGCAATCCGTTTTGGAATGGCTGAAAGCCATGGAGATATCATAGGTTTTATTGATGCGGGTATGGATTTAAATCCAAACGGTTTATCAATGCTTTTAGAGCATTTTGAATGGTATGATGCTGATATTATTGCAGGTTCTAAAAGGCATCCGGTATCTAAGGTGTGTTATCCTTGGCAAAGAAGAATTCTTTCTATGGGATATCAATTTCTCGTCTGGTTATTATTTGGACTCAAAATTAGGGATACACAAGTGGGGATGAAATTTTTCAAAAGAGAAGTGCTGGAAAAAGTACTCCCCAGGCTTTTGGTGAAACGGTTTGCTTTCGATGTGGAAATGCTGGCAGTTGCCAATGATTTAGGATTTACAAGAATTTTTGAAGCACCTATTGATATCGCATTGCGCTTCGGAGGTACCTCTACTCTCACTAGCCAGCAATTTCTAAGGACAGTTTTCGCTATGTTTGTGGATACTCTGGCAGTTTTCTACAGGTTGAAAATATTAAATTACTATTCAGATAAGAATAAACGAAAATGGAGATTTGATCCGGAATTAAATTTCAGAGTAAATGTTGGATGAAAATTCTACAGATTGTTATTATAGTTGTTAGTTTTTTTGTATGGATATTGCCGAATCATGCTTTAGCTAAAACAGAAACCCTCAATCAATTTGTAAATATAGTTAATCCGGTTCGTATATCTGCATATACTAAGGATCCTAAAGCGAGTATAGCTTCTCAGTATTTCGAAGTTACAAAAAGAAACCTTCCGGCAACTTGGCTTTTTACTTATGATGCAATACAAAATGATGGAGTTAGGTCTATTGCTAATACAATGGATCGAAATCAAGAATTAGGTCTTTTTTTAGAGGTGACACCGCTTTTTGCACGGGATGCGGGTGTAATTTATAATCAAACAGATTCCTGGCATAGATCAAATTCACTTTTTTTGTCCGGATATACGCAAGATGATAGAGAAAAATTAATTGATCAGGTTTTTAATAAATTTAGAGAAAAATTTGGCTTTTATCCTGTTTCCGTAGGATCTTGGTGGATTGATAGTTTTTCATTAGAATACATGAAAAATAAGTATGGTGTGATCGCAAATTTGACTTGCGCTGATCAATTCGAGACTGATGGGTATCATATTTGGGGGCAGTATTGGAGCACACCTTTTTTCCCAAGTAGATATCATGCCGGCATGCCTGCAAATGATATAAATTCAAAACTTGATTTGGTGACTATTCAATGGGCAGAGAGAGATCCTTTAAACGGATACGGGAAAGGGCCTGCAAGCCTTTTTAGTACCCAGGATTATTTTGATATTGATTACTTTCAAGAACTGGTTCGTTTTTATGCCGAAAAACATAGTAATAGCTTTGGACAAATCACAATTGGCTTGGAAGGAGATTTTACACAAGAGACATATGCAGGTACTTTTGCGAGGCAACTTGATTTTGTTTTGGATATGAAAAATAAAGGTCTTGTTGATGTGGTAACGATGAAAGATTTTGCCGGTTGGTATAGAAATAGTTTTCCTACAATTTCCCCTTCTCAGATTCTTGAAACAGAAGATTTTTTGGGTAAAAAGATTAAAGCAATTTGGTATCAATCACCTTTTTTAAGAGCTCATTTGACTTACAATTACGAGACTTATGAAACAAAATTTTTAGATCTTCGATTTTATTTTAATAATTTTGAGGAACCTTATTATGTTTCTCCTAATCGCGATCTTGATTTATTTATCAATATACCATCAATTATTGATTCAGCCAGTGATGAGAAAGAAGCATGGGTTGTTTTAAAGAAGAAATTGGAGGAAATAAATGTTAATGGTAGTGATTTAGTTTTGAAATATCAGGATGGAGCTTTGATCAAATTATCGAAAGATAATTTAACTTTTTCAGGGAAGATAAATCAGATACCAAAGGCTTTAACTCATACACCTGCTGCTAAAATAAATAAGCAAGACAATCTCTTCTTGATATCCCCCGTAAAGAGTTGGATTTTTTCTCAAGACGGACTAGTATTTAGAGATTTAACTCCCGAAGCCACAAATTTTCTAAGACAGAAAAGGATTATGGTTGCGGAAGCTATAATCCTACTTATTTTTACAACCGCCCTATTTTTTATTCTAAAAAGAGATTCGTCTAAGAAGAAACGCCTTTTTTCAGCAATTACAATATCGTCAATAATTTTTGGTATATTTTTTTTGTACAATTCTAATACCCGAAATTACTTTGTATCTCAATCAGAACTGGATGCGTTAATACGTTTATCATTAATGCCGGATGGTAAAATTGTAGTTTTTGATAGGGTTTGTTTGCAGTGCTCATTCCACACAAAATACTTACCTGCAGTTTTTTCCAATAAACGTAGTTATGTACCTAATGTATCTAAAAAGAAAGTTGTGTATAATTCTTCAGTTTTTACCGCTAAAACCAGGGAAGAAGCTAGGAAAGAGTTAGTTAAGCTTGAAGCGAACTATATTTATGCAGTAAGATATGAAGATTATAAGGAGATAGTTCCATTTTCGCCGGGAGATCTTAATCTTGAAGAAATTTATTCTAATGCGAATGTAATTATTTGGAGGATAAGGAAAAATTGAATATCTTAATTTTATCTTGGAGGGGGCCGGGTCATCCGAATGCCGGAGGTGCTGAAATTTCTACTCATGAACACGCTAAAGGATGGGTTAAAGGAGGTCATCAGGTTACTCTTTTTACATCTTTATATCCTCGAGCAAATAAAGAGGAAATTGTAGACGGCGTGAGGATTGTCAGACGAGGAGGACAAGTTTTAGGCGTTCATTGGGAAGCTTTTAAATGGTATGTATTTGAAAATCATCAAAAATACGATTTGGTGGTAGATCAATTTCACGGCATCCCGTTTTTTACTCCTTTTTATGTTAAGGTTAGAAAATTAGCTTTTATTCATGAAGTAACCAAAGAAGTATGGCGTCTAAATCCTTGGCCATGGCCATTTTGTTTAGGACCAAAGATACTCGGTCCCATTATTGAACCTCTTATATTTAAGTTATTCTATAGGAATATTCCATTTATGACAGTTTCCGAATCAACGAGAAAAGACCTGATAGAATGGGGAATCCCCAGGCAAAATATAAACGTAATTCATAATGGCATACAATTTCCAAGAATGGTTTTTCCTAAAAAACAAACAAAAAAAACAATAACGTTTCTGGGAGCTTTGGCAAAAGACAAAGGGATCGAAGATGCAATCAATATTTTTTCTATACTGCAGAGAAGATACAAGGATAGTCTTCAATACTGGATTATTGGGAAGGCCGACAGTCGATATCAAAATTTTTTAAAAAATTTAATAACTAGTTTAGGTCTTACTGATGTTAAGTTTTGGGATTTTGTTTCAGAGAAAAAGAAGTTTGAGTTATTAGCAGGGTCTTATATTTTAATAAATCCCTCAATACGTGAAGGTTGGGGATTGGTGGTTATTGAGGCTGCTAGGGTCGGAACCCCTACAATAGCTTTTGATGTGTCTGGTCTTAGAGATTCTGTGATAGATAATAAGACGGGTGTTTTAAGTAAAGGTTTGACACAAAAGGATTTAGCTGATCAAGTAATAAATCTATTGGAAAATGAGCAAAAATATAATAGAATGAGTCAAGCTGCAATGATATGGAGTAGGAATTTCTCATGGGAGAAAGCTTCAGCAATGAGTTTATGTCTGATTGAAAAAATAGCAGATTAACAAGATTTAAGTATATGATTAAAAAAAAGAAAATAGCGATTACAGGAGCCGGTGGTTTTATTGGACATCATCTGGTTACTTATCTTCGGAAGAAAGGTTGCTTCGTTCGTGGTATTGATTTAAAACTTCCGGAATATAAAACTTCAGACGCCGATGAATTTTTATTGCTTGATTTAAGAAAGAAAGAAAATGCACTAGAAGCAACTAAGGGCGTGGATTATGTTTATGCGCTAGCAGCTGATATGGGTGGGATGGGTTATATTTCATCGCATAATGCGTTGATTTTATATAATAATGCTGCAATTAATTTAAATACCTTAGAATCTGCAAGAATAAATAAGGTAAAAAGACTGTTTTATTCGTCTTCAGCTTGTATTTATCCGGAATATAAACAAATAAAAGCAAAGTTAGCTCCGTTGAAAGAGGAAGATGCATATCCCGCCCAACCACAGGATGCATATGGTTGGGAAAAGCTCTTTACAGAACTTATTGCGCGATACTATAAAGAAGATTATGGTTTAGAAACCAGGGTAGCAAGGTTTCATAATATTTTTGGTCCGTTTGGCACCTGGGATGGAGGAAGAGAAAAAGCCCCAGCGGCTATTTGCAGAAAAGTCGCCATAGCCAAATTGACAGGCAAAAATAAAATAGAAATTTGGGGGGACGGGAAACAAACAAGATCATTCTGTTACATTGATGATTGTACGAAAGGAATTTATAAATTAATGATGTCTGATTTTTCTGAACCTCTCAATATAGGTCAAGATAGAATGGTAACTATAGATCAGTTGGTTGACATAATCTCTGAAATTGCAGGAGTAAAATTAAAGAAAAATCATATTCTTGGACCTCAAGGTGTCAGAGGAAGGAATTCTGATAATAGTAAATTAAGGAAAATTTTAAAATGGGAACCGGAAATCTCACTTGAAAAAGGCCTAGAAAAGACTTATAAATGGATAGAGAGACAAGTAGAAGGAAATTATATTAAGGAAACAAAATAACAATGAAATTAGTTGCAGGGTTTTTTACAATATCCCTTTTTGTAATAATATTTTTTTCTACGCCATTTGATTTAATTTATGCTAATGAGGTTGAGCAGTTGGGTTTACCAGAAACCACCGTTAATCCCGGTTCGTTTTATTACTCTTTCAAAAGATTATTTGAAAAAGGTCAAGAAAAATTACTTTTTTTCCAGCAATCCAAAAAAAGTTTTTATGAATCTTTAGTAAAAATGAGACTTTCGGAATTAAATTATGTAATTGACAAAAAAGCTTTATCAGAAGTTCAGCGTAGCAGTGAAAGATTTGCCTATCAAGCGGGTATTCTGACTGAAGAAGTAATAAAACAAAATCAAATTAACGATAAAGAAAATCTGATTAAAGAATTTGATAGGTACAACAAATTCCTGTCTAATTTAAGAGATAAATATCCGGCAAATTCTAGTTTTTGGATGTTAGTTCAGCATGATATTAATACCCTAAATATATCATCTAATCGTTTGAAATAAGTTTTAAATTAAACTAGGGTCAAAAAACTATTGCAATAACTATTTTCTCCAGGTAGAATGTTTCGATATGAGTGTCGGGGCAAGGGAAAGAGGAACTGTTAAAAGAGAAGTCTTTAGGTTAGAAGTTTGCCGGGCTTGTGGAAGCAATAAATTATTGTTGTTTCTTCAATTGGGGCCTACACCTGCGCCTAATGGATTCTTGAAAGCGCACCACCGCCATCAGGCAGAAAAGTTTTATCCGCTTGATGTTTGTTTTTGTCAGGATTGTGGATTAGTGCAGCTTGCTCATGTTGTCTCTCCCCAAATAATGTTTAAAAATTACGTATATATTCCTTCTACATCTGAAACTATGCGTAATCATTTTGCCGGTTTGGCATTAGATGCTATCAAAAAAACAGCGGCAAAAGAAGACGATTTAGTAATAGATATCGGCAGTAATGACGGTACGCTCTTAAAATCGTTTAAAGCACACAAAATGAAGATATTGGGAGTTGATCCGGCTGAGAATCTTGTAAAAAAAGCAAACAAAGAAGGGGTGAATACAATGTGCGCTTTATTTACTAATAAGCTGGCAAAAGAAATTAAAAAAAAGTATGGGAAAGCCAGGATTATTACCGGTACTAATGTTGTTGCACACGTGCATGATCTAAACGATTTCCTGGAAGGTATAAATGCCCTTCTTTCTGATGAAGGATTATTTATTTGTGAGTTTCCATATTTAATTGGTTTGCTTGAGGGGATTGAGTTCGACACTATTTACCAGGAACATCTTTCTTATTTTTCAATTTCACCGTTTAATAGATTATTAAAAAGACATGGGTTAACTTTAATTGATGTCCAAAGGCTTCCGGTTCATGGAGGTTCCGTGAGAGTTTTTGTCAGTAAAAAATCCCTACCACAAAGTATGCGCGTAAAGAATTTACTGAAACTTGAGGAAAAAAAGAAAATTTTAAAACAGGAGACATATTTAAAGTTTAGAAAAAAGGTAGATAAAGTGAGGCATGAATTAGTCCAATTGCTTTGGACCCTGCGGATAAAGAACAAAAGTATTGTGGGTTACGGTGCATCCGCAAAAGGAAATATAATATTGAATTATTGTAGAATTGGACCGGAAACATTAGATTATATCGTTGATTCTATATCGTATAAACAAGGTAAATTTACTCCGGGAATGCATATTCCGATTTTTCCAGAGTCGAAACTTTTAGAAGATCAACCTGATTATACTTTGCTTCTAGCTTGGAATTTTGCTGATGAGATAATAAAAAAGCAATCAGAGTATCGGAAACGCGGGGGAAAATTTATTCTTGCGTTACCTAAATTGACAATTGTTTAGCGAGGGTCTCGATTGTTTCTTCCCATTTATTGAATTTGAGTTTGAGTATTTTTTGAGTCTTCTCCACTTTTAATCCTCCGTATTGCGGATATCTAGGTAGATTATTTTTTAGAAATCCTTCTATGCTAGTTTGTTTTACAACCTCCTTTTTACCTCTCGCTTTCTCTATCAGGAAATTTGCTAATTTAAATGGAGTAAAAATATTAGTACTGGAAATATGGTAAATTCCTGGTAGCCTTTTTGTTAAAAGTATTTCTAGACAATGTGTGACCTCGTCAATATATGTCAAGGTTAAATATTGATTATTAAACATAGGGTGAATCTTTTCCGTATCGTAAAGATTAAGAATTTTGCGGATATAATCTAGCTTACCGTCGTATTTAACTCTAACAGGGTTTGCAATTCGCAAAATTGCAGGATTTTTTAAATTGTTTACAATCAGCTTTTCTCCTTCTTTTTTGGTCCACCCATACCAGGATAATAGATTAAGATTATTCTCGGTAGGATAATTTTCATCATAGGGTCCAGGGTTATCTTTATTTCCAGAAAAAACTGCATCAGTGGATATATAGATAAAATATGTCTGATCTCCTGCAGCTTTAATTAGATTTGCCGTACCTTCTACATTAACAATCCAACAAAGAGCTTGTTTATTATTTCTTTCTTCTTCAGCTCCTGTTACGTCAGTAAATGCTGCAAAATGCATAATAGTATCCGGTTTGTGTAATTTAAAGAAATTTTCTACGGATTTTTTATCTGTGATATTTAACTCTTCTACTGAAGGCGTAAGAATAATATCTCCACTTTTTAAACTTGGGTGATAGTTTTCAACAAAATGAGAGCCAACTAAGCCATTGCCGCCGGTTATTAGTATTTTCATAGTAAATTATGGTTTTTAAAAAGTTTTGTTTTAAATCCTAATTTAGCCAAAATAAATAAGAATAATATTTTAAATGTTCCTAAAGAATATTTTATACTATTTTTCAAACTAGCTCCTCTTTTTTTGCCGGTATAGTTTGTTTCTACAGGTACTTGAGTTATTTGAATATTTTCATAGATGGCTTGAGCAATAAGTTCAAAGCTAAACAGGTAATCGTTTGAGTTCTCCCAGAAGTTGACTTTACTTAGCATATTCCTAGTGTACACTCTAAAGCCTTGATGGAAATCATTTAACCTAACTCCAAACACCAAGCTATCAATAGAATTAAGTAGTCTAAGAGGAATTAATTTCCAAATATACATACCATTTTCTATCGGTCTTAATAGATTAGTAAAACGGTTGCCCAATACGAATTGGCTTCCTTGTTGAATTTGTTTTAATGCTTCCGGGATAGCCGAGGGATTATATTCTCCGTCCGGGTGGATGTCTATGATGATATCTGCTCCTTGTTCTAGAGCCAAACTTAAGGCTCTTCTCATATTACCGCCATAGCCCAGATTAACTGGATTTTTATAGGATATAATACCTAATTTTTTTGCTAATTCAAAAGTATTATCTTTTGAGGCGTCATCAACTAAAATTATTTCATCAGCTAAATCTTTAGGGAAGTCCTTGTAAAATTTTTCTAAAGTCTTGCCAGCGTTGTAGGCTATAAATAAAACAATTGTTTTTGGTTTATGCATATTTCCTTTTCAGCTCCTATAAATTATACTAGTTTTCGACAGTATGAGAAATAACAAATTAATATTTTGGAAAATAACAACCTTTTTTACCAAGAGAAGTTCTCTACAAATTTTTTTAATTCTTTTTCTTTTTGTATTCCTAATACAGTTCTCCTTGCTTAACATTATTTTAAAAAATGGATTTACTATGGAGGAGTGGTTATTGTTGTTTGATTACAAAACAATTGGACTAAACGCAAATTTTTTAGACAAATTTTTGAATATTTTTTATATAAAAGGCTTTTATACCACCTATCAAGTTATTTATATAGGTGTACTTGAAAGCTTATTCAAAGGCAATTATCAAGCCTATCAAATAACTAATATAATCTTTAAAGCACTAGCGACTCTCTCTCTGTATCCGCTTATACTAATAGTATTCAAGAGAAGACTGCTGGCTTTTTTAACTACAGTGCTTTACGCAATAAGCTATTCTTCTGCAGGAGCTTTACAGTTTGTAGTCAAGGGCAGTGACTACCTGGCGATATTTTTTATGAATGTGTGCTTAATAGCATATTATTTATCTTTTAGAAAGAAAATAAAATTTTTATACATAACTGCTATTCTCTTACCTATAACTTTTCTATTTTCGCCCATTAGAATATATCCATTTTTGTCATTTATTGTTTTAGTTGAAGTTGTGATTTGGGTAAGAATCAGAGGATTATTGGGTTTAGTAACTGCATTATTAAGGTTAACATTAGTATTTTCTCTTTTTTTAATAATGGTGCTTTTGTTATCTCCAACGACAAGCGGTTACTTAAATGGGCCATTGATCGTATATAGATTTTTATCCCATGGTAATTATCAGCTCCTATTGACCCCCTTTGCTGGATTAGGATATACGTTTTTGACAAACGATTATTGGTCATTTATATTTGGGAATGTTACTTTTGATAGTTTTAGAAATTTTTTATTCTTTTTACTTCATGGACCAATACTTATTTACTCAATTCTGGCAATATTAATGGGGATTTTAATCACTAAAAACCCTCTTCGTCTAATTTTGGGAATTATATCTGCAAATTTGCTTTTTGAAATAGTCAGCTACTTTCTAATCACCAATATTAGAGGTTCGGTTGGACCTGATGTAAAGGTTTTTGATCCAATAGGCACTTATCCAATCTTCCTTGGATTCTTCTGCTTATCGATTGCCGTATCAAGTCTAATTTTATGGTTGAGAATTCATAGGTCAAATATTTTGCTGTTGGTTCTTTTTATCGGCCCAATTTTTTCCAGTGTATTCTTGTGGGGTACGTGGTTTATCATAGGTGATATTTTAAATTTTAAAGAAGGGATACATTGGTATTTGATAATACCGCCAATAGGCAGCAGTCTATTTTTAGCCGGTTTAATGGTATTGGGATTTGATCGGATAAAGCGGATAGTTAATTCTTATTTAAAATATACTTTGATAGGTTTTTTGTTTCTAACGATACTACCTTTATACTTGATTAGTGGTAAGGAGATTAATACAACTTTTACTGCTTTACTTAAAACAGGATATAAAGCTTCTGATCAAGAACAAATGAAGAGCAGATTGCTTAGTTATATTAAAGAGCCTCTGGATAAGAATCCTGCACTGTTCTATTTCGAGAGCGAAGAAAAGATATTTTATCCGGTATATCTGGTTGTAGGGTTCGAACAGACAATGCTTTTTAGGAATTGGGAAGTTGTCAACGGATGCGTAGGTATTATTTACGATAAGAGTGTTCTTGAAAAGTCAGTAGCAGTAAAGGACGGTATTGAGGGATTTCAGGCAAGTAGTCTGTGTGTATCCGATTATTTCGCCGTAGAACGCCGGAATGTATTTTTTAGATCTGATAACTTTTATGCATTCAGGTTGAAAGATAAAAATGTAGTAGATATTAAAGAAGAAGTTCTTAAGAATTTGAATTTTTAAGTAAATAACTCTGATGTTAAAATTTGCTTCAAAATGGCAAATTGGAAAAAGACTGTACGGCAACTTTTTATCAAGGAATAGATAAGTTGAGTAAAATAACCGTCCATGATAACAGAATAAAAGGCTTTGTTTATAGCGGACAATGCAGCCAAGGCGTTAAGGGAGGTGAAAGGGTTTTTTATCCGATTGATAACTTTTATCCTTTTAGAATTAAAAATGGAGAAATTATTAATATAAAACAGGAAATTTTGTCCGAACTCACTTTTTTGCTACGGTTAAATAAATAGGTGATTGTCCGACAATAAAGAAACATATCTCTACGAATGTCGAAATTATAATTAATGGAAATAATAAAATAAGAAAAATCGAATTATTAGAATCTTTAAAAAAATCAATCGGTCGCGACGGAAATAAATTTAATGTACTTGCTATAAATCCGGTAATTGTATATTCAAATGCTGGAACTCCGGAATGAGATATACTTCTAAATTTCGATCTAGTTAAAATCTTTTCTAATCCCTTTGGAGTTAGATGTGATAAATGGCGTGGAGGATCTAAATGATACCAAAAGCGTTTAAAAATATGTGATTCTAAGCAGTCAGCTCTCGGATATTCTACGAAAAGATAACCCCCATCATTCAGGATACTAGCTGCTTTTTTTATATATTCATGAGGGGAAACAGTATGTTCTAAACTTTCCCAAAAAACTACTGCATCAAATTTTATTTTAGGTTTCCAAGTTAAAAAATCTGTTTTTATTACATCCGGGTTTTGAATTTTAGCAGAAGGGAGATCTAAAGATGTTGCTTCAAAATTTTTGTTTAAAAATTTACTAAAGATGGCTTCCCCAGCTCCTACATCTAAAATCCTTCCTTTTTTCAAAAAATCCATGATCCAATATTTTCGTCTAAGTTGAAAAAGGTGGTACATGGTTTTTTTCAAGATTCCGAGAAATCCTTTGGGTATCCAGTAGCTATCATTGTAATATT
Organism: Candidatus Daviesbacteria bacterium; assembly: GCA_028715175.1. Classification (GTDB taxonomy): domain Bacteria; phylum Patescibacteriota; class Microgenomatia; order Daviesbacterales; family UBA10151; genus UBA10151. The sequence continues at coordinate 353,950 of JAQUSJ010000001.1, forward strand.
GACCAATATTTTTTGGAACAGGATATGTAAATCCATTTAAGCATTTTTTACAAAAGTAAATTTGGAATTCATCGCAATTAAACCTTTGAAAAGTCGGTGAACTATTGCAATTAGGGCATTTTATCCGATGCTTGTTGTCTTTAGCTTTCATAATAATGGATGGTAGTTTATCATTTATCTAGAAAAATTATCTTTCTTCTAGTAATTTTTGGCGTGTGATATTGGTAATATTTATCAGATTATCCTTACCCTGAAGACGAAAAGCATAAATATGGTCGATAGGAATAGGTTTTAACGGATATCCGTATGCCTTAAGCGATTGACCGTCTTTAACGGCAGATACTACATCCTTCCAATTATCAGTTGCTCCAGGGAATTTATCGCTTTCTGTCAGGTTATATAAAAGAGCTATATGAAAAGGAAATCCAAACATAACCGATTCTCCCAGGATCCTAGCATTAGTTTCGTCTCTTTCGAAAAATAACAGAAACGGTTCTTTTCCGATATTTGGAATACGGGGAATAGATGACCAGATTTTGTCAACTATTTGCTGACTATGTGAGTTTAATAATTTATCAATAGATGTTCGAGTTGATGTTATATGCAGGATTAGAAATAACGATAGTAATAAAGCCAAATAGACTTGATTTTTAAATTTCTTACCTAAGCTTATTATGATTGCCAGTAATATTGAAATACCTATTGCCGATGTTGTTAGATATCTATGGGTACTATCAATAGGGGAAGCAGGATTCCAAAGCCAAGCCATAAAGAAAGAAAATAAAGTCCATGAAAATGATATAAAAAGTGCAGTAAGTATGTTTTTTTGAGTTTGATACTTGAACATTAATAAAATCCATATAATAATTGCCAATCCTCCTACGATAGACATTAGAATCATATTTGAGCTGGAGAAAGTAACAATATTTAACTTCCGGACAACAAAGACACTAAATATCCATATACTTGCAGTTATTAAGCATTTTTTTATATCATCTTTATCAAATTTCTCAATATTTGCTTTGAATATAATTAAAAAGATTAAAAATAAAGCAATAGCAGGGAGAGTAACGGAAGATAACATATCGCTTTTTGTATTTATTTGAATATTGGGAAAGGCGAAATTAGGGATAAACATTCCACCTATAGTTATTATTGGGTATAGAAGAAAGTCAGAGCGTCCTTCACTTAGCATTTTTTGGATTGTAGTGATACTTGAATTTAGTCTACTAAACCAATCCCCGCTATTCCCTAATGAATATCCGGAAATACCGATAGTGAGTAGTATAGTGAAAACAAATATAACTTTAAGGAAGGAATGTTTTAAGTTATCAAATGTCTTGTTTTTAATTAACCAAAAAGCTTCTAAGGATAAAATAAATAGCGGTGCTCCAATCATTCGCTGTGATGCAGTGACACACGCAAGGTAAAAAAATATCCCGGAAAATAATAGAGTTCTTATTTTCTTAGTTTCGTGAAAAATTATGTAGAAATATAAAAAAATATTGAAGAAGGCAATTGTAAGATATGTGGGCATAGTCAGCAACCAGCCTGTGCTATCAAATCCTATTGTTGTAATTGAAAAAAACAACATAGCAAAAAAGGTAGCCAACTTATTCTTTGTGAGGTAGAAAACAAGCGGATATAGTGAGAAAGCAGCAAATAACCGAAAGATATAAGAGGTGACTTCATAGTAAAAAGCATTATTGCCAAAAAATTGATGAAGTAAACCCATGATGATATCTTGAGAACCATAAGGAGTGAGATAGTAGCTAAATAAATTCCATCCCTCTTTTGAAGGAGGATTTACATGTACGACATATCTGAAAATAGCCAACCAATCATCACCATATAAACCAATACCGAAACTTGGGATTAAGATTAAATAACTGATAATCAATACTAATAAAAATTGCAGATAAACTAGTTTCATACTTAACGCTGGTTTTGTAAAAATTCCACTAATTTTTTTCTAGCATTATCGGTGATATTTATCAAATTATCTTTGCCTTGAAGATGGAAGGCGTAAACGCTTGAAGGTGAGATTGGATTTAAAACACGGCCGCCAAAATGAGGTGCAAATGATTTTCCATCCAAAACTGCAGATTCTACATCTTTCCAGACAATCATTGAAACAGGGTTCTTATTCATCTCCGGTATGTTATAAAGTATAGCCATATGAAACGGAAAACCAAAAGTAACCGTATCATTTAATATAGATCCATTAGTCTCATCACCTTCAAAATAAAATATTAGTGGTTCCTTATTCTTACCAATTTCTGAAATATAAGGCATTTGGGACCAAATTTTGTTACTGGTTTCAGCACTATGATTTTCTAAAAGCCTCTGAAGATGTATACGGGTATTTATTATATGTATTAGTATTAAGAAAAAAAATAATGATAATACGATTTTTTGATACTTTTGATTTTTTACCAAAGAAACTAAAGTGGCAAGGAAAAGACTTATGCCTACTGCCGATCCAATTAGATACCGGTGATAAGTAACCAAAAGAAAAAATGGGTCCCATAACCATGGTATTAAGAAAGCTACGACAGACCAACATAAAGATGAAAATATTGCCTGGGAGATTAATTGATTTCGATAAAATTTATGAAGCAAATATATTCCTAATATTGATATATAACCCCCGATAAGAAGTGAAATTAAGAATTTAGGGCCTGGGAAAGTTGTTTGATTAGCAAAATAAACTACAGCAGAGATTAAACTCCATAATGCAGTAAAAACTAATGTTGTCCTGGAAGAATAAGTTTTTTTTGGAAATATTGAACGCATAATGAATAACGATATGATGGTGAATATGCTGTACACGAGCAATATCAAAAAAACTAACTGAGATTTTTTTAACGCTATCGGGAAATTATCTATAGCCGTATCAGGAATAAACATACTGCCGAATGAAATGACTGGATAAAATAGGAAGTCGAATCTGTAATTTTCTAATTGCTTGATCATCTTTGATAATGAATCTGTTGTTTGAGTAAGCAAAAAGATATTGGATTGAGGTTTTGCTTCATTTTTTTGTGTTGAGGAAAAAAAAGGATTTCCAGTAACATTAATAAATATTAAAATTAAGAAAATAAAAGATAATCGTAAAGATACCTTTTTTAGAATTTTTTTGCTCCAATTTTGGATGATCCAAAAAAATTCAATTAAAAGAATAAATAGTAGAAGTCCAGTCATTCGAACAGGAACAGTTACAAAAGACAGATAAAAAAATAATCCTGCGTATAACAACTTTTTAACCTCTTTTTCTTCTCGTGATCTCAGGAAGTAATATAGAAATAGATTAAAGAATGTTAGACCTATATATGAAGGAATATGAGGAAGATATTCTGTAGTTTCTAATCCAATAGTAGTGATGCAAAAAAACAACATTGCAAAAAAAGAAGCCAGTTTGCTTTTGGTGAGATAAAAAGTAAGGGGATAAAGCGAAAAAGCGACTATAATTCTTACGATCATTGAAGTCATATAATAATAAGAAGCATGATAACCATAAATTGCCCGGAAAAAACCCATTAAAATAGCTTGTGATCCATATCTAGTTAATGCTTCATTTAAAAAATCCCTCATACTTGGAGTAGATCCTTGGGGAAATAGATAGTTATATATAGAGAATATCATCCAATCGTCGCCGTAAAAAGATAATTTAAGAGTTGGAAAGAATACTACTAGCCCGACTAAGAAAATTATCAAGAACATTAACCATAGTTTCATTAGCATAAAAACTACACTTTTTATAATTCAAAAGCAATATGCGTTATGGTAGTATTTATCTTTGATAATGAATAATAATATGCTTGTTTCAGTAATAATTACTTCAAAAAATGAAGCTGAAGTGATCGACAATTTAATTCAGTCATTGAAGGGACAGACCCATAAAGATTTAGAGGTTATCCTGATTGATAATAATTCAAGAGATAATACAGTAAAAATTGTTGAAAAATTAGGAATTAAAATATATAACTATGGACCAGAAAGAAGCGCACAAAGAAATTTTGGAGCAAAGAAAACTAAAGGAAGATTCCTTTTTTTTCTTGATGCTGATATGAAGCTTTCACCGACTGTAGTAGAAGAGTGCGTTAAAACGAGCATCTCCGATAAAAAAATAGGCGCTGTATTTGTGCCGGAAAGATCAGTAGCTGCAAATTTCTGGGAAAAAGTAAAAGCATTTGAAAGATCTTTTTACAACGAAAAAGGGGATGAAATAACTGATGCTGCGAGGTTTTTTAAAAGAGAAGCGTTTGAAAAAAGTGGAGGTTATGATGAGACTATTACTGGGCCGGAAGATTGGGAATTAACAGGGAGTATTAAAGCGCTTGGTTATAAAACAGGAAGGATACGATCTGTTATTTATCATTACGAGAGGATCGATTCACTTATCAGTTTGGTTAGAAAAAAATTTTATTATGGTCTTCGTTCGCATAGGTATTTATCTAAACAAAATGTTCCGGTTATTAGTCCGAAAACTATTTATTTCCTAAGACCTGTATTCTATAAACACTTTGATAGAATAATCGCACATCCGATATTGAGTACAGGTATGTTCATTATGTTAACAATGGAACTGTTTGCCGGCGGATCGGGGTATTTAATCGGAAAGGCGAAACGGCTTTGAAGATATTACAATTAACAGCTCATTTTAAACCTAATATTGGTGGAGTAGAAACCCATCTAATAGATTTAGTAAATATCTTAATAAAAAAGAACTGGGAGGTAACAGTTCTTACATATAATCCTTTGACTACCCAAGTGAAATCAAAAGTCTACGAGAAAGACCGGTCTTTAACAATAATCAGATTGCCTTGGTTTTCAGGTTTATTTTATAGATTAATTAACTATCCGATATTGGAATTTCTTTATTTACTACCAGGATTATTTTTTGCTGCTCCGATCCTTATGGTGATAAACAACACTGATGTAATCCATGCTCATGGTCTTGTAGCCGGATTCGTTGGTGTGTTTTGGGGAAAAATATTTAGAAAAAAAGTAATTATTTCCACCCATAGTATTTATAGCTTTCCTAAGAGTGGATTATATAGAGAATTTGTTACTTTTCTTTTTAAGAACGCTGATTGTTGCTTAGGTCTCTCGAAACAATCAGGAAATGAGATTAAATCTTTAGGAATAAATGAAAAACAGGTTAAAGTTTTTACCTATTGGGTTGATTTAGATAAATTTAAGAAAATTTTATATGCCAAAAATAAATTGAAATGGAATCAAGATTTTGTTGTCCTATTTGTAGGAAGATTGGTACACGAAAAAGGGTTAGAGGTATTGCTTGAATCCGTTAAGAGTTGGAATAAAGAGATTAAATTAAAAATAATCGGATCAGGACCTCTTGAGACTAAAGTAAGAAAAGTCGCATCGCAATTATCAAATATGGATTTTATTGAAGGTATTGATTCAAAGAACCTACCTATATATTATAGCGGGGCTGACTTGTTAATTGTTCCATCTATCTCAGAAGAAGGTTTTGGAAGAGTTATAATTGAAGCGTTGGCATGTGGTACACCAGTACTTGGAGCAAAAAGAGGAGCTATTCCAGAGGCCTTAGATGAAACAGTTGGTAAGCTTATAGATATTAGCCCGGATGATATTAAACAAGCAGTGAACTATTTCTTTAAGTCAAAAGATAAATTAAAAATGCTTGCGAGAAATTGTCGGAATTTTGCAGAAAGGAGATATTCTGAAAAAAATGCAGAAACAATCATTAAAGCATATAGATCATAATTTAAATTTTTCTCTGAAAAATGTAGGTGATATGGCATTAAAGAGAAGGGCAAAAAAGATAATTGGAGGATTGGAATTAAAAGAAGGCGATAAAGTGCTAGAGGTTGGTTGTGGCAACGGGTACTACCTCAGCTTATTAAACAGGTTAGGAATTAATTTATCTCTAACAGGAATTGATATTGATGAATTGGCTTTGAAAGATGCAAAGAAATTTATTAATGACAAAAAAGTTAAACTGATAAAGGCGAGTGCGTCTAAAATTCCATTCCCAAATAATACTTTTGATAAAATTGTGATGAGTGAGGTGATAGAGCATGTTACCGATGATGAAAAAAATGTTTTAAAAGAAGCCTATCGGGTTTTAAAAAAAGATGGAATTCTTGCTTTGACAACAAATAATATTAATTATCCATTTTTATGGGATCCGGTAAATTGGATATTGCAACATTTTTTTAATACACATTTTAAATCAGGGTTTTGGGCTGGAATTTGGAATCAACATGACAGGCTTTATAAAAAGGAGCGAGTTGAAAAGTTAATGAAGTATGCTGGTTTTGAAATTAACCAAAGCGAATCTCTAACATTTTGGTGTTTACCTTTTAATCATTATATTGTGAATTTAATAGCTAAACTTTTTTATTCAAATAAATTGCCTAAAAGCATAGCTAAGGGAATGAATAAATTTCAAAATAATAAACAACCCTTTTTAATAAAAGCAACGTTTAGTTTTATCAATTTAATTGATATGTTAAATGATGTTATGCCCCAAAAATCCGGGGTATCAATATTCGTCAAAGCCCAGAAAAGATGAAAAAACCAATTGTTTCAATAATAATTCCAACTTATTATGCATCTTTATATATCTTAGAGATTGCGCTAAAAAGCATAGCTAATCAGACGTGCTCGAAGAGTTTTTATGAGGTAATTATAGCTGATAATAATGGAGGCGAGGCAGTAAAGAGATTAGCAAAAAAATATGGAACACAAGTGATAAAGGTAGAGGGTAAGCCACCTCAAACTTGTAACCAGGTAAATTTAGGGGCAAAAAATGCTAGAGGTAGTTATATATTTATATTAGATCATGATATTGAGTTGAGCCCTAATCTCATAAAGAATTTTGTGAAATTAAGATCCATTAAAAGTGATGTAGATGCTTGGTTTGTTCCATATAAAATTGTAGCCCGGGGGTATTTGTTAAATAGAATCAGAAATTTTGAAGAAAAATTTTATAAGAATTCAGTTGTGGCTGCAGCGCGAATTATTAAAAAGAATATTTTTTGGCAAACAGAGAAACAGTATGATCCATTACTTAATGCGGGGCCCGGAGATTGGGATTTAACTAATCAACTAAGATTAATTGGTGCAAAATTCGATTACATCGGAGATTACGTTTATCATCATGAAGAAAACTTAGATTTTTGGAATTTTATTATAAAAAAAACAATTTACAGTAGGGGTGGTGAGGTCTATAAAAAAAAATGGAGAGAGAAAAATTTGAAAATCTACAATGATATAGTTAAAAAACAATATAGTCCTTTTTATCGGTTTTTTTGGATTTTTATTGAGAGAGCGAAATGGCGAAATCTTTTTCCAAAATTACCCCTATATTTTCTTTTTCTTCTCATTAAAATTAGTATGGCAGTTAGTTATCTATATAAGTTGAAAAGTCCGCGTTGTGAAAGTTCTAGCCATTTTTAAACACCCACAATTTTAATCTAGAACAAACTGGACCTAAGTTTAGGGTTTCTCCTACTTTTGAAGAACTAGCAATTTTATTGAACTTAGAATTCCAGTTGAGTTCTTCCTCAAAATATGGTCGCAGTCCCCGTGTTAGCATAAAATATTCACCTAATCCGTCTTCCTCAACAAATATATAACCATTCTTTCTCATAAAATTAATCAAAATTTGATCATTAAAAAATAAGTTGTGCCATTTGACAGGAATAGATTTTAATCCAAATGCACTCCTTAATTTATTTAATGTTTCTACCCCCTCCAAACTCCCTTCAAGCAAGATTAATTTGCCGCCCTTTTTAAGCATAGATTTGAAATCTAGTAAAACTTTTTGTTGTAGTTTCCATCCCAACAAATTAATAAGAAATCTTTGTGAAATAATAGCGTCATAATTATTATTTAATGAATATTTTCCTAAAAAATCAATTTTTCTTAAAGTGACGTTGTTGCATCTGGAGAGCCTACTAGCAGCCTTTTTTAATCTGGTTTCAGAAAAATCAACTGCATGAATTTTTACTCCAGGGATTTTAGAATATTCTAATGTCCCCTCACCTTCACCGCAGCCTGCGTCTAATATTTTAGATTTTTTTGCAAGCCGCTTTTTTATTAGCTTTATTTCAAGATTCAGGAGGTATTTATCATACATTGACTCAACGTTATCCTGGTTCCAATATTCCAATACTTCTTGAGAATTGTGAATGGGTTTGACCGTTATTTTCATACGCTAATTTATTTATTTGGATTATATCAAATAGGGTCTTCTTTACAAAGAGTAAAATAGATAATATGATTGTGAAAATTATTATAGAATATTAATAATGATTAATGTAACTAAAACAACTCTGCCTCCAATTAATAAATACATCAAATATTTAAAGAAAGTGTGGATGAATAATTGGATAACTAACAAGGGGGAATTTACTCTTCAGTTAGAAAAGGAATTAAAAAATTATCTTAAAGTAAAAAATTTATCAGTTGTCAGCAATGGGACCATTGCTATGCAACTTGCATTTAAAGCCTTAAAATTAAAAGGAGAAGTAATCACCACCCCCTTTACTTTTCCGGCAACAACGAATTCTTTAATATGGGAAGGGTTAAAACCGGTTTTTGCCGATATAGACCCCGAAACTTTTAATATTGACGCTAAAGAAATTGAGAAAAAAATAACTAAAGAAACATCCGCTATTTTAGCCGTGCACGTATTTGGTAATCCCTGTGATGTTGAGGCAATAGAAAAAATTGCCAAAAAATATAACTTAAAAATTATTTATGACAGCGCTCATGCTTTTGGAATAGAGTATAAAGATAAATCTGTCCTTTCCTGGGGCGATATAAACACTTTAAGTTTTCATGCAGCTAAAGTTTTTCATACTGCAGAGGGTGGAGCAGTAATAGCCAGGAAAAAGCGCGACTACCAAATGCTCGATCTTCTTAAAAATCATGGGATTGAATATTACGATAAAGTAGTTATTGCCGGCATTAATGCTAAAATGAATGAACTGCAGGCAATAATGGGACTGTGTGTTTTAGAAGATTTTGAAAAATCAATTATCAAAAGAAAGAAAATTTACCAAAGGTACAAAGAAGCTTTTTTAAAAAATCCCCTAATAAAAATACAAAAATTACATAATAATTTAACTAAATATACCTATCCTTATTTTCCAGTTTTTTTCCCCGATGAAAAAACAAGAGAACGCATTTTTAAAGTTTTATTAAAAAATGGAATCAGGGCCAGAAAATATTTCTATCCTCCCTGTCACGAGTTTCCCTATATAAAATATTCTTCTTCTGATTTGCCTAATGCAACTAAAATTTCTCACACAATTCTTTGTTTACCACTTTATGCAACCCTTACTACAAAAGATCATGAAAGAATTATTAACTTAGTTAACAAAGCTTTACTTAGCCTCTAGTTATTAATTTTCAATTAAATTGAATAAAAAGCGAGACAATGAATTGACAACTAGGGAGTCATGGTCATATTATACTGGGAATGATTCTAAAGAATTCTTCTGTAATTGTTTTAGGTATTCATGACGGACACAACAGTGGAGCCGCTTTAATTCGCGACGGAGAAGTGCTTGCGGCAATCAACGAAGAAAGATTTAATAATATTAAAAATTATTCAGGAGCTCCGGTTTTAGCCATAAAAAAGGTTTTTGAAATCTCAAAAATTAAGCCCAGTGAAGTTGACTTGATTACCATAGCTAGTTTTCTACGGCTTGATGATCCGGTGAAAGTAGAAGGCAATAAATTACATCTACTGGCAGAGTATCTTGCACCCTTGATGCATCAAAAATGGTTTATAAAAAATAGCATTGCGATATTACATAAATTTAGAAGAATTAGTGAGGTAAAAAAAGTTTTAGATGATTTAGGCATTGGCAACAAGAAAATCAGTTTTATTGAACATCATCTGGCTCATGCCGCCTGCGCTTTTTATCAAAGGTCATGGGACGGTAAAACACTGATATTAACTTTGGACGGAATGGGGGATGGTTTGTCTGCCACAGTTAATATTGGGTCAGGTTTTAATATTAAAAGAATAGCGGAAACTTCCTTTTACGATAGCCTTGGTAACAACTTGTATTCCGAAATTACTGCTTATTTAGGAATGAAACGGTGGGAACATGAATATAAAATCATGGGACTGGCGCCTTACGGAAAACCGGATAAAGTTCTTGATGTTTTGAGAAAGGGAATACGGATAAATCCGCAACAGCCTTTAGAATTTGAGAATATCTCAGGATATTATTTGAAGAAGATGCAAACCTTTTATCAAAAAGCTTTGACCGGATATAGATTTGATAATATTGCAGCTGCTACTCAAAAACTCTTTGAAGATTTAGTGGTGCAGTGGGTCAAAAATGCTATTAAACAGACAAAACTGAATAAAATAGTTTGCGCCGGCGGTTCTTTTTTAAATGTTAAATTAAATAAATTAATTCGAGAGCTTAACGAAGTTGATGAAGTTTTCTTTTATCCGGCTGCTGAAGATGGTGGTTCTGCAGTTGGAGCGGCTTTAGAAGGTTACTATAGATTTTGCCAGCAGAATAAAATTTCTGCTAAAAAGATACAGATTTCGGATATATACTATGGACAATCGTTCTCCGATGAGCAGATTACCGAATTCATCAAATCTAAAAGATTAAAAAATGTTGCCAGGAAAGTTTCGCCAGCTAAAATAGCAAAATTGCTGACTCAAGGAAAAATAATCGCCAGATTTTCCGGAAGAGATGAATGGGGACCAAGGGCTTTAGGTAACAGAAGTATTATGGCTGATCCCCGGGATATGCGAGTAATCAGAAAGATTAATTTTGCCATCAAACAACGGGATTTTTGGATGCCTTTTGCTCCGGCGGTTTTAGAAGAGGATCAAGGTAGATACTTTAAAAAAAGCAGATTTGCTCCCTACATGATTGAGGCATTCGATACTACGGATGAAGCTCAAGAAATTATTGCCGGACTTCATCCTTATGATTTAACAGGTCGACCTCAAACAGTCAACAACTGGAATCCCTGCTGGCAGGCTATTATTAGAGAATTCAAAAAACTTACCAGTGTAGGAGGCATAGTGAATACGTCTTTTAATCTGCATGGTTATCCTTTGGTAGGTAATCTAGAGCAAGCTTTATGGACATTTAGAAACAGTAGGCTAGACGGTTTGTTATTAGGTGATTGGTTAATTGAAAAATAAAGCCTATTAATTTATGACTCAATATTTAACAAGAATACAAAAAGAAAACCGAAAAAGAATATTGGAGATTAGCTATAAGCATAAACTTTCTCATTTAGGTTCATGCCTTTCGGTTGTGGATCTAATTGATGCGGTTTATCGAATAAAGAAGACAGAAGAAAAATTTATATTAAGCGCAGGTCATGGAGGCGTTGCTTTGTATACAGTACTGGAAAAATACAGCAATGTTGATGCGGAAAAACTGTTTAAAAAGCATGGCGTGCATCCCAATAGAGATAAAAGAAATGAAATTCATTGCTCAACCGGTAGTTTAGGTCATGGTTTACCGAGATAGCTTTGGGTATGGCGCTGGCTGATAGGAATAAAAATGTTTATTGTTTGATATCAGACGGAGAATGTACGGAAGGGTCAGTTTGGGAATCATTCAGAATTGCTGACGATTTAAAAGTTAATAATTTAAAAATTATTTTAAACGCTAACGGCTGGGGAGCATATAGCAAAATTTCACTTAAGCCCTTAATAATAAGAATTAAATCATTTGATATGGCTCTTTGCGTTATTGATGGTCACAATATTAGTCAAGTCGTTGATGCCCTTAAGAAAAAAAGACAAGATAAACCTTTAGTTATTTTTGCCAAAACTATTGTTGAGCAATTTCCCTTTTTGCAAGGTCAAGATGCTCATTATTATGTAATGAGTGATGAAGATTATTTAGCAGCAGTAAAGTTATTGAAGTAATATGGCTATTCAAAAGAAATTACCATATCCAAGTATGAGAGGATATTTTGCCCATTATCTCTATGAGGAAATGGTAAAAAATAAAAAGATTTACATTATTACCGGCGATTTAGGATATAAGATGTGGGATCAAATAAAAAAAGATTTTCCGGACAGGTTTATTAATGCGGGAGCTTCGGAGCAGGCAATGATGGGGATTGCGGTAGGATTGGCGCTGGAAGGTAAAATTCCTTTTGTTTATTCTATACCAACTTTTCTGTTATATCGTGCCTTTGAAACTATTAGAAATTATTTAAATATTGAAAAAATACCTGTAAGGTTGGTAGGGTCGGGAAGAGGTAGGGATTATACTCATGACGGAATAACACATTGGCCGGAAGAAGAAAAAGAAGTTATGGCAATTTTTCAAAACATTAAGTCTATTTGGCCGGAAAATCTAACAGAGATAGCAGTTTTAGTTAAAAAGATGGTAAAAGCCAATAGACCTTGGTACATTAACTTGAAAAGATAAGATTTATCATTTTTTGTGATTATTTATAATTTCTTGAACTATTGCTTCGGGACGATTTTTAACTTCTTCAAAGATACGACGGATATATTCTGAAAGTAAGGTTAGAACTACAAGTTGTACGCTGCCAATAAATAAAATTGCTAGGAGTGTAGTAATAAATCCTTTGGGTGCATCAGGTACAACAAAATACATTGCGAAGTAAAAGAATATACCAAAGAGTGTTATAAAGGTGCTTAGTATAGCTGCGTAAAAAACCCATTCAAGGGGGGCATAAGAATAAGAAAATACTGCTTTTCTGGCCCACTGTAATCCTTTCCAAAAGCTAGTAGTTGAAACTCCTTCTCCCCAGTACCGCTCTGGTCTTATGTATTCAATCCCAATTTGTTTAAATCCCACCCAGGCTCTAAGTCCTCTGATAAATCTGTCCTTTTCCGGGAGTCTGTTTATATGGTCAACAACAACTCTGTCCATGAGCGAGAAATCTCCTGCATCAAGCGGCACTTTAATATAGCTTAATTTGTTAAAAATAACGTAGAACATATGATAGATGAATTCCCAAATAGGTCCCATGCTTTGCTCTCGTTTTTTACGGCTACCATAAACTACTTGATATCCCTCCAACCATTTTTTAACAAATTGCTTTATTAGTTCAGGAGGATCTTGTAAGTCTCCATCCATTAAAACAACGATATCGCCGGTAGACTGTTTCATGCCGGTGGTAAAAGCATTTTGAGCGCCAAAATTTCTCGAATGAAGGATTACTGTTAAACGTTTATCTTCCTTGGCTAATTTTCTTAAAATTTGTTCCGAATTATCTGGGCTGTCATCATTAACGTAAATAATTTCCCAATTAGGTGTGATTTTTTTTAAAACTTTAACAGTTCTTCGGTACAACTCTTCAATATTACCTTCGTCGCGAAAAGCAATTGGTACAACAGAGATTTTTTTCCTTGTCAGCATAGTGGTTTTTTTAACTTTAGATGGAAAGATTCCATTTGGGATAGTATTTTAAAATAAATGTTAGAAGGTAGCAACTTAATAATTTTAAAAATAAAAAAGATACTTTTAGGATAAAAAAATTGTGCTTTATTACTTTTGGTTGAATTAATTATACAGTTTACTGCTTGATCTTCCGAAAGAATAAATGGGGCAATTTTCTTAAAAGGTCCCATCCCGGAGCCAATCGGTCCAAAATAAATAGTTTTAAATATGATGCCTTTGTCTTTATATTTTTGATAAAGACTCTCAAAACCGATAGATAGAGCTGCTTTGCTAGCAGCATAACCGATTCCCTCTATTCCGCTTCCTTTTAAGGCAGAAAAAGAAGATATTGCGATAAATTGGGTTCCTGGTTTTGCAAATGGAATCAAGCTATTAATTCCTCTCATAATTCCTAGAAAATTTACGTCCACCATTTTTTTTAAAGTTTCTATCTCAATGCCATTTTTCAAATCATTTTGAGAAATAGCTGCATTAAATATAATAATTTTTGGTATGAAATTTTTTTCTTTAAACTTATTGACAAGAGATTGCCAACAATTCTTTTCTGTCTGATCCATGGGTGTATAAATGAAATTTGCGGAATTGTTTAATTCTTCCTTCAATTCTTTTAGTCGCTGTCCTCTTCTTGCTATTCCCCATACAATTTGTTTATCCGAAATGAGTTTTTTTGTTAAGGCTTTGCCTATTCCTGAAGAAACACCTGTTATTAAATACTTGCTCATGTTATTTTCTATGATTTTCTTTAGTAGAAGATTATTATACTCTAGATTTGAATTCATTGAAATAAACTGCCATAATAAAAAATGGTCATAATGGTCATTTTATATAGTTTGTGGTTATGTAAATTTATGGAGAATAAAAGATGGTAGAAGTACTTAGAAAAAAACAAAAATTAATATTTGTAATTTTTGTTTTCCTAATTTTTATGGTATCCTTTCTTACTTTTTGGAGAGCTTTTGGTTTTGACTTTTGGGGAGAGGATTGGGAGCAAATATGGTATGCAGTGTTTAGCCCATCACTTATTAATAATCAACAAATTTATCCTCATCCGATTGTGATCTATGAAGAATTGTTCTTGGCAAAGTTTTTGGGTTTTAATACATTATACTGGCAAACAATAGGATATTTATTAAAAGTTTTGGGTGCATTTGCAGTAAGTTTAATGATGCTAGGGATTACAAGATCAAAAAGAGTGGCTATTTTTACGGGATTGATATATGCTTCTTCGGTTGGCGGTTTGGCGTCGGTAACCTGGGTAGCTGCTCAAGCCTCCGCGTTAGAAATTCCTTTTTTGTGTCTCGGGATATATTTTTGGATTACGAAAAAGAATTATGTACTAGCATTAGCACTGCTAATATTTAGCATCTGGGCTGATCCTTCCAGGGGTATTTTTGGATGTCTTATTGTTATTTTATGGGATATCTTGACATATATTCAGAATACAAACAAAGTTATCTCCATTAAGCCTTGGAAAAGAGTATTAATTTTAATAATAGCAATCTTCTTCATAAAGTCTTTTCTTCTTGGTCAAAGATTTTTTGAGATATTACCCACACTAGATGTAAATATTAACTACATAGTTAATTATCCTATTGAAGTGTTGACTAATTTCCTTAATACGTTAGGCAATTTACTTGTTGGATGGTTTATCTCAATTCCACAAAACGTTTTCGCCGTTTCGATACCAACTTTTATAGGGATAGCGGCGGGTTATCTTTTTTTATTTCAGACGATCTTTTTATTAGTTTATTTTCTAAAAAAGAAGAATGAATCTTTTAAGATATTATTTATTTTTTCAATATGGATAGTAGTTTTCTTTTTACCAAATTGGCTGTTAGCCGATAATTCGATGATTGGTTCCGAAAGACGGGTTTTAGGGCAGACACATCGCTATCTTACGCTTTCCGCCGTTGGTTTAGCTTGTTTTCTAGGATATGCGCTGTCAAGAGTAAAACGTAATCATCTCCAAGGGTTTTTACTATTATTTGTAGTAGGTAGCAATATCGTTATATCTAACCAAATTCTAAAAAAGGAAGCATATTACCGTTCTACGGAGGTGACAAAACCTATGTGGGATAAAATCGAAAAAGATGTACCTGTGGGTGAAGAAAATAGTCTTTTCTTTATCCGGGGAGAGGATAAATTTAGAGTAAATGATATTTCTCAAATTAAAATTCCCTTTGCGATACGAAGAGGAATAATAAGCCGTGATAAGTGGCCCGGTTCTACTTCCGATCCTGGAGTAGTGAAAAGATACATGTGCGGTAATACTGATGATAGACGAATAGTGCCGCTTTCTCGTCTTCACGTCTGGTATATAAAAGGGAACACATTGGATAATATATCGGAAAAAGTACGAAAAGAATTTAGTGAGATGGATTGTAGTTCTCAATAAATTTACATGAGTTTAGTATATCGTTTATGGAAAGATTTAGTTATGAATGGGTTAAATTTAATAAGATAGTTCCTGATTACGAGATTCAGTTTTTAAAATGGATTCATATATTTAAACCCGAAGATTTCAAAGATAAGAGAATATTAGATGCAGGATGTGGAATGGGCAGGAATAGTTACTGGCCACTTCTATATGGAGCAAAAGAGGTTGTAGCTTTTGATCATGATCATAATATAGTGAACGTAGCAAGAAAAAATTTGTCAAATTTTAAAAATGTTAAAATTTATTATCAGTCGATTTATAGAATAATATATAAAGATTATTTTGATATAGCATTTTCGATTGGAGTGATACATCATTTACAATATCCGCAAAAAGCCATTACCAATTTGATTAATTCTGTAAAAAAGAACGGTACGGTACTTATTTGGGTTTATGATAAAGAGGGGAGTAAACGGATAGTAGAAATAGTTAATTTCTTACGGTATTTTACTTCTAGACTACCGCTACAGATTGTAGATGTTTTGTCTTATTTGATTACAGTTTTTTTGTGGGTATATTTAAAGATAATAATGCAAACACATCCTTATTTTCAACAAATATCAAATTTTAATTTTTGGCACTTAAGATCAATAGTTTTTGATCAATTAATACCTAAAATTGCAAATTATTGGTCTAGGGAAGAAGTACTTGCTTTATTTAAGGATAAAAGATTAAAAAATATTAAAATCTTTAAAGTTAACAATAATTCCTGGACCGTAACTGCACAAAAAAAGTAAATTTATTTAAAACAGACATTATTACGGATAGTTTAATTTTATTCATTGGATTAATGATTTAAAAGATAATCCACAATTACAGTAGAAGGTCTTTCGTTTAATTGTATCGGTCTTTTTCTATATTTTTTATAATTCTTAAGAAAATTTTTTATAATATGCTCATTATCTTGGCTTATAATTACATTTTTCCCTAAGCCTTCTATTCTTTCCGTTCTATTCCTTAAGGCGAGTACCGGCAGCCCCATATAAGAAGCTTCTTCTTGGTTAGTACAGCCATCAGTTGCTATGAATTCCGCTTGGCTCATTAATTTCATGAAGTTGGTATAGGGTAGTTTCTCAATTGTGATTAATTTGTCTTGTCTATTTCGCGTGAGATTTTTTGGTAAAAGATCCTTGTTGAGGAAGTGGATAGAAAATAAACAATTCAGATCAGCAGGGGCATTATTTAAGATTGTGTTGATAATTTTTCCAGTCCACTCTTTTTGAAAATAGAGATGTTCCTGACGGCGGATATACAAAATATAATATTTTTTGTATTTTTGTTTAAAATCTAAATTTTTATTTGTCTTCATTGCCCATGTAAAAGCTTCTATCAATGTATTTTGTTTAGTATCAATCTTTGTTCCTTTAAAGGTTTTTATATTATTTATTGCCCATTGATTTGGGCAAAAAAGAATATCAGCAAGACGCATATTTATTACTCTGCAAATTTCTTCCGGGAAAGGCTCTAAAAAGCTAAAAGAACGTAACCCAGACTCTATATGTGCTAACTTAAAACCATGAAATTTTGCAATTAAAGATCCTATAGTTGAAGAAACTGTGTCTCCATGCACAATAAAGTATGAGTTATTTTTATTTAAATCTTGAAACTCTTTTTTTAAAGAAATAATCCCTTCAAACAGAGATTGAAAAGCCCATATAACAAATGAAAACATTGAAGATTTCCTGGGTTTTTCCTTGAGGGCTATATCTGTTTTTATTAAGCCGATATAACCTTTTAAATCATCAAAATTGATAGGATTTTGACCGGAAGTAATGACTTTAAATTTTATTTTTTGTTTTTTAAATTCTTTTATCACAGGGGCAAGTTTGATAAACTCTGCTGTTGTCCCCATAAAAAAATATACCTTCTTTTCTACTGTGCCCATTGTTAAGATAGAAGCACTATAATATACTTTTTACGCAATGTCTATTATCCTAAGATTTAAGTTTCTTCTTCCTTTAATTCTTCTCCCGTTAGTTCTAGTTTTTATTTGGTTCAATAATGGTTTGATTATAGGTAGAGGAGAAGAAGGGTTGATTTTCTATAATCCTTCTAAAAATTTAGAACTTTCAAAATCAACCTGGGTTGAAATTAATACAGGTATGCCCAATTTATATTGGTTACCGAGACTACCTGTTTTGTATCTGACATCATTTTTAAATGATAAATTAGGATTGGCTCAATATCTAGTTCAAGCAGGTTTATTTTATTTGCTAATGGTAACTGGGACTATATCGATGTACTATTTGACACTATCTTTTTTAGAAGCTCACCCTTCAAGGCATTTAATATCTTTTATCTCTGCCCTATTTTATCTAATGAATCCATTTTCAATCAGTCAAGTCTGGGGTAGGGGATTATATCCGCAATACTTTTCTTTTGTCTTATTCCCTCTATCTCTATTAATTTTGGTTAAGGCTTTAAAACAAAAAAACTATTCTTATTTATTAATATTGATTCTTTCCTCATTAATTTTTTCTTGGTCATTTGGTTTTATCACTTCTTTTACAACTTACTGGTTAATTTTAGCGGGGTATTTCATTTGGTGGTTAGTAACTAATAAATTAAATAAAAAAGAAATTTTTTCTAGTTTGTCTCTTATGTTATTGTTTTTTTTAGGATGGTTATTAGTTAATGCCTGGTGGTTTTTGCCTTTTATTACTGAAGGAAATGAAGTTTTTGCCGAATACTTAAATAATCAGTCAGAAAACTTAGGGACGTTATTAGGTGTAAGTAGGGCTTTTCCTCCCGATGTAATTATTAGACTCTTGCAGAAGGGATATTTCTTTGATGCTAGCGCATATAGTCAAATTTATTCAACGATTACTTTTCAGCTGATTAGTTTTATTCCACCTTTTTTTGTTTTGATTGGTTTGATTAAAACAATTAAAAATAAAAATCCAAACCTTATGAAGTTTAGATTTTTAGCCGTATTATTAGTGGTGGGACTAGTTGTATCATTAGGTGCTAATCCTCCGTTTGGAAAATTATTCGTTTGGGTTTTTAAAAATTTTATCCCTTTGCAAGCTTTTAGGAATCCTTTTGAGAAATTTGGTCTTGTTTTTGTTTTAGGTTATTCTCCTTTTTTCGCTTATGGTTTAGTTTATATTTTTGAAAAAATAAAATTTAAATTTTTAGGATTATTTTTTATAATGTTTTTAATTTGTGGTATTTATGCCTGGCCAATGTGGACCGGACATGTTTTAACAGGAATAGACAAAAAAATAGGCGTTAATGTCCCGCAGTATTATGAAGATTTAAACGGATGGCTTAAAAATAACGATCCAGAGAATTATCGTTTGTTTACGACACCCATAAGGGGTGGTGAAGGAGCAACTTTTGGTTGGGACAGTACTACCTATAATGGGGTTGATCCCATGCATTTTATTTTGGATAGAGCTGCTGTTTCTAATGGAGCCCAGATTCCATTTTATTACGATTTCGTTCAAGGTATTAGAAAATATATGGAAAGAGAAAACCTTACTCCCGTCCTCTCTCTTTTAAGAGCTAGGTTTTTAATTGATAGGAAAGATGCGATTCTCGTTACTGATGTAGAGAAAAAACAATATAAATTTTTAACGTCTGGCATATATCTCCCTGTAGGGGGAGAAAGCAATCTTAAAATTATCTGCCCAAATATGGCAACAGATTTCAAAGTTAATGGTTTGGCTTGGATAGTTTGTCATATACCGTGGGAAGACAGAGATTTAAATAATATAAAATTTCTGCATGTAAAGATAAAAACTAATCCCCCAGCAGAGATAATAGTCTCTTTAAGAGATAATAAAGACGTAAGAATCGATTGGAATGGAAGAGTAGATTCAGATTATCGGACTGACACCGATGATTGGCAATATATAACTCTTCCTCTGGGTACTCCAACTGAAAACGACAGTCATATGGATTTATCTAAGAGCGCTATACTAGAAGTATGGGCTTACTCTAAAGATAATTCGGAAAAGTCAGTCGAGCAAATTAATATTTCCGAAATAAAGTTAGATCCAGGGACGGAAACGGGAATAAATGAATTTAAGAAAGCTGCAGAATTTGGTAAATTAACAGTTTTTGAACCAATTAATTTTAATCCTCCACCAGAGTTTGGAAATCTAACTTCAGTAAATTTTGTTAAAAGTTTCCCTCAATTTTTTGAAGAAGCTAATAAAAAAAGAGGTATTCTTGATAAAGAAGGATTTATCTTAATCTCGCAAAATAATCAGAAAAATTTGCAGGATTTAACGGATGCAGTTTTCGTAGAAGTTACTGATAAGTATAAAATTTCTGGCACCAGATATTGGGTAAAGGTTAATCAGGGTCAGGGTACAGGTTTGCTAATTTTAAGTAAGACTTTTAATCCGCAATGGAAAATTATAGCTGGTGTAAGCAAAGAAAAGCTTTCAGGTAGTTTTTTTGATGACTTGAATTTACTAAAAGCAGTTGTTCTGTCTGAAGAGAATCATTTTGTAGTAAACGGTTATGCTAATCTTTGGACTTTTGAAAATGATCAAAATCAATTAGCTATTGTTTTTCTTCCTCAAGTTTATGCAGACTTGGGATTAAAGATATCTGTAGCTTCTGTAGGCATACTTATATTAATTTGGGGAATATCTTCTATTATTAAAAAGATATAGTTCATTGTATACTACAATCTAATTTAACCAAATTAAAATGGAAGTTTTGATTTACTTAAAAACAATAGGTTTAATTTTAATCCTCTCCATTTGCGGATTTATAATTGTCAGAAGGATTTGTAATGACGTCCGTATCCAGATATTGCTTCCTACAGCAGTTATAACAGGGATGGCGCTTTATGTTTTTCTCCTGAACCTAGTAGCCTATATCATTAAAGGACCATCAGGATTTTATGTAGCTTTGGCGTTTGAAATCCTGTTGACGTACTTTTTAAAAGTAAAAATTAAACCTAAAGAAATTATTTTTCCCCCAAAAAAAGAAAAAGCAGTTTGGATAATTTCTTTGTTAATCTGGTTCATTTTTTTGTTTCAAATTTGCGCAACTGGAAATGCCTCGAGTTGGGATTGGCTTTATCACTCAATACTTTCTTCTTTATTTGTCAGAGGTGATTTTCCAATACACACCCCTTTTCAACCTGATCGATTATCATCTTCTCATGTTGGAGTACCGGAAATTTTAGGGTCATTAAGATTGTTTACAGGCGGAACTTATACTTTTTTAGGATCAACCATTTCACTAATTACTTTATTTGCAATATCACAAATACTTCAGTGGATTCTTAAAATAAAAAACAGTATTTTTAATTTAATACTTCTTATATTTATTCCTCTGACAGCAATTGTGTCTCTGGGTAATTTTATGATTGTCTGGCCATACCAATTTAGTTTTCCTCAGATTGGCAATGGCATAATTAGTTGGCTTCATAATTTGCCAACTCTTTATAGCACTTACAATTCGTATGGAGCTCCGGTTTCATTAGATAGTTTAAATCTTTTTCTTCACCGGATGTTTGCGCTGTCAATTTTTTCAGCATTAATACCCCTTGCTTTATTCCCAAATAAATTAAAAAGTTTTTTTTCTTCAGCCATAATTTTGATTTTACTTGCAGGATTAGCTCTTTCTGATGAGTCAGTTTTTATCGTGACAACCCCGGTTATTATTTTAATATTATTTTTTACCTTGTTTAAAAAAAATATAAAGTTTTGGATTTTATTCTGTATGATTACTCTTGGTATAATCGTATTTCAAGGAGGACTTGTTAATGAAGTAATTTTCAAATCCAATACAACAATCGCAAAAGTATTGTTATTTCCAGACGATAATAAAGATCCTGCTGCAAGATTTGAAAAATACCGTTCCTATAGATTGGAAGCGCAATCCAGCAAGATGATTCCTGAAAAGAAAGAGTATAGTCCTTTCAGGTGGTTTCATTTTGGTGCTATATGGCAAGTAAGCGCTTTATTTATTGCATGTTTCGTATTTACTATAATTTTTAAAAACAAATTAACAGATAAATCGCCTTTGTATTTAACATGGTTGTTTTGTCTCTCGGGACTAATTGCACTGGTTGCTTTTCATGGTATCGTACCTGAAGGTTGGACACATATAAACGGTAACCGTTTTCTATCTTTGTCTTATCAATTGTCAGGTATTGGAATTATGATTTTTATCATTTTGGGTTGGATAAATCTTAAGGCTACAAATAGTTTTAGCAAATATTATTCTGTTGCCATAAAGATTTTCCTAGCATGGTTTGTGATAACATCCATTCTTCCAACTTTGGCTATTTTATTTCCAAGACAAAAGCAAAATTGGTTCAAAACAGTGATTGATTCTCCGAAAGCTGAACAGGTATGGATAAAAGACAATTTAAAGGTAGATATAAGAATACTTCCTTTCATGGAAAAATTCCCTACCTCGGGATCTGTTCTGGAGGTAATTAATAATGTAGGAATATTTACTCCTGTTTGGTACGAAGAGCCTGCAGCACAAGGTTTTGATGTCTCCCCTCCTTATTTAGATCTTTTCTTTACTCAAAATCCGGAAATTTTAAAAATCTTAAAAGTAGATTATATTATGACAAATAAATCATATCGATCTATTCTTCCAGCCAAGCGGCTTGCCGATTTGAATAATCTAGAATATTTTAAGACCGTTTATAGTGACAAAGAAGGAGATGTGATAATTTCAAAAATTTTGCCTGATTATTTACTAAAGGCAGAAAATTATAAAGGCACATTTTACGAATTATCACAAATTTTACCTGCAAAAGGCGCTTTTTTTATCGAACAGCCTTCTGGGATTGTAGAAGGAGTTTGGAGAGTAGCTTTTCTAACTTTGCAAATGCATAATTATCAGATGTATTATAGCTTAAAATTTATTCCTGTTTATAATTTCATTATTAATGTGCACTTGAAATTTAATGGTGAATCAAATAACAGGTATGATTATCTGGTATTGGGACCAAAGACAGATCCGCAATCGATAGTAAAAACTCAGACTACATTAGTCTGGTCACAAATAGCAGGATATTTGAATGTATGGAAAGTAAACTAAAATAGAGTATGCCAAAAATATATCTTTCAATTATTGTACCTTTTTATAACGAAGTATCAAATTTGCCAGTACTGAATAAGGAATTATTGAAGGTCGTTGCGGCTATTAAGAGTAAATGTGAAATTATTTATGTGGATGATGCCTCAACTGATGGTTCTGTATATAGTTTGGTAAAGGATATTAAGAATAATGGAAACAAAAAAATCGATATTAAGCTTATATCGTTAAGAAAGAACTTTGGGCAAACAGCCGCAATTTCAGCAGGAATTGATTACGCAAATGGGGAAATAGTGGCAATTTTGGATGCAGACTTGCAAAATGATCCGACAGATCTGATAGTCATGATAGGGAAGCTGGAAATAGGATTTGACGCGGTTGTCGGATGGAGAAGAAATCGTCAAGATGGAAGCTCGCGAGTTCTTTTATCAAAGGTTGCCAACTGGCTAATCAGAATAATTTTTAAAACTCCTTTTCATGATTTGGGTTGTTCGCTGAAAGTAATAAAAAGAAATTTTTTGAAAGATACCAGGTTTTATGGAGAATCGCATCGTTTAATATCTATCCTTTTATTCTGGAAAGGTGCAGCGGTTGAGGAAGTAATAGTCAATCATAGGAAAAGACTTACCGGGCAATCAAAATACGGTTATTCACGGATAATAAAACTGATTCTTGATTTAGTTACATCCAAATTTTTAAGTGCTTATGGTACAAAACCAGCTTATGTTTTCGGTACATTTGGGATACTTAGTATTTTTGTAAGTATTCCCTTAATGGGGATGGTTTTGTATGATAAGTTTTACCATGGTGTTTATGTACACAAAAATCCTCTATTTTTGATAGCCAGCTTTTTGATTTTACTGGGAATTCAGTTTTTGCTAATGGGTCTTCTGGCGGAGCTTATTGTCAGGACTTATTTTGAAACCCAAAAGAAAACAACATATGAAATTAAAAATACAAAGGTTTACTAATGTGCGGAATTACAGGAATCGTAAGTTTTGATAAACCAATAGGAAGAAAAAATCTTTCTAAGATGCTCTCTCAAATTAAGTATAGAGGTCCTGATCAAAGAGGGACGTATATTAAGCCACATGTTTCTATGGGTATCCAAAGACTTAGCATCATTGATGTTATTACCGGTAATCAGCCTATTGAGAATGAGGACGGCAGTATTGCTGTTGTTTTTAATGGTGAAATTTATAACTACCGTGAGTTAACTGAGAATTTAATAAAAAAGGGGCACATATTTAAGACTAAATCTGATACTGAGGTTTTGGTTCATTTGTATGAAGTTTACGGTGAAGATATGAGTAAATATATAAACGGGATGTTCGCATTTGCCGTTTGGGACAGAAAAAGACAATTAATCTTTATTTCAAGAGATCCAGTGGGTATTAAACCTTTATACTATTTTCAGAAGGGTGAGGAGTTAATCTTTGGGTCGGAATTAAAAACAATTTTAACTGATGAAAGCTTAAAAAGAGAGATTAATATTGATGCGCTAAGGATATATTCTTTATTCGGATATATTTCTTCGAATACTTCTATTTTTAAAAATATACATAAACTTCCTCCAGGAAGTAATTTAATTTTTTCCAAAACCAGAAAAAAAATTGTTAATTATTATTCTGTAGATTCTAAGAATTTTTCAGATGATCAGAATATAGATAAAATTTTAGAAGAAGCAGTAATATCACAATCTATAGCCGATGTCCCTTTGGGGGTGTTATTGAGCGGAGGAATAGATTCCAGTCTAATTAGCTACTACCTTACTCAAAAACTGGGTAAAAGCATAAAAAGTTTTTCAATAGGCTTTGAGGAGAAAAGTTTTGACGAATCGTCGTATGCAAGAATAGTAGCTAAAATTTTAAAAACTGATCATTATCAAGAAAACTTTAGTTCCAAGGATGTCTATAGGTTGTTCCCAACAATGATAGAAAAAATGGATGAACCTTTAGCAGATCCCTCTCTTTTTCCTACATTTAAACTTTCTGCTTTGGCAAGAAAACACGTGAAAGTTGTTTTGAGTGGTGATGGGGGAGATGAACTTTTTGGTGGGTATCCCACATATCAGGGTCACTTGTTAGCTGAAAAATTAAATAAATTCTTTCCTAAGTCTTTAGTTGATGCAGGGTTATGGTTAGTTGATCTTTCTGGTTCCTCTTTTGATAATTACCCGTTTGCAGAAACGACGAAAAGATTTTTAGGGGGTATTAACAAAGAGGGGATGCAAAGACACTTAGAATGGATGTCTCTGTATGGTTTAGAGAATTTATTGAGCAAGGAATTTTCAAGGAGTCAGATTTTTAATGACAAATTATTTGAGAATTTCGAAAAGAAAATAGCAAAGATTACTAAAAAAACACCAACAAAATATCAGCTTTTGGATTTTTATACCTATTTAACTGATGATCTTTTGGTAAAGATTGATAGGGCGTCTATGTTTAATTCCCTAGAAGTAAGGGTTCCTTTTTTAGATCTTAAAGTTATTCAATATGCGTTTAACTTGCAACATAATCATGTTAGTTTATTTGAAACGAAAAGAATTTTAAGAGAGTTACTAAAAAAACATCTTCCTTCATCTATTGTGGATAGGAAGAAGAAAGGGTTTGGTATACCCCTTTCTAAATGGATTTATGCAGACCTAAAAAATTTAGTAAATGAGCATTTAGAAAATGAAGATTTATATAATTACTTTGATAAAGACAAGGTAAAAACGTTGCGGGATGATCATATGAAAAAAAGGCGAAATAATTCCAAGGTTTTATGGATGCTTACTATATTCAGCGGGTGGTTGAATAAATGGTATGGTAATTAAGCAACTTTTTAATTCCTTCATCAATTGAGGTGATTGGTCTCCATTTAAGTAATTTTTTAGCTTTGTTGATATCAGCCTTTTTAAACTTTTCTTCATACGGTCTAGGAGGAAGGAATTGAACATTACTTTTAAATAATTTTGCCATTTCTCTGATTGACTTTTGTTGTCCTCCGCCTAAATTTAATATCTCGAAAGGACGCCTTAGTTTAGTAGTCATACCCAGTATTAATCCTCTTACTACATCAGTTATATAGGTAAAATCGCGGGTTTGGTCTCCTTTTCCGTAGATTGTTAATGGTTGCTTGTTCTTGATTTGTTCTAACCATTTAGTAAAAACTAATTTATAAGAACCTTTGGAAAACATTCTTGGGCCATAAACATTAAACAGTCTAAAAATAATAATTTCTAAATTATAAGTTTGGCTGTAAATTTTGGAGTAATATTCACCCATCAATTTTTGATATGCATAGGGATTTTGGGGATTAGGTTGTAAAGATTCAAACAACGGTAAGCGTTTTTGGATCCCATAAACTGAGGAAGAGGATATGAAGAAGAATCGTTTAATCTTTAGTTGTCTTGCAAGCTCTAGAGCAACTATGGTTCCCTCTACGTTTGCCTGATGTGTTCCAATTGGGTCATCGATTGATCTTTCTATCCTTGGAAGAGCAGCTAGATGAAAAATATAATCTGTATCCTTTAAAATTTTAGGTATTCTTTTTAGCACTTTTTCTATTGATAAGGATAAATTTAGGATTTTGACTTTTGTTTTACTTTTCTCCAAATTTTTTATGCTACCAGTGGAAAAATTATCAATAATTATTACATTGTGATTTTGTTTGACTAAGGCATCTACTAAGTGTGATCCAATAAAACCGGCACCTCCGGTAACTAAAATTTTCATGATTTACTTACACTTTAATTAAGCAGTGGAATATTAATAGATTCATATATAAATTACAATTCTCCCCTTAGGTATAAATATTTTGTGGTAGTTATGTTAATATAATATTTATGAAATTAGTGCTTGTATTAATACTATTTTGGGTTTTAGTTTTTCCAAAGAATGCAAATGCCTATCTTGATCCGGGGAGTGGTAGCTATATCATTTTTAATGAATACTTTGTGGAACAACTTCCTTTACTTGAAGACATAAGCTATGCGCAAGTAAGGTACCGTACACCTTATAATGTTTTTAATGTGACAAATTTAATGAAATGATTATTAGTATCTAAAAATAGCTTAAGAGAGTATCTTAGTAAGATACTCTCTTCTTTTTATCGGAGAAAACAGCTTTCTATATATCTTTGTACTTCTGAGCGATAATTGCTTGCCCCATGGGCATGATTTTAAAATAACTTCCATCCCATTTGTATTGTATTAGTTTAAATCCATTTTTCTCCAAAATTTTTCTTAAAGTGTTTTTTGTAAAAAATCGGATATGAGGAGTAGTCGGATCGAAATAAGTCTCAAAATAAAGTAGAGATATAACGATTCTTTTGAGCAAATTGAAGTCAACAGTTGTTATTCCCAAGAAACCTCCCATTTTTAAAATTCTGTTAAGCTCTTGGAACATTTTTTCCGTATCTACGATATGTTCCACAATTTCAAATGCAAAAATTGAATCGAAAGTTTTATCTTTGAAAGGCAGGTTTATAATGGATCCTGTTTTGAACTTTGCTTTGTTTGATAATCTATTTTCCTTTGCCCTTTGAATGCATTTTTTTATGGCTGTTTGTGACAAATCTATGCCGTCAACCTGCCGGACATTTGCCATTGTTGCTATATGAAGCGCAAAATCACCCTGTCCGCATCCCGCGTCAAGAACTCTGCCGTTAATTGCTTTTCCATAAAATTCCACTCTTTTTTTAAGATTTTCCCTCCAATCAGGCAGCCCATGAAAGATATTTTCTTTTCCCAAATCTTCCTTCCAAAATTTCTCATAATATTCGGCTTCCTGATTTTTTATTTTCATAAGATTATCTTTTTAAGATTCTTAATTGTTCAGATTTTAGTTGAAGGTTTTATTAGAAGTCAAGTTAGTGTATTATCTTTGTTGAATTTACATAGATATGGAGAATAAGATATTCATTTTTGCCTTAGCCGCTCATGGACAAGGTATTTCCGGGGGAGACAGAATTTTTATCGAATTTGCAAGAAGATGGAGTAAAAAAATTCCTATTTCTATTTTTGTTTGGGAAGAAGGATACCGAATGTGCCAGAGGCAAGATTTAGACGTATCAAGTACCATGTATTATGTATCAAGCATGAATCCTTGGAAGCATCTAGGGTTTATCATAAATTATTTGGCATGCATAGTTGAAGGCGTAAAGATAGGACTAACTTTAAAAGTAGAGAACTCTAGCAATACAATTGTTTATTCGGCCTCAGAATTTTGGATGGATTCACTACCGGCTCTTTTTTTGAAACTGCGATGTTCTAAAATAAGATGGGTAGCGGCTTGGTTTCAAACTGCACCAAATCTTTGGATGGGTTTTACAGAAGGAAAAAGGGAAGAAAGATACAGGTCAAAAGCTTTAATTTATTTTCTAATTCAGTTTCCAATAAAATTTTTTATTAATAAATTTGCTGATTTTGTTTTAGTAAATAATGAGGAAGAAAAAAAACAATTCCCGGCTTTTGATAAGAGAGGGAAGGCAATAGTTGTTTTAGGTGCAGTAAATATTAAAGAAATTGAAAAATGGAGGCTAAAATTTAAGAATTTAACCAAAGTTTACGACGGAGTTTTTCAAGGGAGATTTCATCCTCAAAAAGGAACTTTGGAATTAATAGATATCTGGAAGTTGGTTGTAAGTCAAAAGAAAGATGCGAAATTAGTAATGATTGGGGATGGCCCATTGATGAAGAAAGTAAAAATAAAAATTAAAGATGAAAAATTGGAAAATAATATTATTTTGACAGGGTATTTGTTTGATGGTGAGGAAAAGTATCGAATTTTTTCTCAAAGCAAGATTGTAGTACACCCTGCCTTTTATGATTCCGGAGGGATGGCAGCTGCCGAGGCTATGGCTTTTGGATTACCTGCAGTAGGTTTTAACCTAAAATCATTTGAATCGTATTATCCTCAGGGAATGATTAAGGTACAAATAGGTAATCTTGAAGATTTTGCAAGTAAGATATTAGATTTATTGAACAACGAAGTTAAAAGAAAAAGAGTTGGAAATAATGCTTTAGATATGATAAATCAAAAATGGTCTTGGGACATGAGAGCCCAAGAGATCCTGGGTAGATTGATGCCTATATGTATATAATCAAGTTAAAGTAAACAAAATTATGAAAAAAGATATGGTTGGAGTGTCAGCGGTTATTCCTAGTTTTAACTGTAAAAATAATCTATTTAGATTATTAGATACTTTAAAAAAATCCAGCTATAAAAATCTGGAAGTAATAGCTGTTGATAATGGTTCCAGAGATAATACTTTATCGGAAGGTATGAAAAAGTATAAATGGGTGAAGTGGGTAGATGCCGGGGGAAGAAATATCGGTCAGACCGGTTGCTATAACTTAGGAATGGCTTATATTAAAAAGGGGAATCATTTTCTTTATGTAGATTCTGATGTAACCGTGGAAAAAGAAATGGTTCAAAACTTAGTCACAAAGCTGAACTCTGATTTGAAAATCGGAATTGTCACACCAATGATTCTTTACCTTTCTGATAAGAATTGGGTTAATCAAGCAGGCGCTTATGTTGATCTTACTACCGGTAAAGTTACAGTAGGCTGGGGATCCAAGAAAAATTTCTTAGAGCCGAAAGAGGTTCAGAATTCCGGGACCGTAATGTTGATTAGGAATGAAGTTGTAGAAAAAATCGGCGGTTTTGATAACTGGTTTTTGTGTTATTTTGATCCGGATTATTGTTTAAGGGCAAAAAAAGTAGGCTATGAAATTTGGTATGAACCTAGCGCAGTCTGTTATCATGATCAATCAAAGAATCCTGCTGTTTGGCGGCCTAGGGTATTAAGCAGGGCTTATTTATTAGGCAGAAACAGAACGCTTTTCATGAGAAGGCACGGAAAGGTTTTTTCAACGTATGTGCTATTTTTACCATTCCTGTTTGGATATTATTTTGTTGAAGCTGCCAAATTTGGAATTTTTAATAAATGGTTGGAATTAGTGTTAGGTACATTGGTGGGTTTTGTTTATCCTTTAAAAAAAGGAAATTATATAACTTTACCGAAAGGAGAAAATTATCCTTCATTTAGTGTCCCAAAAGAAAATTTATTACAAAAGATAACGGTTAAAACTCCATTTTCTTGGAGTTGGTTATTACGTAAATTAATTGGAGATCCAAAGACCGTGTTAGATATTGGTTGCGGGGATGGGGCATTAATGAGAACTCTTTCTAAAGAGAAAAATTGGAAAATAGTTGGTATAGATATTTTTAAAGATTCAGTTATAAAGGCTAAAACTTTAGGCGTGTATGATTCAATTATACAAGGAGATGTCATTGAAGTTTTAAAAAAAATGATAACCCAGAGGAATCGTTTTAATACAGTTTTTTGCTCCCAATTAATTGAACATCTAAGCAAAAAAGAGGGGAATAGACTATTGGATTTAATGGATCAACTTGCTTTGGAAAGAATAGTTGTAACTACACCCAGAGGTTTTGTGGAACAGCGCGAAGAATTTTTAGGTAATAACCACCATCAGCATCATAAATCCGGATGGATGATTGAGGATTTTGTATCCAGAGGATATAAAGTCTATGGTTTGGGTCTTTCAGCGGTTTGGAGATATAGTAAGCTAGGTCTGAGTAAGGCAAGAATACCTTTTATCTCGTTAGTATCTTACTTAATGTCGCCATTAGTTTATTTTATCCCAGCATTAGGAGAAGGAATTTTGGCTGTTAAAAAAATAAAAAAATGAAGATAATTGATATTTTAAAACTTAACCTACCCTTTTCTTATATGGGTGTTTTAAGGAATTCTATTGGAAATCCAAAAACAGTATTAGATCTCGGTTGTGGAGAGGGGACATTAATGCAGTTTGTTTCCGATGGAAAAAACTGGCAGATTACAGGTATCGAGATATATAAAAAAGCCATTGATGTTGCCCGTAAACGCAATGCTTATTATAAATTAATACAAGGTGACTTATTAAAGACAATCAAAAATAATCTTAAGTCTAAATATGACGTTGTATTTTTTTCCCAAGTAATTGAACATGTGACAAGGAGCCAAGGAGAAAAAATATTAGATGAAATTGAAAAATTGGCAAAAAAAAGAATTATTGTAGGAACTCCGAGAGGATTCATGGAGCAGCCTCATGAATTTTTAGATGGTAATCCTCATCAGGTGCATAAATCTGGTTGGAGCATTGAGGATTTTACTTCAAGAGGATATGAAGTTTATGGAATAGGATTTTGGCCAATTTGGTCTCATCATGGTTTAGGAAGAAATGCCAGTTTTTTTACAATGATTCTATCAAATGTAATTTCCTATCTAATGTCGCCAATTGTATATTTTTTCCCGGTTCTCGGGGCAGGTATCATAGCAATAAAAAATAAAGAGAAAAAAAATGACTAAAAAATCAGCCAACCCCCCCCTCGTATCTGTAGTCATAGCAAACTATAATGGTGAAGCCTATTTGGATACTTGTTTAACATCAGTCTTGAATTCTTACGATTCCTTTTCAGAAATATTAATAATTGACGATGGATCAACGGATAGAAGTATAGAAATCATTCAAGATTTTAAAAAAAAAGATGATCGCATTTTTTTATTAAAGAATGAAAAAAATATGGGAGCAGCAGCCAGTAGAAATAATGCCTTGGATAAAGTTAGAGGGGATATTATAGTTTTTCTTGATAATGATACAGAGATTAAAAAAGATTCTATAATGCAGCTTATAAAACCTTTAATAGAGGATGAAACAGTTGGTGCAGCACAAGCATTATTGATAGATTTTGAAAATAGAAAGCTAGTCCAGATGGCCGGCGGCCACTTAATTCCTCAAGCAATTTGGTTGATGGGTTTTTATGAAAAACAAGAATACAAGAAAGTAAAACACAGAGTACGTCTTACCAATATTATTGCAATTTCTGCAGCACTGGCAGTAAAAAAAGAAGTTATTGACAAGATCGGATATTTTGATAGCAAGGAGGCGGTTTATACTGAAGATTTAGATTTTTGTTGGAGAATTTGGATTGCAGGATATCGGATAGTTCTTGCACATAAATCTATAATTTATCATTACACTAAATCGATTACCAAAAGAGCTAATATGGGGGCAAATAAATTTAATATTTATTTTCAACTTGCTAAGAATTCATTTAGATCAATTATTAAAAACTACGAATTTATCAATACTGTTAGATTTTTACCGACTAGTCTTTTTGTAAATTTAGCGCGAGCAGTTTTAGTTCTTTTAAGGAGAGGTGATTTATCTGCTTTATCTGCTACCATTTACAGCATCTGGTGGAATTGTAAGAATCTGCCTGATACATTGCATAATCGTACAGAAATTCAGAGAACCAGAAAGTTTAGTGATAAGAAAATTTTAAATGAGGTTTTTGTTAATGGTAGTTTATTGGATATATACGATAGGAATTACAAGAGTTCAAAACTACTATGGTAAAAAAATTAGATAAATTCCCCATACTTTTTTTCCTGTTTCTTTCCGGAATATTAATATTTTGTTGGTTTAGGTTTGGACTGATGTATGGTGGGGGAGACACCGGTTTACCTACATACAATCCTCTTTTTACAGCCACCAAGATTGCCAGTAATATCTGGTGGGACTCGTTGGCTCCGGGCATTCCGGTGGCTCAGGGATTAACCTCGGTTCCGATGCTTTTTCTCTTATCTATCCCCCAGGTATTGGGAGCAAGTCCTGTTGTTATCCAGGCATTGCTGTTTTTTGTGCTTCTTTTTTTGATGGGTTATGGTATGCACCTTCTGGCTTTGAGTATTTTTGGGAAGCCTAATTATCTTTTAGCTATTTC
Organism: Candidatus Daviesbacteria bacterium; assembly: GCA_028715175.1. Taxonomy (GTDB): domain Bacteria; phylum Patescibacteriota; class Microgenomatia; order Daviesbacterales; family UBA10151; genus UBA10151. The sequence continues at coordinate 386,625 of JAQUSJ010000001.1, forward strand.
AGCTGGAGTGTTCTATTTATTTAATCCTTATATGATGATTCAGATTTGGCACCGTTTTATTCACAATTCTATGTTTTTTGTGGCTTTTTTGCCTTTTTTGATAATGACTTGGCTATGGTGGATTAGAAAACGTAGTCCTGTATGTCTATTATTATTCCTTCTGGTGAATTTTTTAGCTGTTTATGTATATGGAACGATTGCCTTTATAGTTCCTGTTTGGACACTGCTTTTTTTCTTAACTTTACTGGAAGGAGTGGTGCCCTGGAAAGGAAGGAAGAATGCCTTAAGGTTGCTTCTGGCTTTTTTAATTGGTTGTTTTTTTTGGCTGTTAACCAATAGTTGGTGGCTTATACCTACTTTTAGTGTAAGCCCAGCTCTATTTGCTTCAGTGCATACTACAGATGGCAGTTTAAATACTTTAATGTCGCTAAGTAATTCATCCATATTGCCTTACACCCTAAGACTTGTTAATCCTTTTTATCTTTACTGGCTTGCTGATTGGGGGAGCATCTATCAAAATCCAATTTTCCTGATCATATCTTGGTTGTTTGTACCGGTAGTATTTATTGGTTTTATCAGGGGTTTAAAACAGACACAATATGTGGTATGGAGTCTGCTTCTCTTGGTAGTAATTTATCTTTCCAAAGGAGCAGCTCCGCCCTTTAATTTTCCCTACATATGGGGATTCTCCCATTTTTTCCCCTTAGGAGTTATCAGGAATCCTTTTGAAAAGCTGGGAATTATACTACCTCTTGTTTATGCAATTTTATTCTCCGTAGGGTTGCAATATTTGCTTATCACTTCAATCAAATTTATTGGTAAATCCAAAACCTATTTCCTTTTGATAATTTTTATTTGCCTCCATATGGCTTTTTTCTGGCCTATGTTTGCAGGGAAGTTATTTGGTACTATGGAGAAACAGAATTTTGTGGAAGTCCCCCCAAGTTATACGGAAGCCAATAATTGGATTAAACAGGACCTTTCAGGTACAGCGGAAGGTAGAATTTTACATTTACCACTCCCTAGGTCAGAAAGCGTTACTTACAACTGGGGGTATGGCTACAACGGAGTAGAACCATCTGCCGCTATATTTACCGCACTGCCTTCCATAGCCAGGGGACTGGATATTCCCGGGGTCAATGATGCTCTATCAGGACTTTCCCTTATATTTCATAAACCATATGCTGAAAATAATCAGTTTGTTATTTTAAAGATGCTGCAGGATTTTAATGTTAAATACATTATTTTACATAAGGATATCCGGTGGTTAGGAGGAGAGCTCTATAATCCTCTGGAAACTGAAACAGTTCTTGATAACTTAGACTTCCTGGATCGGGAAACAACCTTTGGAGACCTGACCATCTACAAACTAAAGGATTCCTATTTTAGCCCAAAGATAAAATTAATAAATAATATCCAATATTATATCTCACCGGAAAACAACACTTATTGGCCTTTGTGGTTGTCCTCTGATAATGTTGAGCTGCTATCTTCCTTAAAGACTGATACAAAAAATCTACTTATTAAATATGGAACGGAGATGATAGTATCTCCGGAAATTGTTTTTAAATATATACCTCAAGAAGTAATTAGAGAAAAATTATTAGTAGAAATGCCAGTTGTTAGAATTTTACCTGATTCTCCACTTTATCCATCTGTAAGATTAAAAGAAAATCTTCAATATTCTAGCTTACCGGCAGTTGAGAAATTTTCTTTTAAGGTAACCTTAGCTGGTAAGAGATTAATTGAATGTTATCTTCTTAAAGAAAAAGGATCAGCTAAATCGATCATACCGCAACTTAGGGAATATCAACAAATGTTGCCAGAAATTAAGGAAGGAGTAGAGCTGAGAGTAAGTGGAAAGGAAGGTGTAAAAGAGATTTCCATTAATTTTATTTTAGCCCGTCATCTGGCTACCCTCAAACTTATTGGGGAGAAAACTAATAATCAAGAAAAAATAGTCGCTGAAGAAGTTTTTAATAAATTAATTAATTTCCTTAAGGATACTAATGTTGTTCCGAATTCTTCTATAATAGAAGGAGAGAATTTACCTAATGTTGATCGCTTAATATCAAAATTCAATCTTCCATTTTCGGGTAAATATGAATTATTGCAAGCTCATCAGCAAATTAAGAATATTTATCCAAACAAGCTAGATACAAATAGGTTTCAGATAAATAACGAATTAAAGAAGTCCACAGGATCGCTTAAGGGTGATTTTATATCCTATGGATTATTTGATTTGCCCGAAGGGTTTAATGAGATAAGTTTTAACTCTATTCCTTCAATCAATTTAGCTAAAATTACAGACAGTTTCACAAAAGGGAATGTGAAAAAAGCCAACGATGAGATTGAACTTAACTCAGGCTTGCATGACTCAAGTTATATAGATATAAATGTAGATCCCGTTTATGGAGGAAATTGGTATCGACTAACTTTTGACTCTTGGATTAAATTAGGTAATAGATTTAGAATTCAAATTCTTCAGGATATAGATCCTTATAATCCTATAAATCCAACAGAGAAATTGCCTCTTTACGATAGTGATTTTTCTAAAGATCCTTATATCAACCATTGGGTGAGTCAAACGTATAATTTTCATATTAGTCCTACAACTACAAAAGTTATTATACGCTTAGAGGTTGAACCTTGGGATGGCTGTACAGTTACTCAAAGTTCCAAGAAGTTATGTATGAATAAAGATTTTAGTTATCAATTTGAACGATTAAGTCAAGTGACGTTAAGAAATATAAGAGTAGTTACATTTTTAACTAATCCGCTATTTTTACAATCAAAATTATCAGAACCAATTAATACATTTGCGGGAGAAATTAACTTTATTCAAAAAAATATTGTTTCTTATTCAGGAAAAGTAAGAATAAGCAAGTCCACATGGATGTTATTTAAGGAATCATTTGACCCCGGTTGGGAATTGTCGCTTATAAGAAATAAAGAGATTTACAAACCTAGCCAACATTTGATTGCTAATTTATTTGCTAATGTATGGCTTATTGAGCAACCGGGCGATTATGATTTTGTTTTAAAATATAGTCCTCAAAAGTTTATTAAAGTAGGTATGGTATTTGCTGGTTTAGGATTGGTTATAGTTTTAATATTTGTAGTGGGATATAATTTTCGAAGACTAATTTTCAAGAAATGAGAAGTCGTATCTATTCAATATTAAAGTCAGTTCTTTTTTTTACTATCTCCTTTGTTGTATTTTATATTCTTGAATATGGATTTACTTTTAATCTGTGGGATAAGTTATTAAGTCCTTTTTTACTTTCAGGGCTTATGATAGTAATGTTTTTAAAACCTAGCACTAAGCGGTGTATGCTAGTTTTGGTTGGTGTTTGTTTCGTAATAATGATTTTGGCATACTTTTTTAATTTTCTAGATTTTTCTAATAGGCTTAGCAGTTTCGGATTTAGTCTGTTGATAGTGACAATTTTTTTGTATCTTCCCCAAATTATCAAAGAAGGTTATATCAAAAAATTCTAACTGATATTGAGAATGAAGAAATCAATTATTATCCCTCTGTTGTTCTTCCTGTTTTTGAGTGCAATATTAATATTTTGTTGGTTTAGGTTTGGACTGATGTATGGTGGGGGAGACACCGGTTTACCTACATACAATCCTCTTTTTACAGCCACCAAGATTGCCAGTAATATCTGGTGGGACTCGTTGGCTCCGGGCATTCCGGTGGCTCAGGGATTAACCTCGGTTCCGATGCTTTTTCTCTTATCTATCCCCCAGGTATTGGGAGCAAGTCCTGTTGTTATCCAGGCATTGCTGTTTTTTGTGCTTCTTTTTTTGATGGGTTATGGTATGCACCTTCTGGCTTTGAGTATTTTTGGGAAGCCTAATTATCTTTTAGCTATTTCAGCTGGAGTGTTCTATTTATTTAATCCTTATATGATGATTCAGATTTGGCACCGTTTTATTCACAATTCTATGTTTTTTGTGGCTTTTTTGCCTTTTTTGATAATGACTTGGCTATGGTGGATTAGAAAACGTAGTCCTGTATGTCTATTATTATTCCTTCTGGTGAATTTTTTAGCTGTTTATGTATATGGAACGATTGCCTTTATAGTTCCTGTTTGGACACTGCTTTTTTTCTTAACTTTACTGGAAGGAGTGGTGCCCTGGAAAGGAAGGAAGAATGCCTTAAGGTTGCTTCTGGCTTTTTTAATTGGTTGTTTTTTTTGGCTGTTAACCAATAGTTGGTGGCTTATACCTACTTTTAGTGTAAGCCCAGCTCTATTTGCTTCAGTGCATACTACAGATGGCAGTTTAAATACTTTAATGTCGCTAAGTAATTCATCCATATTGCCTTACACCCTAAGACTTGTTAATCCTTTTTATCTTTACTGGCTTGCTGATTGGGGGAGCATCTATCAAAATCCAATTTTCCTGATCATATCTTGGTTGTTTGTACCGGTAGTATTTATTGGTTTTATCAGGGGTTTAAAACAGACACAATATGTGGTATGGAGTCTGCTTCTCTTGGTAGTAATTTATCTTTCCAAAGGAGCAGCTCCGCCCTTTAATTTTCCCTACATATGGGGATTCTCCCATTTTTTCCCCTTAGGAGTTATCAGGAATCCTTTTGAAAAGCTGGGAATTATACTACCTCTTGTTTATGCAATTTTATTCTCCGTAGGGTTGCAATATTTGCTTATCACTTCAATCAAATTTATTGGTAAATCCAAAACCTATTTCCTTTTGATAATTTTTATTTGCCTCCATATGGCTTTTTTCTGGCCTATGTTTGCAGGGAAGTTATTTGGTACTATGGAGAAACAGAATTTTGTGGAAGTCCCCCCAAGTTATACGGAAGCCAATAATTGGATTAAACAGGACCTTTCAGGTACAGCGGAAGGTAGAATTTTACATTTACCACTCCCTAGGTCAGAAAGCGTTACTTACAACTGGGGGTATGGCTACAACGGAGTAGAACCATCTGCCGCTATATTTACCGCACTGCCTTCCATAGCCAGGGGACTGGATATTCCCGGGGTCAATGATGCTCTATCAGGACTTTCCCTTATATTTCATAAACCATATGCTGAAAATAATCAGTTTGTTATTTTAAAGATGCTGCAGGATTTTAATGTTAAATACATTATTTTACATAAGGATATTGATTGGAAGAAAATGGTACTGGAGGATCCTGAGCAGGAACAAATGATTTTAGATGCTCTTTCTTATCTGGAGAAAAAAAGCATGTATGATAATTTGATTATTTATGAAGTTGTACCCGAACATTTCCAATCTAAAATTATTATTTCCGGTAATTTTGAATTAGCTTCATTAAATTCAAATAGCACTATTTTTTGGCCCTGGATAATAGCAGATGTAAATAAAGATATGGTTACTGCTATAGATCAAAAGTCACAAACTCAGATTTTAGATAAAACCAAAGGTAAGATAATCTTTCCTACCCAAAGCTCTTTTTTCCGTCAAGAAAATCCTTTTTCAGGCATTAAGCATGTTACTCGATTTAATATCCCTGCCTCCGGTACATACGAGCTGGTATTAACCAATGCCTCAACCGGTGGTGCTTATCTAAATGGGTTTAATAAATTAGACGTGTTAATTGATGAGATGCAGAATTCTTTAACAGGGATTATTAAAGGTCAGTTGGTTTCATTTGGCAGCCTTAATCTTAATGCAGGTAACCATGAAATTATTTTTCTACCTCTGGAATCAATTAACTTATTCCCAAGTTTTAATTTAGTTCAAGCATCTGAAAATGTTAAATTATTAGATAATTCGACAATTCAGATTAGCGCTTCAGCAAAAAGTCTGCAATTTATCGCCGGGGAGCTTTTAAAAGTATACGGCGGGGATGCCTATAACATAAGTTTTGAATATAGATTCGCAGGGGAAAAGGGATTTTATCTTTTAATGGTACAGGATACTGACTTGGATAAAATGAATCCTGCGATTGCGGAATTGAATAAGCTCGAATCGGATAAATGGCAGCAATATAATAATATTTTCAACCCTCTTAGACTAAATACTCAAAAATCAGCATTGGAGCTTGCCTTTAATCCGGAAACAAGCCAGCTTTTGGATACCCAGTCGACTTTGCAGATACGCAATATAAAAGTAGAGAGGCTATTTAATAATCTGATTTTCCTAAGACAGGAAAGCACAGAGCAAAATAAAATTCTTAGTGGATTTTTGGATAATTATAAAAGAATAGATGTCGGACTTTATGAGGGGAAATTAAAGGTAACTAAGCCGGTTTTGCTTATTTTTAAAGAAACATATCACCCGGGATGGAAACTTGAATTATCGGAAAATATCTCTCAGGGAAAGAAATTTAGAGTCGAAAACCATTATTTGGGAAACTTATATGCGAATGCCTGGTATATAGATAAATCCGGAGATTACAATTTTAAAATTATTTTTGAGCCTCAAAGTTATGTTAACTTAGGAATATTTACTGCAATATCTTCTTTGGTTGGAATAATTTTGTTAGAAGTTTATAACCACTTTGCCAAAACCCGTTCTCTTAGGGAGGGGATGTAGACGAAGACAGGTTACCATTTGTGTTAAGGTGATGTGAAAAACCGCTTTTTGCTATACTTAATATAGCTGTAGTTATGAAATCCTTCCGGTTATTTGTTATTTATCCTTGGCTTTTCCCCGCGATCATATTTACCATCCTCGTTCTTCTGGGTGCCAACATGCATCCACTGTGGGGTGATGAGGCAGAAACAGCACTTTTTGGAAGAAACGTCTTGAAATACGCTCTCCCAAAAGGATGGGATGGAGTGAATATCATGGGAATTTATGATGCAGTGGTTTTGGATAAGGATTTGATAAATCATACCTCTCCTTGGGTACAATATTACCTGGTAGCTATCTCTTTTAAGCTTTTTGGTGAATCTTCTTTTGCTGCCCGTTTACCCTTTATCATTTTGTCTATTCTATCCATTCCTTTAATGTATATTCTAAGTTTTAAACTTACTCAAAATAAGTTTATCTCATTTCTTACAGTTTTAATCCTATCAATATCCGTACCCTTTATCCTTTTTGCATATCAGGCCAGGTATTATTCTGTTAGCTCTTTTGCAAGTATATTACTTGTTTTAGCTACACTGCATATTTTAGAGAAAAAGCTTTGGCCAAAGTTACTTTTTGTATTTGCTTCGGTTTTGTTTTTCTATGGAAATTATGTTTCTTTTCTGGCTTTTTATATATCACTATTTTTGAGCTTTTCCATTAATCTCTTGGTAAAAAAAGAATTCTTCATAAGAATTAAAAGATTCACTTTGCTTTTTTCAGGATTGAGTATCATCATAGCGGTTCTGACAGCGCCCTGGTTTTTTATCCTTAAACCACTTGATTCCAGAGGTGAAATTATATTTCCTTCTTTTTTTAAGGCGGTAGTTAATCTTTTCTCTTTAGGGTTTTCTATGTATAACAACAATAATACTTTACCGTTAGGTTTTGCGATTTTTGTGGTGGCTTTCTTGATAGTCAAGATCTATAAGAAAAAACCTGATCCTGCTTTAACTTTTGTAGCACTTCTTTCGTTTTTCTTCCTTTTGACCATGGTTGTTTTTTCAACGATGGCCGTAGCGGACGCAAGGTTTATAGATAATCGTTATACAACTCCCGTATTTTATTTTATGTTTATTCTTTCAGCGTATATTATAAATGTCTTCTGGCAATGGAAAAAAATAATAGGGCTTTTGGTGCTCATTTTATATGCCGCTACTAATTTCTTTACTTTTCAACCTTTGAGGAGTTTCCCGCAGGAGTACTTACATGAACTAATTTATTCTTATCTTACCCCTGATAAAGTAGTGGCAGATTATTTAAAAAAGTATGCCAAAGATGGAGATACCGCCTTTGTCAATTTAGATCGCGATCATGAACCACTAATTTTTCACCTAAAAGATAAAATTCGCTTTGTTAACAGAGTAACTCCTACCAATCAGCGGATCTTCCCCGAAAATCTCAATATCATTCCCGAATATATTTACTCTTATCTTGATGAACCCGATTGGGTTATTTTATATAGCAAGAGGGGAAATGATAGAAGTTTTTTAACCTTTGGTTACAGGGGAGTTTTTCCCTTGGGACTTGCGCAAACTGTTGATTTAAAAAATCACTACGAAGAAATAGTACTGCCAGTATATTTTTCAGATTTATCACGGCCTGAGATAGACCTTCGGTCTTTTTCAGAAATAAAACCAGAGTATAATGATCAAGTATTTATATATAAAAAAAGATCGTAATTTTAAGCTTGGAATTGACCCTTGTGTGTAATAATTAGTACACTGAAGCTATAAATATTATCAAAAGTTATAAGTTATTAATAATAGTCCTATTTGTTGCTGCTATATTACGACTTTGGAATTTAGGAGGTATACCTCCCCATTTGAGAAACGATGAAGCATCTTTTGGATATGATGCATATTCAATCTTAAGTACCGGAAGAGATCAACACGGTGAATTTTTACCAATTCTTTTTAAATCATTCGGTGACTTCAAACCTGGTTTTTATATTTATTTGACAGTACCTTTTGTAGCTATGCTGGGATTGAATGAATGGGCAATCAGGTTGCCTGCTGCAATATCAGGAATACTAGGTGTTTATCTCTTGTATCTAGTAGTGTGGAATTTATTCAAAAATCAGAAAATTGCTTTAGCCTCTGCTTTTTCCTTATCAATCTCTCCTTGGCATATAGCTTTTTCCAGAGGTGCCTGGGAAGCTCAAGTGACTGTAACCTTAGTTTTAGCCGGGCTATTATTTTTTATAAAAGCTTTAAATCAAAATAACAAGTATCTAGTATTCTCAACTGGATTTTTTGGGGTAAGTCTTCTAATGTCTCACGGAGCAAAACCAGCAATTCCACTTTTACTGTTGTCATTTCTACCGGTTTACTGGAAAAAGATTATAAAAATCCCCTTTAGAATAGTATTACTTAGTAGTTTTTTGTTCATTATGTTGTCTTTACCCATTATTTTTTCCTTTTTTAATGGTAAAAGCACTCGTGTGGCTTTCTTATTGTTTACGAATAAATATCAAAATGCAAAGGTTGAAACGATAGCTCGTGATTTTTTAAATAATTGGTCTAATCACTATAGTTTGCCAATTTTATTTATTAAAGGAGATGGTAATCCTCAACATTCTGCTGCCGACTTTGGTGCGTTTATTACTTTAGATATTGTATTTCTATTTTTAGGTTTAAAAACTCTTGTCAATTTTAAAGATGTAAAAGGAGAAGCTAAAGTTTTCATACTTATCCTGTTGATTTTAGCTCCCTTATCATCAACACTTACTTCAGAAGGCGTTAATTTTGAGCGTTACTTAATGTTTTTCATACTCATAAATATTATCCTTGGTCTAGGAATAAGCAATTTTAAAAGGAATCTGTTTTGGGGAATATTTTTGTTACTTTACCTTTTCTCTTTTTTACTTTTTCTTGATGCTTACTTTATTCATACTTCTGCAAAAAACGGCGCTTGGCAAACTGGTTATAAAGAGATTGTTCAATTCATCACACCAATACAAGAAAATTTTCAAAAAATATATATACCTCAAGGAGGTGACCAGCCTTATATTTTTTTCCTGTTGTATCAAAGGTATTCTCCTGAAAAGTTTCAAGCTTTTTCAGCTTCTGTGAATATTCCCAATGGTTCAGGTACAGGGATGGATTATATTTCTAAATTAGATAATATTGAATTTGTCGACCTTAATAAGTTCAATCCACCCTTAAATCAATCGTTTCTTATCGTATTGCCTGTAAATAATACTTACAAATTTGAAGGTTTTCTAAAATCTATACATGGAGTCAAAGACCCGATTGGATTTCCAATATATAAGATTGATGAGTATGTTCCTAAAAGACTATGAAAAAAGTTTTCATCTATATCATTTTAATTTTTACCATTTTATGGCTGATTCTATTTTTATTTGCTTATAAGCGAAGCTTGAACGAAAACTATCAATTTAGTGCCGATACTATATGGAAGATAGAACAACAAAGAAGAGAGCACACCTACCTATTCCCATTTGTTGCAAAATTTATTCATAATAAAGGCTTCTATTTTAGTTATACGGTTTTTGAAAACTATTTATCTTATTATTCTCCATCAATCTTTTTCTGCTGCAATCAACCTCTAGTGCTAGAGTTAGTAATTTTACTAATGTTCTATGGGGGAGCTTTTATACTTCTGCGGGAAGTTTCAAAACTAGTCAAGGCAATTCTATTTTGGATTTTAGCGTATCCTATTTTTCTTTCTTTGATGTTATGGCCACCGTCGCTTGTGTTAGCGCTTCCGATTATTATTCCTGCATCAGGAATTTTGGTATACAGCCTGTATAAAGAAATAAAGTTCAAATAAACCCTACAACATATACTAAACTGTATATCAAAATGTAATATAATCTCTTAGATGAAACTTTTAAGCAAGCACATTTTTTTAATAGGATTATTTTTTGTTTTATTAAGCGGTCTATTCATTCTTTTAAATCACTCGGGATTTGCATTAAGATTTTTAGGTTTTTCATTTTGGATTATGGCAGGAGGGACGTTACTCTATATACTAGAGTTAAAAAATGAAAGGTAAATTTGTAGTAATAGTTTTATTACTTCTATTATTTGTGGTTTACTGGCAATGGTTTTTACCGGGGTTAAAAGTTGCAAATGATTTTCCAATAGTTTCCGAATCTTTACTTAAATCTTCTATAAATTTTCCTTATGCCTGGTCAGAAAATGGTGCCGAAGGGTTAGGGGAGTATTCAACATTTTTTCTTTGGTCCTGGCCACTGTCATTTTTATGGGGTATTCTCGCAAATACTGGTTTAAGTTTCATAATCCTGGAAAGAGTTCTTTTTTTAATGCCATTTTTGCTTATAGGGTGTGTTGGAATTTGGAAATTTTGCGGAAGTATTAAATTAACTAATGCTGCTAAATTTATTTCATCCTTTTTTTATTTAACAACTACTTATATTCTCTTAGTTATTGATGGCGGACAATTATCCATAGCGCTTGCTTATGCCTGGTTTCCTGTAGCCTTCTTAGCAGTGGAAAAATCTATTAAGGGGGGGTTTAATAAGAAAGTTCTGGCGGGTTTGGCAATCTCAATTTTAGGATTTTTGGATTTTAGATTTATTTACGTTTTATTTTTACTAAGTTCAGCACTATTTTTTTATCAATTATTTTTAGATTTTAAAAAAAAATACTCATGGTATTTAGATTGGATAAGTAGCGGAGTAATTATTGCCATAATAATAACGGGATTGAATATTTATTGGTTATTGCCTTTATTTAAAGCTCCAATCTCCTCCAATACTTATGCTTTTTTTACTCAAACTTCTTTCTTAAGCTTTATAAATTTAGGTCATAGCATATTACTTCTTGCGCCTCACTGGTTTAAAAATATTTTTGGAAATATCACAACTTTACGTCCTGAATTTATCTTTATCCCGATACTGGTATTCCTAGCACCCATTCTGCGACCTAAAAATCCGGTTGTTGGATTCTGGTTATTAATTGCTGTGTTTTCCATCTTTTTAACTAAAGGCGCTGAAGGTCCTCTACCAGGAATCTACCCTTGGCTTTTTTCACATATACCAGGTTTTTCATTATTCCGCGATTCAACAAAGTTTTTCTTTTTAGGAGCGCTTTCGTATAGTATCTTACTAGGAATAACTACAGATGAGATTCTTAAAAAGACAATTAAATTCCCAAAATTTAAAATATTTTTTTTAATATTACTATCTAGCTATCTTATATTTCTGATAAGGCCGATTTGGCTTGGACAAACGACCGGTACATTTTCTCATCCTCTATTTCAACAGGAGTTTACAGGACTTAGTCGATTTATAGAAAGCGATAAAAGTTTCAGTCGGGTATTTTGGATTCCGTTTTTCCCCTCTTTAGGTTATTCAAGTCAAACTCATCCTAGGGTAGAAGCTGCCCGTTTGGTTCAGAAGAGATCTTTTGCTATTGGTACAAGCGGTACTTATGAAACATTTAATTTTTTAAGGGAAGCACCATACATGGGAGAGATTTTTGATGTTGCAGGAATAGGCTATGTTTCTTATCCTTATCTTGATCCGAGGAGAGATAATGTGTACCCGGATAATATAAAATATTACTATACTTTTCTAGACCAGCTTTTAAAAAAATCATGGTTTTCAAAGGTTGAAAATTCAAAAGTTCCACTTCTTAAGACAAAAGAGCACCAGGATAGATTTTTTGTTACATCAAACATCTGGTGGGTGATAGGGTCTGATAATCTCTACAACGAATCAACAAAAAGTGCCAAATTAAAACTTTCTAATAATGCTTTAATCTTTGCTGAAGAATATCCCGGAATGGGTATAAAGCTTAACGATTTTCCTGAAGCTAAAATTGTACTAAATAGCAAGACAGATTTAGATTTAGCGGCGAGCTTCATAAAGCCTCTAAATTATATTTTTCCTGCTAAGAATTTAGATTTTGCTCCCAATAAATCCGGTTGGTGGAAAAGGGAGACAGTAGATTTAATTTCGTGGAGAAGTTTTTTGCAGGAGGAATATGGAATTGATAATCAGGATTTTGATTTAGGAGGCGGATGGGCGATAGGAGAGGGAGACAGGCAATTGACAATTGACAATTTACAATTTAAAAAAGAAAAAATACTTTTAGCTAGAGTGATGGAAAGCGCAAGAAGCGGAAAGTTGAGTTTTTATCAAAGAAATCAAAAGGTAGGAGAAGTTTCAACAAAGATTAATGGAGATGCTAATGTCAGATGGTTTGAGGTAGGTCAGTTGATACAAGATGGGGGAGAACTAGGAATAACTTCTTCTGGAGATATTAATGTAGTTAATGCATTAGCGGTTTTGGACAAAGCTGAATGGGTAAGCTATCAGGATAAAGCTGAAAAGTTGCAGGAGAGGATAGTAAATTTTGATGAAAAGAATGCGGAAGGTAATAGCGATCCCACTATTGCCTACCAGAAAATAAACCCCACAAAATACAAAGTTATTGTAAGCCATTTAACCAAGCCGTCACTGATGATATTTTCCCAAAATTATGACGGACTTTGGAAAATTAACGGAAGTCAGACTCCCCTGCCGGTGTATAGTTTGTTGAATGGATTTAGGATAGAAGGGGATGGAGAGTATATTGTGGAATTTGAAGTACAGAAATATGTTTATTTGGGCTTAATTATCACTGGAGTCACGTTAACGATCTTACTTATATTTTTGTTAAGATTGCCACGCCGTTTGCAGACTGAAGATCCTGTAAGGGCTCGTTCCTCGCAATGACAGGTGGAATTTGGATATAATGATATGATATATGCTTAAGGTTATCCTTTCAACTGCGACGTTTAAACAATCACAAATTACGGTTATCGGCACTATTATTAACGGATGCTTAGGCGCCTTGTTTTATATAGTGCTGGCAAGGTTTTTGGGCCCTTATAGTTTTGGATTACTAACTGTTTCGGTTGCTAGCTTGACATTAATAGCCGACATCGTTGATTTTGGGACAAATACGGGTATAGTCCGGTTTGTATCATCCAGTTTAGCTTCCAACCGGGACGCAGCATTGAAATTTCTCAAGTTAAGCCTGGAAATAAAGATTGTAGTCTGGATATTGGTACTTGCCGGCGGGATCATACTTGCTCCTTTTATTGCAGATAAAATTTTTAATAAGACAGAACTTGTTATGCCGCTTAGGCTGGTTATGGTTGGGGTAGGAGGAGCCCTTCTTTTTTCCTTTGCCACCTCTTCTTTGCAAGCGTTCCAAAAATATTTAACCTGGAGTTTTGTGAATATATTTACAAATTTTCTAAGATTATTATTCATTTTATTACTAATTTTTTATCAACAACTGAATTTAACCTCAGGGCTTCTTGTTTACTTGTTATTGCCCTTTTTCGGATTTTCCTTAACGCTGTTTTTTATTCCTGCCCGAAAAATTTTTCAAGTCAGAGGTGAGTTTGGCGTAGCTAAACAATTTTTCAAGTTTAATTTTTGGGTTGCCGCCTTTACTTTGGTTGCTGCTATCTCGTCCCGTCTGGATACTTTTCTAATTGCCCGTCTGCTTTCTCCAAAAGAACTGGGTATTTATGGCGCCGCAAACCAGCTGGTTCAAGTGGTTCCGCAAATAGTTAGTGCCTTAGGAATTGTAGCAGCCCCGAAATTTGCAAGTTTTGTTAGTATTGCACAAATGATTCAATTTTTTAAAAAGTTTCAATTGTTGGTTTTGGGGTTAGCAGTTTTGGGAAGTTTAGTAATTCTAATTTCCTACCTAATTATTCCGTTTATTTATGGAGGACAATACAAAGAGGCAGTGCTGCCCTTTATAATTCTTTTTTTAGCCATGCTGGTATTTCTAATTTCAGTGCCGGTGCACAACAGTATAATTTATTATTTTGGCAAGCCTCAGGTTTTTGTCTGGGTCAGCATTGGCCATCTGTTGATAATTGGCTTTTTAGGCTATTTGCTTGTTTCAAATTATGGTGTGGTTGGAGCTGCAGTTTCCGTGCTGGCAGGTATGATATTTAATTTTCTGATTCCGCTCGGATGGTTCCTGATGAAAGTACGAAGATGAAAATTTATGCAAACACAATCGTTCATAACGAAGAAAATTTTATCTGGTTTGCTTTGATGAGCGTAGTAGACTATGTGGATAAAATTTTGGTTTGGGATACGGGGTCAACAGATAAAACAGTTGAAATAATTAAAGAAATTATAAAGATAAAAGGAGATAAAATTGAATTTAAGGAAGTGGGAATAGTTGATAAATATGGAATGACAAAAATGCGCCAGGCACAGCTTACGCAGTCCAATTGCGACTTCCTTTTAATTTTAGACGGGGATGAGATTTGGTGGGAAGATTCTATAAAACAAGTAATCAGAGAAATTAATACAAGAGGTGCAAAGATTGAGGGAATTGTTGTGCCGATGGTTGTACCGGTCGGCGATATTTATCATTTACAAGACGAAAAGGCAGGCCAATATAACCTTTTAGGACGTAAAGGGCATTATAATTTGAGGGTAATAAATAGAAAAATTTCAGGATTGCATGTAGAAAAAGCTTATCCTTTAGAAGGATATTTTGATGACAATAACAAGCTGCTTCAAGAAAGGGATGAGGTAATCTTTTTAGATGTGCCTTATCTGCATGTTACTCATCTACCAAGATCTACAAAAGTGAGAAACTATAACAAATTTAAACTAGAGATGGGTAAACTTCCCTCCAAAGATTTTAAATATCCGGAAATTTTATACGATTCATATCCGGATATTGTTTCTAATCCGTGGAAAAAATTGTCCGGGATAGAATTTGTTTTAGCTAAAGCAATAACTCCGTTAAAGAAGATTAAAAGAACTCTTATATGAATATTAAAACTAAATTAGAAAATGAAGTTTGGAGATCAGATACATATTTTCTGCTGGCAAAAAAAGGAAGTATGGATATTAATCATCCAGGCATAAAAATTTTACAGAAATTATCATATAATGCACGGAACATATTGGATTTGGGGTGCGGTGAAGGTACGCGATTAAATTTGTTACTGGGAAGAAGAACAAATGGAACAGGAGTGGATATCAGCCCGAAAGCTTTAGAAATGGGTAAAAAAAGCTACCCTAAAATTAAGTTCATTAAAGCTGATCTTGAAAAAATACCATTGAGAAGTGAAAGTTTTGATTTGGTATATTCAGCTTATGTTTTTGAGCATTTAACAAATCCCGCAAAAGTTTTAGATGAGGCTATACGTTTAATATCTCCAAAAGGACGTTTAGTTTTACTTTCTCCTAATTATGGAGCACCTAATCGGGCATCACCTCCCTTTAAAGGGTCAAGAATTAAGAAGTTGATTGAAGGTATATTTAATGATTTTTGGAATTTGTTTGCAGTCGGAAATTTGGTGTGGAGAAGGGTAGAGCCCATTGTAAATAAGGATAGATATGAAATGGATTGGGATACGACAGTAGAACCATATCTAGGTAGCTTCTTGAGTTACATCAAGTCACTAAACTTAAAGATAGAACAATATAGTTCATGCTGGTCAGAAGAATTACCTGACGCCAGGATTTACCAGAAACTTTTTAGAATATTAGGCGAGTCAGGAATTTACCCGTTTAATTTATGGGGACCGCATTTAGTTGTAGTAGCAAAGAAGATTCTATGAAAAATTCGATAACTTATGCCGGTACAAAAACTTTGGAAACAATGAATCAGGCAAAGTTTTATAATAAGTGGACTTTTTCTAAATTTGATAAATACCTTAAAGGGGATATTTTAGAAGTTGGCTGTGGTACCGGGAATTTTAGTTCCACTTTATCTAAATACGGAGAAGTTACCGCTATTGATATCGATCAAAGCTTGATACAAAGAGTAGGGGAAGATAAGAGCTTAAAAGTAGCTACCGGATATGGAGATATAGAAAAAGGTAATTATTTTTTTCCAGAAAAATCTTTCGATACAGTCGTTTGTATTAATGTTTTAGAACACATTAAAGATGATGAAAGAGCCTTACAAAATATGTGCCGTCTTTTAAAAAAAGGCGGGAAATTAATTCTTTTAGTACCCATATATAATTTTTTATACGGAGAAATAGATAGAGCCATTAATCATTTCCGAAGGTATAATCCCGAGCAATTAAAAGTAAAGCTTGAGCAAATTGGATTTACTATTGAAGAAAGCAGAAAATTAAATTTTCTGGGAGCGCTTGGTTGGTTTATTGCCGGAAGAATCTTTAAAAATAAACAGGTAGAAGATAGCAAGATTCAATTGTTTAACACCATCGCTCCTTTTTATCTTTTTATAGAGGATTTTATTGAACCTGTGATTGGAACTTCTGTTTTAATAATTGCACAAAAGCCATGAAACTTTCCATCATAGTCCCTATATATAATGAAGAAAAGACAATCCAGGAAGTTTTGCAGAGAATTGCTAATATCGATCTGGCTACCATAAAGAAAGAAATTATCATAGTAGATGATGGGTCGACGGATAGTTCGAAGTTTAAAGTGCAAAGTTCAAAATTATTTAAAAAAATAAAATTTATAGCCCATCAAAAAAATTTAGGCAAGGGTGCAGCGATCAGAACCGGAATAGCGCATTCGACCGGTGATCTGGTAATTATTCAGGATGCTGATTTAGAGTATGATCCGAGTTACTATATGCCACTTTTACGACCGATTATGCAAAATAAAGCCAGTGTGGTGTATGGGACACGACTACTTACTTATCCCCTGAGACTTTGGGGTAAAAATAAAACGGTTTTGCCCGTACACTTAATTGCAAATAAATTTTTGACATTATTAACTAATATTCTTTATCGGAGTAGACTGACTGATATGGAAACAGGCTATAAGGTGTTTAAGAGCGAAGTACTAAAAAGCATAAATATAGATTCTAATAGATTTGATTTTGAAGCAGAAATAACTGTGAAACTGCTAAAAAAGAAAGTTCCTATTACAGAGGTACCAATATCTGTTAAACCAAGAACATACAAGGAAGGTAAAAAAATCGGTTTAATTGATGGCTTTATTGCCATATGGACATTAATAAAATATAGATTTTAAAATGAAAATTGTATTTTTAAGTAGGTTACAAAATAAAGTCAGTCGGGGTGCAGAGAATTTTGTATTGGAATTGTCGAAAAGACTTTCTAAAAACTATCAGGTGGACATATTGTCCGGTAATGATGCGGATAATATATTGAAAGTTATAAAAGGGGGTTATGATATTGCGATTCCTATTAACGGTAGATTACAAAGTTTAAAGACTTCTCTAGGTAGAATAACAGGTAAATACAAACTATTGATTACCGGGCATAGCGGTATTGGCAGGGATGATATCTGGAATATCGCAGTTGCCAGACCTGATGTATTTGTGGCGCTAACTGATTTTATGGCCAAATGGGCCAAGCAATGGGCCTGGGCAAGTAGGGTAGTAAAGATTCCTAACGGTATAGATTTAGATAAATTTTCTCCGGAGGGTGAGAAAATAAAACTTGATTTGAAGAAACCGATTATTTTATCGGTAGGGGCTTTGGTTTGGTATAAGCATCACGAGAAAGTTATAGATGCAGTTTCCCGATTAAGGAAAGGTTCTGTTTTGATAGTTGGTGAAGGAGAATTAAAAGAAGACTTGAAGAAATTAGGAAAGGAAAAATTGGGTGACAGATTTATGATATCTAATTTTAGTTATGAAGATATGCCAAAAGTTTACCGGTCCTCTGACCTTTTTACTTTGCCGTCTTGGGATAGGGAAGCTTTTGGAATTGTATATCTGGAAGCTATGGCCTCAGGTTTAGGAGTGGTGGCTCCGAATGATGTATCCAGAAGAGAGATACTGGGAGACGCCGGTTTGTTTGCCGAGATTAGTAACCCCATAGATTATGCGGAAACTGTTAAGAAGGCTTTAGGGATTGACTGGGTAAAATTAGCCAGGGCTCAAGCGGAAAAATTTTCCTGGGAGAAAGTGGCCAAGGAGTATGAAGAATTAATGTTAAATATGATAAAACAAAAAGGGTGTCAAAAATGATCAGCGCAATTATTATTACTTTAAACGAAGAAGATAAAATAGGCCGGGCTATTAAAAGTTTAAAAGGATTAGCAGATGAAATAATTGTGGTTGATTCCGGCAGCAGCGATAAAACTTTGGATATTGCTGAAAGTTTAGGCGCAAAAGTTTACTTTCGTAAATTTGACAATTTTGCCAATCAAAAGAATTGGGCCGTATCAAAAACTAAGGGGGATTGGATTTTATCTTTGGATGCGGATGAGGAAATATTGGGCAGTTTAGCAGAGGAAATTAAAGAAGCTTCTAAAAGTAACAACTTTGCAGGTTATTTACTGCCCAGGAGAAACTTTATCTTCAAAAAGGAGATAAAACATTCCAGATGGAGTCCGGATTTACATATCTGGTTATGGAAAAAAGATTGCGGCAGGTGGGTGGGGGATGTTCATGAAGAGGTGGTAGTTTCTGGAAAGGTAGGTTTACTGAAAGGAAGCAAAATTCATAATTCTCATGATACTGTAAGCAGTTTTATTAAAGCCAATAACTTATATTCAACATTAGATGCCCGGAAATTATTCAGAAAAAATATTAAATTTTCTTTCATAAAGATGTTTAGGGAAACTTTTTTTGAATTCTTTATCAGATTTTTCTACAAAAGGGGTTTCCTGGATGGAAGCGAAGGTTTTATTTTGGCTTATATAATGGGCATTTATAAACTGACTGTCTGGATAAAACTTTGGGAGCTGGAGAGAAAAGAATGATCTGGATTATTTTAGGTATAGGGGTTGTTTTGCGGTTGATTAGTTTAAACCAAAGTCTGTGGTTGGATGAAGGAATAAATATCATGGCTGCAAAGAGTTTTTCTTTGGCGGGCATGGTGACACAATATGCTGTTGCTGATTTTCATCCGCCTGGTTGGTTTATAATTTTATGGTTTTGGGGAAAGTTTTTTGGTTACTCCGAGGTTGCAGTCAGGATACCCTCTGTAATTTTTGGTGTTATTACTATTTTTATAATTTATTTAATAGGGAAAAAATTAGTTTCTAAAAATCTTGGGCTTTTGGCTGCATTGCTTCTAAGTGTTAATCCTCTGCATATTTACTACAGTCAGGAAGCCAGGATGTATGCTTTGGCAACTCTGGCTGTTTCAGTTAATGTTTATTTACTAATAAAACTAATTAAGGGAGAAAAGGTCAATTTAATCTTTCTGATTATTAGTAATCTGGGGATATTATTATCCGATTATGTAGCTTATTTTATTTTTCCTGCGGAATTTATCTTTCTGTTGCTATCGAAAAAGAAAGAGTTTCTAAAAAAATGGTTTATTGCTTTGGTTGCCGCGACAATATTGGGCAGTTGGTGGATTCCGATATTTTTAAGCCAACTTAATGTTGGAGCGGTCGTTTCAGCAAATTTGCCAACATGGAAATTTGTTGTGGGCGGGTTTGATTTTAAAACGGTTCCGCTTACGTTTGTAAAATTTATTATCGGCAGAATAAGTTTGACTGATAAAGTTCTATACTACGCAATACTATTACCGGTTTGCAGTTTGTTTTTTTATTTAATATGGCAGGGAGCAAGGAAACTGGATAACTTACAAAAAAGTTTTCTAATAACTTGGGTAGTTATTCCTCCGCTCATTGCGACTGCTATTTCACTTGTAGTGCCTGTATACAATTATTTTAGAGTTTTGTTTATTGTTCCAAGTTTTGTTATTTTAGTTGCAACCGGTATTTTATCTTTTAAAAATCGATTAAGGTATATCTTTTTGGGTAGTGTAGTTTTAGTAGAAGTTTTTTGCGCTTTAGTTTATTTGATAAACCCTGTTTACCAAAGAGAAGACTGGAGGGGGTTAGTTGATTCTTTTCAAAGCCTTAAACCTTCAATTATTCTATTCGAAAGTTCCGGGACGCTGCCTCCTTTTGATTACTATGCTAAAGGAGGCTTAAATGCAAAAGGGGCTTTGAAAGATTTTCCCGCCAGGGATGAGAATTCCGTTTCTGATTTGGGATCCCTTATTAAGAGTTATAAAGAAGTATATCTAGTCGATTATTTAGTACAGATTAGCGACCCAAACAGACTGGTTGCCGGGAAATTAACAGGTTTAGGATATAAAAAGGCAGGTATTAAAAATTTTAATGGTGTTGGATTTGTCTATCATTACATCAAAGAATGAAAAGTATTTTTTTCAAGAGACCTTCAATATATTTGACACTCTTTTTAATTGTAGCAATTCATGTATTTATATTAACTAAATTGATTTATTTTCCGTATCCGGAACTATTTATTTATCCGTATCTTACTAATCACGGTTTAGCTCCTTACGTCCAGATTTTGGACCAGCATTTTCCGGGACTTTTGTTTTTACCAATCAATTTAAATAATTTAGGGATGAATACACCCGAGACAGCCAGAATTTGGTCAATCGCCGTAGTTATTTTAATCCAGGTGATATTATTTTTTGTTAGTAGTGAAATACTAAAAAGCAAAACCAAAGCACTTCTGGTAAATATCCTTTATTTGATATGGCAGCCTTTTTTTGAGGGTTGGGTTTTATGGATAGACAGCTTTTTACCGCTCCTGCTTCTGCCTGCTCTTTATTCTCTCTACCGCGGTAAGATTTTTGCCGCAGGAATATTGTTGGGACTGGCTGTTATGTTTAAACAAACCATAATTCCTCTTTCTGTGTTTGTTTTAATTTATATATTTTGGAAGACGCGCAGTTTTAAAAATTCCTTTAGATTTTTAGGAGGGTTACTGATTCCTGTAGTGCTAATGGTTGTATATCTTGCCAGTATAGGGGTATTTTCTGATTTTTGGTACTGGACGGTAACATTTAATCTGACAACATTTGCCCAATTTGGCAGAGGCGCGGTTCCGACTCTGGCCCATTTTTTAAGGGTGCTGTTTGTATTTGGTTTGCCGTTTTTAATACTTAAATGGATTAGATTGGCGGAGGTACAAATCCTGCTAATTTTTCTGATAGGAGCACTGGCAGGTCTTTCTACCAGGTTTGACTTTGTGCATTTTCAACCTGCCTTGCCGTTTGCCCTGATTGCTTTTGTCTTTGTATTGGGGCGATTAGGGAAATTAGGACGGTTAGGGATTATGAGTCTGTACGGCTTGATTTTAGTATGGTGGCTCATTATTTTTTATAAGGGTCATTTAGGGGATCAAGTGATATCATTTGGTCCTAATACCAGAGAACTTGCTGTTAAAATTAAGAGCAGTACCAGTCCCGGTGAGAAAATTTTTATATATGGTGTACAGCAGCATCTATACCAGATGTCTGATACATTGCCTGCAGGGGATATTTTTGTTTTCCAGTTTCCCTGGTTTATGCAAGTAGCAGAAAGTAGAATCCTGGAAGGAATTATAAAAGATAAACCCCGAATTGTAATTTCTGACAGAGAAGTTTTGATTGAGAACCGGAAGATTACGGATTTTGCCAGAGATATTGATCAATATATTCAAAGTAATTACCAAAAAATTGACAGTGTGGGAACTGCAGAAATTCTGCAAAGGAAGTAAGATACTAATATGGATACAAAAATACGTGTCGGTATGGATATATCGCAGCTTGCTCACTTGGGAGGGGTTGCAACTTATACTAAAAATCTTACTGACAACCTCTCAAAATTATCAGGACTTGAGATGGTCTATTTTTATTCTTCTTTAAGAAAGACGTATAAAGGAAAGCTGAAAAACGTTAAATCATACCGGTTGCCTCCAACGCTTTTTGAAATGCTCTTTAATAGATGGAGGAATGTTGGTGTTGAAAAGTTTACCGGACCTTTGGATATTTTCCATAGTTCAGATTGGACGCAGCCAAAAAGTAAGGCCAAAAAAGTTACTACCTATCATGATGTAGTTCCCTTGAAATATCCTCAATGGTCTCACCCAAAAATAGTTGCTGTTCACAAAAGAAGATTAGCTTTGGTAGAAAAAGAAATTGATATGGTGATTGCAGTTTCAGAGTCTACAAAGAAAGACCTATTAGAAATTACAAAAATTCCCGAGAACAAAATTAATGTTATTTATGAAGGCCCAACTATATCCGATAGTATTAGACTCCAAGGGGACGCCTTGGAGCCTGATAAGATAAAAAAGTTTAAAGAGAAATATAACCTGCCGGATAAATTTATTCTGGCAATCGGAGGGATAGGAGAGAGAAGAAATTTAGAGAGAGCAAAAGAAGCCACGCGTGGATTAAATTTGGTTATTGCAGGGGTGACTCTTCCCTGGTTGAGCATGGAAGAGCTGGGGCTTTTATATCACAGCGCTAGAGTGTTGTTGTACCCCTCCCTTTATGAAGGTTTTGGTATTCCCATACTGGATGCATTTTCGACAGGAACCCCGGTAATTACATCTAATGTTTCTTCCATGCCGGAGGTAGGAGGAAATGCAGCTATTTATGTTAATCCGCAAAGTGTTGAAGATATAAAAGAAAAACTCAATACGGTGTTAAACGATGAAAAGCTAAGGCAGGATTTGATTAAGAAAGGTTTTGAAAGAGTAAAAGGGTTTAGTTGGGAAAAAGCGGCTAAAGAAACCGCCGTAGTATACCGGAGGCTGCTGGAGTGAAAATTTGGATTGACGGATATGAGGCGAATGTTTTACAAAGGTTGGGTTCATCCCAAGTAGCTTTCGAGCTTTTAAAAAGCCTGGAAAAAATTGATAGCAGAAACGATTATGTAATTTTATTACCTGCTCTCCCGCTGGGTGACCTGCCAAAAGAAAGAGCCGGATGGAGATATAAAATACTCCGACCCAGGAAACTTTGGACCAGGATTGCCTTACCTTTGGCGCTTTATAGCGCAAGGCAAAAACCGGATATATTTTTTTCTCCAACTCACTATATCCCCAGGTTTACTCCTGCCGGTATTAAAAGAGTAGTTACGATATTTGATTTATCTTTCCTCCGTTTTCCGGAGATGTTTGAAAGCCGTGATCTTTGGCAGCTTAAGAATTGGAGTAAGTTTTCGGTAGATAATGCGCAGCATATAATTACTATTTCCAACGCCAGCAAAAAAGATATTATCGGGCAGTATGGGGTGAGTAAAGACAGTATTACTGTTGCATACCCAGGGTACGATAGGGAAAAATTCAAAACTCAAATGTCAAATGTCAAAACTGAAAAGATAATAAGAAAATATAAAATAGGGGATAACTACATTATATATGTTGGGACCATTCAGCCGAGGAAGAATCTGAAAAGACTGATGGAAGCATTTGCACACGTCATCCTGGAGAGAGCGCAGCGACCGATAGGATCCCGGAAGGATTCTATCGCTTCGCTCCAGAATGACAGTTTGGAATTAGTTGTAGTGGGTAAAACTAGCGGTGAAGGTAGACAAGGTTGGATGTATGAAGATATACTGAAGGCTCCAAAAACTTTGGGTATTGAGGATAAAGTAAAATTTTTGGGGTTCGTGCCCATAGATGATTTGTCTTATCTTTTATCTGGCGCTTTAGCTTTTATCCAGCCTTCTTTATGGGAAGGGTTTGGGATACCGGTGGTAGAGGCTATGGCAACCGGCATACCGGTTATTGTTTCTAATGTTTCCTCTTTGCCGGAAGTGGTAGGAGAGGCTGGATTTTTAGTAGATCCTTATTCTGTTGATCAAATAGAGCAGGCAATTAGAACGGTGGCAACTGACAAGAAACTGAGGCAGAAGCACTCAAAGGCAGGAATTGTACAAGCCAAGAAATTCTCCTGGGACAAAATGGCAATAACGGTGCTAAGAGTTTTTGAGAAGGCAGTTAGTAGTTAATTTTGGAGATTGACAAGCAGGAATAAACTTTGCTTTGGGATGTTGGCCTCGTGTATAATCTTTGTATGGCTTTCTTTAGGGATCGGATGGGTGAATCCTTAACTGCAGCTGAGGCTTCCCGGAAAATTGTAAATAGGGCATATAATTGGATTTTGGATCTGGAATTATTACTGGTGACTTGGGCAGGATTGGTACCGTTACACTTATTTCGTTTGCTAATCTACGCTATGGCAGGTGTAAAGATAGGAAAAGGTTCCAGAATACATATTGGAGCCAGGTTTTTTTATCCGGTTAATGTTCAAATCGGAGAAGGTTCAATTTTAGGTGACAATATTTTTTTGGACGGCAGGGATAAATTAATAATTGGCAACCATACAGATATTGCCTCAGGGGTGATGATTTTAAACTCCGAACATGACATTAATTCAGAAGATTTTCATGCTACTTCTTCCCCTGTTGAAATAGGGGATTATGTATTTATTGGTCCAAGAGCCATTATTTTGCCCGGGGTTAAAATCGGTAAAGGAGCAGTAGTGGCAGCCGGAGCAGTAGTGACTAAGGATGTGGGTGAATTTCAGATTGTTGGTGGTGTACCGGCTGAAGTGATAGGGGAGAGAAAGAGTAAAGATTTGCATTATAGGTTGGGTCGGGCAAGACTATTTCAATGATGAAGAAATTTTTTCTTATATTTTCCGTACTGCTTTTAGTTTATATGATTTGGCCGGGGCCAACAAAAATTGCCGATTTTAAGCCACTTCCCTCCTCTGTTAAATCTACACTTGCGGGAGACAATATAGAACAGGTATCCAATGTAGCAGGGTATTTTTCAGATAACTTCAGACCGTTTGTAACCTCTTTCTATAAATCAAATTATTGGCAAAAAACTTTATTGCCATTTCCTCCGATAGAATTAATACATCCTCCGGAGTATGCTTTTGTAATAATAAAAAAACACACCGACAGTACTTACCTTGAAGAGCTGGTTTATCCGTTAAGGGATTCTTTGTATGTGAATGGTTTTGAACCATTTTATTCCGATGGGAGTCCAAAATTCTGGGGGTCAACGAAATTTGATGTTGACGGGGACAGTTTTTATACTAAAACCACACTCCGGTTTTACCCTTCACCGATTTTTGTAAGAATATTAGTTTGGTTAGGAATTGTAGTTTCGGTTTACGGGCTCAGTAAAGTAGGAAAAAAAATCTTGTTTAATATATGAAAAAACTAAACAAAACTCTAGAAAAATTCTTATTATATTTGATCCTGTTTCTCTTTGTGTTTATTCCTCTTTACCCAAAGTTTCCACTATTTAATGTTGCGGGAACATTTGTTGCAATAAGATTGGAAGATTTAGTAATAGGATTAACTTTAGGGCTTTGGGCAATTTATTTAGTAATTTCTAATCAATTAAGAACATTTCTGAAAGATAAACTGAACTTAGCGATATTGCTGTTCTTTTTTGTGGCGGCTGTTTCCATATTTTCTGCAAATTTTTTGACACATACTGTTACTTCACACATTAGCATTCTTCATTATCTTAGAAGAATTGAATTCCTTCTGCTTCTTCCTGTTGTAGCAAGTATTGTAAAAAATAAGAGAGATTTAATTTTGATAATGATCTTTTTAGCAATTACCGCAATATTAGTAAATCTATATGCTTTAGGTCAGATTTATTTGGACTGGCCTGTGATTTCAACCAGTAATTCTGAGTTTTCAAAAGGATTAATATTACGCTTAACTCCGGGGGCCCGCGCTAATTCCACTTTTGCAGGGCATTATGATTTAGCGGTGTATCTTGCCATGGCGATTTCCCTGTTAACAGCAATTTTCTTCTCAGTTTCAAAGAAGCTTAAATTTGGCGTACTGTCACTAGGGATTTTATCATTAGTTGTATTAATTATGACTGCAGCAAGGTTAGCTTTTGTTGCGGCTTTTATTGGAATAATTTTATCACTCCTTTTTTCAAAAAAGACGAAGTATATTTTGTTTATTCTTTTTATTGCCACGGCGATATTAATATATCCATCTCAACTTAGAGACAGGTTAATTTCTACAGTCACAGTAAATCTATTTTCTCAAGGTCAGCGGTATGTAGGGCAAACAACCGATCAGCAGGTAAGAAGCAAATTAAATATTCCAACATTGGCAGTGAAAACCTCAAGCACTTCAGGATTAACATCAACTTTCGCATCTTCTTCCGGTCAAACCGCGACGGATATCACGCCGGGAGAGCCGATAGATACGACACAGTTGGGCGTATACAGGTCTTTTGAGATCAGGTTGAAGGTTGAATGGCCAAGAGCGGTGACAGCTTTTATTAAAAATCCCTTGCTGGGAACCGGATATTCCTCTATTGATATAGCAACAGATAATGATTTTTTAAGATCTTTGGGGGAAGTTGGTTTGTTAGGAACCTTGGCTTTGATTTTAGTTTTAGTAGAAGTCGCTAAAAGGATATTTTTTTTGCTTAAAAGTGAAAGTAAACTAGTCAGGTTTTTTTCAGCCGGAGTATTATCAATGTTTTTTACCTTTATTATTAATGGATTATTTATAGATGTTTTTGAAGCTTCCAAGGTGGCATCGCTTTTTTGGATGATGCTTGGATTAAATTTAGCTGTTTTAAGATTTAAATAAATGAAAAAATGAAAGTTTTTAAGATTTTTGCAAATCAATATTTTTGGCTGACATTAATAATTGTATTCGGTTTTTTGGTCAGGCTTTATAAATTAGATTCTCCGATTGCGGATTGGCATTCATGGCGGCAAGCAGATACCGCAGCTGTCACAAGAAATTTTATAAAACTCGGGTTTAACCCCCTTTTCCCCAAATATGACGATATGTCCGGGGTTGCGGAGAAACCTATTATTAATCCGGCGGGATTCCGATTTGTGGAATTCCCCGTTTATAATATTGTAGTTTATCCCTTGTATTTATTATTTGGAATTGATGATAAATATCATCGTTTAGTTTCCATAATTTTTTCGCTGGGAAGTACAGCATTTTTATTTTTTATAGTTAAAAAATATGCGAGTACCGCAGCAGGTCTTTTAACAGCTTTTACTTTTGCTGCCTTACCGTTTAATGTCTTTTTCTCGAGGACAACCTTGCCCGAGACAACTTTTGTATTTTTTGCATTAGGTATGATTTATTTTGTAGACAAATGGATTTGGGAAGGTAAAAAAAGTTTGGGTTTACTGGGATTTGTGTTTACCTCAATTGCTTTTTTAACTAAACCTTGGGCAATATTTTTCTATTTGCCGCTTTTGTATTCTCTTTATTTCAAACAAAAATCAAGAAAATTTTGGATAAAATTTTTGGCTTTGTCTTTAGTTGCACTTTCCCCTTTTATATTATGGAGGCTTTGGATACTTCAACAACCTGAAGGCATTCCGGCTTCAAATTGGCTGTTCAACGGCGACGGAATACGTTTCAGGCCTGCATTTTGGTGGTGGATTATTTCAGAGCGGGTGGGGAGAGAAATTCTGGGAGCAACGGGAATTGTGCTATTTTTTATTGGGTTAATCAGCAGACCAAAGAGTGGTTACTTCTTACATTTTTGGGCTTTATCTTCTTTTCTATTTATTGCTGTTGTTGCAACGGGGAATGTCAGGCATAATTATTATCAAATTTTGTTTATACCGGTGGTGTGTATATTTTTTGCACAAGGATTTATTCAGCTTCTCAAAGGAAATAGTGTCTTTATACCAAGAATTTGGACAATCCTTTTAGGATTAATCCTCTTTCCGCTTGCGTTTTATTTTGGGTTTAAGACGACAAAAGATTTCTATAATGTAAATAATCCCAGTATTGTTGAAGCCGGTAAAATGGCTGATAGAATTCTCCCAAAAAACGCAATAGTATTGGCGCCTTATAACGGAGACACTGCTTTTCTTTATCAAACAAACCGTTTGGGATTTGCAGCAGGAGCATTGCCAATTCCGGAATTGGTTGCAGATTTTGGTGTTAGCTATTACATATCTACAACAAAAGATGATAAAACACGCTGGGTAATGCGCCATTTTGAAGTTTTGGTGGATGACCCGCATTTTGTCATTGCAAGCTTAACAAAATTTAAAGTACCTATTGAAAGTAGCGACCCCGAACCATAACAACTTAACGATGAAATTATTAATGCTTACACCCTACCTTCCTTATCCTCTTTTGACAGGAGGGCAAACGCGATCATTTAATTTAATTAAAAGACTTTCGGCGCTGGGACATGAAATAACCCTTTTTAGTCTGGTCAAAAGCAATGATGAAAGAAAGTATGTTGGGCAGCTCCAAAAGTTCTGCAGGGAAGTTCACGTTTTCTCCAGGTCCGAAAAACCGTGGATACCTAAAAATATTCTAAAGACCGGATTCAGCTTTTATCCTTTTTTAGTTATTAGAAATTGGGCTAAAGGGGAAAAGGCAGCGATTGAGCAAAAAATCAGGCATGAAAAATTCGATCTAATTCATGCTGAAACTTTTTATGTCATGCCGCATATCCCGAAAACGGAAATACCGATACTTTTGGTTGAGCAAACCATTGAACACCTGGTTTACCGGCACTTTGCAGATGAATTTAAATTTCCGCTTTTGAAATTGCTGTTATACATAGATGTTTTAAAGATGAAATATTGGGAACTTTTATATTGGAAAAAAGCTAAAGCGGTTGTGGCAATGTCCGAGGAAGACAAAAAAATGATGATGAATGAGGTTTTGGGATTAGATGTTGATATCGTACCAAATGGGGTGGATAGCAAATTTTTCGGCGAATCTGTTATAGAAAAGGCAAAGGAACCGATCATACTTTATCTGGGGAATTTTACCTGGTTGCAGAATAGAGAAGCAGTCCAGATTTTATTAACTAAAGTATGGCCGAAAATTAAACAAGGATTACCAAAAGCAAAACTTTGGATTGTCGGCAAGGAAGCCGGAGATTTTTTCGCAGATTTGGCATCCGAAGATATTTTAGTTTCGGAAATTGCGGACGTAAGAGAGGCTTATCAAAAAGCATCCATATTAGTTGCTCCAATATACGGCGGAGGGGGTACCAGATACAAAAACTTTGAAGCTTTTGCGTCAGGTTTACCGGTTGTTACCACCTCAATCGGCATAAGAGGGACAGATGCACAGGATGGTAAGGAAGTTATCATCAGGGATGATCCGGATGAGATCGCAAAGGCTGCCATTAAATTACTTAACGATAAAGCTCTTTCTAAAAGGATTGCTGAAAATGCAAAAAAGATGGTACGGGCAAAATATGATTGGGACCCTATTGCAAAAAAATTAAGTAATATATATGAAAATCTAGGTAAAAAAAATTAAATTTATGCGAATAGTTATTGACGGGAGGATGTTTAATGAATCGGGGGTAGGCCGGTATATCAGAAATTTAATTAACAATTTAGCGATTTTAGATAAAAAGAACGAATATTTTATTCTGCATCTGAAGGAAGATTATAAAAATTTGGAATATCAGGATAATTTCCGCAAAATTTTAGCTAATTTCCGCTGGTATGGGATTGAGGAACAAATCAAGTTATCAGGATTAATAAAATCTCTGAATCCAGCTTTGGTGCACTTCCCCCATTTCAATGTGCCGATTCGCTATGGCGGTAAATTTGTGGTAACCATTCACGATCTAATCCACCAGCATTTTAGTATGGAAAGATCAACTACTCATGGGCTGCTGGTTTATAAATTAAAGCGGTTAGGGTATAGAAAAGTTTTTACGACAGCAATTAATAAATCGCTGGCAATACTGGTACCTTCTTATTTTGTTAAGGGTGAATTAATCAAGGATTGGGCAGTTTCAGAGGATAAAATATCAGTTACACATGAGGCAGTTGATGATAAATTATTTACTATATTGAACGAAATGAAAATGGAAGATATAAAATCACTCAGAGATAAATTTAACATACGAAACCCTTATTTATTTTATGTAGGCAATGCCCATCCGCATAAAAATGTTGAAGGGTTGATCAGAGCGTTCGGGGTATTAAGGGAAAAGTACCCGGACTTAGGACTGGTGTTGTCCGGAAATGACCATTATTTTTGGCAAAAAATCAGGAAAGAATTTCAACAGGAAGGTGTTATTTATGCTGGTTCTGTTTCTGATGAAGAATTGGTCGGGCTTTATAAAGGCGCAACAGCGTTTGTCATGCCGTCTTTGGAAGAAGGATTCGGGATACCTATTTTGGAAGCTTTTGCCTGTGAGTGTCCGGTGATTTCTTCAAATAAAGGAAGTTTGCCGGAAGTAGGAGGGGATGCTGTTGTTTATTTTGATCCGGCTTCGCCGGATGATATGACGGCAAAAATTTCGCAAGTATTGGATGATAAAAAATTATGGCAGCAGTTGATAGAAAAAGGGTTGAAAAGATACAAACAATTTAGCTGGAAAAAATTAGCCCAGAAGACATTGGAGGTTTATCTAAAATGCGTGTAGCTATTGTACATGATGATCTTGTTCAGTGGGGTGGAGCAGAAAGAGTTTTGCTTGGGCTTTCCGAGATTTATCCGGATGCGCCTATTTATACATCTGTGTTTGACCGTACCAATACTGCGTTATTGCGAAATTTTGGTACCAAAAAAGTTTATACTTCCTTTTTGCAAACAATACCCGGGTGGAAAAGTTTATATAAGGCACTACTCCCTTTTTACCCGATAGCATTTGAACAATTTGATTTTTCCCGGTTTGATTTAGTCATTTCCCACACCACCCGTTTTGCTAAAAGTATTATTACAAAACCGCAAACTTTACATATTTGTTATATGCATACGCCGCCGCGGTTTTTGTGGCATTTTTCCGGAGAGACAAATTTCGGCTTAGGGGAGATACTCCTGACGAAACTCAGGCTTTATGATCAAGTTTCAGCCCATCGGGTGGACTATTTTTTAGCCGGTTCTGAGAATGCAAAAAAAAGAATTAAGAAAGTATATAACATAGAATCGAGAGTTGTTTACCCGTTTGTGGATCTTGAACGGTTTAAAGATATTGAAAGTTTTGACGGAGGGTATTTTGTGATTATTTCAAGAGGTAATAAATACAAAAGAGTGGATTTGGCAATAAAAGCCTGTTTTGATTTAAGACTACCGTTAAAAGTCATCGGGGGATTCAGGGAATCCGGGAATTTTAAGAGAGTAGAGTTTTTAGGTAGTTTAGATGATGAGACGGCAGTTAGTGTTTTAGCTGGATGTAGGGCATTAATTATTCCCGGGGTAGAAGATTTTGGATTAACCAGTTTAGAGGCTCAAACTTTGGGTAAGCCTGTTATAGCATTTAAAGAAGGAGGCGCTTTGGAAACTGTAATTCCAGGTAAAACAGGTATTTTTTTTGATGAGCAAACGGAAGAAAGTTTGGGCGATGCGCTTCTGCGGTTAAATTCTCTGGGTATAGATCCACAAGATTGCATGAAGAATGCCGTAAGGTTTAGCAAAGAGGTGTTTATTAAAAATTTTAAAGCACAAGTTGCTTCTTTGTAGTACACTAAAACAACGCATGATATATGATTTTCTAAAACGGATAACAGATATTATTGGATCTTTGACCGGTTTAATTATTCTTTCCCCCCTTCTTTTGTTGGTATCTTTGGCTATTAAACTTGATTCACTGGGTCCAATTATGGCTGATACGCCAATGAGAGCAGGTAAAGACGGTAAGCTTTTTAGCATCTATAAATTCCGTTCTATGGTCCAAAATGCTCACGAGATTTTGGAAAAAAACCCTAAGCTTCTGGAAGAATATAAGAAGAATAGTTACAAGATATTTAATGATCCGCGCGTAACCAGGGTGGGAAAATTTATTAGAAAATATTCTATTGATGAATTCCCGCAATTTTTTAATATCCTAAAAGGGGAGATGAGTTTAGTGGGACCAAGGGCGTATTATCCTTATGAGTTGGAAGAGCAACAAAGAAATTACCCGCAATCAAGAAAATATGTTAAGATTATTTTATCCGGCAAACCCGGTTTAACCGGGGTATGGCAAGTGACCGGCAGGTCGGAGATTAATTTTGATAAACGGGTGAAGATGGATGCGGATTATGTAAAAAGAAAATCTATTCTTTATGATTTTTGGTTGATACTCAAAACTATCCCTGCTGTAATATCCGGAAGAGGGGCAGTGTAAATGGACAAGAGATATTTAAAGAAAAGTTCAAATAAAGCCAGGAAAAGATTAGTAGTTATTTTAGTTATCCTGGCCATCGCTTTAATAGTGCCGTCAATTTTTACTTACTTAGGGCTAAAAAGCGCTATGTCCCATGGCAAGGGGTTAGTGGCTGCATATAAAAATCAGCAATTTGAAAGTTTAAGGACGGAAGTTACTGCTTCGAAAAACGGAATGCAGGGAGCTAATATATCTTTGGGCTTTTTGTTTTGGCTGCGACTTATTCCTTTTCTGGGCGGTTATTATTCGGATGCAAAGGGTTTTGTGGGGGCCGGAGCAGAAGCGCTTGTTGCTTTGGATACGGTTCTTATCAACCTAGAATCTGCAAAAGACGAGTTGGGTTTTAACGGTTATCCAAAAAGCGGACCCGAAAGGGTGACACAGGCAGCAAATATTTTAAATAAATCACTCCCCTTTTTAGATAAAATACAGGTTAATCTAGCTAAAGCAGGAGACAGCGTCAAAAATATTGATACGGGTAAATATCCTGATAAAATTGGCGCTATTTCTATTAGGAAAAATGTTGAAGTGGTGAAGAATTTTGTTTTGGGTGCTTCGGTGGCAATAAAAGAAGGCAGGCCGGCTTTAATGGCGACTCCCAAGCTTTTAGGTATACCGGAAAGTAAAAATTATCTTTTGCTTTTTCAAAACGATAAAGAAATCCGGCCTACCGGAGGATTTATGACTGCTTACGCAACATTAACAATCAATAACGGGCAAGTCAGCGCCACTACTTCGGATGATATATACAGGCTTGACGAGAAATTGCTAAACGTTTGTTTGACCAAAATTTGCTCCTTGTCCCCCCCTGCACCAATTGTAAAGTATTTACCGGAAGTTTCAGGAAAACCAAGAACTGCCTGGAGTATGAGGGATTCAAATATCTCACCTGATGTGTCCTCTTCTGCTAAAGAATTTGAAAGGATGTATCAGCTTCTAGGAGAAGGTTTGCCTTTTGACGGAATTATATTTATTGATACACAAGTAGTTGAGGAGCTGATTGAAGTTACCGGATCGATTGACGTATTTGGGACAAAATATTCTGCGGAAGTTGATAAAAGGTGTAATTGTCCGAACGTGATTTATGAGCTGGAATCTTATGCAGAAATCGCGGCAAAAGGAGAAAAGGATAGAAAAGCAATCTTAGGAGTACTGATGCAACAGATTTTGGCCCGGTCAGTCGGGGCAGATGTTGAAAAATTACCGCAACTGGTTGAAACAATTGCCAGGCTGGCAAACCATAAGCATATCATGTTTTATATGCATGATGAGGTGTCGCAGAGCGCTTTAGCTAAATTAAACTGGACAGGGGAAATTAAAAGTTACGGCGGGGATTACCTGCATATAAACGATTCAAACTTTGCAGGCGGGAAATCTAATTTGTATGTTGAGCAAAAAGTTACCCAGGAGATAAATATCCAAAAGGATGGGACGGTTAAGAAAAAAATTACTATTGAGTATAAAAATGATCAACCTTTTGGAATTTGGTTAAACGGGATAAACAGGGATTATGTCAGGTTTTATGTGCCGAAAGGAAGTAAGCTCGTATCTTCCAGGGGTTCGGAAGATACGGTTAACACCATAGAAGATTTAGATAAAACAGTCTTTGAGGCGTTTATCCAGGTCAGGCCGCAAAACACCAGGAAGTTAGAGATGGAGTTTACTTCACCTTATAATCCCAAGGGAGAGTATAAAATTATGATCCAAAAACAACCGGGGGCTAAGGATTTCCGCTATATTATTAAAATCAACGGTTCAACCAAAGCAGACTTTAAATTAGACCAGGACAGGGAATTTAAGTTTAATATTTAACTTATTATGGTAAACTGCATGTTATGCAAGGGGTTAGGGTTGAGGGGATTATCTTAAAAAGAAAGAATTTAGGGGAAGCGGATAGGATTTTGACTGTTTTTACATATCAAAAAGGTAAAATTTCGATTCTAGCTAAAGGAGTAAGAAGAATTACCTCCAGAAGATCCGGCAATGTTGAACTTCTAAATAGGGTTTCTATGTATTTGCACCAAGCTAAAACATTTCTGATTTTAACAGAAGCCTCCAGTTTAGATACATATCAAAAACTTAAAGAAGATTTAACGCTTTCTACGTATGCTTTTCATATTGTGGAGTTAGTTGATAAACTAACTGCGGAAAACCAGGAAAGCAGGATTTTGTATGAAGATTTGGTTAATGTTTTACAAAGATTGTCCAGGAATCCCAGACAGATTTTGGTTAGGGCTTTTGAGGCAAAGATACTTTCACTCTTAGGTTTTATGACATTTCGAAGCTCCACCCCGGGAGTGTCAATACAAATCCACCCCAGGGGTGGATTAGGTGGACACCAGGGGAATCTATTAGGAAATTTAGAGGAAATGAGTTGGGATGAGATTGAGAAGCTAAAGATCAATGGAAAACAGGCTCTGGAATTGGAACGCTTACTGCGATATCATGTAGAAAGAGTGATAGAAGGGAGATTGAAAAGCAGACAGCTATTAAGGAAATTATGAATAATGATTTAATGGATAAAATTGTGGCGCTTTGCAAAAGGAGAGGATTTATTTATCCCGGCTCCGAAATATACGGAGGATTGGCAAATTCCTGGGATTATGGTCCTTTAGGGGTTGAGCTTAAGAATAATATTAAACAGGCCTGGTGGAAAAGGTTTGTGCATCTAAGAGAAGATATTGTCGGCATTGATGCAGCTTTAATCATGAATCCAAAAGTTTGGGAAGCTTCCGGACATGTGGCAAATTTCCAGGATCCGCTAATAGAGTGTAAAAAATGCCATGAGCGGTTTAGGGCAGATCATATTAATGATGGAGGTTGTCCAAGTTGCGGAGCAAAGTCGTTTACTTCCGAGCGGATGTTTAATTTGATGTTTAAGACATATATTGGTCCGGCAGAAGAGTCCTCCAATATAGCATATTTTCGGCCGGAAACTGCCCAGGCTATGTTTGTGGATTTTAAGAGTGTTTGTGATACCACCAGGATGAGATTGCCTTTTGGAATTGCCCAAACCGGTAAAGCTTTCAGAAACGAAATTACTCCCGGGAATTTTATTTTTAGGACCAGGGAATTTGAACAGATGGAAATTGAATATTTTATATCTCCTCCAAAAAATGATAGTGACTGGCAGGGTTCTTTTGAACTTTGGAGGAAGGAGATATTAAGCTGGATTAAGGACGATTTGGGGGTGGATATGAATAAGATACATGAACATGAGATTGAAGCAGGGGAAAGGGCCCATTATTCAAAGAGGACAATTGATTTTGAGTATGATTTCCCCTTTGGCTGCAGCGAATTATACGGACTTGCTTACCGGACTGATTTTGATTTGAAAAACCATGAGAGATTTTCAGGGCAAAATTTAAAATATAAAGACCCGGAAACCGGTGAGGAATTTGTACCACATGTGATAGAACCTACCTGGGGGGTGGATAGATCCGTGTTGGTTGTATTACTGGATGCTTATAGTGAAAAAGAGGAAAGAGTTGTTTTGAAACTTCAACCGAAGCTTGCTCCGTATAAAGCAGCTGTATTTCCGCTTCTTGCCAATAAACCTGAACTAATAAAGCTTGCCCGTAAGGTTTATCTTGACCTCAAACAAAATTTAATGATAGCTTGGGATGATAGGGGTAATATCGGAAAAAGGTATGCATCACAAGATGAGATCGGTACCCCGTTTTGTATAACAGTGGATTTCCAAAGTTTGGAAGATTTGACGGTTACCGTAAGAGACAGGGATACAACTAAACAGGATAGAGTGAAAATTGCCGATCTTATGAAATATTTTACAGAAAAAATCTAAATGGAAAAGATAAAATCTTTGTTTTTTGCGCATAAGACTACAGTGATTTTGGTGGTGGTACTTATTTTATTAGGAGGAGGGGGACTGGTAGCTTTTCAAAAGTTTACAGCCAAACCGACAGGACTCATTGAAGAAGTTGATCTTTTTTTTGATCCTGAAGGTCCTTATGCCACACTCTTTCCAAGACGTGACGGGAACGCTCTAGTTTTAAACCTTAAAAGAACAAGTTCCTATGACGCTATTACTTATGAACTTGCCTATACCAGCAGTCCCGATGAAACAGTAGTCAAAGGCAACAAAATTATGGATGATGGTGAAGACAACAAGACTGGCGGCTCAATAGACCGGGGGGTGCAAGGGACGATTGATACCAAAGATAAAAAGGGAGAGTATGAGCAGGAAATTTTATTCGGGACTTGCAGTAAAAATGTTTGCAAATATGACCAAGGTGTCGAAAACGGGACTTTAACTTTGCATATCAAAAAGGGCAATAAAGCTTACAGGATGGTGACGCAATGGCATCTGCAAAAACCTGATGTGGCTTTGGGGAATTTAACTTCTGGTGACGGACATTTAATCTACAAAATAGATGGTGATAGGCAAACTTTATCAAATATAGGATTTTCAATAATTAACGATCTAACCGGTGTACCAAAACTGCCTTCAGGAAAGCAGGTTTCAGGTAAGGTTTATTCCCTGAATGTGCCAATTGCTAAGCAGTTGACCAATGGTTCAGTCAGTTTGGAACTGGCAGAGAGTCCGCCTGATGGAGCAAAGATTTACCGGTATGATAATGAATGGAAAGAGCTGGATACAAAGATAGATGGTAGCAAATTATCCACCAGGACAGATGGCGCAGGGATATTTGCAGTTTTGGTTTCTTCAAAATAAGTAAGCAGCTTGTCGCACTACAAAAAATCGCTCGTACGGTAGAGACTTACTCGCTTGTGAGGATTTTGTGGAAAGCAATTTCAAGATTCTGAAATAAGTTAAGCACAAAATCCTCAACATTTTTTGTTAGTTTGCGACTTCGCTACTTAGTCTGATAGATGTAAATTTTACCCCTTGACAAGTTAGTAGAAAATGGCAGAAAATGGTTATAGATGGTGAAAAAGGGTGATCCGTCAGCTGACGGACCCTAAGATATCTGCCCAGAAAGTCCGCCTTCGTCTCGATTGATCGGGACTTCGGTCGGGTAAAAGAGGATGTCCTCATGTTTTTGGGTGAGTATCAAACAAAATTCACAGGAAAAGGTCGAGTGGTTCTGCCTCATAAGTTTAGGCAAGAGCTTAAGGGTAATGAAGTTATCTTAAGCCGTGGTTTTGAAAATTGCATTTGGGGATTTGATTTAAAAGATTTTGAAAAAGAGGCAAGGAAGCAGCTTGAAATATCTGCTACGGAAGAACGGGCCAGGTATATGCGAAGATATATTTTCGCAAGCAGCGAATCAGTGGAGTTGGACGCTCAAGGTAGGATTATCATACCGTCGGCTCTGCTTGATTTTGCTAGCGTTAAAGACGAAGTTACAGTTATAGGCGCGGGTGACCATTTTGAGATTTGGGATGTCAAGCTTTGGGAAAAGCATATGAAGGAAGTGGAGGTATTACTTGGAAGGGTATCATAGGTCCGTTCTTCTTAAGGAAACAGTAGATGCTCTAGTTATTAAGGAGGGTAGATGGTATCTGGATCTGACTTTGGGGGATGCAGGGCATTCGATAGAGATAATTTCGCGGGGCGGGAAAGTGGTCGGAATAGATGTTGACCCGCAGGCCCTTAGTAGAGCGCAGAAGAGGTTTAAAGATTTAGAAGTTGCAGAAGATAAATATAAATTAATTTTAGGTAATTTTAGAGATTTGAAAAATTTAATACAGTCCGCCTTCGCCAAGGCTTCGGCGGACAAGCAGACGGAGCTGAGACAGAAATTTGCAGGGGCAATTTTTGATCTCGGGGTTTCCAGTTTGCAACTTGAAAGCCCTGAGAGGGGTTTTTCTTTTGGAAAATCAGGACCCTTGGATATGAGAATGGATCCAAGTCTTAACGTGGAGGCGTCTGATCTAGTAAATTCTTTAACAAGAAAGGAATTATATGAATTATTTGCAAAAATGGGTGAAGAAAAATATTCTTGGGCCGTGGCTGGTGCTTTGGTGCTCGCCCGTGAGGTAAGCCCGATCACAAATACTTTAGAGTTTGCCGAGATAGTGGAAAGGGTTGTAGGCGGTAGAGGAAGAAAGATCTTCGCTGGAAAGGTTTCGGCGGGCAAGCATCCGGCAACGAGAGTATTTCAGGCTTTGCGGATTGCAGTGAATGATGAGCTAAATGCCTTAAAGGAAGGATTAAGCAGTGCCCTGGATTTAATTGAAAAAGATGGCCGTATTGCGGTAATAAGCTTTCATTCATTGGAGGATAGGATTGTTAAGAATACTTTTAAAGCATGGGAAACTGCAGGGACTGGCCAAGTTCTAACTAAGAAACCGGTAGTGCCGAATGATGCGGAAGTAGCAGAGAATTCTAAATCAAGGTCTGCAAAGATGAGAGTTTTTAAGAGGTTATAGACGTGGACTGTAATCTAATCGATTATGACAATTATACAAAAATTTGAACCGGCTGAACAAAAAAAGGGATTTTCGAAAAAATATGCATGTTTAGTAGCGATAGGTCTTTTTATTCTTATGCTGGCAGAGATCTGGGCCAGTAATAATGTTGTTGAGTATGGTGAAAAGTTGGAAAAATTATCGCTTTTGTCAAAAACATTGAGTACGGAAAATCAACTTTTGGAAAACGAGATAGCTTCGGGCGGATCATTGAGTAATGTTGCATCCAGATCCGCAGAGCTTGGTTTTTCGTCACCCGAGAGTATACAATATATTCGTTAATACATGCGAATATTTTGGATTAGGGCAATTTTTCTAATATTTCTTTTTCTTGTCGCAGTCCGTTTATTCTATTGGCAAGTAGTCCGCGCAGAATTTTTGCAATCTCAAGCAGACAACCAACATTTTACAGATACCAAGTTGGATGCTGTTAGAGGAGATATCTTTTTTTCAGACGGGTCTATTTTAACTTCTTCCAATCCCTCGTTTACCTTATACGGTTTGCCTAAAGAGATAGCAAAAGATCAGAAAATTCAAACTTCCTACTTATTAGCCAAAATTTTATCGGAATCGCAAGACTATGTAGATGGCCTGGCAAAGGAATTAGTCAATAAATTAGAGCAAGATTTTTATTGGGTGCCATTAAAAAAGAATATTTCTTTTGATCAAAAAAAACAAATTGAAAAACTAAATCTAGCGGGTATCGGTTTTAATCAAGACAGCAGCAGATTTTATCCTGAAGGTTCATCTTCCGCGCATTTGCTGGGTTTTGTGAATTCCGATGCCAAAGGTAATTTTGGACTGGAAGGTTATTTTGATGGAGAGTTAAAAGGTATTTCAGGATCAATAAGACATGAAAAAGATGCTTTAGGTTTACCGATATTGATAGGAAAATTTTTAACAACTGATGCAAGAAACGGGAAAAATTTAATCTTAAACATTGACAGATCAGTCCAGTATATTGTTGAACAAACCCTTAAAACAGGGGTTGCAAAATATGGCGCTAAAGCAGGTTCGATTGTGGTGATGGAGCCTGGTACAGGGGGAATTTTAGCAATGGCGTCTTTTCCCAATTATAATCCGGAAAAGTATTTTGATTATCCGAAGGAATTCTACAGGAATCCTGTTGTTGCCGACCATTACGAACCGGGATCGACTTTTAAAGTTATGGTTATGGCAGCTGCCTTAAATGAAGACTTGGTAAGGCCGGATACGAAGTGTAACAGTTGTTCCGGCCCGATTTCTGTCGGCGGT
The DNA here is from genome assembly GCA_028715175.1 of Candidatus Daviesbacteria bacterium. GTDB lineage: Bacteria > Patescibacteriota > Microgenomatia > Daviesbacterales > UBA10151 > UBA10151. Next base: position 426,704 of record JAQUSJ010000001.1, read on the forward strand.
TTTTCTATAAGAACCTGGAATAATAAATATTATCCGGATTCTACTTTAAAGGATGTGATAATTCATTCCGATAATACGGGAATGGTTTTTGTAGCCCGGAAGCTAGGATTGGATAAATTTTATTCCTATCTTGAAAATTTTGGATTTGGGGCTTCTACGAATATTGATTTACAGGATGAATCCACTCCTGAGATCAGGGCAAAAAATAGTTGGAGAGAAATTGATCTGGTAACAGCATCATTCGGTCAAGGTATTGCAGTTACACCGATACAGATGGTTACTGCGGTCTCGGCTATTGCGAATGGTGGAAATTTAATGGAACCGCATGTAGTAAAAGAAATTACCAACGAGCAGGGGAGTTTTGCGATAACCCCAAAAGTTGTAAGAAGAGTGATTAAAGATTCGGTATCCCAGGAGGTAAAGGAGATGATGGTTGCGGCAGTCGAAGAAGGTGAGGCAAGAACGTTTAAGCTTAAAGGATTTAAAGTTGCAGGCAAAACAGGAACTGCTCAAATTCCGGTTGCCGGCCATTATGATGCAAATAAAACAATAGCCTCTTTTGTAGGTTTTGCGCCGGCGGATAATCCGAAATTTGTGATGCTGGTGCGTTTTGATGAACCTTCGTCTTCTATTTTCGGCTCAGAAACAGCAGCCCCTACTTTTTTTGAAATAGCCAAACAGCTCCTTTTCTACTATAAAATTGCTCCTTCTGAATAGATGACTCTGTTATAATCGCTTTGCGATTACATCGCAATGCTTCTTGTAACGCGTTGCGTTATAATGCCTTAATGAAGAAATTAATTAAGGGAATTTTTTCGCAAAGACTAATTAATATTTTTTATCATTTGCCAAAAGCCGTACTGGCAAATATAGTTTATGGCTTCCCTACCAGGGGGCTTAAAGTTATTGGGATAACCGGAACTGACGGTAAAAGTACGACTACCAATATGGTTTATCAGACTTTAAAGGCTGCCGGTAAAAAAACTTCCATGGTTTCTACAATTAATGCTGTGATTGGCGGAAAAGCATATGAGACAGGTTTTCATGTCACATCACCTGATCCTTTTACCGTACAGAAATTTGCCAAAGAGGCGCTAGATAACGGTGATAAATTCCTGGTTTTGGAGGCAACCTCACATGCTTTGGATCAGTATAGATTTTGGGGAATTAAATTTGATGTGGGGGTAATTACCAATGTTACCCATGAACACCTGGATTATCATAAAACTTTTGAAAATTATTTAAAAACAAAATTCAAGTTACTGCACGATGTTAAGTTTGCGGTTATCAATCTGAATCTTAGCCAATATACAGGACGATTACATAAGTTATTGACGAAGGGAAAAATTATCACTTTTGGGTTAGATAAAGGTGATTTTAATCAAAAGGATCTTAAACTAAACTTGAAAATTCCGGGTGATTATAACATAGAGAATGCGCTGGCTTCCCTGGCCGTTGCTTTTGTTTTAGGAATTGATAAAAAAATTGCCCTCAGAACCCTGGATAATTTTACAGGTATAAGAGGTAGAATGGAGGAGGTTAAAAATCGAAAAGGCATCAAGATTATTATAGATTTTGCTCATACCCCAAACGGCCTAAAGCAAGTTTTAACAACTTTACGCTCCCAGGCGAGGCCCGGACGGCTGACAGCTATTATCGGGGCAGAAGGTTATAGGGATGTAGGAAAGAGGGCGATGATGGGAGAGACGGCTCAAAGACTGGCTGACTTTGTTGTAGTTACCGCCGTTGACCCTCGCGGTCAGTTGGATATAATTAACAGGCAGATTAGCGATGGTGCAAAGAAAGCTGGAGCAAAAAAGGGTATTAATTTCTTTATAATAGACGACAGAAGCGAGGCAATAAAATTTGCCATAAACAGGCTTGCTAAAAAGAAAGACGTGGTGGGGATTTTTGGAAAAGGTCATGAAGCTTCTATGAATTTGGATGGTAAAAAGGAAATTCCCTGGTCGGATTTTGAGGCGGTTCAATTTGTATTAGCAAAGTCAGCTCGTCACGGCGCAAAAAACCGTTCGACCACTGAATCTTGAAACATTTAGTGATTCTCTGGTCTCACTTGAGGCTCGTCAATCGACTACCTGCTGCACAATTGACTCGCCACATTTTTTGACTGCTCGTGACTTCGCTATCTTTTTATATGGATTCTAAATATAAACTAATAATTGATTCTTTTGGGAAAGACAGATTTAAATTTAATGAGCCTTTGAAAAATCACACGACTTCCGGATTTGGGGGACCTGCCAGGATATTTTTTATTGCCTTTAGCGCCAAAGAATTAATTAAAATAATCAGTATGTGTAGGCAGTTGGGTTTACCGTATTTTTTATTTGGAAGTGGTTCTAAAATTATGATCTCCGATTTGGGATTTGACGGGTTAATAATCAAAAATCGGATAAAAGATATCCAGACAATTTCCGTTAAGGGTAAAGTGACAAAATACGGGATAGGAGTTCAGGAGGCTGCAATAGAAGCGGAATCCGGTTTGAGTATAAAAAAATGGGTTGAATATCTTAATGCTCAAAATCTGGAAGCTCTGGAGTTTATGAATTTACCGGGTACTATCGGCGGGAATTTATTCTTGAGCAAATCTTTGCAAAACCATGCTAAAAGTATTAAAGTATTAGACTTGAGATCTGAAATCATAGAGATTGCTGCCGAGAATTTAAATCCAAGAAAGCATATAATAATATCTGCGGTATTTAGAATTAAGGCAAAAAAATAAATGCGGTATATCATTAACGGTGGAAAAAAATTAAAGGGGTCGATTAAAGTATCCGGTAACAAAAATTCGGTTTTTCCTTGTATTGGGGCCGCACTGCTGACAGAAGACGAAGTCACTTTAGAGAATGTGTCTAATCTTAAGGATACGGAAATCCTGATACAAATTTTACAAAAATTAGGGGTAAAGGTGCAAAAAGAGAGTTCTACGCTCAAAATTAAAGCTTCGAATATACACCACTCCACTTTGCCGGAAGATTTAATGGTTAAACTGCGGGGATCGCTTGTATTGGTAGGGGCTATGCTGGCAAGAGCAGGCAAAGTAAATTTTTATCATCCCGGAGGAGATATCATCGGTAAAAGAAGTATAGAGACTCATCTTGAAGGTTTTAAAGCCTTAGGGGCATCTTTCAAAAAGAGTAACTCAAAATATAGCCTGAGCATTCCGCAAGTTTCCAGCGGAGATTACCATATTTTCTTACGGGAAGCCTCAGTTACGGCAACGGAAAATCTAATTTTGGTTTCAGTGTTAGGGCAAAGGCAAGTAATTTTAGAAAACTGCGCCAAGGAACCCCATGTTGTGGATCTTTGTAATATGCTTTCACAAATGGGTGCCCGAATTGAAGGTACAGGAACAGAAACTTTAATTATTACGGGAGTTACTAAATTAAGCGGAACCAGCTTTATGATCGGGGCAGATCACATTGAAATAGGTACGTATATAGTAGCTTCGGCAATAACAGGAGGAGAAATTAAAATTGAAGGGCTTAGGGGAGTCTGTTTGGATCCTATTTTAAGGCCGCTTCAAAGTTTTGGTATTAAACTGGAAAATATCGGCAGCAGCATTGTCGTTTATCCGTCAAAACTTAAATCAGTGTCGGCGCTTATTACCAACATTTGGCCCGGATTTCCGACTGATTTGATGAGTGTTGCTATAGTTCTTGCAACGCAAGCTAAAGGGATAACTTTATGCCATGATTGGATGTATGAAGGAAGAATGTTTTTTACGGACAAATTAATTAAGATGGGCGCCAAAATTACTTTGGCTGATCCGCATAGAGTATTAGTGTATGGGCCAAATAGGCTGCGGGGACGAGCACTGGAAACTCCGGATATCAGGGCAGGAATGGCTTTAGTAGTTGCTGCATTGGTTTCTAAGGGTGAAAGTGTCATTAATCAGGCAGAGTTGATTGAGAGAGGTTATGAGGGTGTAGTAGAGAAATTAAAAGCTCTTGGTGCGGATATTAGCAGAGCTGAGGCATAAAAACCTGCTTCGCGCTTCGTTATATGTTATATTATAACTCGCGCTCGCAGAACTTTGCCTTTTGCTGACGCAAAACGTAATTACTCATGGATATCGCAAAGCATCCGATTTGGGATCAAGTAACACCTTATAAAACAAAAATTTCTGCTTTTAAAAAACCATTCCATTTGTTTAGGATATATCTGGCTAAACAATATGCTAGATTATACAAACCGGAAACATTTATCGGCGTGACAGGTTCTGTCGGGAAAACTACTTGCGTAGAAGTTGCTAAAGCAGTTTTATCACAAAAATATAAAACTATTTCAACAAAACCGAATTTGGATCCTGTATTAAATATTCCGTCTACAATTCTTAGAATGAATCCCGCAATCCAGAAAGTCATTTTAGAGATGGGGGTAGAATATAAAAATGAAATGGATTTCTATCTCTCGCTCGTTAAACCTAAGATTGTTGTCATTACCAAAATTGCCTATGCCCATAGTGAATACCTTGGAGGAATAGACGGGATTTTAGAAGAAAAAGGTAAGCTAGTGGCAAGTTTAACTCCGGATGGGGTGGCGATATTAAATTATGATGATCCTAACTGTAGAAAATTGGCGGAGAACTGTGATGGAACTGTTTTCTATTATGGCATGGATTCCAAAAATTGTACTGTTTGGGCAGGCAATCCTAAAATAGAAAATTTTGCGACAACCTTTGAATTAAATCTTGGCGTAGAAAGAGTTAAAGTTAATTTCCAACTTTTAGGATTACACCAGGTCTATTCGGCGCTTGCCGGTGCGCTTTTAGGGGTAGTCAGCGGTATCCCGTTAACAAAAATAAAATTGGCTTTAGAATCAATAAAACCATCAGAGCATCGTTTGCAAGCAGTTCAAGGTCCTGGTAACTCGATTTTATTGGATGATACTTATAATTGCTCACCGAGCGCTCTGGAAGCTTCAATAGATGCCTTACTTGCTGTACCGGCAAGACGGAGGATAGTTGTGTTGGGCGAAATGAGAGAACTAGGTCCATATTCCGAGAAGTTGCACAGAGCAGTTGCGCAAAAAATATACAAAGAAAAATTGGATTTTGTTTTTTTGGGCCAGGGAGATACGGAATTTATAGCAGATGAATTAAAAAGTTTGGGGTTTCGGGAAGACAGGCTGGAATCAAATTTAGGAAATTCCGATCTTGTTTCAAAATTACTCCGGATACTTGAGAAAGGTGATGTTTGTTTGATTAAGGGATCCAGAGCAGTAAGATTAGATGAGGTTGTGAGAAGAATTGCAAAAAAAACATGACTCAATTACTTGGATTAGTTTTATTATCATTTGTAGTGACATCAGTTTTTATAGTGCCATTTATTGATTTGCTTTTTTATTTAAAGAGGCGTTTTGAGCGGATTCAAAGAGGAGACGTGAAGAAATCTGAAACCCCTATACACGACCAATTGATGAAGAAAGACATTGATACCCCATCCGGCGGCGGAATACTTTTAATTTCCATCCTGGTAATTTTGAGTGTTGGATATACTTTTTTAAATCCTGCTGTTGATAAAATATCATTGGGAATTTTGCTTTTTACTCTTGTTTCTTTCGGATCCTTAGGTTTAGTTGACGATATTAAGCTTATCGTTACCAGAAGAAGAGGTAAGTTGTTAGGGCTTGGCAGAAGAAAAATGTTATTAATTCAAGCTATTTTGGCCTTTATTATTTCGGTAATGCTTTATTGTATGGTAGGGTTAAATAATTTTTATATTTCAGGCTTAGGTAATTTTATTATTTATGCCTGGTATATTCCGCTGGCAGCCTTTGTAATTATTGCATTTGCGAATGCTTATAACATTTCAGACGGTTTGGATGGTTTATCTGCAGGACTTTTGCTTATTTGTTTATTTGCTTTTTTAGCGCTTAATGCTCAAGGTTTAAATTTATCCCTTGCATCGTTTATAGGGATCTGGGTTGGTTTGCTTTTTGCCTTTCTCTATTTTAACATTTGGCCTGCCAGAATTTTTTTAGGTGATGCAGGCGCTTTTGCTTTTGGTGCAACATTGGCGGTTGTGGGACTCCTGACAGGTAAAATTTTGGCTCTGGCAATAATTGGCGGCATGTTTATCGTTATTGTTTCTTCATCGCTGATTCAAATACTATCCAAAAAAATTCTAAAAAGAAGAATTTTTCCGGTTTCTCCGGTTCATATGTATTTTAAGTACATCGGTTGGGAGGAACCGAAGATAGTTAGCAGGTTTTGGTTAGCAGGCGGAGTATTTGCAATTTTAGGTTTATGGATAGCTTCACTTTCAAGATGAGATCTCAAGAAAAACGTATGGATTTACCTCTTCTCGTAACGACCGCGGTACTGGTACTTTTTGGTTTATTAATAGTTTACGATGCTTCGGTAATTAAAGGTTTAAATGATTTTAAGGATAATCTCTATTATATAAGACAACAGCTTGTTTGGATGGCGATTGGCGTTTTTTCGTTGATTTTCTTTACCAGGTTCAATTATAGAAAATTTAAATTTCTTGCGGTTCCATTGCTTGTTTGTTCATTATTACTATTGGTTGCAGTCTTTATTCCGGGACTGGGGGTTTCGGGTGGAGGAGCCCACCGTTGGTTAAGATTTGGAAATGTGACAATTCAACCAGCTGAAATAATTAAATTAACGGGAGTAATTTATTTGGCAGTGCTTTTTGAAAAGAAAATTAGAGCAGTCCCCTTTTTAATGTTGGTTGCGGGTATTACTTTTATCACTGCAGTTTTGCAAAAGGATCTTGGCTCTTCAGCTGTTTTTGTTTTTACTAGCTTTGCTATTTATTTTGCATCCGGGGGTCCGCTTTGGCATTTTGTTTTAACTATTCCGGTTGGAATAGCAGCTGCTGCGGCCTTAGTGTTAACTTCCGGTTACAGGAGCAAGAGAATACTGGCATTCTTAGATCCATTTTCTGACCCGCAAGGCTATACTTATCATATTCTTCAAGTTTTAATAGCGCTTGGATCCGGGGGGTTATTTGGCTTAGGTTTGGGGCATTCCAGGCAAAAATTTGCATATATTCCTGAGGCTCATACGGACTCCATTTTTGCTATTATCGGAGAGGAATTGGGATTTATGGGTGGGATTTTCGTGGTAGTATTATTTGCTATTCTCTTAATAAGAGGTTTTAGGATTGCACAAAATGCGGAAGACAATTTTGGAAAAATTTTAGGTTTGGGACTTACTTCCTGGTTGGGGATTCAAGCAATAATTAACCTCTCATCTATGACATCTTTGCTCCCGCTGACAGGAGTGCCACTCCCTTTTATTTCATATGGAGGCTCTGCTCTGGTGGCAAATTTAACAGCAGTAGGGATTCTACTTAATATTTCAAAACAAACGATGCAGTAATTTATATGTTAATAGCGTAGAATTGTTACATGGAGAAATTGGAAACATGAAGATTTTAGTTACGGGGGCGCATTTTACGCCGGCAGTGGCAGTTATTGAAGAACTGAAAAAGTTTGATGGGGCGAAAATAGTTTATGTTGGCAGAAGGACTACTTTGGAGGGTGATGGCTCTGCTTCACCTGAGTCTCAAGTATTACCTGCGCTCGGGGTTAAATTTATTCCGATAATAACTGGCAGACTACAAAGATCTTTTACAATATACACCATCCCTTCTCTTTTTAAAATTCCTGTTGGTTTTATTCAGGCTTTATACATAATTTTATCGGAAAAGCCGGATGTAATTTTATCCTTTGGCGGATATGTGGCAGTGCCTGTTGTAATAGCTGGTTGGCTTTTTTCGATTCCGATTATTATTCATGAACAAACTCTGGTGTCGGGTTTGGCCAATAAAATAAGTGCATTTTGTGCAGATAAAATTGCTGTATCTTTTGAACCAGATGTATTTAAGAGTGAAAAAGTTATTTTAACAGGTAATCCAATCAGGCGTGAAATTGTCGAAATATCCCAAGGTGTCAAGCTAACCCACCCTAGGGGTGGGTTAGAAGTGCCGACTATTTTAATCATGGGGGGTAATCAAGGGTCACATATTATTAATTTGGCTGTTGAAGAAGTTTTAAATAAATTGACAAAATTAGCTTATGTGATTCATGCAACCGGAGATAATAAATATGGAGATTTTGAGAGGCTGGAGAGCTTGGGGAGATTTGGGGAGAGGTATTTGGTAAAGAAATGGATCGGGAAAGGATATGGAGCAATTCTAAAAAAAGCCGATTTGGTAATTTCACGGGCAGGGATAAACACCCTGACAGAGTTAGCCTATTTGGGAAAGCCCGCATTAGTTATTCCAATTCCATATCTTTATCAAGACGAACAAAACAAAAATGCCGGATATTTTGAAAAACTTGGGTTAGTAAGAATCCTGCCGCAGTCCAAATTGTCCGCAGAAGCATTATTTAAAAATATCAGGGTTATGTTAAGTGATTTGAATCAATTAATAGAAAGAGCGAAAAAAGCCAAGAAAGTTATCGTTCCCGATGCTGCTAAAAGATTAGCGCTTGAGACAATGCTTTTGGCAAAAAATCCTGAGGTGTGAGCCTTGTACACACCTGGTGTGGGTAAATTTAAGAAAATATGGTTAGAAAAGAAAAAAGAAGATTTTTAAGATTTTCAAAAATTATTTTTTTATCACTTTTGGGTTTATTTATTTTAATAATTTTACTGGCCACCCGTTCCAGTTTTTTTAGTATCAAACAAATAGAAATTCTAGGGGACAAAATAGGCTGTGCGGATAGCGACCAATTGAAAAATGAATCGGGTTTGTATGGACAAAATTTTTTCTTACTGAATAGTAAAAAATTACAAGAAAGACTAAGGACAAAATTCATCTGCATAAAGACTGTTACGGTTGGCCGTTTGATTCCTGATAAAGTAAAACTGAAAATTGCCTCCAGGAAACCGGATGCAATTTTACTTAATCTTAAAGATAAACAGGCTTCCCCCAGTTTCTTAATTGAAAATATTGCAACTCCCGAAGCCGCAGCGGCGCAGGATTCTTACGTGGTAGATAATGAAGGTGTGGTTTTCTCCAAAAGTATAGATAATTTGGATATTCCAAAAATTTACATTTATGATTCAGATATTGCCGTTGGGAAGAAGTTGAAAAATAGTTTAATTAATAATTCTTTGAAGATTTTGGATAGAATTAAAAAATTTGGTGTAATTGCAAAAAAAAGCTTGATCGCTGAAAATTTTTTCATCATAAATCCGGACACAATGGATCCCAAAATAATTTTTCGATTAAATGACCAAATCGATATTCAACTTGCATCTTTACAATTGATCCTGACTGACGCTAAAATAGACTTGAGAGAGCTCATGTTTATCGATTTAAGATTTGATAAACCGATTGTGAGATTTGCCCCTAAAAAGAATTAAGAATGAGAAAACAATTAACCTTAATAAATAGTTTTAGGGAAGTACCGGATTAGTCCAAAAAAATGGCAAAAGATAAAATTATTTGCGGAATAGATGTCGGTTCATCAAAAATAGCAACTCTTATTGCATCAGTGGATGAATCCGGTAAAATAAATTTAATTGGAGTTTCTTCAACAGTTTCAAAAGGCGTAAAAAAAACACAGGTAGTTGATATAGATGAAGCAGTGGAAGCTATAACAGAATCTGTAGAGGCGGCCGAACGAATGGCCGGTTATTCTATTTCGCAAGCATTCATATCTCTCGGCGGACCTCAAATAGAAAGCGTTAATCAGCATGCAGTCGTAGCTGTTTCCGAGCCTGAAGGTGAGATTAAGGAATCAGATGTGAGAAGGGTAAATGATGCGGCCCGGGCAATGCCGCTTCCTTCATCAAGAGAAATACTTCATGTGATCCCGCGTACTTTTACAGTTGATGGACAGGAAGGTATAAAAGATCCGACAGGAATGACCGGAGTGAGGCTTGAAACGGAAACACACATTATTACCGGCTCTGCAACTTCAATGAGAAATCTTGTCAAATGCATTTCGCAAGTAGGAATTGATGTAACGGAATTAGTTTTTTCAGGTATTGCCTCGGCGTTGGCTGTTTTAACCGATACGGAAAAGGAATTAGGGGTGGTATTAGTCGATATTGGCGGAGAAACAACAGATGTTGTCGTTTTTATAGATGGATCTGTTGCTTATTCGTCAGTTGTACCGATTGGTGCACGTCATATCACTTCAGATATGGCTGTAGGGCTTCGGGTGTCACTCGAATCGGCAGAGAAAATCAAATTGTCGTTGAATAAGATTCCAAAAATTCCCGCAATGGCTGAAGAAGCAGAAGAAGAAAATAGTAAAGCTAACCTAAATCACAAGAAAAAAGATGAGGAGGTAATAGATGTTAAGTCTTTGGGGATTCAGGAGGACATACAAAAAATTTCCCGCAAATCAGTAGTTGACGGAATTATTAAACCCCGATTACAGGAGATATTTAAATTTGTTGGTAAAGAAATTAAAAAGAGCGGTTTTGGAACACAAACACCGTCTGGTTTGGTGCTCTGCGGAGGCGGTGCCCAAACGATTGGAGTTTTGGAGCAGGCAAAATATGTACTCGGTTTTCCTGCAAGGCTTGGTACTATTGAAGGCTTGTCAGGACTTGTAGAAGAAATAGATTCTCCTGCGTTTGCATCTGCGGCCGGACTTATTTTTTATGGGGCGACACAAAATACTCAAGGTCAATTGCATATACCTGTTTTATCCGGAAGCTTACCGATTAAAGGAATGATTCAAAAAGGAATAGATTTAGTAAAATCATTTCTGCCCTAGGCTCTTGCAATTTTAAATAGTAATCTGTTATATTCTGCCCATAAGGAAGCTTTCAGTCATCAGACGTCAGTCGTCAGACAAAATTTTTGAAGTCTGATAGCTGATAGCTGATAGCTGACGACTATTATGTTAATAAAACCTGATGTTCAACGATTTGCCAAGATTAAAGTGATGGGATTGGGAGGTGGCGGTTCCAATTCTTTAAACTTAATGATCTCCATGCAACAGATTCAAGGAGTAGAGTTTGTGGCTGTAAATACAGATGCCCAGGCTTTGCTTAATAACCAATCTCCTACTAAAGTTCAAATCGGAGAAACTTTAACCAAGGGATTGGGCTCGGGAGGAGATCCCGAAGTGGGCAGGCAAGCTGCTGAAGAATCCTCGCAAAAACTTGAAGATGTGTTGTCTGATGCCGATATGGTATTTCTAACTGCCGGAATGGGCGGAGGAACAGGAACAGGTTCCATACCGATTGTGGCTCAGGTTGCAAAAAATCTGGGCGCTTTGACTGTTGCTGTTGTTACCAAGCCTTTTTCTTTTGAAGGTACAAGACGCATGATGGTGGCGGAAGAAGGGATAGAAAAACTTAAAGATAAAGTAGATGCCTTGATTGTTATTCCTAATCAGCGGCTTTTGGAAACGGTTGAAAAAAATATGACTTTACAGGAGGCATTCAAATTGGCAGATTCGGTGTTGGGTCAGGGCGTCCAGGGTATTTCCGATTTGATTACAATGCCGGGTCTTATTAATGTTGATTTTGCCGATGTAAAAACTATTATGTCTAATGCCGGTTCGGCACTCATGGGAATCGGTGTGGCAGGCGGAGACAATCGGGCTGCCGCGGCGGCCAGGATGGCAATAGCATCACCGCTTCTCGAAGTTTCAATTGAGGGAGCAAAAGGCGTGCTTTTCAATATTGTCGGCGGATCTGATTTGTCAATGACAGAGGTGAATGAAGCTGCTCAAATCATTGCCCAGGCTGCAGATCCGGATGCCAATATAATCTTTGGTGCAACTATTAAAGAAGATCAGTTGGATCAGATAAAGATTTCGGTTATAGCAACAGGTTTTGACGAAACAAGAAGAAGGTTGCGGGAGTATATAGGGACCGGTATAGGCTCCGGTTCTCTTCAACAACAAACTAATCCCTGGGTAAAATCAACTCCGGTAGCGGATGAGCCCGAAATACCGCAAGCATTATCAGAGCAAGAAGAAACCGTCAATGAACAGACTAATGAAAATGATGAAGATTTAGAAATCCCCGCATTTCTGCGGTCTAACCGCTAATATTCAAACTAATAAGCAGCTTGTCACACTACAAAAAATCGCTCGCACGGTATAAGCAAGCTTGAAAACGTTGTTTTTAAACTTGCTCGCTTGCGAGTATTTTGTGGAAAGCGATTCCAAAATTCCGAAGTAAGTTAAGCACAAAATCCTCAACATTTTTTGTTAGTTTGTGACTTCGCTGCTTTTTGACAAAAGATTAAGAAATTGGTATTATCTTGAGTATTGTTATGAATATGCGAAGAATAGAAATTATTGACATTATTATTGCCCCCAGGAAGGGAGGGTTCTTCGCGTAACTTAAATTAAGTTTCGCAGAAAGGAGAACCTCCCAAAATAGGGAGGTTTTTTTGTGGAAAAAATGAGTGCAGTAGAAGTAGATGACTTTTTCACTCCCGAGGAGAGAAGTACAATAGTAGATTGTAGTTACCGGTTTGCATCCGGACAAATATGTCTTGATACATCATCGCGACCATTCTTAAATCTGGGAGCAAAGGGTTTTCTTATATCGAAAGGTTTAGATCCTCACGAACGCGCTGTATTAGAACAACTGGGTAGAGTCTGGGGTTTCTATGAGATTTTTGATCAGATAAAGGGAAGACTAGAAGCATTACGGGATCCTGCTGATTTTATTGCTAGTCAACTTGGTATTCAATCAGAAACGTTAGCTAAGGGACAGTTATCACCTGGGCAGAAGTTTAGAATTTTAAGTGAAGCAGTCGATCTTTGTTATCGGGGTTGAATTTGATAGCAAAACATTCGACGGTCGTGTATCAGTTTGTTATTTGGTTGTTATGCTGGTTTGGAATGGATTTTTTTGTTAGAATTCTTTATATGAGCAAATTTAAATCAGTTTCTTCGCAAGTTGATTTTCCTCAACTTGAGGAAGAGTTACTTGGGTTTTGGAAAAAGGAAAAGATTTTTGAAAAATCTATCGACACCAGACCCGAGGATAAAAAATGGACCTTTTTGGATGGGCCTCCCTTTGTAACTGGTACGCCTCATTACGGCTCCCTTTTATCCAGCATTCCAAAAGATGTATTCGGTAGATATTGGACAATGAAAGGTTACAGAGTTCGAAGGGTTTGGGGGTGGGATGGACATGGTCTGCCGGTAGAAAATAAGGTAGAGATAGAGCTTAAAATTAAAAGAAAAAAAGACATTGAGGAAAAAGTTGGAGTAAAGAGGTTTATTGAGGAGTGCTTAAAGTATGTTAATCAGGTTTCCTCTGAGTGGGAATGGTACATTACTCATATTGGCAGATGGGTTGATTTTCAACATGCTTACAAAACCTGGGATCTTTCTTACATGGAATCAGTGATGTGGGTTTTTAAGCAAATGTATGATAAAAATTTAATTTACAAAGGCTTGAGAGTTTCGCTGTATTGCCCGCATTGCGCCACGCCGATTTCTAATTTTGAAGTTGCCATGGATGCTGATAATTACAAAGATATAAAAGAGTTAACTGCAGTTTATAAATATCAACTTAAAAAAGATAAAAATACTTATCTTTTGGCCTGGTCAACAACCCCGTGGAATAAATTAGTGACCTCAGGATTGGCAGTAAACCCGAAACTAACTTATGTCAAAGTTTCCCAGGGTAAAGAAAATTATATTTTAGCTAAAGACACACTGAAAGTACTAAAAAACGAGCAATATAAAATATTAGAAGAGTTTAAAGGCAAAGATTTGTCAGGAACAGAATTTGTGCCTTTGTATAATTTTTATAAAATTGAATCTGGGAAAAAAGCATTTATTGTAGTAGGGGATGTATTCGTTACCTCAGAAGAAGGTACAGGGGTAGTAACTTTAGCTCCATATGGAGAAGAAGATTTGGCTGTAATGCAAAGAGAGAATATTCAAATGGTTCTGCATATAGATGATGAGGGGATGATTAAAGATTCTGTACCAAAGTTTGGAGGAATGCATTACCTCGATGCAGACAAGTTAATAATTGAGGATTTAGAGCAAAGAAATGCTGTATATAAGTTAGATGAATATACTCACTCCGTGCCTCATTGTTGGCGCTGTTCCACTAGACTTTTTTATGCGCCAAAAGACGCCTGGTATGTAAATATACAAAAACTTAAACCGCAACTGTTTAAAAATAATGAACCAATTAATTGGTTTCCTAAACATTTTAAGTTTGGTAGGTTTGCCAAAAGCATGGAAGCTGCCCCTGACTGGAATATTTCCAGAAACAGGTATTGGGGTTCACCTGTGCCGGTTTGGGAATGTGAATGTGGAGAGTTAATAGTGCCCGGTTCTATAAGGGAGTTAGAAGAGCTTTCCGGTAAAAAAATTACTAACCTTCATAAGCCGGATATTGACGAAGTAAAAATAAAATGTCCGAAATGCTCTAAATTTGCAAAAAGGGTTCCTGAAGTTTTGGATTCCTGGATTGAAGCAGGTTCTGCTTCTTTTGCCGAAAGACATTTTCCTTTTGAAAAAGATATTAAGCTAGAAGATTTTTTCCCGCCGGATTTTATAGCAGAATATACAGGTCAAATCAGAGCCTGGTTTTATGTTCTTCATGTGATTGGAACAGCGCTCTATGACTCTGCGGCTTTTAAAAATGTTTTGGTAGAAGGGGTGATGCTGGGTACTGATGGTAGAAAGATGAGCAAAAACTACAATAATTATCCGGATCCTAAGGAGCTAATGCAAAAGCATGGAGGGGATGCGTTAAGACTTTATCTTTTAGGCTCCCCTATTATGAAAGGAGAGGATGTTAATTTTTCAAATGATGGAGTACCAGAGGTTACAAGGGGTTTTATGTTGATTTTATGGAACTGCTATAAATATTTTGTTGACTATGCAACCACTTTTGAGTGGGAAAAAAGTAATTTGCAAAACTTAAATATTTTGGACAAATGGATTTTATCAAAGCTTGCAAAACTTATCATAGAGGTAACAAAAAGTTATGAAAAATACGATACTTTTTCGGCTGTAAAACTACTACGGGAGTTTATTGTTAATGATTTATCAACCTGGTATATCAGAAGGTCAAGGGAGAAAATTAGCGGTGGAAGTGATGCTGTAAGAAATACATCCTTAAGCGTATTATACAAAGTTTTAGTAACTTACTGCAAAATTCTCTCCCCTATTGCTCCTTTTGTATCTGAGGAAATTTTTAAGAATTTGACTGGAGACGAATCTGTTCACTTGCAGGAGTTTCCTGGTGAAGATAAATCAATGTTGGATGAAAAATTAATGGAAGATATGATTGTGGTAAGAAAAATTGCAGAAACCAGTCATGCCAAAAGAAAAGAGACGGGGATTAAACTGAGACAACCTCTTACCTCTGTTTTATACAAATTGCCAGAGAGATTAAATGAAGAATTGGAAAAAATTCTTGCGGAAGAACTTAATGTTAAACATGTTGAGTATAAAAAGTCCTCATCTGCGGAACAGCAGGTAGTTTTGAATACTAATATTACTCAAGGGCTGGCAGAGGAGGGGGTGGCAAGAGATTTGATTAGGAAAATACAACAACTTAGGAAGCAGCAAGGTTTAACTTTAGCTGATAAAACTAAAATTATTGCCCCCTCTTGGCCAAAATCTTTTGAGAAACAAATAATCGCGGGTACGGCTTCTGTTTCAATAGAAAAAGGTCCAGAATTCAAGGTTTTGAAGGTATAATTTCACCTTAAGAAGATGAAAATTCAAAAGCTTATTAATTTACCAATCAGTTTGGTCAGTTTCCTGCTTGTATCAATTGGCATATTGGTTATTTATTCTTCCTCAAAAGAGTTAGCCGTTCAGCAAATTATATTTACAATTATTGGTATGGTTTTTTTCTTTTTTATTTCACAATTTGAACTCCAATCACTTAAACATTTGGTAAAACCGCTTTATATTCTTATTGTTATTACGCTTGCGGCCGTGTTTATTTTAGGTATAGAAACAAGGGGAGTTTTTCGTTGGTTTTCTTTAGGAATTTTTAATATTCAACCGTCAGAATTTGCTAAACCAATTTTAATTTTATTTTTGAGCAAATTCTGGTCGGAAAATAATCCTTCCTGGCGAAATATTTTTAAGAGTATACTCTGGTCTGCGCCTGTTTTTTTGCTTATTTTTAAGCAACCGGACTTAGGTTCCGCACTGACTATAATCGCAATTTGGCTGGGATTATTATTTGCGGCCCATATCTCTATAAAGAAAACATTAATACTTGTTTTAATTACTATTTTTATAATTCCGACAAGCTGGTCTTTTCTACACAGCTACCAAAAAGAACGCATTGTAAGTTTTTGGGCACCCGAATCGGATCCTTTGGGCAAAGGTTATAATTTGATTCAATCAACGATTGCAGTGGGATCCGGCCAACTTCTGGGAAGGGGTTTGGGCAGGGGAACGCAGTCAAGATTGCAATTTTTACCGGAATTTAGGACAGATTTTATTTTTGCTTCTATTGCAGAAGAAATGGGTTTTTTAGGGTCTCTCCTGATTTTATCGCTATACCTATTTTTATTAAGTTACTGTCTAAGGGAGGCGCAAAAAACAAACAACTCATTTAACCTGCTGGTAATATTCGGTGTGGTTTCGATGCTTTTGTTTCAGATTGTTGTTAATATTGGAATGAATATAGGGTTACTGCCGATTACAGGCATTACTTTGCCATTGATATCGTATGGCGGGAGTTCGCTAATCTCAACCTTTTTATCTTTGGGGATGGTTGCATCTTCTGCCAAGGGTAGAGCGGACTCTGATTCAATCGTGGTTGACTTATAGCTTGGGAAAGGATAAAATCTTCTTCGTGTTAAACTACGCTATTTGTGAAATTTCAGGAAAACAATATAAGATTATTC
Organism: Candidatus Daviesbacteria bacterium; assembly: GCA_028715175.1. Lineage (GTDB taxonomy): Bacteria > Patescibacteriota > Microgenomatia > Daviesbacterales > UBA10151 > UBA10151. Next base: position 443,530 of record JAQUSJ010000001.1, read on the forward strand.
CAGGTAAAGTTTTTGAAATTAGCCTTCAGAAAGAGGGAGAAGATATCGAGGCGGACGTTTTGCTTTTATCCGAGGACGGAAAATTAGAGATAGGCACGCCATATCTCAAAAAAAAGTTAACAGTTAAACGGGTGGAAGATGTGAAAGGATCGAAAATAAGAGTCAGTAAATTTCACGCGAAAGCAAATTACCGGCGGACAACCGGTTATAGATCAAAAATTACCAGAGTAGTATTACCTGTGAAAAGAACTTGACAATATTTTTCACGGAGTGTATTTTAAGATCCTATGGCACATAAAACAGGTGGAGGAAGTACCAGAAAAAATAGAGATTCAATTTCCAAGAGATTGGGAGTAAAGCTCTATGGCGGAGAGAAAGCGCAGTCCGGGAATATTATAGTACGCCAAAAAGGGAATAAATTTTATCCGGGAGCAGGTACAAAACAGGGTAATGATTATACAATTTTTGCTACCGTTTCAGGAAAAGTTGTATTCAAAAAGAGAGTAGATAAAATCGTTATAGATGTAGTTTAAGTATGGATCAACAAGAACAGATTTACGAACTTGAGATAGATTTACTACAGCCCAACCCGCTACAACCAAGAGGATTGATCAGCCCCGAATCTTTATTGGAACTTGCAGAATCGATAAAATCCCACGGAATTCTGGAGCCTTTAGTTGTTGCGAAAACTCCTGCCGGATACCAGATTATAGCCGGCGAGAGGAGATGGAGAGCTTCTAAGATTGCTGGTTTACCAAAAGTACCGGTGATAATCAGGGAAACCAGCCCTCAAGGAATGCTGGAAATGGCTATAGTTGAAAATGTGCAAAGGATAGATTTAAACCCGCTGGAGAGGGCACAAGCGTATAGAAGATTAATGGATGAATTTGATTTGACTAACCAGGAAATTGCAGAGAGGGTGTCGAAAAGTCCTTCATATATTTCCAATACGATCAGGTTATTAATTTTGCCGGATGCGCTCAAAGATGCCTTAATGTCCGGAGCCACGACAGAAGGTCATGCAAGAGGATTGGCTGCACTGGAAGATCCGCATCTGATAATAAATGCTTACAAAGAGGTGTTGAAAAGAAATCTTTCCGTACGCGGGACGGAAGAATTGGTCCGCCGGATTAGAACAAATATGGGTATTGGTCCGAAAAAAATGGCAGACATTCCACATATGCGGATTATCTCCGAAGAGGTTGATAAAATACAGTCGGATATTGGTAATGTTTTATCCTCTGTAACAGATAAATCGCAGACTAAATGTTTCTTAAGCGGAAAAAGGGCCAAGCTGGAATTAATTATTGAAGGCGATCCAAGTAAAACTACACCGGTTTTAGAAGATTTACGTCAGGCAATCGTCGGGTATTTTAAATTAAAGACGGGCTAGCCCGCGAGTCGTCTATTTATTGGTTAGTAAGCCAATATCAGATATTGGATAATATCTAAAAAATGCTTTTCCAACGATGTCTTCTTTTGTGACCGGACCCCAATCTCTGGAGTCGGAGGAATGTTCCCGGTTATCTCCAAAAACAAAGTATTGATTGCTTCCTGCCTTAATAATATTACTTTCCTGCATAAAGGCGCCTGCCCGGGTTTGAGTGTCGGGCGGCAGATAATTCTCTTTTATTATTTGGCCGTTAACAAAGACAGAGTTCTTGCTTATTTGTAAAGAATCACCCGGTACGGCAATGATTCTTTTAATGAAGTCCTGACTTTCATCCCGGGGATTTTTTAAAACCACAACTTCTCCATGTTTTGGATTTCTAAATCTATAGCTGATTTTTTCCGTGATTAAATAATCGCCATTGTGAAAGGTTGGCACCATTGAATTGCCTTGGACTTTGTGGAATTGCGCGATGAATAAATAAATTGAGACAAATATCGCCCCGAAAATGACAACCGTTTCAAAAAATTCGATAAAATAGCCGCCTAAACTGGCGAAAAAACTTTTCTTGGGAAGTTCTCCGTAAAGATCAGGTTCCATTCTATTGAATATATCAAAGATCTCGGTTGTGAAGCAAGAGGGGGAATGGTAAAATTTGTTAGTCTAAGGGTGCTTAGCTGGGTACTTAGCTCAGTGGTAGAGCGCTGCATTCACATTGCAGATGTCGGGGGTTCAAATCCCTCAGTACCCACAAGTTAGTTCAATCATGTCAATTCTACTGTTGCACACCGGGTGTGTGTAAGTCATCTTGACACTTTTGATCGCAAAAGTGTCCAAAACTCCTGCAAGTGATGTTCGAGCTAAAATCTTGTCTTTGCTCCTCGGGGAGTTTGCCCCTCTGGTATTCCTGCACTAAAGTGCTAGTCAGTACCAGCTTCCCCTGAGTCGCAAATCCTACGATTTTTATACGCTCTCTGCATCAATTGCAGAATGAAATTTTAGTGCATTTGTTCCAAGTCAAAGATAAAAAAGAACTTTTCAAAAATTTCTTTGTGATTTTAGATTATTCCAAACTAAACCCGAAGTCAAGATGGTCTTAAAAAGATTCCAAGACCGGATCGAACTAAGTGTGCAGCAATTCTGGGTGTCTCTCTTTTGTTTAAGGAACCTAGTAACATTCTGAATAATTCAGAACTGCTGAATCCGCTTGTATAGGTACTAAGTTTTGAAGTTGCCAATATCACCGAGGTTAGCATTTCAGGAGGTTGAGTTGAAGCCTTTTGGCTTGCCCGAAGTAACCTCAAGGTATTTTCTGCAAAGTTAAACCTTGTAAGCCCCAAAGCATTATTACCTAAATCCCACCCCATATTTTTAAGGGTGTTCTTCAAGTAAGCTTCATTACCTGAAGCTAAACCAGCAACTAAAGAAATTGTTGCAAATCTTTGTTCAGTAGTAAGGTTTTGATGCATGCCTAAATCAATAAATATTAAGTTCCCTTGTTGATCCACAAAGATATTGCCGGGGTGCAAATCTGCATGGATATTACCAGTGGTAATAAGTTGCGATAAGGCTTCTGTTACTATAGTTTGATTAATAACTTGTCCTGATAATGCGCCATAACCACTGGTTATTAACTGATCCGCACCTTGCTCTCTTAAATCCCTGTAAGCTCGCAAGCTTATACCAGGGGCTACACTTTCCAGCATTACATCCTCTGATGTGAAATAAATTTTAGGTATTGATACCTGTTGTCTCCTTTTAGAATTCCTTTCTGCAAGATCGGCTCTTAATTGGTCACTAAACTGTTTTTCCCTAGTAAAATCAAGCTCTTTATTAACAGCGTCACTAATTTGGGCTGAAAAATCCCTCGGCAAACTTTCTGCATATCCCCTCTGGTTTAATACTTCAATAATCTGTCGCATAACTCTTAGATCATGCTCGATGTTTTCTTTTTTTTGAGCTGATGGTCTTTTAAATTTACCCACTACTTGATAGCTTCCTTTTGGTAAGCCAACTGATTCATCTGTGACTTCAACTGTTAGAAGGCAAGCCTGCTTATTTGAAGCAGCACCAATCAAATCATCAAAGGAGATTATTCTAATAGGACTGGTCGGATCTAATAAACCTGCATCTTCAGCTAGAACCATCAATGCTCTTTTGGGAACTGTTTCACCTTCTGACTGAGATCTACGCAACGTTTTTCTGTAGGAATCCGGTACCCAATCTAATTCAGCTAAAGATTGAGATACTTTCTTACCAACTACTCCAAGCTCATTCAAGCTGATGGCTATAACCTCCTCAGGCGGTAATTTTTTCCCTCCAGCCTGAGCATCTATAAAACTATTGAGTAGCTTAACTAAGGTCCTGCTGGCATGAGGTGGATCAGAGGATTCTAAAACAGATGTAAAAATATCTCTAAACAAAGCCACGTTCGGCATATCTTCCGGTAAAAATTCCGCTGCTAAAGCTCCGATAAATTCCTTTCTTTGATTTCTGGCTTGTTCCGCTTGCTCTAAAGGTACTGCTTCTAAATCCAAAACTCCCTCTGCACCTAAAAATAACCTTTTGAACAAAACTTCCCTTTCTACTCCTGTACTTACTGCTACTGTTTGAGGTAATCCATTTAAATGACCATCAAAATTTCTCTCAATACCTAATATCGCTTTAGACTTTTCATTTGATAATCCTAAAAGCCAGAGAGTGGTTGCAATTTTATCTTCTCTATTCTGCTCTCCTATTTTATCAATTACAAAAACCATCGGCGAGCTATCCTGCTTATCCTTTTTACCCTCAGATGAGATCCTCAAACTATCCAGAACTTGCAATTGTTCAGGCGAAAGCCTAGCTGTGTTTTCAAAATTATTTAGGAAATGATTGCGCTGCAATGAAGCCTTAGGTAAGTAATATAAAAGTAAGTTAGTAAATTCATTAAAGTCTTTATGTAACTCCGGCCTTAAACTCAACTCTGAAGAAAACACAATTGCTGCTAAATGGTTTCTTAACCCAGAATCAGGTGTAAACAAAGGCAGTAAAGTTTTACCTGCAATTACTCTTTCTTGTGGTGTTTTAGCAGTATTTAGGGCGGCTTCAAGCATCATTTCTAAATGAATATCTCTTACAACAGAAGGTGAAGCTGCTACTCTTTGTAGTTCTGTAACCCGTTCTTCTAATGAGTACTTATTATCAAATAGAGTGTTTTCTACCCACAATAATCTTTGCGCCTGGAAACGTTGACGAATTGATCCATAATCTGAAGAATTACGGCCCGAAAGAGATCGTGATGTAGCAAAAGAATGCCGCCTTTTTAAAAGATCATCAAAATTTTCGCCCACTCTGCCTAATCCTCTCCATGCCGGAAAGATTCTCTGCCAATCTTCAGATTTGATTGACCTTTTTTTAATCAGATAATCATCATAGTTGGTTGACGAATGTTTGGTATCATCGCCTTCATCAGGAGAGAAAACTAAGTAGGCAGGCATTTTTTCAATATAGTTAGTTTTTAATTCTTCAGAAGCAAGCTCATAAAGCGATAATAAATATTTTTCTCTATTGATGGAGGAGGGAAAATTAGATACGACCCATTCAACTGCCTGGTCTTGATATTTGTTTATTACAGCCTGCAACCCAATTTCCAAATCACCAACCTTCCATCCTTGATTACGATCCTCAAAACTTTTATCTAAATTTGATTCATTTAATTCTTCATCCTTAAATGTTTTTCTTTCGTCAAAAGGTATTTGTGCATAAAACAATAGACTTTCGTAAAATCCTGTTTGTCTTTGGCGTATTGTTGGACTTTTATTTAAGTAACTTAATATCTGTTCTATTTGGGCATCAGTCATATCAGAGAAGCATTCTCCAACATCTACACGTCTATCATGATCCAACCAAATTTGCCCAAATCGCTGTAGTTCTCCAAGGTTTATATCTTTATCGGCTACAGAAATTATCGCCTTGACTAAAGCTTCTTGGTAGGATTGGCCTTGCTGAAGGTTTTGAGAAAAGAATCTGCTTAAGAATTCAAAAGATACGTTTGATTCCAAATCTGGGTTCCAGTTTTGGTATGTTTTCTTACCACCTACAACTCTAATGATTCTAACTAAACTATCTAATTCTTCATCTGTAAATTTGCTAAAGTTATGTACATCCTGGCAATCTAAGTATCCATCCACGAGCTCTTTAAGTTGATCCGGTGGCCAAGGGGGGTTTTTCATCAGAAGCTCCATATCTGTCGCCGGAATTACATATTTTTTTGACCATTTTGGCCATTCTCGAATTTTACCTAATTCTGCGGTTAATCTCTGATCAGGTGTTTGGCCTGCTTCAATTTGTTTTATGTAGCAATAAATAAAACCTATTGCTCTTAGTTCAGCAAACTGCTTATTGTCTACCTTACTAAGAATTAACCAATCTTCAAGGGGCAGATTTACATTGTTGTACCTAACAACTGTTGCGCGAGGAGAACCTAGCTCTTTTTGCATGATACCATCTAAAGGTTCTGTTACTGCCATATCGTATATTTCCTGCCCCAGCATTTCTTTAATTTGTGCAGTTATACCCCCAAGCTCATCTGGCTTTGATCCGATTGAAACACTTAAAGCTTTATGAATTGATCTTCGCGGGGACAGTTTGATACCATCTCCAAAATCCAGTTGGTCAAATGCGTTCAAAGCTCTTAAATAAAGATCTTTATTTCTTTGAGCTAACACATTCGTCCATTCATCATCTGTCCTCCATCTTCCATATGATAACGACATGTAACTTTTAGCTGTAGATGATGCTAAATTAGGAGGTAAACCAGTTTCTTTTGATATAAGACTAGCTAACTGGTTAATAATTTTTTCATTTGGCTGATAAAAATCTCCAATGCAGTCTACAGCTATTCCAACCTTAATTTGATCTATAATTTGATTTCTAATATGGCTATCCGTAAAATCAATAGATAGTTCCGTAAAATCTGCTCGATCTCTCCTGCCGCTTGCTCTATCTTCTTCCGCTCTTTCCTGATACTCTTGCTGATTACGGGTCTTATCTAACTTTAAGTAGGCAGTTCGCATAACGTTTTCAGTGATTTGATTTGTTCTGTAACAACTAGCTGTTTCTTCCAGAAATTTCCTTTCTGGTGCGCTTATATTTTGAGTAACTAATAGCGCAAAACCATCCTGGCATACATGGTCTAAAAATCTTTCAAAGTCTTGCAATAAAACAGCTTGAGCTCTAACAGTATCGGTAGGAAGTGTAATAGGTTTAATTAGGCCCCTAAATTCATAGCTGGCGTTTGCCTCCATTAAAGCCTCCTCTGCACGAATCATCTCTGTCCAAGTGCTGGCTATATCACGGCTGGGTATATCTCCCTCAGGCCTATAACCCAACTCTTTTTCTTGTGTATACCATGATTGATCCTCACGTAATTCAATTCTTTCTTCTTTGCCATCAACAATATAAGTGTGCTGGCAAAGAGCTTTACAAATAACCACCTTTTTAGCGATTCTGTCATAAAGTTCTTGTTGTTCAACTATTGCTCCCTTCGCAACTCCGACTCTTTCAACATGCTCTTTTAATATCTGAATATCCCAAAATTCCTTTTGACTCTTTGATTGCATAAGCATTTGATCAATATCTTCCATGGGCTTTGCAATAACAGTTTCAGTCGTTTTGTAGATTTCACTATCTTGGGAGATCCAATTAAGCAGATTAGGATCTGTTATTACTTGTCTGTCTTTGGAGGTATTCGGGATTGGATGTTCGTCATCAGCTAACTCGTCCTCTAACTTCCTTATTCTATCTATAATTTCTGGATGGGAGATGTCACCCCTACCCATAGTTAAAGAGAATGACTTAAAAATCTCTATCATGGCATTGGGGTTATACTTAGCTCTCGCTAACCGCCTCATCCCTTCTGCATCGGCTCGATATTCTTCAGCATGAGAAAAAGAAGCTTTTAATCTTTCCCAGAAACTTTCATCCAGTTTTTTTACATAATCATCTCCCAATACCTCAGCATGTTTTAGTTCGTGAGCAATCACTGCGGCTATATGATCTTCGCTAAACTGAATTCCAGCTTTAGGGAGTCCTTCCTGAAGATGCCTTGCAAAACCGCGGCTTAAAACAACAGTTCGGGACCTAGGATTAAAAAAAGCAATCATTTCTTCTGTATCAACAGTTACAACTTCTGTTTCTCCAGGAATGCCCAATTTTTCGGAAGCTCTTTGTACTAATTGCGAAAATTCATGTGTTTGAGGAAGAATTTCCCCTTTTGTTTCTAAACTGGATCTAAGCTGCTCTCTTTGGGATGAATAATTAACTGCTGCAAAAGATATATCTGGATTTCTTGCTATTGTCATCCATTGGCTTGGGTTTGCCAGAGAAGCAAATTCTGTCTTTGAAGCTAGTCTGCCGCCGACATCTGGTTTAGGGATAACAGCAGCTTTTCCCTCTGTCTGCATTCCTTCGGTTTCTGTAGCACCAACAGTCATATTATCAGTCTATTACATTCATAGTTTTAGTGCTACTTTAATCGTCAATTAGAAAACTATTGTAATTACCGGTTAGGTTGGGCAGAGGGGGTAGCAGGTTTGGGTTGAATAGGAGCAGGATTAGAATAAACAGGAGTAGATTTATCTCCTGTATCAAAAATATTAACTTCTTTTAACCTCGTCCATTTTTCTTGCCTAATTATTGCACAAAGGGGAGTTAGGGTCTGGTGCAGTTAGTTCACCTCGAAGGAGTCTCCTTCGACTACGCTCAGGATTTTAAAAAGCTCACCTTCGAGGTGTTGTTAAATAGGTTGGACAGAAGTGGAAGTTTGGCTCATTTTGGAGTAGAATATCCAGATTCATGAAACAAGTTATTGCAGCGCTCCTTGTTATCATAACCATAATTACTCTTTTTGTCGTTGCATTTACTGTTAATCAGGTAGGGGAAGAAGAGCAAAGACTTAAATCCGACCTGCAATACCGGTCCATGCTTCTTACCGAGAGCCTAAAAGCAACAGTTGAACCGAACCTTACTAGCGAATCAGCAAATTATTTACAAAGTGCGGTAGAGAAGTTTGCTAATAAGGAAAGGGTCACTGGTTTGGTAATTTATGACAATAAAAGTAAGGTGATGGCGGTTTCTTCTACAATTCTTGAGGCTACTTCTGCGGCTTCCGAGATAGTTACTAATGCCATGGATGCGGATAAAGCGAATGGAAATTTTGAGACACTGGAAAATAAAAAAGTTTATATTTTAGCAGTACCAATGCATGATGACAAAAGTGTAGTGGGCGCGTTGATGGTGATACAAAATGCCGGATATATTGATGACCGCTTAAATGAAATCTGGAAAAATAATCTTATCAGGTTGGTCGTTCAGGCATCACTGCTCTCTTTTGCTACACTGCTTTTAATACGCTGGATTATTTACAAACCAATCCGTGGTTTGGTTGAGACATTAAAATTAGCAAGAATGGGAGGATCAGAACAGCTCCCCAAAGGTTTAACAAGCTCTTTTTTCTTTCGACCCCTTGTTGAAGAAATTTCAAATATGAGAAGCAGTTTAATGGAGGCCAGAATTTCCGCCAGCGAAGAAGCCAGGCTTCGCCTGGAAAAATTAGATTCTCCGTGGACAGCAGAGAGATTGAAGGAATTTATCAAAGATATTTTAAAAGGAAGGACTATTTTTATGGTTTCCAACAGGGAGCCTTATATTCACACAAAAACAGGTAGAAAAATCGATTATTATTTTCCGGCCAGCGGCGTGGTTACGGCAATTGAGCCGGTGATGCAGGCTTGCGGCGGGGTCTGGATTGCCCATGGAAGCGGTGATGCAGACCGGCTGGTTGTTGATAGCAACAGCAAAATAAAAGTTCCGCCCGATGAACCAAAATACGTACTGCGGCGTATCTGGTTAACTGAGCAGGAAGAAGTAGGTTATTATTACGGCTTTTCAAATGAAGCATTATGGCCTCTTTGTCATATAGCTTACCAGAGACCGATCTTTAAAAAAGAAGATTGGGAAGAGTATAAAAAAGTCAATCAAAAGTTTGCCGATGTTATCCTTTCCGAAATAAAAAACCATGATCGGCCGATTGTTTTAATTCAGGATTTTCACCTGGCTTTGGTTCCGAAAATGGTCAAGATGCAAAGACCAGGGGCTGTCGTAGGGATTTTTTGGCATATTCCCTGGTCAAGCCCGGAATCTTTTAGTATCTGCCCCTGGAAAAAGGAAATTTTAGACGGCATGTTGGGAGCGGATCTTATTGGTTTTCAGACTCAACTTCACTGCAATAATTTTATTGAAACGGCAGGTAGAGAACTTGAATCCCTCATAGATTTTGAACGGTTCGCAATTACCAGAAGCAACCATACCTCCTATGTCAAACCATTTCCAATCAGTATTGCTTTTCCAGACGGTTTTGATAAAACGAAAGATCTGGATGGAAAAGAGGAAAAAGAGCGCTTGCTCAAGAGCTTAAGGATTAAGACTAAATATATCGGGCTGGGGATTGACAGGCTTGATTATACCAAAGGAATTTTGGAACGGTTTAAAGCGATTGAGATTTTCCTAAATAGATACCCGCCTTACAAAGGTAAATTTACCTTTGTCCAAATTGCCGCCCCCAGCAGAACCAGAATTAAAAAATACCGTGATTTTGCAATTGAGGTAGAAAACGAAGCGGACAGAATCAATGCTTTATTTAAAGCAAAAACCTGGAAGCCGATTATACTTTTGGCAAAACATCACAGCCACAGTGAAATCCAGAAATTTTACAGAGCGACGGATTTTTGTCTGGTGACATCCTTACATGACGGAATGAATCTGGTGGCAAAAGAATATGTGGCCTCAAGATATGATGAAAAGGGAGTTTTAATTTTGAGCCAATATACCGGTGCTTCAAGAGAGTTGAAAGATGCCTTGATTGTCAATCCCTACAATGGAGAACAAACAGCAGACGCCATAAAGAAAGCGCTGGAGATGACTGCAAAAGAGCAGACCAAAAGGATGCGCAGCATGAGGGAAATAATCAAAAATTATAATGTTTACCGCTGGTCGGCAGAACTTTTAAAGACTATAGTCAATTTAGGGTAATTATGGATTTATGGAAAGATTTAAACAAAATTACCGCTCTTTTTAAGAGAGGCCCCATAAAAATTTTAATGCTGGATTTTGACGGCACTTTAGCTCCGATTGCCGGATCTCCGGATAAAGCAAAGCTTTCAAAAGAATCTAAAAATTTATTAATCAAGCTTAGCAAAAAGAAGGGGTTTTATTTGGCAATTATCAGCGGTAGAAGCTTAAGCGAGCTGAAAAAGAAAGTTAACTTAAAAAACATCATCTATGCTGGCAATCATGGGTTGGAGGGAGAAATTTTTCAGCAAAAGTATGCCTTTCCTGTCCCGGACAAAGCTTTAATGACTTTAAAAAATATCCGCGGGCAACTTGATAAAATAGCCGGCCGGTTTAAAGGGGTCTTTATTGAGGATAAAGGTTTAACATTAAGTTTTCACTACCGGCTGGTCAGTAAACAACAAGTACCTCCTGTTAAATTACTTTTTAAGAAAACGCTGAAGTCTTATCTTAAAACTGGCTTAATTTATATCATGACGGGAAAAATGGTCTTTGATGTACGACCAAGACTAAATTGGAATAAAGGCAGTTTTGCAAAGCTGGTAATTAACCAAATACATATACAAACAAAAACAATACCGGTCGTCGTTTTTATTGGTGACGACAAAACCGATGAGGACGTTTTTCAAAAAGTTGGAAAAGGAATTACTATAAAAGTAGGCGGTGATTACCGGTCAAACGCTAAGTATCGGTTTAGTAATACCAAAGATGTTTTTAAGTTTCTTGAGTGGATAGCAGATAATTTCTAGTCACTATAAATAATTTTCTGATATAGTAAATATATGGCGGATATAAAAGAGGAATGTCGTCGGATTTTTTCAAATAACCGACGTAAAGTTAGAGATCTTCAATATACCGTTCCTTCTCCCAGCGCTTATCCATATCAGTGGCTATGGGATTCTTGCTTTCATGCCATAATTTTGGTTCACTTTAAAACAGGTGATGCAAAAAAAGAAATTCTGTCGCTTTTGTCAAAACAGTTTCAAAATGGGATGATCCCTCATATGATTTATTGGAAAAAATATAAAAAGACCAATTTCCCCCGGATTAAGTGGGGAAAAGAAGAAACCAGTACTATTACTCAACCGCCAATGCTCGCATTTGCAGTGTGGCAGATTTTTCAAAAGGAAAAAGATAAACTTTTCTTAAGATCGGTTTATCCTCATCTTTACCACTTTTACAGATATTTGCTAACCGAGCGCGATCCTCATGAAAATCATCTGATTGGAATTATGAATTCTGATGAATCCGGCGAAGACAACTCTCCCAGATTTGATTTACCTTTAGGATTACCGCCGGTGCAGACTCTAAAAGAAAATATTAAAAGAAGGCTCAAATTAGTGGCTCAAAATATTGAGTGTAAATTTGATGCCCCATTTTGTATGAGGAATTTTTTCTGGGTTAAAGATATATCTTTTAATTCCATTATGGTAGCAAATTTAGCTTTTTTGGCAAAACTTGCCGGGGAGTTGGGTAACAGCGAGGATGCTGCCTATTTTATTAAAGTAGCAGAAGATATATCTTCTGCTATGAGACAATTTATGCGGGAAGATGGTGTTTTTTACTCAACTTATGGGGAGGAATACAAAAAGATTAAAGTTAAGACTTGGGCCATATTTGCTCCGCTTTTTGCTAAAATCCTTAAGCCTCAGGAGGCGAAACAATTAGTTAATCGGCACTTGCTTAACAAGAAGGAGTTTTGGACGAATTTTCCGATTCCTACTACTTCTTTAGATGAACCGTCCTTTGACCCCCAAGGCTATTGGAGAGGACCGACATGGATAGCGACTAATTGGTTTGTCTATAAGGGTTTGTTAAATTACGGCTTCCGGGACATAGCAGAAGAGATTAAAAAATCCTCTACTGGTTTAATTCAAAAATCCGGCTTCCGTGAATATTTTAATCCCCAAACAGGGGAGGGATTAGGGGCAGAGAATTTTACTTGGGGCGGGCTAGTTATAGATATGGATGGATTTGGTACAATTAATGAGTGAGAAGCATACTTAAACAAACTTCCTGGTTGTTTTTTTTTCAAACTATAACCAGAATAATAGGCTTTTTCTATGTGATTTATTTAGCCAGGATTTTAGGCGTTTTTGATTTTGGTTTACTAACCGCTGCTCTGGCATATTTTTCAATCATTTCTTCTATTGCCGACTTTGGATTTAACAGATTTTTAATCAGGGAAGTTGCAAGAGACAGGTTGCAGGCGCCTCAACTCATTTGTAATGTGGCTGTATTTCGATTAACGCTAACTTCGGTTTTATTCGCGGTATTTTCTATATTTTTGTATGCGTTGGATCAGGATAAAATGAGGATTAGCTTGATTTTGTTGGCGACACTGGCGATTTTACCTCAATCTATTGCCTTTACCTTTGATGCAATTTTCGTTGCAATTCAAAAATTGCAGTTTTCTGCCGGCGCTCTTTTTATCTCCAGTTTAACAACCGCCCTTGCCGGTTTAATCTTAATTGAAAACGGTTTTGGTGTTTGGGGCGCAGTGAATGCTTTAATTCTGGGGCAGTTTATTTATGCGGCTACCCTAACTTATCTTTTATATAGACAACAAGGGATATTTTTATCGGCGGTTAAATCACGCGTAATTAAGGAGGCAATACTGGGGTCTTTGCCTTATGGTTTACTTTCGGTATTAGGGCTCTTGTATTTCAGGATTGATAGCGTTTTACTTTCTTATATCAAAGGAAATTTCGAGACGGGCATTTACGGAGTTGCCTATAAGTTTTTAGAAGCTGTGATATTTATTCCCGGAGCTTTTTCGCTGGCTCTGTTTCCAATTTTGGCGAAGCTGCATGATGACAGGACAGATGAAATGAGAAAGCTATATTTTAAGAGCATTAAGCTGATGGGGGTAGTAGGCATAATGTTATTTCTCGTATATTTTTTGATATTGCCTTCATTAATAAGACTTTTTTTGCCAAATTATTTGCAATCTATAGAAGCCATAAGGATACTTTCTTTTTCAATTCCGTTTATATTTATAGCTGCTCCCGGCGTACAAGTTTTATTATCATCCGAAAAATATTTAAAATTAGTGGTATTGCTTTCGCTTTTTACAGTAGCATTTAACATTATATTGAACCTGATTTTTATTCCACAATTTGGGTTTAGGGCAGCAGCCTGGATTACGGTTGCATCGGATATACTTTCTTTTGCAATCTTTTACCTGCTGATTGTTAAGAAGATTTTTAAATGAAAAAAATTAGGGCTTCGGTAGTAATCCCAAACTGGAATGGAAAAAATTTATTGGAAGATTGTCTGCAGTCTTTGGAAAATCAAAGCCTTAAGGATTTTGAAATAATTCTGGTGGATAATGGTTCGGAAGACGAGTCAATAAAGTATGCACAGGATAATTTTCCTCAAGTAAAGATAATTAAATTGGAGAGGAATTTTGGTTTTGCCAGGGCTATTAATGAAGGGGTTAAAGCCTCAGTTGCCGAGTATGTAGTATTTTTGAACAATGATACGGAAGTTGATAAAGAATGGTTGAAAAATCTAATTTATTGTGCTAGAGGGTATCCCGAGGTAATTTCTGTTAATTCCAAACTATTAAATTTTTATGACAGGAAGATAATAGACGGGGTAGGAATTTTGATTAATGAGATAGGTCAGGCCAGGTCTGTTGGTTGGCAAGAAAAAGACCTTGGTCAGTTTGATAAGGAGCAGTATATTTTTGGGGCAACCGGCGGGGCGTCGCTTTTTAGAAGGGCAGATTTTATTAAAGTAGGGGGGTTTGATGAAAATTATTTTATGTATTCGGAGGAAGTTGATTTTGCCTTTAGGGCTCAGTTTCAAGGATACAAGTCAATTTTTTGTTCCAAAGCAGTGGTATACCACAAGCATAAGGCCTCGGCCCGGGGAAAACCGCAACATATTGAATATTGGCAGTTTCGCAACATGACCCAGACAATTATTAAAGATTTTCCAACGAGCGTTTTATTTAAAAGATGGCGATGGTTAAAAATAATTGCCGTGCATTTAAATACAATTTTTTATCAAGTTAGAAATGGATATTTTTGGCCACCGCTTTTGGCTATGCTTTGGATACTTTTTCACCTGCCTAAACTTTTAGATGAAAGAAGGAAAATCCAGATAAATAGAAAAGTAAGTGATGAATATATTGAAAATTTTTTGAAAGAAAAGAAGATTACTTTTTGGGGATTGTGGAGATAATCATTATCCAGGCGAGGATCGGAGGATAGAAGAAACTGTTGGCAAAAAAGGAATGGATAAGCAGTCCGGTAAGTCCTGAGATTAAAATTAAATTCTTGCCGGTTGAAGATTTGATGAGAGTCCATAAGAAATAAAGATAGGAAATCAGCCCCAGAATGCCGGTTGTTGATGCTACAAAGAGAAGGGAAGAGTCGTTGCTGGAAGCGCCGTGGCTTTTTAGAAATTGTTCATCTCCTAAGCTATATTCTCTGATTGCATACCTGTAGGTATTAAATCCTATTCCTAAAATAGGATTTTTTTGGAAAATTTGAAAACCCTGTTGCCATGTATTAAGACGCAGTGAGGCAGATTGTTCTCTATTGATATTTCGCGGTGTAGCCACAAGACGGTTGTAAATTTGAAAACTCAGCAGCAAGAAAGTAAAAAGAAGCAAAGTTATGATGACATATTTTTTTGATTTTTTAGAAAGAGAAAATGTTAAACCGCTGACTAAAAACATAAAATAACTGCTACGGGAGAAAGTAGTTAAGAGAGCTGCATAAGTTATTATAAAAAACAGTGTATTCCATTTCTTGGCCATTGCCAAATTTTGGAATATTAATATTAAAGTCAGGACCAGAAAAGCTCCGGCAAAATTTGGGTCTAAAAAAGTGGAAACAGTTCTATAGTAGTGCGGATCCCATCCACTTGTTGATAAAAATCTTAAATCAGGCAAAAATATAAATTGCAAAAATCCCAGTACTGCAAAAGAAATTCCGGCAAGCAAAAGTGTTTTTTGTAAACTTTTCCTGAAATCACCAAATGCATCTGAAAAGATAAGCCAGGCAATGAGAATATACAGAGCAAAACGGATAATATACAAAAAACCGGTAATATATTCATTTAATTTAAGATGTAAAGGAGTAAGAACAAGGGAAGCAATTGCCAGGGAAATGAAAATAAGCGCTGCGGTAATCCGGGCAGGGGGTTTGCGGAGTTGGAGTTTTATTTTGAGTAATCCCCACAGACAGAAAAAAGTTATAGTAATATCTAAAATTGTGATGCCGCCATTTGCAAAAGGTATCCTAATCAATTGACCCGCTGATATGGCGAATGCTAGAATTAAACCTAAAAGATTGGTCATGCAATATACTTTTTATGAAATTTTATTCTAAAGTTGTTTCCATATTCATCATTTGGCTTGTATCGGTTTTGTTTATTACCTATTTTGGTTTTTCTACTTTACCACATTCCAATAAATTTGAGTATGATTTTTTTGGAAGTTTCGGCAATTGGGACGGCGGACACTTCCTGGGAATTGCCAAAGCAGGTTACAGCCAAAAATTCCAGTATGCTTTTTTTCCGTTGTATCCTTTGGCGATTAAAGTCTTAAGTTTAGTGACCCACAATTATTTGCTGGCAGCGGTTTTGATAAGTATGGTTGCAACTTTTTTAGGATTGAATCTTTTGTATAAGCTGGTGATAGAGGATTTTGACAAGAAAATTGCTACAGAAACGGTTTTAATTTTTTTATTTTTTCCCACGTCTTTCTTTTTATTGACCGCTTATTCCGAAGGATTATTCTTTTTTCTGGCCGTTTTGACGTTTTATCTTTTGCGGCAAAAAAAAATATTTTGGGGAGTTACCGCAGCCGCTTTAGTTTCCGCCAGCAGACTAGCCGGTCTGGCAGTAGTAGCAGGATTAATAACAGAGGTGATATTGACTCAAGGGTTTAACCGTAAAAATTGGTACATAATATTTGCTCCGGCAGGATTTGTGATCTATTGTGTTTATCTTTATCTCCAGACAGGCGACCCGTTTTATTTTATTACGGCTGAAAATCATTGGCAAAGAACATTGGCCGTACCAACAGCCGGTTTCTGGCAAGCCTTAACAAATGTCACAAGTTTTAATATTTTCCTTGATTTAATTTTTGCCATACTGGGAGTGGGGTTTGCTGTAAGGTCTTTGCGGTTTTTATCTCCTTCCCTGGCTATTTATAGTTTACTGTCGGTCGGTATCCCTCTTTTTACCGCCACCCTTTCATCGATGCCGCGATTTCTACTGCCTGTATTTCCGATATTTATTTTAATGGCATTAATAAAAAAACCGCTGGTAAGCATAAGTCTGCGGGTTTTTTCTATTATGTTGCTGGCGGAATTCAGCACTTTATTTATAACCGGCTACTTTGTTTCTTAAGGACTATAGTTAATTATTCTTTGGACTTCACTTTGATTTAAAGCAGAATCCTGTGCTTTTATGGAAATAGTATTATCGCCGTCGTTTAAAGATTGGTCAATTGTGAAACTCCCGTCACCGTTGACAATCGCCTGGGTATTGTTGACAAAGACTTTTGCGCCAGGCTCGGTTTTACCTGAAACTTTTACTTTCCTGTCGCCGCCCTGGATTTTTTTGTTGTCTTCGGGTTCGCTTACGATAAGAGACGGTTTTTCGCTGTCGTAAATTAATTTAATGGTTTTTGATGGTAAGCTTTCTTTTTCCTGTTCGTCCAAAGTAGTGCCGTAGATGTTATTTATGCCGAGATATAAAGTTACGTTTGCAAAAGTAAAGCTGCCCTCACTTGAGACATCAACAGTTTGTAGTGACTCACCGTCAATATAAAGCCTGACGCGGGAGCCGGGACTTGCAAATCCTTGAATATCAATTTGAGCAGAATTTGTAGCCTCGAAAGGAATATTTAAAACCGGCGGAGCCAGGGAAGCATTTTGGGCTGATTTAGGAGTTAGTGCCTGGGGAGGTTTGATAATATTTTTAATAACCCCAACGCTGCCGATGAAGTACGGTAAAACCCAGTTTAAGGTGGCATAGATTAAAAATATGATGATAACTAAAGTAACTATGAAATTCCTTCTACTTTTGCGGGCTAATCTTCTGGTTGATCTTCTGGAGCGGTATCTATAGCTCATATTCAGAGTATATCAAAATCTGGTAAAATGTGACGGATAGCGGGATTGGTTCAGTGGTAGAATACCGCCTTCCCAAGGCGGGGACGCGAGTTCGATTCTCGTATCCCGCTCCAAAAGTGACAGAAATGTACAGAAAATTACATTAAATTACAATAAGGGAGGTGAGAAAAATGGAAGAAAAAGGAACTATTATCTGGAACGAATTAGTAACAGCAGATCAAAAGAAAGCAGGAGATTTTTACAGCGGTTTGCTAGGTTGGACTAGAAAAGAAGTTGATGCTGGCCCATTAGGTACGTATACACTTTTTCAGAAAGATGGTAAAGATGTTGCAGGAATGATGAACCCAACTGCAACAGATTACGAACAAGCATCTAAACCACCCCGTTGGAATGCCTATATTGCAGTGGATAACATTGACGAAGTCACGGCTCGCGTAACAGAACTTGGAGGTAGAGTTTTAGAACTGGTTAACGATGTGCCTGGAACTGGAAAAATTAGCATGATTGCAGATCCAACTGGGGCAATGATCTTGCTTATGCAGCCAGAGCCAACGCCAGAAAATCCTTAAAGATAGGGTTTTAGTTGGTGGCAGAGAAGGATGTTATGCCCATATAATCTTTAAGAGCTTGAATCTGCAATCCCAATTCGGGTGTTACAAGTGTCCTTAGGTTCGAGCGAAGTACGGTCACCAGCTCCAGCCGGTGTAGCTTAGTGGAAAAGCACCACTTTCGTAAAGTGGGGAGCGACGGTTCGATCCCGTCCACCGGCTCATTTATTGGTTTCCAGGAGCTCTTGTTTTAGTATTTGATTGTCTGGGTCAATGTTTA
Source organism: Candidatus Daviesbacteria bacterium (assembly GCA_028715175.1). Classification (GTDB taxonomy): domain Bacteria; phylum Patescibacteriota; class Microgenomatia; order Daviesbacterales; family UBA10151; genus UBA10151. The sequence continues at coordinate 461,956 of JAQUSJ010000001.1, forward strand.
GAAGTTGTTTAAAAATTTCCCTTGCTTTGTCTTTATCCCCCATGTTCAAATAAATAATTCCGATAGCATTCTGCAACGAGAGGTTTTTTGGATTTATTTGGGCGGCCTTTTGAAAATTCAAAAGGGCAAGATCGTATTTTTTTTGCTCAAAATATACTGCTCCGATATTTTGATAAGATTGCCATAAATTAGGATTATATTTAAGGGCATTTTGATAATTTTCCAGGGCTTTTTCCGGTTCATTCAGCTCTTTATAGGTATTTGCTAAATTGTGATAAGCGTCGCCATAGTCAGGTTTTAGCGCAATTGCTTTTTGGAATTCCTGCAAAGCTGTAAACTTATCGCCTCTTCTTCCGTAAACGTCACCTAAATTATTGTGCGCATTAGGGGAAGATGGTGAAGTTTTTCCGGTTGCTATCCAAAGATTATCCTCAGACCTCCAGTCTATATTTCTGACAATAGTCCTTGAAGTAAATAAAATAATTGTTATAGCAAATAGAATATATCCGGTTTGCCTGAATTTTGCAGAACTTACTAGTTTATCAAACCAGAGTCCTGCCAAGGCCAAAATTCCAACAATAGGAAGGTATAAATACCTTTCGGCAACAACCCAGTTTAACCTGAGGGGGGTTAAAGTCGGGGATAGGGCAATCAGGAAAAATGATAACCAAAAAAAGATGAATTTATTTTTCTTAAAGCTAATTAAGGTCCCAGCTAACAAGGCAATAGTGATTAGTAATCTGATGATAAACTGGATTTGGCTGAAAGCCAGTTCAGAATGGTAAAGCGTCAGCGTTTTGGGAAAAAAGATCATCTCAAGATATGAAGTTACGGCAATAGTGACAATTGCGATGGGATTATCAATCCCTCTTTGCTGATAATGTACGGATCTTAAAGTAGTTTCCCGTTCCGGTAAGGCATTTAAAGTAATCAATGCAAAAAATAGCGAGATAAAAAGGTAGGGGAGCATTTTAGGCCAATTTTTTTTAAGTCCGCCGGCCGCCGAACCAAACGTGACTTCAAAGAGGGGAAATATTAAAAAAAGCGCTAAAGGCATTTGCGGGTGCGACATGAGAGAAAAAAGGTAAGTTGCTACAGAGAGCCAATACAGGAAAACTCTCTTTTTTGAAAGCAGATATAGAACAAAAGAGAGCAAAAAGAAGAATGCATATTGTGTATACATACCTCCGGAGATCCAAACTACGGCTTCGGAAATTGCCGGATGGACAGCAAACAAACTGGCTACGAAAAAGCCTAAACGTTTGGAATAAAGAAGATTAAACAAGGCATAAATTAGAAAAACCGAGCCAAGGTGAAAAAAGATACTGGATAACCTAAAAAGGGCCGGATTAAGTCCTCCAATTTGAAAAATAAGCCAGTATAGAAATGGTCTTATGAAGCCAAACGCGCGATTAAAGATATTACTGAAGCTACCGATGTTGGGATTCTGGACGATTTCAGTAAGATCGTCTGATAAAAAAGCATTGTTTAGTGAATTGCCATATGCAACCAAGACCAGTATTAACAGGAAAAGCAAACTAAACCGGTGTTTTCCGATTGCTTGGGCAAAGATCATTGTTAAAGTATACAAGATTATCTGGGGATAGTTAAGATAGTCCCGGGTTCAATCAAATCCGGATTTTGGATGTTATTTGCTTTGGCAATTTTATCAAAGGCGTATATATCCCCATAAGCGCGACCGGCTATTTTGGAAAGCCAGTCGTTCTCCACAACTGTGTATGTGTCGCCATCAATCTTTGGTCCCCAAATAGTCATATTTCCTCCACCTGTACCTAAGGTTTCTGTTGAGGTCTCTGTTTGGGCTTGTTGAACTTCCAATTTTGGAATTTCAAGTACTTGTCCTGTTTCGACTTGGTCGGGATTTGTTAAATTATTTGCCTGGGCAATCTCCGTATATTTATAGCCGTCTTGATAGTATTTATCCGCGATCATGAATAAGGTATCACCATCTTTGACAGTATATTTACCAGGAAGTTTGTTTGGTGAAACATCTGTTTCTGCTTGCGTTTGTTGAGCAGGACCTAAACTGGATTTGCTTTGATTGAGGTAATTAAAGATTAAAATTCCAATGACTAAAATAATTAACACGCCTAAAACTAAACTAACTCTGGATTGATTAGATTGAATTTCTTTTTCAAGTTTCTCTAAATAATTACTGGAAGTTTTTTTAGCCATTTTTTTTGGGGCAGTCCGCCAGCTGGCGGATGAGGACAGTTATTAACTTTTACTTTTTATTCCAAATTAGCTTATTTGTCAAGAGGGTAAATATTTTGTTACAATATCCAACGTATCTTGGGGCCGTAGCTCAGTTGGTTAGAGCGTCTGGTTGTCAACCAGAAGGTCGCGGGTTCAAGTCCCGTCGGCCCCGCATTTTTTGTACGAAGATCCAATTTTGGAACACCTTTTTGAAGCTACATCATTCTCCTGAGGTTGACTTTTAGCCTATAAGGCTATATTATTCCTAATATATGTTATTAAAAGAAGCAAGCGAAGTGATGCCTGATCTAGACAGGATAGCTATCATAGAACAAGCTAAACCCTTTGATCCTCTTACCCGTTTGGCAGAATTTACAAGCAGGTTTCCAGTTGCCATAGAAATTCTAAGGGTAGGCGGTGTTCATCCTACCGAAGATGCAAAAATGGACAATCCTTACACTGGTAAACCCCATGATGAATCCTTTACTAATATTGGTGAACATTGTTTAGCAGTCGCCTCCCTTGCCAGTACATTAGCTTTTAGACTACACGAAAGAGGAGCTTTATCAGTAGCAGAAGCAGAGTTAGTTACCAGCAGAGCTTTAATTCATGATGCCAATAAAAGGATTGAGATTATGCGTAGAAATGCGGTTAGAGAAGGAGTTGTTGAAGAGGCTTATACACCCAAAGCTTATGAAACTATTAAACCCATTTTAGAAGCTAGAGGAGTGGATCCAGAACTTGTTAATTATATGGTTGATGCAGGAAAAGAAACTGGGCATTTAAGCATCCGGGATTTTCTGATGCTTGTAGATGGAGCACCTACTTTAGTACCAAACAGAATGGCTGAAAGGATTATTCATTTAGCAGACGATATGACTTCAACAAGTATTCCTAACCCTGGCGAGAGGCCTCTAACTGTTTATTTAACAACTTGGGAAAGAATGGTTGCCTCAGAATTTCCCAATAGATACCCATTCCTATGGAAAGAAGGGTTAGCATTTGATAAGGATGGAGGAGTTACAGTTGTACAGGACATTGAATCAGCTGACCGCAGTCTGAGATGGATTGGAAACTATGCCTATTGGCAACCATCTGTATCGAATGAAATTTGCGGAGGAATTCAGTCAATGATTGATCCTGGAAACAAACAAAGACCTGAATATTTTGTCAAGGATTTAGTTAATAATGCGTTAGTTCCTGCAACTAATACCTAACTGTTGTAAAGTCTTATATTGGTATATTAAACTTCTGTATAGGTGTTCAAGATTTTTACTCTTGAACTCGCATAGGCACGAAATATTAGGAATCTACCGAAATCTTTCGAAAATCGAGGCTAAAAGTGTTCCAATTAACTCAAATAGTAGAAGCCTATAGTTGCCTTTACTTCTCTACAGCCATAACTAACAACTCTTGGCTATTACGATTAGAGCGCATATAATAAAGCCTATGTTAAAAGGTGGACCAGAAATAGAAAAAGGAGCATCAATAACCGTTGAGACTGTACTACAAAGTATTGAACAAACAGAAAGCTGGTGGGGGCAATTACAAGCTTTGATGCAACAAGGTAAGCCAGTAAAAGGTTTTATCTCAGATGTTATAGAAGTTTGGAGTCAACTGGAAATAGCTGCTCAAAATCTCCAATCTCAACTTCCTCAAAATCCAGCAGAAGCAGCAAAAATAAAAGCATTATGGATTATTTCAGCTCCTGGTACTTATTTTCAAGCTTCTAAACAAGATCGCTACGTCAGTAAACCTTGGTCTCGTTGGATGGATAGGCAAAGAATAAACTATGCTCTGCAAATTGGTAGAAAACTTGCTGAAATGAAATTAGGACATCCGATTAGCAATAATTGGGCAGATGCAGAAAGGGAATTGACTGAGCAAGGTCCTCTGGTAGTATATAATGGCACGCCTGCAGAAAATGCAGCTGTTTTGGAAGCAAAGAAAGCACCTTGGTTTCGTATCCCTGAAGCTAATATTTATCCAGGCAACAAAATACTTGTTATTAGCCCAATAGCAGATATTGATAACACTGTTGACCAAATAAAAAGTTTTCACTTACCACCAGTGTTTGATATTAATTTAAGAGATGAAATTGGAGTAGTTTTACATGCTCCCCAAGCAGTAAGGTTTCTGTATATGCTAGCTAATTTCCAAGAGACGGTTCCAGAAGGAGCTAATATGCGGGTATTTGCTTTACCTACCCCAGAAGGTGGATTTCCGGAATATCCAATGCAAGAGTTAAGGGGTACAACTTATTACCGTTTTATTGCAAATCCTCCAATAGCTGCTGAATCTCCTTATCCATTTAAAAATCTATCCAGCTGAGCCCACTACGTTCATGTGAACTAAACGTGGTTCGCCAAGTGGTATACTATTTTTGTGGAAATATCTAATCAACGATTGGCTAAAATCCTCCGCAATGTATCAGCTGCATACACTCTTAAAAAAATCGGTAATATTTTTCAAATTCGCGCTTATGAAAATGCCGCTGATGCAATAGAGCATTCAACTGCAGAAATTCAGGATCTTTGGCAGGAAGGTAAACTCTCAGAAATTCCAACATTGGGAGAAAAACTCCAGGATTATTTGGATGAATTGTTTACAAAAGGGAAAGTTAAGCATTTTGAGCAGGTCGAGAAAGGTATCCCTGCTGTAGTGTTTGACTTACTTGATATCGGCGGAGTGGGGCCAAAAAATGCGGCCAAGTTAGCTGAATTGGGTGTAAAGGATCTGGAGGATTTAAAAAAGAAAATTAAGTCAGGTGAGCTAGTTAGTAAAGGTTTTTCTGCTAAAATCGCCCAAAATATCATGTCAGGTCTTCTTGACTTAGATCAACAGGAGCACAGGATGCTTTTGCCATATGCTTTTGCGCAAGCTGACAAGATTTTGAATTATCTAAAAAAGAACCCTGATATATTAGAGGTACACCCCTTAGGTTCCTTGCGGAGAATGGCGGCAACAGTAGGGGATTTGGACTTTTCAGTCAGCTCGGAAAAAGAAAAAGAAGTGGTGGAATATTTTTGTAAGATGCCGGGAGTTTCCCGGGTGGTTGATAAAGGAGAAAACAAGGCTACGATAGTTTTGACAAGCGGTATTCAGGTTGACTTATTGGTTGGTAAACCTGAAAGTTATGGAGCCCTTTTGCAGCATTTTACAGGCTCCAAAGCTCACAATATTAAGCTGAGGACTCTTGCTCAGCAAAAAGGTTTCTCTTTGTCTGAATATGGAGTCAAAAATGTCACAAGTAACAAGCTGCAAGAGACAAGAACAGAAGAAGAGTTTTACAAATTGCTGGGAATGCAGACTCCTCCGCCGGAGATAAGGGAAAATAGCGGGGAAATCGAGGCTGCGTTAAAGCATAAATTACCTGATTTGGTGACATTTGAAGACATAAAAGGGGATTTGCATGTTCATTCAAACTTCAAAATAGAAAATCCTTCGCACGGAGCCGGTGTCGATTCTATAGAAAATATTATTAAAAGAGCGGAAGAGCTGGGTTATGATTATGTGGGAATTGCAGATCATCCACCTGGTTTTACAGCTGTTAGCAGAGAACAAATAATTAAATGGATAAAAAAGAGGACAAAATTTATTCAACAAATCCGTCAGCCGTCAGAGAGTACAAAAAGTGTTCGAGTAATAAATAGTCTCGAAGTAGATATACTTAAAGATGGGTCTTTGTCTGTGCCTGACGAAGCTTTGGCTATGCTTGACTTATGTATTGCAGGAATCCATTCAGGTCATAGAGGTTCGAGGGGAGAAATTACTAAGAGATTGATGAGGGCTTTAGAAAATCCTTATGTAGATATTATTTCTCACCCTACCAACAGACTGCTTAACGAGAGGGAATCATCGGATGCTGACTGGGAAGAGATTTTCAAAGTTGCTTCCGAAAAAAATAAAATTTTGGAGATTAATGCTTATCCTAACAGGCTGGATTTAAGAGATGATCTGGTGAGGGCGGCTTTAAGCTTCGGGGTTAAATTCATTATAAATACGGATGCGCACGAAATTTCGCAGATGGATAATATGAGGTTTGGGGTAGCAGTGGCCCGCAGGGGTTGGGCTACAAAAAAAGATGTAGTTAATACCTGGGACTGGACAGATCTTGCAAGATGGTTTAAACTTTAATCAATGACAGTTTATATCCTGATCGGAGTGGGAGTTTTATTGTTATTCTGGCTATTTGCTACATACAACTCGCTTGTTACTTTGCGTAATCGTGTTCGTGAAGCCTGGTCTCAAATCGACGTGCAACTGAAAAGACGGTCATCTTTAATCCCAAACTTAGTCGAAGTTGTGAAGGGTTATGCCAAGCATGAAAAGAGCGTTTTTGAAAATGTTACAAAAGCAAGAAGTGCCCTTTTGGGTGCCAAAAATCCCGGGCAAGCTGCAGCTGCAAACGATATGTTAACCGGCGCTTTAAAATCTCTATTTGCGGTAGCAGAGGCTTATCCCAGTCTTCGGGCCTCAGAAAACTTTAAGGAGCTTCAGGAAGAAATTTCCGATACGGAAACAAAAGTGGCAGCTTCCAGGCAATTTTATAACACTAATGTTTTGGATATAAACAATAATTTGGAAACTATTCCATCGGCTTGGGTGGGGCAAATATTCAATTTCCAAAAAGAAGAATTTTTCAAAGCCACAGAAGAAGAAAAAGCAGATATTAAAGTTAAATTTTGATTCTCCTTGTGCTAGAATTGGCTTATGGCAACTGTTAATACAGCTTGGGATCAAGTTTCCGGAAACATTTTCAAGACATGGTTAATCATGTTTTTATTTTCCATATTCGCAATAGGGGTGATATATGTTCTTGCAATGGGATTTGGATTTGACAGAACCGGAGGTTTGGGGTTTGTAGGAATGGCATTGATTTTAGTCGGGATAATGAATTTTGTCTCGTATTACTATTCAGACAAGATTGTTTTGGGGATTTCCGGGGCCAAGTTGCTAAAACATGATGTTAACAAAGAGGTTTACCATCTGGTTGAAAATTTATGCATTGCTGCGGGTTTACCTATTCCCAAAATCTATATAATTGATGACAGCGCCCCTAATGCTTTTGCCACAGGCAGAGATCCTAAACATGCGGCCATTGCTTTTACTTCTGGAATTTTACAAAAGCTCAACAAACAGGAGCTGGAAGCAGTAACAGCTCATGAGTTGTCCCATGTCGGCAATCGGGATACGCTTCTTATGAGTGTGGTATCAGTCTTGGTAGGTACTATAGCTTTACTTTCAGATTGGTTTATGAGGTCAATGTGGTTTGGCGGACATGACGATAGAGATAATAAAGGGAATTCAATAATGCTGGTTGTGGCTATTGTAGCAGCAATTTTGGCTCCAATTGTGGCAACTTTGATACAACTGGCAGTATCAAGGCGTCGGGAGCTTTTGGCTGATGCTTCCGGGGTTTTGCTGACCAGATATCCGGAAGGTTTAATAAATGCGCTGTTAAAAATTTCTTCTGATAAGGAACCGCTGGAAGCAGCTAACAGGGGAACTGCTCATCTGTATATCGTAAATCCCCTTAAAGGAAAAGATGCGGCCGGTTGGTTTGCCGGGCTTTTTAATACCCATCCTTCAATTGATGTTCGTATTAAAGCCCTGCGAGAGATGGAGGGGAAAATTTAAGAATTTCTTTCCTATGAAATTGACCAAGGATCAAGTAAAACATGTAGCTAAACTGGCTAATTTACCGCTTACTGCTGAGGAAGAGAAGAGATATTCTGAACAACTTTCCAAAATTTTAGATTATGTGGAACAACTTAATCGGGTTGAAACTTCTAGCGCAGAGCCGACATTTAATGTAACCGGGCAAAGCAATGTGATGAGGGAAGACGAAACTACTCCCAGTTTATCTCAAGAAGAAGCGTTGTCAAATGCTCCGCAAAAGAAAGAGTGTATGTTTGAGACTAAAGGAGTATTTGAAGACTAACTGGTAGAGTTAGTAGCTGGTAGTAAGTAGTATGGGAAAAAATAATATTACATCGCTAACATTAATAGGAACCATTAAGGGTTTAAAACAGAAAGATTTTTCGGAAGAAGAATTGAATAATGCTTATTTTGAAAGAATAGCAAAATTAAACCCGAAATTAAATTCTTTTTTAGAAATTAAAAAAAATTCTTGCGGTATTCCTGCGGCAATTAAAGACATCATTTGTACTCAAGGTATAAAGACTACAGCGGGATCAAGAATATTGAGTAATTTTATTCCTCCATATAATGCCATTGTTATACAAAGATTACTGGAAAATGGAATTTCTGTTATCGGTAAAACAAATTGTGATGAATTTGCCATGGGTGGATCAGGAGAAAACTCAAGCTTCGGTCCAACAAAAAATCCCTGGGATTTGAATAAGGTTACAGGCGGATCTTCCAGCGGTTCGGCAGCAGCGGTGGCAGCAGATTTATGTGCATTTGCCCTTGGTTCTGATACTGGTGGATCTATCCGCCAGCCTGCCTCTCTTTGCGGGGTAGTGGGTTTAAAGCCAACTTACGGTCGGGTTTCGAGATACGGGCTCATTGCCATGGCCTCCTCCTTAGATACAATCGGACCCGTTACTAAATCAGTCGAAGATGCGGCATTAGTTTTGGATTGGATTTCAGGTGGGGATGGATACGACTCGAATTGTCACCCTGAACGCAGTGAAGGGTATAAGCATATATTCTTCGCTGGCGCTCAGAATGACAAGTTAATAAAAGGTTTAAAGGTGGGGGTGCCGAAAGAGTATTTCGGTGAAGGATTAAATCCTAAAGTAAAACAAGTTATTGAAGATGCCATAAAAAAGCTGGAAGAACAAGGTGCAGAAATAGTAGAAGTAAGTTTGCCTAACAGTAAATATGCCCTAGCAGCATATTACATCATTGTTCCCTCCGAGATATCAGCTAATATGGCTCGATTTGACGGTATTAGGTATGGATCCGCCAGGGTAGACTTTGGACCGGAAGTTAAAAGAAGGATAATGCTGGGGACATACACCCTATCAAGCGGATATTACGAAGAGTATTACGCCAAGGCAGCAAAGGTGAGAACTTTAGTGAAGCAGGATTTTAATAAAGCATTTGATCCGCCAGCTGGCGGAGTTGATGTAATAGTTGGTCCGGTCTCCCCCACCACAGCCTGGAATTTGGGAGAGAAAGTTGACGATCCGCTCACTATGTATTTATCTGATATCTATACAATTTCTGCCAACTTGGCAGGAATCCCGGGATTGTCCATACCATGTGGGTTTTCCGAAGGACTTCCGGTTGGTCTTCAGATTTTAGGAAAGCAGTGGGATGAAGAAACTATTTTAAGGGTAGGTTACGCTTATGAGCAATCAACGGAGTGGCATAAGGAGAAACCTAAAATATGAGACTAGCTCGTCACAGTACAAAAAATCGCTCGAACGGTAGAGACTTTCTCGCTTGTGAGAATTTTGTGGATAACCTGTTAACTGGATCATCTAGTCTATCAGCACAAAATCCTCAACATTTTTTGTTTACTTGTGACTTCGCTATCTCTAAAAGGAGTATGTATTATGCAGTATGAGCCAGTGATAAGACCTCCTCTCGCTTCGTTCGAGTATCTTGTAATTGGTTCAGGAGGATTATTATGAAACAGATGTATGAACCAATTATTGGACTTGAGGTCCATGTTGAGTTAAACACTAAATCCAAAATGTTTTGCAGGTGCAGTGCCGATTATTTTGGCAAAGAGCCTAATACCTACACCTGCCCTGTTTGTTTAGGATTGCCGGGAGCGCTGCCTCTTATTAACAAAGCTGCAATAGAAGATTGTATAAAAATTGGCTTGGCTTTAAATTGTAAGATATCCGAAAAGTCTCTTTTTGAAAGAAAAAATTATTTTTATCCCGATCTTCCCAAAGGTTACCAGATTTCCCAATACCGCTGGCCACTGTGTATCAATGGACAAATAACTTTAGATAGCGGACAAGTAATCAGAATTAACCGTGTGCATCAGGAAGAGGATACCGGAAAATTATCACACCTCGGAGGTGTGACATTAATAGATTTTAATAGGTCCGGAGTACCGCTTGTTGAAATAGTTACCGAGCCGGATTTTCATGATGTGGCATCGGTTAGGGATTATGCCAAGAAGCTCCAACAGCTTTTCCGCTATTTAGAGGTTTCAAATGCAGATATGGAGCGGGGAGACATGAGACTTGAAGCGAACATTAGCGTCCATCCTATAGCTATAGCCTCCAAGGCGTCCCCCTGGAGGCTGCCGGATTACAGGGTAGAGTTAAAGAATATTAACAGCTTTAGATTTATAGTAGCAGCAATTGAGTATGAAATTAAACGGCAAATTGAAGCTTTGGAAAAGAGAGAGAAACTTACTCAGGAAACCAGAGGTTGGAATGAGGACAAAAAGTGTACGTTTTTGCAAAGAAGCAAAGAAGAAGCTCATGATTACCGCTATTTTCCCGAACCGGACCTGCCGGAACTCCGAATTGAAGAGTCTAGAGTCAAAAGCCTGGAGTCAAGTTTGCCAGAATTGCCTTGGGATAAACTAAAAAGATTTGCGGAGGAATATGGTATTAGTAAAAATGATGCCCAGATTCTTTCTGAGACAAAAGAACTGGCCGAGTTTTTTGAAAGTGCTTTAGAACATGGTAAAAAACATGGTGTTTCTATCAAAGAAGTGGCAAATTATATAGTTAACAGAAAGCCCGACATAAGTTCTGTACTGCCAACACAGATTATAGAGGAATTAAAGGGTAAAAAAGTGGGAATAATAGAGAGCGAGAAAGAACTTGAAAAACTCGCTGAACAAGCTGTCAAAGAAAATGCGAACGCAGTTCTGGATTATAAGAAAGGTAAAGAGGCAGCGCTGCAAGTTTTAATAGGCGGAGTAATGAAATTATCTTTAGGTAAAGCAGACATTGCTAAATTGAAGCCGATTCTGGAAAAATTACTTAAATCTTAAACTCCCTCTTGAAATAACATCCTAAGGTGCTGGTAAAATGACAATCACAAAGACTATTATGCCTAAATTTGTTCACCTTCATGGCCACACCCAATATTCTCTTTTAGACGGACTGTCAAAAGTTCCGAAATTAATTAAGACTGTTAAAGATTTAGGTATGGAATCAATAGCCATTACGGATCATGGGGTAATGTATGGGGCAATCGAGTTCTACAAAGCTTGCCGGGAAGCCGGGGTAAAACCTATTGTCGGGGTAGAAATGTATGTTGCCAAAAGATCCCATAAAGACAAAGAAGGAAAACTTGACAGCGAACCGTTTCATTTAACAGTACTGGCTAAAAATTACCAGGGATATCTTAACTTGATGAAGCTGACAACTATTGCCCATTGTGACGGATACTACTACAGACCAAGGGTGGATAAAGCTTTATTGAAAGAGTTTCACGAAGGATTAATAGCTTTGTCAGGCTGTCCTGCAGGAGAATTTGTCAGGTCTTTAAATACGAGAGACCCCAAAAAGGCCGAGGAAGTAATCAAAAATTATTTAAGTATATTTGGCGAAGGTAACTTTTATCTGGAATTGCAAAGTCATCCATATCAGCAGTCTTTGGACGAAGCGGTGGACGATACAGTCAAAAAGGACTTGCAGGAGATACTGGATATACAAACCCAAACCTGGAGTACGGTAAAGCAGTTATCGAAAAAAATTGGCATACCAATAGTTGGAACCAACGATTACCACTATGTCGCAAAAGAAGATGCCCAGGCTCAAGATGCATTGCTTTGTGTCCAAACCGGAAAATTACTTAGCGATGTTGTAAGGCTTCGGATGATTGATACCCCGGATTATTTTGTGAAATCACCGGTTGAGATGGCGGAAAATTTTAAAGATATTCCGGAAGCTCTGGAAAATACTGTAAAAATTGCGAAACTGATTGATTTGGAAATTCCATTGGGGGTAGCCCGGTTTCCGGTATTTGAAACTCCAAACAAGGCTTCCTCAATGGAGTATTTGCGGGAGATAACATATCAAAAAGCAGCTGAAAAATTGGAATTGACAAAAGAAATAAAAGAGCGTTTGGATTTTGAACTTAGCGTGATTGAGAAAAAGAAATATGCGGACTATTTTCTGGTAGTTGCGGATTTTATGGACTGGGCTCACCAGCGGGGGATTATTACCAACACCAGGGGTTCTGCGGCAGCTTCAATGGTTTTATATTGTTTAGGGGTAACTAACCTAAACCCTTTGGGTTATTTGCTGCCTTTTGAGCGTTTTTTAACAGTCTATCGGCCTTCTCTGCCGGATATTGATGTTGATATAGCTGATGACCGCCGTGATGAAGTGATAGATTATGTGATGAAAAAATATGGTAAAGATCGGGTTGCTCACATTGTGACTTTTGGAACCATGATGGGCCGGGCTGCCATTAGGGATGTGGGCAGGGTTATGGGGATGTCTTACTCCGATGTAGACAGGATTGCCAAATTAGTTCCGCCCCCCCATCAGGGTTTTCACAAACCTTTAGGGTTGGCAGTTAAAGAAGTGCCGGATTTGCAGAATTTATATAGAAGCGATCCTCAAATTAAGAAACTTTTGGATTTGGCTGCCAGGATTGAAGGTACTGTGCGTCATGCTTCGGTGCATGCAGCGGGTATTGTTATTGCCCCGGATGAAATAACCAATTTTACCCCTTTGCAAAAAGAATCCAGCGGAGAAAGACTGGTATCCCAATATGACATGTTTGCGGTAGAAGATGCAGGTTTGGTGAAAATGGACCTTTTGGGTATCAGAAATTTATCAATTTTGGGTAAAGCCGTTGAATTTGTCAAAGAAAATAGAGGAATAAGCATTGACCTGGATAAAATCCCCCTGGATTACAAAAAGGCTTTTGAGCTTTTGGCCAAAGGCGAAACCATGGGAGTTTTTCAGCTGGAAGGTTCGGGTATGACCAGATATGTAACAGAACTAAAACCAACCAGTATTACCGATATTCAGGCCATGGTGGCTTTATACCGCCCGGGGCCTTTGGGGGTAATCCCGGAATATATTGCCCGGAAGCATGACCCGAAAAAAGTGAAATTTTTTGACCCCCGGATGAAAGATTATACCGAAGCCTCCTTGGGTTTGCTGGTTTATCAGGACGATGTATTGCTTACAGCTATTAACATTGCCGGTTATTCCTGGGAAGAGGCTGATAAGTTCAGGAAAGCCATGGGTAAAAAAATTCCCTCTGAAATGGCCAGGCAAAAAGACAAGTTTATTGAAGGGTGTATTAAAAACGGCATGAGAGCGGAAAAAGCGGAAGAGTTATTTGCCATGATTGCTCCCTTTGCAGCTTATGGATTTAATAAAGCTCATGCGGCCAGTTATGCCATGATTGCTTATCAAACAGCTTACATGAAAGCAAGCTTCCCTGTTGAGTTTATGGCAGCGGTTATGACGGCCGAATCAGGAGACAGCGATAAGATTGCTTCGGCGATTGAAGAATGTAAAAGACTTCAGATTGTAGTTTTGCCGCCTGATGTCAATAAATCGGGAATCGGTTTTTCTCTGGAGAAACTAAAAGAGCTTTCGCAGGCCGATCTGGAGCGAAGCTTGAGTGTTGGAGAAAGCGGTATAAAGCAGGGTATTAGGTTTGGCTTATCAGCTGTGAAAAATGTCGGTATTTCTGCGATTGAATCAATCATTCTGGCAAGAGAAGATGGAGAGTTTGTGTCTTTGGCGGATCTTTGTTCACGGGTTGATACCCGTTTGGTGAATAGAAAAACCCTGGAAAGTTTAATTAAAGCAGGCGCCCTGGATCATTTGGGGAGCCGGGCCGGACAGCTTTTGGTTTTGGACTCTTGTTTGGAGCAGTCTCATAAGCAAAGTAGGGCAAGATTGTCGGGACAGGTGCTGCTGTTTGACAGCGAAGAGGATCAGGGAGTATTTGCTGTGAAACTGCCGGATGTTGCCGAGTTGCCTCTTGAACAATTGCTGGTTTTCGAAAAAGATCTTTTGGGTTTTTACCTGCATGAACCCCCTTTTCTTGCAGCACTTCAAAAATTAACCAGGTTTGTATCTATCAAACTTTCCGATTTGAGCGAGGAAAGTATCGGGAAAACTTTGAAACTGGGAGGAGTTATTGTTGCGGTTAAAAAAGTATTAACCAAAAAAGCAAGCAAGGAAATGGCATTTGTTAAAATTTCCGATGGGATTTTTAGTTTAGAAGTGGTAGTTTTTCCCAAAATATTTGAAACAAGCAAAGAATTTTTGGTTTCGGATCAGGTTGTTTTAATCTCCGGACGTGTTGAGAAAAGAGAAGAGGAGCTTTCTTTAATTGTTGAAAAAATTGCCCCGTTTGATCCGGAGAGCGCGGGTGATCTGCAGCAAAATAGCTTAATGGTTGAGATTTATATTCCGGCAGGGGCAGATATATCGGTATTACAAAATATAAACAGAACTCTGCGGGGATTTCCGGGAGGCACGCCGGTTGCGTTATTTTTAAATAGCGACAAGGGTGTAAGACGTATGGATTTGCCGTTTTCTGTTGATCCGCAACCTTTACTCGAGGAAAAAGTTAAAGAGATTCTAGGCAAAGAGGCTTTTAAAATAGTCTAGCCTCCAGGGGGACGCCTTGCAAGGCTAAGCGGGTGCAGGTTGCCAGCAGGCTTAGATTATGTTAGTATTCCTTAATGATTTCAGTGAAAGTTGACGAGCAAAACATACATATTGGAGATACTGTAAGAGTACATAGTAAGGTGGTAGAAGGAACAAAAAGCAGAGTGCAGATTTTCGAAGGAATTTTAATCAGGCTTCGGGGCCGGGATGTTAATAAAACTTTCACTGTCCGTAAAATTGGAGCAGGAGGGATTGGGATTGAAAGAACCTGGCCACTGGATTCAAATTCTATTGTTAAAATTGAAGTTAAAAAAAAGGCCGGAAAAGTTAGAAGATCAAAGCTTTATTTTTTAAGAGGATTGACCGGTAAAAGCGCTGTAAGAGTTTAATCATTCTTCCAATAATTCAATGTCCAATACCGATATCGGAAATAAAGGAGAAGAACTGGCGTGCAAGTATCTTAAGAAACTGGGGTATAGAATTCTTGAAAGGAACTTTCGGATCAGGGGTGGGGAAATAGATATTGTAGCCAAAGATAGGGATACTTTGGTGTTTGCGGAGGTAAAAACCCGATACTCTCATGAGTTTGGTTTACCTTGTGAGTCCATGACGCCATGGAAAATTCGCTCACTTTTAAAAACTGCCAGATTTTATATCCAAAAAATCAGCTGGGGTAATAGGGAATACAGGTTGGATTTTGTGGGGGTGGATTTTGCTGAGTCCGGGGATAATCCCAAAATAGAACTAATTAAGAATATCATCTTATAGTATTACGCTCCAGGGAAACGCCTTGCGAAGCTGCTCCTTATTTTTCCGCTACCACAAAGGGGATTTCTTCCCAGTCTTTAACTTTTCTAATTTTTTTATTAATTTCCCAAACTGTTTCCAAAAGTTTTGGATCAAGTTTTAAACTCTTAGCCCGGCCAATTAAGGCAACGATATCTTTAGGAAAACATTTCCCCCCAAACCCTTTGGATGTAGTTACATCCAGGTGTGAGTTAAAAATCCGGCGGTCTGCCACAACAATGCTTTTAACTTCTTCATATTTAATACCTAAAGCCTGGCATAAATCATACATCTGATTGGCAAAAATTACCTTGGTGGCCAAAAAAGCATTAGCCATATATTTGACCATTTCGGCAGTTGTAGTATCTGTTTGGAAAACCTTGGTTTTCGGGAATCTTTGTCTGTATAAAGAGATCAATCTTCGGGAAACCGTATCGTTATTCGCTCCTACAACATTGCGGTCTGATTTTATAAAATCCTCTAAATAATTTGCCTCTGTTAAAAATTCCGGGTTCATGGCAAAGTTGCTTTTTGGGTATTTTTTTTCTAAAGCAACAGTGGTGCCCGGTACAACAGTTGATTTAATCACAATGATTTTGTCGGTATTGTCGGTATATTGGGTAATCTCTTTAATGTTTTCTTCGATGATGGAAAGGTCAATCCCCGACTCGTCTTCTTTCATCGGCGTGGGTAAACAAATAAAAATAAACTCGCTTGATGCAACTACGCTTTCTAAAGACTCGGTGTTTTTGTATTTGTCATAAAATCTAATTTCATATTTATCTTTTATCTCCGGTTGGGAAAAGCCGTATGCCAGGGCCTGACCGACTATTCCGTAACCGATAATTCCAAGTTTGGCGGGGTTGATTAGTTCTGCGGAGTCCTCTTGTTGCTTATTCATGCAAAAAAAGTATAGCATAAAGAGTAAAGCATGGGTATTATTAAAAAGGTAGCTTTGGCAGCGTTCAAAGACAAGAAGCTGCTGCAGGTAAGAACACACAAAGAAAGTCATGTGTTCTTTACGCTTGGCGGTAAACCGGAAAAGGGTGAGTGTGAAATTGAATGTTTAAAAAGAGAGGTTAAAGAAGAAATCGGGTGTGGGTTGGATGAGTCGTCAATAAAGTTTTTGACAGAATTTGAAGATGTGGCACACGGTAAAGATGGCGTTTTTGTAAACATCAAAATGTATGAAGGGAATTTAATCGGCAGTCCTAAACCCTCCTCAGAGGTGGTGGAAATTGGCTATTTTGATACCCGCTCGGATAAGAAAAATCTTTCAACAATTGCCCAACGAACAATTTTCCCCTGGCTCAAGGCTCATGGGTATATAAACTAGGCATTGACAGGCACGAAATCTTATAATAATATCTGGACATGAGTAGCAGAGGTGAAGTCTATAGAGCTTTAGTTGAATCAACTGTAGCCCAGTTAATGGGAGCCCGTGTTCCTGATGTTACTGTTGTGGAGCAACAAATAGAACGAGGTCATGTGGTTTCTGGAAATTGGTTAGGAGGAGTTACTAGGAACACACCTATGCCAGAAAGCTTGGTGAGGCGACTTGTTACTCAAATAGAACCAAGAGTAAAAGCGGCTTTTGCAGATATGTCTGAGTGTACTCTCTCTATTCGTATATCGGAAGGATGGAAACCTCCTATAATTGATTCAGTAGTTCCTGATTTGCGGATAAGATGGCGCTTGCGACGTCTAAAGGAGCCTACTTTGTATCAACATGTAACTGGTCGATATGCAACTCAGCCGCTTGACTAAGCAGTATTACACTTGAGAGTAATATTCAATTCCAGTATAATCTAAACAGTTTGCCGCGTTCGTCTAGTGGCCTAGGACGTTGGGTTTTCATCCCAGAAATCACGGGTTCGACTCCCGTACGCGGTACTAGCTCCAAAA
Organism: Candidatus Daviesbacteria bacterium; assembly: GCA_028715175.1. GTDB lineage: Bacteria > Patescibacteriota > Microgenomatia > Daviesbacterales > UBA10151 > UBA10151. Next base: position 479,403 of record JAQUSJ010000001.1, read on the forward strand.
TTTAATCCTTGCGATTAAATTTCTGGAGATACTACTTCGTTAGAGTGAATCCTAGCTCGAAGAGCGGTTCGCCATCCGCCTTTGGCGGATGATCTGCGTTCTCCCGTACGCGGTACCAGAATTACAGATTAGATTGTTATACCAAGCTTTTTAAGCTTTTCTTTTAAATCTTGTGGGTTATTAAACAGAATACCCTTCATACCTACGTTTACAGCGCCTGTGATATTGCTTTCTCTGTCATCGATAAATACTGCCTCTTGTGGTTTAACTCCCAACATCTCAGCTATTAATTGATACATTTTTGGATCAGGCTTTATCATCTTGTGTTCTGTAGAGACAATCATTGCATCAAAAACTTCTTTTATATTAAATTTTTTTAAAAGAATCTTAAGCCACTCTGATATAAAGTTTGATAAAAGACCAATCTTGTAATTCCTCTTTAATTTTTTCATTAACTTATAAACTTCTTTATTTAAAACAAAAGTGCTAAGAATTTCTTTTTTCACTTGTTTTGCTTCCTTGCCTGATTCTTTTGCAAGGTAATTTAAAAATTGATCGGGAGAAATACTGCTGCTGTCAACTTTATAGGAAATATCATGGAAGAAATCTCTCCTTTTTTCAAGATTAGGGATATTTTTATGCAACCAAAGCCAATATGCCTCTGTCATAATAACTCCTGCGTTATCAAAAATAATGGCTTTAATCATTGGGGTAAATATATCACGATTCTAATCCCTAATGGTAGTTATATGCTAGATTTGAAGTGAAGCTGTACTTGAGTAAAGCATCCCATGCCTGAAGTGTACCTAGAAGCTGGTTCTCCTTCGACAAGCTCAGGACTATAGCAATTCTGAAACACTTGGGGTACTTATGAGCCCTATAGTTTGCAATTATTTTTCCATTTATAGTATAATTCCTTAATGGCAAATTGCGAACAACAAACAGGCTTTTATGGGTTGGTTTCCAGAGTTAAAAGCGTGAATTGTAGATGTGGGCCAGGGATAAAATTTAATGATGTTAATCTAGCTAGATGGTATCCTCTAGATGTGCTTTGGAAAATGTTGAAATCAACAGGCAGGGGTGGAGATATGAGGGATATAGGTGGAACTGCTGTTCATCATGTGATTTATGATGATCAAATTAATGAGGGGGATATCAAATGGTTAAGTTCCCAATCAAAGTTTGGTTTGGAAAGATTTTTCAATAATTTAATTATTGCAGATGAAACAAGAGTTTTAGAAGTCATAAGGAATGATAGTTTTGCATTAGAAAAGCCAGAGAATAAATTACACACATTAACTAGACGTTTGTCAGATTTGTTAGAAGTATTACCACATGGTTTATCAGCTGGATTACTGCTGGCAGTTGCAAACCCTTATTTTAGGAAGGTAGAGACAATGGATATTTCACAAGCACAGAAGACTCTAAATTATGCTAGAGATGCATTTGTTTTTCTTCCACCAGACGCAAGACTTGATATTTTTGGCGAAATGGTTCAACTTTCCCCAGGTCCAAATGGTACTGCACGAAAGTTCTTGAGGTCAGTTGCTTTGAGTAATGGAGATGCAGCAATTCCTTATAATGAACTGTTGCAATTAGTAGGAACTTAAATGGCGAAAAAGCCTCTTAAGAAAAATTGAAGAAGTTAATGGCACGGAGCCACTATTTCTTTTTGTGATCCGGCAGGGATTCGAACCCTGGACCAAGAGCTTAAAAGGCTCCTGCTCTACCGCTGAGCTACCGGACCAAGATATTTTTTAACCAATCTCGACCTATATGTGACTTTAGGTACTTTTCTCTTTTTAATGCTTCTTGTCTCGTATTGTACTCTTCCTTATAAACTACATTCCATGGGCCCTTATTTATTTTAGTATAGCTTTTAATTTTACTAGGTAACAAACCATTATGTCTTGCTAGTCTACTTTCTAAATTCCCTGTTTGCCCAATGTATATTTTACCAGTTGTTTTACTCTTAATTACATAAACACTGTACATAAACTAATAGAACCAATAGCTTAAAAGTCCGGCTGCGCCGGATCTACCGCTGAGCTACCGGACCTCGAATGTATTGTACTAAATTTAAGCTGGATTTGCTATGATTTATCTATGTTCTTCGGTCTGAACTGGGTTGATTTAGTGATTATCGGAATACTTCTCCTTTTTGCCCTGGAGGCTTTGGGCCGCCCTTTAATTTTAGAACTATTGGATTTTGCCAGCTTCCTTTTGGCAGGTATCTTATCCTTTAGTTACTACAATCTTCCTGCCAAATTTTTTGAAAGCCAGTTTCATATTCCCCATGGACTTACCCTGGTGCTGGGTTTTATGACTGTCTGGTTTTTATCTGAAATTGTTTTTTATTTGTTGGTTAGGTTCATTTTACCAAAGATCCCTAAGTTTAGGATCCTTCGGTCTAAAGTTTTATCTGCAGTTCCGGCAATGCTTAGGAGCTTGATTTTTATTGCCTTAGTTTTAGTGATGGTGGCAACTTTCCCTATCCAGCCTGCTATTAAAAAAAGCGTTCTGGATTCCAAAATTGGCAGCCGGATATTAAAAGCTGCATACGGATTGGAATCTCCTGTCAAGAAAGTTTTTGGAGGAGTGGCTAATGATTCCCTGACTTTTTTGACTATAGAACCCAGGACAAATGAAAAAGTTAACTTGGGTTTTCAAACTACTCAGGTATCCCTTGATAGCGCTTCGGAAGATAAAATGATTGAGATGGTAAATAAAGAAAGGGTCAGCAGGGGAATCAGGGCCTTAGTGTTTGACGTTAAGCTTCGGGATATCGCCCGATCTCACAGCGAGGATATGTTTAAAAGAGGTTATTTTTCCCATTATTCACCTGAAGGTCAAACTGTAGCTGATCGGGCTTTGAATGCGGGAGTGGATTTTTTGGTAATCGGTGAGAATTTGGCATATGCCCCAAGCGTGGAATTGGCCGGGCAAGGGTTGATGAACTCCCCGGGCCACAGGGCAAATATACTGTCTGCTGATTATGGAAGAATTGGGATAGGCGTAATGGACGGGGGAGTTTACGGTAAGATGTTTACCCAGGTATTTACAAACTAGTAGCTGGTAGTACGTAGAACGTATTATGGAGAAGCGCGTATTTGCAGGAATTTCGTTGCTCATTATTGGTTTTGGGATTTTGTGGTTTGGGTGGAACCAGACAGCCAAAATCCAACCTGTTTCAGACAGTAGCCCTATACCTGTTGTTCAAGCACCCGAACTGGCTACAAGTTCTGCAACACAGGGTGTAGAAGGGGAAAGGGTGTTGGTGACCAGGGTGGTGGATGGAGATACCATAGTGTTGGATAATGGTAAAACAGTCCGTTTCATAGGCATAGATACTCCGGAAACCGTTGATCCCCGCCGACCTGTAGGTTGTTTTGGTAAAGAAGCCAGCAGCGAAACTAAAAAGTTATTGACGGACAAAGTTGTGATTTTGCAAAAAGATACCTCCGACACTGATAAATATGGCCGGTTATTGCGGTTAATCTTTCTTCCTTTGGAGAATGGAGAGATACTTTTTGTTAATGATTATTTGGTCAGGGAAGGTTTTGCCAGAGTCAAAACTTATATTCCTGATGTAAAATTTGAAAGCCGTTTATACGAGGCGGAAAGACAAGCAAAAGAAGCTAAAAAAGGACTTTGGGGTAAATGTATTTAGTGTGGTAAACTAAACCGTAGGACTATAATTTGAAGAATTACAGTCTTTCGTAGAAAGTATATTTTCCTGCGGAAAAGAAAATTAAGGTGAAAAAATTTGTTATTCAGATCATACTTTTACTTGTATTTATTGTTGGGGGAGTATATTTATATAAATCAAGCGGACAAATTTCCGGTTTGCCTTTTATACCTTCCGGGCCTGTATTTAAGCAAATACAAATTAACGGATCAAAATTTAATGTTGAAATAGCGGATACGCAGGAAAAAAGAGCTAAAGGTTTGGCCGGAAGAAGTAGTTTGGCATCGGATTCGGGAATGCTGTTTATTTTTTCCGAGCCGTCTAAACATTCATTTTGGATGAAAGGTCTTTTATTCCCGCTGGATTTTATATGGATTAGCGGGGATAAAGTAGTAGGTATTTTACAAAATGTTCCGCCGCCTGCTCAGGGTCAACCGGATTCGTCTTTGCCGATTTACCAGTCAAGCGTAGAGGTGGATAAGGTTTTGGAAGTTAATGCCGGAGTAGTCCAGCGTTTAAACATTAAAGTAGGGGACATCCTGACTCAATGATTGAAGTTCTGCCAATTAGATTACTAACAGATGAGGATGCGCCGATTTTCGGCAGCTTAAATTTGAATTTGGCAAAGCTGTTTCGGTCCGGAGTTCCTGTCGGGTCCGGGTTAGTTGTCACGCCGCCGCAGTTTAAACTCAAAACAGTTTTGGAAAATTATGATTTTGGCACCAAGGAGGTTTTTCAACAGTCTCTGACCCTGGTTAAAAGAGAAATACGTTCAATTCCTGTCCCGGATGTTTTAATTAACGGTGTCAACCCAACCCACAGAAATTTTTTGCTTAATGGAGAAAAGATTAGCTCAATTAAAAATCTTTGGTTGAAATTATTATCAATTTGGATAGAGCAAATTGAAAACAAGTTATGGAATAACGGATTTTATCCGGGTATTACCAGGGACTTGGATCCGCAGATTGTGATTTTTGTGAAAAAAATGGAATCCTCAGGAAACGCTTATTATGACCAGTTGCAGGATGATGTAGAAGTTCAAGTAAAAACAGGGAAACTATATCCGAACGATCTCAAAAAGATTATAGAAATAGTCCAGATAGCCGATAAAAAACTTTTTATCCCTCACGAATATGAATGGGTACTGGATGGAGGGGTAAAATTAGTTGGTCTAAAACAATATACTCCTTCTGTTACCATTGAGCCTACCCCTATAGTTGCAGGCTCCAGGGGAACGCCTTGCGAGGCTAGAAACGCCGTTAAAGTATTTCTCGACTTATCCGCCGGATTGACCTTTGAAAAAGAAGTTGACGGGATATATATCGCATCGGAAAAAATATTTGACCTGGATAACCCTTCGGAATCATTTGAAAATTTGGTTTCCAGATTAGTAGAAGGAGCTATGACTTTTCCAAACTCCCCTATTTTTTTAAAATTGGCAGATAAGTCAGAAGGTATGGGTAAAGTGCGCGGAACCTTGCGCTTGCTTCACCAGAAAAGTCTATTTGATCCGTTAGCGAAAGTTTTGGATTTTGCCCGACATAAAAAAGGCTTAACAAATGTTCATATAGTTGTGCCGTTTGTGAGGGGTGTAACTGAACTGCTGAAAATGAAAAGGGAGCTGGCTGTCCGGAAGCTCTCCAGGAAAAATTCCCTGCAGCTTTGGATGGAAGTGGCCGTGCCGGAGAATATTGTTAATCTGGAAGATTATCTGGTTGCCGGCATTGATGGGGTGGTTTTAAACCTGGATGAGCTTGTATCTTACTTAAATGGTGTTGATTGTTCGGAGGAAGATTTAGTATTTTACAAGAGTGAAGTTTCGGGGTTACTTAAGTTTCTGGAAGATGGGATTAAGCTTTTGCATAAGTCAAAAGTCCCTTTCATGGTCTATGGCAGCTTGGTTCTTACCCCAAAAGTGCTGGAATTTTTGGTGGAAAAAGGGGTTTATGGAGTGGTAGTGGAAAAATATGAAGCTCACTCAGCTAAGGATTTACTACATCAAGCAGAAAAAAGGATGATTCTAAAAAGAGTGGATAGAATATGACAGAAGGCGAAATAAATCCAGAGGCGCCAGTACATGATTTAGCGCGCCGTAATGAGTGGTTAAGGAGAGAAGGACCCAACCATGGAATTGACCCTGAAAAATTTTTTCTGGGAGAGACGTTAGATACTGTTTTGGTTAGAATTTTAGATGATAGAAATTGCTTTTCTTGGCATAGACCACAGGATGATTTAGAAAACCCCGAGCGATTTCCAAGCGAGGCTCCTGGCGCGCGTATGGACTACCTGGGACGTTTAGATGGAGAAATTGATACGTTAGATAGAGAGATTAATATTGTAGCGCCACTTTCAGAAATAAGTGCGGAGTTGAAAGGAATAAGAGAGGATGTAAGATTAGCTGATTGGACAGTCAGAGACCAATTCTCCAGTGCTTATGGAAGATGGCAAAAATTAAGTGATCGGGTGGGAGAAATAATTAAAGAAAATCCCGAACTTCAGGAAGCATCCGAATACTATATCAACAATATGGATAAGATTGCCAAATTATATTCAGCTTCATCCGGGCAAACGGAAGATTAAAACATATTCTCCCTTGGGTCCGCCAGCTGCCGGATTTTTTAGTTCTTCCAGCCATTCGCTAATTTTTTGCCCTTTCACGCTTTGGTGGATTTTGGTTAGTTCTTTTGCTAAAATTATTTCCATGTCCCCAAAAACTTCCTGCATATCCTGTAAAATTTTAACCAGCTTATGAGGTGAAACAAACAAAATATAGGTCACTTTCATATAATCATTTTGTTCACGGTCGTGAACATTTTGAAATAATTTTAATCTGTGGCTTTCTTTTTCTGGAGGATATCCTAAGAACATAAATTTATCAGGCGGTAAACCGGAAAGGGTCAGTGCAGGCAGGATGGAAGATGGGCCGGGCAGAGAATCAACCGCAATTCCTTGCTGTAAGCATTCCCGGATCAGTTTATACCCGGGGTCAGAAACGAGCGGTGTGCCGGCATCAGAAACTAAGGCCAGATTTTCTCCGGATTTTAACCTGTCAACAATCTCCAGGAAAATCCTTCCCTCATTATAGTCATTTAAAACAATCAGAGGTTTTTTAATTTGGTAATGGGAAAGCAGCAAACCAGTTCTTCTGGTATCTTCACAAATAATCGTATCCACAAAGCGGAGGACCTCTAGAGCCCTTAAAGTGATATCCTTTAAATTGCCGATTGGCGTTGGAATGATGTAAAGCACTGAATGAGTAGTATACTGTAAACACCTTTATTCTTTCAATTGCTTTTTCTTGAGATGACAAGGTTTCCAAAAATATAATCCAGAAAACTTTCCCTTGAGTTAATCTTATATGATTCTTCTTTGATGGATTTAATAGCCGGAGCATCGGTAGGAGCATCCCAAAGTATCACAAAATCCCACAGAAATGTTTTCATCAGAAATTTTTTGATTTTTAACATAAGGTTTTATTCAGCTGAAGGGTAGGCTTAAGAATTGTTGAGAAAGAACGTTTTACATAAATGTAGCTTTCCCGATATTCTTAGATATTTAACTTTTAAGTTAATTCCTACCCCCAGCCTGAATAAGTTAAACATATCATTAGATGAAATAATAATCTGTAATTTAAATAACAATCCGAAGTTTTGAGTAGAAAGTCTAATGATCTTCTGGCTGTAATACTTCACTAACTTGTTTAACAATATCAGCAAGTTTGACTTCGCTTTTAACTAAAAAGTCATAAACTCCAATCTCTATTGCTTCAGATACTTTCTTTTGGTCGCTTAAATTCGACAGAATAATTACAGGTACTGTTTCTCCCCATGGATCTTGGCGAAGTTTTTTCAACATGGTCAGACCGTTCATTTTGGGCAATAGAATATCGAGTAAAATTAAATCCGGTAAGTTTTGTAAAGCCTTTTTTATGCCATCTTCCGCACTGGTGGCCTCACTAACAATAAAGCCGGAATCTTTAAATTTGTCAGACAACAGTTCCAAAAGTACCTGTTCGTCTTCAATGATTAGAATTTGTTTTTTCATACTGCGAAAGGAAGCATCACCATAAAAGTACTTCCTTTATTTACCTTCGATTCCACAATAATATTTCCCTTTAGATAATTTACCATAGCTTTGGTGATATACAAGCCCAGCCCGGTGCCTTCAACTCGATTTTTAACATTATTAGCCCGATATATTTTTTGGAATATCTTTTCTTGGGCTGATCTTGGAATACCAATGCCAGAGTCGGTAACTTGTAAAATAAGTTTATCATCTAATTTCTGTATTTTTAAGCGGATCCAACCACCGCTTGATGTAAATTTGACAGCATTAGACAGCAGGTTTCTTAAAATTATATAGATGGCGTTTGAATAAGTTTTGTATGGTTTAATATCTTTGTCAAAGAAAAAGTTAAATTTTATTTTTTTATCCTTAATTCTGTCTTTTAAGTTTTCAATAACATTTGAAGCAATCTCGATAGGATCAATTTTTTCGTGTGTGTATGAATGCACACCCAGTTCGATTTTGGTGGTGGTTAATAGGTTGCTGGTTAGTTCAATCATGTTTTGGGTTTGTTTATATATTTTATCTAAACTTTTCTTTTGTGAGTTAGAATAGAGATTTTGGTCTTCGAAAAGGCGTTCCAAAGACCAGGCTACAGCAGAGAGTGGAGTCCGCAGTTCGTGCGAAGCCAGGGAAACAAATTCGTCTTTAGCCTGGTTAATTGCCAGTTGCTGGCTATAATCACGATAAACGCTAATAGCTCCTACTATGGCATTATCCAAAATCACCGGTGAAGAAGTAATAAGTAGAGGGAATTTATCTTTTTTAACCAGGAAATAAACTCCGCGAACTACTTGAGCGGTATTCAGCGCTAGTAATGTAGGATGCAATTCAGAAGGTATTAAATTATCTTGTTCGTCTTCCAGCTCCACTTGTTTAAAAATCGATTTGCCTAATATCTTTTGTACATTCCAGCCAAATAAGTCTTCGGTTTTTCTATTTGCCTTAATGATCACTCCATATTTATCAACAACTATTATTCCATCCCCGATACTTTCAAATAAAGCTTCTTGTTTGGCAAGCATTTCCTCTAAGGAATTATTTAAAAGTTCTAGTTTTTGGGCATAGTTAGTAAGCTGTTCTTCAGCTTTTTTAAGCTCGGTGATATCATGGGTCATGCCTATGGATTTAATAACCGTACCTGATTTATTTTTAATATGCTCGCATTTTTCGTGTACAATTCGGATTTCACTGGTATTTTTTCTAATAATCCGGTGAATTATTTCGTAGCCATCTAATTTTTTACGAAGGGATTCAGTATATGCAAGGTTTACTTTTTCCCGGTCATCAGGGTGGACTGTTTTAAGAAAAGCTTCATAAGTGGCTTTAAATTCTTGAGGTTTTAGACCAAATATCCGGTAGGCCTCATCCGACCAAGTTAATTTATTATTTAAAAGATCAAGTTCCCAACTGCCTAACTGAGCAATTTCCTGAGATCTTTTAAGTAGCCTTTCGTTCTCACGCAAGGCCTCCTCGGCCTGTTTGAGTTCGGTGATGTCCTGATTCATGCCAATCCATTCCAAAACTTTGCCATTCCCGTCAAAAATCGGTACAGCGGTACTTTTAATAATTCGGTATTCTCCTTTGGCATTTAATTGTCTAAATTCAACGCGAGAAGGGGTTTTTGTCTTTAAACGGTGGCGCCAGACTTTTTTAAGGAGGTTTCTATCGTCCGCATGGACGGCAGAGAGCCAATTCCAACCAAGAAAATCCTTGTATTTTCTGCCGGTAAAAATTCGCCAAGATAGTGAGTCTTCGATAATACCTCCGGAAGCATCAGTCACCCAGATCGCCTCGCTCGAGACTTCGATCAGCCGCCTGAATCTCTCTTCGCTTCTTCTCAAAGCCTCTTCGGACTTAGTTAGTTTAGTATTTAAGCTTTTCATACTTTCATCTCTTGATATATCCTAGACTCTTTTCCTTCGTGATGAAGAAGAGTTCTGAATCCGCCGTCACCAAAGATATGGCGAAATCTTAAGTGGTTAAGAATATACCTTTGCGAAACCACAAATGGTTCTAACTCCTCAAGTTTAATCAGTCCTGCTTCTATAGTTTCACTACCTTCCGGTAGAAAAAAGTAAGTCTGTAAAACTGGTATTTTAGCTTGAGCTCCTTTCCTTTCAAGAACTTCTGATATTCTTACACCAAAATTCATTGAGGCAATGTCTTCGTCTGAAAAGCCCACTGCTCTCATTGCTGCGGAACGGGTAGCTCTGCCTTCTGGAGTTAGGAATTGACTTATTAGCTTGTTGTAATCACCTGTTTTAGCAATCCCAATCTCCGCAATGTGACCGGGTCGAATGATGCCACCAAAAAGATCAGCGGTGTATTTAGGAGGATTATTAGTAACTGTATTTCCGTAACAGATATTCACTACTCCCGGCTGTTCTGCTAGTTGTTTATATCTGTTTTTATCTGGTAAATTTTTCAATTCTTCAAACTTTTTATGTATACGTACAATTTCAACGTTATCACCAAAAGCCGCTTTTAGATTTTTAGAAGACTCCCTAAGCATGTCCATACTACAGTCAATTATCACTACAGTCACCTTTCGCCCGCTTTCCACGACTGCTCTCAAACGTTCAATTTCTTTCTGACAATCACCTGGGCCATAAATACAGTAAACAGTTGGATTTCTACCAAGATATTGAGCTAGATCTCCGTTCGCGTCTTTAACGCCAAGCGCTTTGGCTTGGTCTTTTTCGTCCGCATTGCTTTTTTGGCGATTAGCTGATGCTAAGAATTGAAGCATAAGCCGTCCGGAATCTTTAGCCCTAGTCAACGCCCAAGAAGGTATGTTGCCATTGCAAGCGTAGAATAAAAATGCCGGACTCTTCAAGGATCTGCCAATTTTCCGAGCCCGTTTATACTCTAATAATCTACCAAACATACCTTCAGGCGAGAAATGCATTTCTCTTCTTTCTTCTGGTATTTTATTTATATAGTACTGAATCATATCCAAATATGGTCTACGAACATTTGGATGTAGTTTGACGAAAGTAAGTTCACATAACTGCGATAGAATAGTATTATCCCGCAAAAATGGTGCCCATATCTCACGAAGGCGAGGATAATTAGGATCAGCTTCTAAAATCGGTCTAGCTTTCTTCGCCTGATCACTTATGGGTAATAGTTCGACAGGTTTTTTAAATAGGACAGGTCTTTCGGGACTTCCACCAAAATTTACTGCATACATTTCTACTGATACTCCTTTTTTAATAATTCAAAGTTTGGAATAGTGATAAAACGGTTGTGGTAAATAATCAGCTTTTTGTTTATGAGATTATTAATTTCAATGGTAACCCGCTCGCGCGACAATCCAGCCAAAGTGGCAATGTCCCGATGGGTAAACCAGTACGAAATTACTATGCTTCTTTTGTCCTTTTTTCCAAAATATTTAGCCAGATCCAAAATAGTGGCTATCACTTGTTTCCGGGCATCACCAAAAATTTTGGTTTCCAACTTTTTCATAAGTTCTAAAGAAAGCGAGGTTAATTGTTGGGTTATTTCTGATCTAGCTGCCGGATTTTTGGTTAAAAATTGATATAGCTTATTTTTTTCGCATGAATAAACTTCAACCGGTGTTAAGGACTCAAAGTAATAACCATTAAAGTCCCCATTATTCTCTAACCAAAGAGGGAATAGGGAAGAAGGAGCAAATATGTGAAGCGTCAATTCGTTTCCTTCTTGCGATAAGGTATAAAGTCTGACATAACCCTGATTTAGATAAAAAACTGTATTTGTAGAAGTTTCCAATCGACCTACCTCCTGTTTTCTTCTGAAAAGCATAGGTTTAAATTGTTTCAAGAAACTTTCCAGTTTAGGATACGCTGTATTCATCTATAGAGAGATTACAAGAGAAAGTGTCAGGGCGAGTATAACACTTTAAGCGTTTAGCCTACAACCTAAAAGTCTTCCTCTATTTTCTGCTATATTTATTTTTAAATTTAATCTATACTGGTGACAATGTTATTTCTGTAATCTAGATCACAAATTATGCTGGAAATTGTGGCAGGGTGGATCATTGATGTTATCTCAACTCTCGGATATCCGGGCATTGTTATTACCATGGCTATTGAATCAGCTTTGATTCCGTTGCCTTCAGAAATTATCATGCCATTTTCTGGCTATCTGGTATCTACAGGCAGGTTTGATCTTAACCTGGTGGCTTTGGCAGGAGCTTTCGGCAATGTTTTAGGGTCGTTAATTGCTTATGCTATCGGTTTTTATGGACATGAAAAATTAGTCAGAAGATTTATCAGAAAATTCGGCAAATGGATTTTAATTAGCGAAAAAGAGTTGGATGAAACCGAAGTTTTGCTTCATAGATTTAAGGATTTGGTAGTTTTGGGAAGCAGGGTGATACCGGGGATTAGGACAGTTATTTCCCTGCCTTGCGGGTTTGCAAAGCTGCCTTTGGGGAGGTTTATAGCATTAACTTTTATCGGGTCGCTTGTCTGGTCATATTTCCTGGCCTGGATTGGGTTTGTTTTAGGGCAAAACTGGAGAACAATTGGCCCATATTTCCACAAAGCAGATGTAGTGATAGTGGTACTAATTATTGGAGTAGTTACCTTTTACATTTATCACAAAGTTAAAAAATAAATTCTCAAAGGTTTCTCAATCAGGGTAATCAGGGGATTTCTTGATCTGAATCCCTCCTCTCTCGATTCTCCCTCTCTCGCAGTTCAAGTAACTCCTGCATCGCTTTACGATTACTCTCTCGCATTCGATTTCTCCACGACGTCTTATTATGTGCAGTTTTTGTATTTTGTTTTGTACCCTCTCTATGGGCTTTGTAAAATGGATAGTCATTTTTTATATCTCCATCTCCTGCAGTTTTTGTTCCTGGTGCTTGCAAACTACTTAAGACATTGGCCAAAAAATCCGGATTACTAAAGGCATTATGAAGATTAACTAAATCTGTGCTGCGTTGATGCTTTCCGTGACCTAAATATGGCCATGCATCAACCTCTTCCATATATCCTGTATGGAATTTAGTTACCTCTACCACCACAGCTATTCTTGGTTTACTATCACCGGTTGTTTGCCTAACTGCTATTGTTAGATATAAATTATCTTTTGTCTCTTCTGGCGTAAAACATTTTCCCAATCTCATGCTTTCGCTTTTTTGATCGCATTGCCTCGCAAATTCAGCAAGATCAAATCCTGCAAATTTTAACTCAATTTCCCCATTCTGCAATAATCTAATATCAACCGGAATCCAAGTTCCTTCGAGAGGGAAAACTGCTCTTCTAGTCTCCTCACCTGCCGCCATTTCATTGCGTACAGGGCGTACAGGATAAGTTTGAATCCTATCCCGCAATTCATCAAGAACTGCTTGGGGAGTATCCACAGTCGTTTTTGGAGTTTCTTGAGTGTTTGTTTCCTTCATCAGGTCTGCTGGGTTGACTAGTCTGCCATTACTGACTACCTCTCTCCATCTGGCCGGCAGACTGAGTGGTCCAATGTATAAGCACTTATTTTTTGGATCATCAACCATCAGTAGTACATCATTTGATCCTAGACGTATTGCATCTATAGGCGGTGAGTTACTAGTTCTAATGCTAATTCCTGGTGGATTTCTTAATTCTGACTCAGATATTCCAGGCAACAGAAATAGTTTATTGGAATCTTCTACTTCTTCTGGAATAGGTAAAATAACAGAACTATTCCAATTAGGCAATACTTGCCTTATATTTAAAAAAAGACTTTTATTGGTATCCCAAACAGAGTGATATCTAACTTTGGCTATTACTAAGCCACTAACAGATTCTGGGCAATCAGTAACAATTATTACTGGTAAACCCCCTAATCCTTCCATTTTCTGTAAAGCTGGAGTTGTCTCAGTACCTTGTTCCATAACGACTGTGGGAAAAAGAATCTGTTTAGGATCGATGTTCTTCACAAAAGGCCTACCTCGGAGTACTGCAGCTTCTCCTCGTATTCTCCTTGTAACTATATCAAGCAGACTAGCGTTTGATGATGTTTCTACCATAATAATTTAAGATAAGATCGGATGATATCTTATAAGGTGAATTTAGTCAACATTTCTACAAAGCAGATGCAGCAATAGTGATTTTAATAATCGGAGCAATCATTTTCTATATCTACCACAAGATTAAAAACTAGGGATAATCCACAGTTTCTACCATCAGTTTCTGTCACTACGTTCAGGATGACAGTCTTTAGTTAAATCTTCTAATCACTGCAGAGCATTTACCTTGGATTTTAACATCTGTTGCATAAATAGGAGCCATAGAAGAATTGGCCGGTTCCAAACGGATCCGGTCAGCTTCCTTAAAGAATCTTTTTAAAGTGGCCAGGCCATTATCTAACAGGGCTACCACAATATCCCCGTCTGTGGCTGTTGCTTGTTCTTCAATAATAACGTAATCCCCGTCCAAAATCCCATCTTCGATCATCGAATCACCTTTGACTTGCAAAACATACGAACGTTTTTTGCCTGAAACCATATTGGGAGCAACTTTAATAGTGGCATCGGGATCAGTATAGGTCATAATAGGTTGACCCGCGGCAATAAATCCCAAAACCGGAAGTTCAATTCCTTTTAGAGCGGAAGAAATTTGCTGGTCCAAAACCTCAATTCCTCTGACAGCCCCTTCAAATTTTTTAATGACGCCTTTTAGAACCAGAGCTTGGAGGTGTTCGTGTATTGTAGCCAGGGAAGAAACGCCGATCGCCTCGGCAATCTCACCCAAAGTCGGTGAATAACCGTATTTGTCTATATATTGTTTTATGAAATCTAAAATTTGCTTTTGTCGGCGGTATAAAGTTATCGGCATAGTATTTCTACATTACCAAAGATTACCCGAACTTGTCAACTAGGTTAAACTGTATCAGTTTAAGGTATTGAAATTTAAAGACTCATAGTTTGTATTTAGAGCTTATTTTTGGTATGATCGCATTGCTAACTTTTCTAATGAAGGTTCATAAGCCTCAAAGTAGTCAAGAGAAAAATGACTATTCTTCGAAAGAAGAAATGAGCCACTTGGTTGCTTTAGCAAAAGCTGGAGATGTACAGGCTTTTGGCAAAGTTTATGACCGGTTAGTAAAAAGGGTCTATCGTTTTGTTCAGTTTAGGGTAGGCATAAGGGAAGAGGTAGAGGATTTAACCGAAGAGATTTTTTTAAAAGCCTATGAGAAACTTGAAAGTTTTGATGAAAGCAAGCATGTTCCTTTTGAAGCTTGGCTCTTCAGAATTGCCAGGAATCATATAATCGATTACTATCGGACTGAAAAAAAGAGATTAATGATTGATCAGCGGGAAATCGCAGATGATTGTATTTCTACCGAGGAGGCACTAGAAAAACAACTTTTGTTAAAGGATGTGATGGAAGCCTTAAAGAAACTACCTTTAAGCTATCAGGAAATTGTGATTTTGAAATTTATAGAGGATCGGGACAATAAAGATATTGCCCATATTTTAAATAAACGTTGTGATCAGGTAAGAGTCTTGCAAAGCAGGGCCCTTAAAGCCTTAAAAAAGATATTAAAATGAAAAGAAAAATAACTAATAAAAATTTAATAGTTTTGCTGGGTTTACTGCGCCGTTTTAATAAAGATCCGGAACCACGTTTCTGCCGGCAGGCGAGAGAAAGATTGTTGGAGAAGATCTCTCCGCGTAAAAGGTTTTGGCTTTTGCCATCCATAAACTCTCATCCTTTAATATGGAGGCGGTTAACTGCTGCATCTTTTAAATATGGTTTGAGTATATTTTTATGTTTTGTGTTGCTGGGAGCAAGCACAGCTTTAGCTGCCCAATCCAGCTTACCCGCTTCACCGCTTTATCCTATTAAAAAAGCTACAGAACAGGTTTTTTTAACTGTTAGTAAAGTGTTTTCACAACAAACCCAAATAGAGCAAAAAATTACTAATGAGCGTTTTAAAGAAGTTCAGAAATTAGAAGAACTGATAGAAGAGACTGCTAAGGAATATCACAACAATGTAGAAAAGTTTGAGAGAATAGATCCACAGTTTAAGAAAGAAGCCCGTGAGCAGGTTGTCCGACAAAAGGCAATTTTGGAAAAGAATAGCGCTAAAAAAGAAGAGCAAAATGAAACTAAACTGAATAACCAGGATAATATTTTAAACAACGCAACGGAGGTTCAACCAGTCAAAGAAGAAAGAGTAGTAACTAAGGAAAAAGAAGCACCTGTCTCGAATGATACTAAACAACAAAAAAATAGTGAAGAAAAGAAACAGGATAATCCTCAGCCGCAAAAGAATGAAGATAAATCTTCTAAAGATCATAAAAAATAAGCCTCTTTTTTAAAAAAGTGTAACGTTTTTTAACTTTCATCGTATTAACAAGAAAGACTGACTATTCTTGTGATTAAAAAGTTAAAAAGCGCAAGCCAAGCTTTATTTAAAACTATTTGTTTTTTTACAACACTTCTTATTATCTTTCAACCTGCGATGGTTTACCCTCTTTTGGCTCAGGAAGCTACTTTATCTGCAGAGTCTGTGGTTTCTGAAACTCCTAATCCTACGCCTGCCCCTACTGATCAGCCGGCAGAAACTCCAACTCCGCAGCCAAGTGAGCCGACAATCACCCCTGAACCATCTCCTTCCGTTACCCCGATACTGGAACCAATACCTTCCCCGACTGTTGAACCAACTATAACTTCGGAGGCTTCACCTGTGCTGACTCCCTCACCAAGTCCTTCGATTGAATCTTTACCAACCGATCAAGTTGAAAGTAGTAGTACATCTGAACCAACTGTAGGACAACCCAACGCTCCGCCTGAAATTCCGGTTCCTTCTGATGCTCCAACACCCAGCCCCAGTCCAACCATAACTCCAGTTCCAAACATTCAGGGGCACCTGGCAGCAACAATTGTAGAAAGTTCCGCGCTAAATTCTCTAAACCTAGATCTTAACCCGGCAAATACCAATACCAGTGCCAGTTTAACAACCGACAAGCCTGATTATGCCCCTACCGAGATGGTAATTATTTCCGGGACTGATTTTTTGCCGAACACAACTTATACGCTAAGGATTGCTTCTTCAGATCCGCCTCCGGTTGACTTCCAGGCTGAAGTTACCACTAATGATAAAGGTACATTTATATATAGTTATCAATTAGATGGTAATTACAGGCCAAATTATTTAGTAGAAGCCAAAGATTCCAGTGGAAATATTGTTGCAACAGTCACATTTACTGACTCTCCGGCGCCAAGCAACACAAAATTATATCAATGGGAAACCATACCATCAGGAAATTGGATAACAGGTGCTCTAAATTCAAGTAATTCAAATTATTTAGAAGGTGAAACCGTTCCTTTTGAGCTAGACCTAGGAAAAATTTCAACATCAGGAAATCCCTATACTTTTTCTATCTGTAGAGATTATCAGAGCGGATCGCACTTTGGATATATCTCTTTGCAACTGTTCAATACTAGCAGAGCTGCTGTTCCAGATGGTGCAATATCTACTACAAATAACCCGTTTAGCGGATCAAATATCTCAAGTATTAATTTTACAGAGGTTGGCGGGCAAGGCGCTTGTAGTTCTGGACAAAGAGAAACACAGCTATCGATTAATGTTACAAGCGAAAGCGTAAACACATACCTTTTATGGGGAGGAAGATTAGCATCCCCATCAGACTTGGGTGTTGGAGCAGGTAACGGTTCTTCTTCCTATCCAGGCGGAAGTCTTCATATGCATTTATTATCCCCGAACAAAGATGTTGGAATACAAACAAATGCAATCATACAACTTGCCCAAATAACTGTTACAAAAGTAGTTGATAGCGGTTCTGCAAATACTAACCAATGGTGTTTTAACATTTCTCCTGATCCAAACGGACAATCGGGCACTATATGTGGGCCTTCCGGTATTTTTACAGGATTACCAACAGGCAGTTATACCATTACCGAGAGTTCTGTAAGTGGATATTCATTTGCTTCAGGGATAGGAACGAATTGTACTTTTTCCGGTTCTACTGCCACTGCTAGTGTTACTGCTGCCACAACTGCTGTGAATGCCTCATGTACTTTTCATAACACCTTAAGTCAAGGAACGTTAAGAGTTATTAAGTCTGTCACTAATAATAGTGGAGGTACAGCTGTTCCTGGTAATTTCAACCTTCATGTTAAAAGTGGGGGTGTTGATGTTTCCGGCAGTCCTGCGGCAGGGTCAGTAACCGGTACAGTTTATACTTTGCCTGTTGGTACTTATGCGGTTAGTGAAGACGCGCCGCCTGCCGGTTATACTCAAACAGGCTTTAGCGGTGATTGTGATAGTCAAGGTTCGATAACGGTTGTTGCAGGTGTTGAAAAAACCTGCACAATTACTAATGATGATCAGCAGGGAACATTAATTGTCAAAAAAATAATAGTTAACGATAATGGTGGAGTTAAAACTGCTTCGGACTTTTCTTTCTCAGTTAATAGTGCAACCGCTGTCAACTTTGAAGCCGATGGTCAGAATGATTTGACTGTAAATGCCGGAACTTACAACATAGTTGAACCAGCTGTTTCCGGCTACGATACAACCTACGATAATTGCTCAAATGTCCAAATCCCTAATGGTGGTTCTGCCACTTGTACGATCACTAATAATGACAAAGTCGCGCATTTGGTAGTTATTAAGCATGTTGTTAATAATAACGGTGGGACTGCTTCAGCTTCCGCATTCACGATGACAATTAATAATGTAGTTACATCAGGTGGTAATTCATTTGCCGGCAATGAGGGTGGAGTTAATAAGACTTTGACCAGCGTAGGTTTCTACAGCGTGATTGAAACAGGTCTTTCCGGTTATGCGCAGTCCGATTCCGCAGATTGTTCTGGTACTATTGCTTTGGGTGAAACTAAGACTTGCACAATCACCAATGATGATATTGCTCCCTCCTTGACCTTGAACAAAATCACTAACTACACCCACGGTGGCACGGCTCCTGAGTCTTCTTGGACTTTAACTGCTAGCGGTCCAACATCAATTTCAGGTCCTGGTGCAGCAGGTTCCGCCGACGTAGTTAGCGACGGAACTTTCTCTGCCGGTACTTATACCTTATCTGAAAGTACAGCCCCAACCGGCTACACCAACGGTACCTCATACAGTTGTGTGAAGAATGAAAGCGCACCGGTCTCTGGTAACAGCATAATACTCGCTATCGGTGACACCGCGGTTTGCTCCATCACCAACACTGACGTGCAGGCGAAATTGACTGTTACAAAGATCGTTAACAATCACGGCGGCAGCAAAGTAATCTCTGATTTTCCGCTCTTTGTCGGGGCGACCGGTGTGACAAGTGGTGTGCAAAATGGATTCGATGCTGGTTCGTATACCGTTTCTGAAACCGGCGACTCGAACTATACAGAAACGATCACAGGAGACTGTGCAGCAAATGGCAATGTGATGCTCGCCGTCGGCGATGTGAAATCCTGCACCATTACAAATGAAGAGAAGCCGGCCAAGTTGGTCGTAACCAAAGTTGTTGTAAATGATAATGGTGGTACTGCATCCGAGTCTGCCTTTCCGCTTTTTGTTGATCAGACCGGCGTAACTTCCGGTGCGATGAATACATTTAATTCCGGTTCGTATATTGTCTCTGAGACTAATCAGCCTGGTTACTCTGGTACGGTTAGTGGGGACTGCGATGCAAACGGGAATGTGATCCTGGTTCCAGGACAAACAAAATCTTGTACAATTACAAATGATGACCAGCCTGGAAGAATTAGCGGAAAGAAATTTAACGATATAGATGGTGATCATTTGTATACTGATGGTACGACAGATCCAAATTTATCAGGTTGGACTATCACACTAGATAAGCAGAACGACATTAATCCCCCTGTTTGTACGAGTGGAACCATAGTTGGTGAACTTTGTGTCGAAATGACTAATTCTTTCGGTAATTATGCTTTTTATGGTCTTGAACCCGGGACTTATATTGTCAGCGAAGTTTTGCAAAATGGATGGTTCCAGACTAGACCTGAGGCTAATGGAACATATATTCTAACAATTGGATTGGGTGATGATATAGATGGCCGTGATTTTGGTAATCAAGGTAGAGGAACAATTAAAATTAATAAGATAGTTAATCCAGCTGATGATTCTCAGTGGGATTTTAGGGTAACAGGAAGTGTGGGAGGATATGATCAAAGCAGGACTTTAGGAAATGGAGGGACCAGTACTTTAACAAATGTTCCTGCTGCTAATTACACCATAACTGAGGTTACCAGTTCCGCTTACACTACTACGATTGATTGTGGAAGCAACGGCAGTGTTACAAATAATGCAATAGATTTCACTGTTGATCCTGGTGAGAATGTTGAGTGTACTTTTACCAACACCAGAAATACTGGCGTAATTATAGTTCATAAAGCTGTTGATCAAGGAAATGGTTACCAGGAAGATGATGTTGAAGCAAATAGGCTAGGTTTTAGATGGATTCTTGATGGAGGCAGTGAATATGAAATGGGTGCAAGCGCCAGTGCTGCCACATCTGATAATCATGATATTAATGAAAATTCTATCCCGGGTTATCAATTCACCGGCTGGTATGAGACCGGGAACGAACAATTCAGTTGTGCTGAACCCGAATCAACCAGTTTGCCGGTTTCTCTGACAGTGACAAAGAATCAGACCAGGGGCATAACTTTGTGCAACCAGCTGAAAAATCCAGTTTTGACCATTACTAAATCCAATGATAAAACCGGAGTTGATTTAACAGCCGGCAGCAGTGTTTTATATACCATTACTGTTGAAGCCACGCAGGCTGCTGCTTCAAATGTGGTAGTTAAAGATTTATTGCCTGATGGGTTTAAATACAGGGGTGGTTCCTGGGCTGTAAATTCCAGTACCAGAGGGAATATCACCAGTTTAATTATTGAGCCAGTTTATGCCTCTCCGGGCACCTGGAGTTTGGGTGACATGGCTAAAGACGAAAAAATAACTCTTACTTTGACAGCAGATATTGATGGTTCCAAGCAGCCCGGTCTTTATAAAGATTTGGCTTGGGCCAAGGGAGAATCCTTTGCCTCAACTCAAGTTTTGGCTAATGCGGAGGATCCCGGCTTTGTGGATAGTAACTTTGTGGGTACAGAGGTTAATATTGTTAAAAACCCGGACGGAACAGCTGCCAATATTGAAAATGAAGAATTAAGGGGTGAGGTGTTGGGCGCCTCAATAGCCTTGCCGTCAACCGGAGCCAATGCTTTATGGATAATTCTGGCTATTCTGCTTTTGGTAGGCGGTAGCGGATCTATTGTCCTGGGGCGAACTTTAAGGAGGGAAAATGGTTAAAACTCTGTTTGCGACAGCTACTATGTTTATTTTGACTCTCTTGCTGACAACCGTTGTTTATGCTGCCAATTTATCTGTGAGAATTGAGGTTCCCAAAACACCTACTAACCAGAACGCTTTTAAAATAAATTTTGTTACCATGGATATCTTGGGAAGATCCGTGGATGTTCAATGCTTTAAAAAAGGACCCGGGGATTCTTCATCTTCCCAATTTGGATCTACTCTTAATTTATCCGCCGGAGGGAACAGTGGAAATTGTGAAGTGACGTCGTCTATTGTCTCTGCCGAGGGAACTTACGAATTTTATGTGATAGCTACAGCAGGTTCAGATACGGCAACCAGTTCTACTGTCAATGTGGAATATAAAACTTCTGCTCCCTCTACCCCCGGAAATTATAACAAGGAACTTCTTGGCAGTTGCCAATATAAAATAACTTTTAAAACTGCTGATGACGGAGGCAGAACCTCTAGGGTAGAAGTTTACAGGTCAGATCAGACCAGTTTTACAGCTGACAGCGGTACCAGGGTAGGGACAGTTTGGATTGGTTCTAATTTAGAGGGCAGTTTTATTGATAATGTGCCTGATTGTGGTAAAGGCTATTATTATGTTATCCGGGCCTTTGACGGGGCAGGAAACGGTTCCGGTATTGCAGGCGATAGTGTGACCAAAGTTACTATAACTTCCACTACTACAACGACGACGCAAACTTCTCCTGCACCTACCGCAGCAGCAGGAGCTATTCTTGCTGTTACTTCTCAAGTTGGACAGGGAGATATTCTGGGAGTTAACGGAGAAGAGGCAACTTCAGAAGGAGATATTTTAGGAGAAGGAACGCCTTCTTCAGAGGAAGCCGGACCATCTGAAACCGTAACCCCGGAGAAGAAACTACTTACACCTAAAAACATTTTTCTTGCAACTCTTGTCCTGATTATTTTAGGTGGTGGCTATTATTACTACAGATCCAGACAAAAATAATTTTCCCGAATGAAAATATCATCTATCCTGATATTTATAGGATTTTTATGCATAATTTTAGGCATTGCTATTTTTGTAAAAACTTATTTTCCGGTGATTTCGCTTGAGCTTAATTATCAAGTTAATGCAGCTCAGGGACAGTTAGCGATTAAAAGGGAAATCAAACCCCAGGATAGTCAGTTTGGAATAGTTATTCCTAAAATTGATGCAAATGCCAAAATTATTCCCAATGTGGATCCGTATAATGCCAGGCAGTACCAGGTGGCATTAACAAAAGGCATAGCTCATGCCCTGGGAACAGCTTTCCCGGGCAACGAGGGTGATGTTTTTTTATTTTCCCACTCCTCTGTCAATTTTTATGAAGCTCAAAAATATAATTCTATTTTTTACCTTTTAAATAAAATGGAAAAGGGAGACGAGATAGACCTTTATTATAACAACGGGAAATTTAAATACTTAGTCACTGATAAAAAAACTGTGGCTGCAGAACAGGTGAAATATTTATCAGGAAATGGATCAAAAAAAACTGTCACTCTGATGACCTGCTGGCCGCCGGGTACAACCTGGGAGAGGCTGCTTGTGACAGGAGAGTTAGTGAAAGATTAAAACTTGATAACTATAAATTATAAATAGAAGGGGGGTGAAAAAATGAATATTAAAAAAATGTTAATTGGTACAGCAGCAGGTGCTCTAATGCTTGGAAGTATTACAGCAATAGCATTAGCTGTAGGAAGCAATGGAAGTCTTGAAACTGGTACTAATCCTGGTGTATTTATAACGCTTACATCGCCTAACACCTCCGATATTACGGATTGGTCGGTTGATTCTGGAAGCGTTGATTACATCGGCAGCTATTGGGTAGCATCTAATGGGTCACGGAGTATCGATCTTAACGGTCTTGCAGCAGGATCTGTTAGTCAAGCATTAACAACAGTAACTGGAGCTACTTATAATGTTACCTTTGATTTGTCCGGAAATCCGGATAGTCGGCCAGCTGAGGATCCTCTCTTCAGTCCGAGCAATAAAGTGTTAAGAGCTAGCGCAACCGGTGCAGTTTCTCAAGACTTTAGTTATGATACAAGTTCTAAAGGTAATAGCCTCTCTGATATGAAATGGGAAAGCCAGTCTTATTCCTTCGTTGCAACGGGGATAAGTACTGTCTTGACTTTTGCCAGTCAGATTCCAGGTGCTTTTGGTCCTGCATTGGATAATGTAGCAATTGCAGAAATTTTACCAACTCCATCTCCGTCACCGACTCCTATTGGTCTACCGACCAACAAGGATCAGTGCAAAAAAGGTAAGTGGGAGGACTTTGGTGTGTTTAAAAACCAGGGGGATTGTGTTTCATTCGTAGCAACAGGCGGTAAAAATTTACCAGCAAATCCATAAGCTGCGATTTTTTTAAGCAACCCATCGGGATGGCCCTTCGATATCGCTCAGGGTTATAACTTGGTGGGTTGTTTTTTTAGTTGACAGCCTTTTTGACAAATAGCCTATAATCTGGTAGTATTTCCTCTAATATGGTAATTGAATCAGGGAGTTCTCACCTCAGACAAGCAATAATTGCCTATGATGCCTGTAGAGATAGATTGACACCACAGTTAGTCACTGCATATTGGCGGACAAAATTCAGAGTTAATGGAGCAAAAGTAGGACTTGATATAGTTGTACCAGACTGTGATTGGACAGAAGAGGAAATTAGAAGACCGATGATGAGTATATCAGGTGAAGGAGTTCTTGGAATGATGGTATATAGACCACCAGAAATTACTCTCCCGCTTTTAAACAGGTTGTATCCTTTAATGGGGATGGCGACTGATTTTGTTGAAGAAGACTCTCTCGTAATCGATACTCATGGTACCACTGGATGGATAAAAGTTGAAGCAACTATTGATGCTCCAAATTGTAATACTTTCCAAAAAGATCTGAAGAGTTTTATTGAAAGGAGTGGATATTTTGGACAAAGACTGATTGTTTATATTTTAGCTTCTCAAGCTAGTAAAGATTTAACTGGTCGATATTTTGATCAAGAACTTATTTATTGTAGACTGTTTGGGTCTCATCTGGATGGAGGCGGGATTATATCCGCTGGCTTTGATCCGAGTGGCTATCTGGGGTTCGACTGGCGCCTCAATCCCAACTTTCGCGACCGATTCCTAGGTGCTCGTTTTGAGGAGATAAAAAGATAAATATTTTCAAAATTGACATTTATCAGTTATAGGGTAAAATATAGTTAGTACCATGACTCAAAGGTCGTGGTTTTTGTTAAAAAAGGAGGTGAAAATATGCCAGAAAGAATGAGAGAAGTATTAGAAATGGTTATTGGGAGAGCAGGTATGAGAATGAGGAGGAGTGGATATCCATACGGTGGGATTACTCGTAGTAATGATGTTGTTTACGGCTTATCGTTCAAAAAAGGGGGAAAACCTAGGGAGGATCCGCGTAACGGACCTGTGATTATTTTAAGAGCTGCTGGTAAGCAAGATCATCCTCCTTTAGAAAAAAACCAAGACAATTCAAAATAGCTTTTTTAGCCTTTTCGTCTTTTATTTGGTAGATGGTATAATTGGCTGTTATGCCGAAATTCCAAATTGTTTCTGATTTTAAGCCAACCGGTGATCAGCCACAAGCCATTGGAAAACTTGCGACAGGTCTCAAAAATGGGTCCAAACACCAGGTCCTTTTAGGGGTAACCGGCTCCGGTAAAACTTTCACCATAGCCAATGTTATTGAAAAAGTCCAAAAGCCAACTTTGGTTATTTCCCACAATAAGACTTTGGCAGGTCAGCTAGCCCAGGAATTTAAATCCCTTTTTCCCCGAAACGCCATTGAGTATTTTGTTTCCTACTACGATTATTATCAACCCGAAGCTTATATTCCCCAATCCGACACCTATATAGAAAAAGATGCCTCGATTAATGAGGAAATCGAAAAACTCAGGTTATCCACGACTGCCTCGCTTTTAACGCGCAAAGACACCGTGGTGGTGGCTTCTGTTTCCTGCATTTATAACCTGGGTTCTCCGGTTGAATACGGTCAGGCGATATTGGAAATTGGCAGCGGTATGAAAGCCGGAAGGCAAGCAGTGATGAAAATCCTGCAGAAAATGTATTACGAGAGAAACGATATTGATTTCCAAAGAGGTGCATACCGGGTGCGCGGTGATACTTTGGATATTTTCCCGCCGTATTTGGATCAAGGTTACAGGCTACAATTTTTAGGGGACAGGGTAGAGAAAGTAAGTCAACTCGAAGTTGTGACAGGTCATGCCACAAAAATGCAAGGAGTACAAATTATTTATCCGGCAAAACACTACATTACTCCGGCACAGCGGATTGTCCCCGGAATAAAACAAATAGAGAAGGATTTAGAATCTAGAGTCAAGAGTCTAGAGTCTGGTGGAAAGCTGGTAGAAGCTCAAAGACTCTTACAAAGAACCCATTACGACTTGGAGATGATAAAAGAGTTTGGATATTGTAACGGGATTGAGAATTACTCCCGTTATTTTGATGGGAGAGAGCCGGGTGAGCCCCCTTTTACTTTGATGGATTATTTTCCCAAGGACTTTTTAACTATTATTGATGAATCCCATATTACTATTCCGCAAATCAGGGGGATGTATAACGGGGACCGTTCCAGAAAAGAAACTTTAATTGATTTTGGGTTTAGATTACCTTCTGCGCTGGATAACAGGCCTCTTAAATTTGATGAATTCCAGAGAAGGGTTAATCAGGTAATTTATGCTTCAGCCACACCTGATGATTATGAAGTGTCTTTGGCGCAAACCTACAATCCCGGTTTGTCAAGCCAAATTCAAACCGGGATTGAAAACGTAAATGGTATAGCAGAGCAATTGGTTAGGCCTACAGGAATTCTGGATCCGGAAATCAGTATAAGACCCACTCAAGGGCAGATAGAAGATTTAATACGGGAAATCAAATTGCGGGTAGTGAAACATGAACGTACCCTGGTAACAACACTGACAAAACGTATGGCTGAAGACTTAACAGATTATCTGGCTGAAAAAGGAATTAAGGTACAGTATTTGCACTCTGACGTGGCTACGCTTGAACGTTCTGATGTGCTGCAATCCTTAAGACTTGGTGAATATGATGTGATTGTAGGTATAAATTTGCTCAGAGAAGGGTTGGATTTGCCGGAAGTTTCGCTGGTAGCTATTTTGGACGCTGATAAAGAAGGGTTCTTAAGATCTAAAACTTCCCTTATTCAGACCATGGGACGGGCTGCAAGACACGTTAAGGGTAAGGTAATCATGTACGCGGAGGCGGTAACCGGTTCAATAAAAGCTGCAATTGAGGAGGTAGAGAGGAGAAGAAAGTACCAGGAAGCATATAACAAAAAGCACCATATTATTCCCAAAAGTATTGAAAAAGCTTTGAGGGAAAGACTGGTTGAAAAAGTAGAGGAATTGGAAGAAAAGTTGGGTAAAAGGGATCTGACAATTGATGACATTCCTCCCAACGAGCGGAAAAAGATGGTTAGAAATCTGGAGGCCCAGATGAGGGAAGCAGCAGAGCTTTTAGACTTCGAAGAAGCAGCCAAACTTCGGGATCAGATTAAGGAATTGAGCATGTAGACAGGTATGTTATAATAATAATTATGGCAGGACCAGGAAAAGAAAGAACAGGGGAAAAACATCCTTCTAGGACTAGAAGATGTCTGAACTTAATAGAGAGAATAGAAATACTAACAATGGAATTGCCAGGCAGGCCCGCAATTACAGCAAGCCCTTTTGATGGCTGTGGTATTAAGACTCCTGAACAAGTTGAATCAGAAAGAAGACGGACGAGTGATGTAGAACGAATAAGAGTCCAAAGAAGAGCCCTAACTGAGTCACTAAAAACTAACGCAATAGATATATTAGGTGTTCCTTTTAGATTACCCTAGATAAGCTTCTTTAAAATTTCAATTTATGATATTTATATTAATATGAATATAGGAGTAGAATCGAGCATAGAATACAGGAGAAATGGACTTATTGATGCTAGTGTATTTTCTAGTAAACAACCTGGTTTAAATTCAACGGGTTCAACAGTAATAGATAGAATAGGTGGATTTAGTGGTCCTTCGTGTCGGGATATGATTAAGAGAATTATAAAGGAAGATCCTGAATTTCATAAACGACTCCATTAAAATTTAATTTTTTTGGGATAAATACCCCTTTTCAAATCTTGCAAAATGGTGTAAAATAAATCATTCATTTTCGGGAAAAATTCGTCCTTCCTGTCATTCTGAGGCGAAGCCGAAGAATATAATTATATCCTTCACTAATCGCTCAGGATGACAATAATATGGCTATAGACAAGATAGTTATCAAAGGAGCTAGAGAACATAACCTTAAAAACGTTGACCTGGAAATTCCCAAAAACAAGCTGGTAGTTTTAACAGGAATTTCCGGTTCAGGCAAGTCTTCTTTGGCTTTTGATACCCTTTATGCCGAAGGTCAAAGAAGGTATGTAGAATCACTTTCTTCCTATGCCAGGCAGTTTTTGGGGGTAATGGATAAACCTGATGTGGATTTGATTGAAGGGCTTTCTCCGGCCATTTCTATTGACCAAAAAGGTGTTTCACATAATCCCCGTTCAACTGTCGGTACGACCACCGAAATCTATGATTATTTGCGGCTGCTTTTTGCCCGGGTTGGCCATCCACATTGTCCTGTCTGCGGCAGAGAAGTTGCCAAGATGAGCGTGGAACAGATAGTGGAGAAAGTAATAAGTGACAAGAAACAAGTAACAAGTAAGGGGAAAAGAATTATGATTTTGGCGCCGGTGGTTAAAGATAGGAAAGGGGAATATTCCCAGCTTTTTGAAGACTTTAGAAAAAAAGGATTTTCTAAAGTTAGAGTTGATGGACAAGTAAGAGATCTTGATGACTCGCCTCGCTCCGCGGGCGGAGCGGGAGATCTGGTGTTAATTAAAACTAACAAACACACGATTGATTTGGTAGTAGACAGATTAGTGTTAGATAAAACTGTCATTCTGAGCGAAGCGAAGAATATAAAGTTATATCCTTCGGCTACGCCTCAGGATGACAAGAGTAAAAATAGTGTTCATCTTTCGACAAGCTCAGGACAAGAGAACAATATGTACTCAAGATTGTCACAAAGTATTGAGACAGCGCTTAAATTAGGCGAAGGATCAGTGATTATCTCGCAAGTTCTGGATGCTTCTTTAGAATTTCCACAGTACCCTAAAAAAATGGATGACCGTCTTTATTCGGAAAGGTTTGCCTGTCCGTTGGACAGCATTTCTCTTCCGGAAGTTGAGCCAAGACTTTTATCTTTCAATTCGCCTCATGGAGCTTGTTCCGTCTGCGCCGGACTGGGTAGTCTTTTGGAGATAGATGAGACAGCGGTTTTAAATCCAATTCTTTCTATTGCGGAAGGCGGAATACTTCCCTGGTCAAGACTTGCTTCAAGTGATACCTGGTTTAGCAGGTTGATTGAAGCTGTTGGGAAAAAATACGGTTTTGATTTAAATACCAGACTGGGAAATTTAACAACTGAGGCTAAAAAGATTTTGCTTTTCGGCAGCGGACAAGATCAATTTAAAGTGGAAGGTAGAAACAGACAAGGCAGATGGACCCATTTTTATTCGGAGTTTCAGGGCTTGGTAGCTTATCTTAAGCAAAGATATCAGGAATCGGAATCAGACTTTGTTAAGGCCGAAATTGAAAAATATATGGTGAAGGAAGTTTGTCCGAAATGTAAGGGTGCAAGATTAAAGGATGAGGCTCTTTCAATCACCATAGACGGATTAAATATTGCTGAAGTCACCAGCCAATCAATAGTGCAAGTGCTGGAATGGATATCACACCTCGGAGGTGTGATATCGGAACGCGAAGCGCAAATTGCCACACCGATCGTAAAGGAAATTATATTACGCTTAAGTTTTTTAATTGATGTTGGTTTGGATTATTTAACGCTTGACCGTCCTGCTTCGACTTTGGCCGGGGGGGAATCACAACGGATCAGGCTGGCTTCTCAAATTGGTTCAGGGCTCTCCGGGGTACTGTATGTCTTAGATGAACCATCCATTGGTTTGCACCAGCGGGATAACCGTCGCTTGATTGAGACTTTAAAAAAGCTGAGAGATTTGGGTAATACGGTTATTGTTAATGAACATGATGCTGAAACAATGGAGGCTGCGGATTTGCTCATAGAGATTGGTCCGGGAGCTGGTGAACACGGAGGCAACATTATCTTTATAGGAACTCCGGAGCAAATGAAAAAAAATCCGAATTCTTTGACAGGGCAATATTTATCCGGCAAGAAAAAAGTGACTCCGATATTTCATCGGAGTCATCCTGATCCGGCTTTACCGGAGAAGGATCTCTCGAATAACAGGGCTTTAACCGTATTTGGAGCCACAGAGCACAATTTAAAAAATATCAACGTTTCCTTCCCTTTGGGGCAATTTATTGCTGTGACAGGTGTTTCCGGTTCAGGTAAATCAACTTTAATTCATGATATTTTGTACAAAGCTTTAGCGCAAAAAATATACAGGTCAAGAGAAAAATCCGGAGGACACAAAGGGATGGAAGGAGTAGAAAATATAGATAAAGTTGTTTTGGTGGATCAGTCGCCGATTGGCCGTACCCCCCGCAGCAATCCAGCCACTTATACCGGCGCATTCACTTTTATCAGAGATTTATTTGCACAGTCTCCTGAAGCGAAAATAAGGGGATATGGACCGGGCAGGTTTTCATTCAATGTCAAAGGAGGAAGATGTGAGGTTTGCGAAGGCGAAGGTACTCTTAAAATCGAAATGCAATTTTTGCCGGATGTTTATGTTACTTGTGAGTCGTGTAACGGCGCAAGGTATAACAGGGAGGCTTTGGAAATTAATTTTAAGGATAAAAACATAGCGGAAGTGTTGGATATGACGGTAGAAGAGGCCTTGAGGTTTTTTGAGAATATTCCTCATATTAAAAACAAGCTGCAGGTTTTATTTGATGTCGGGCTTGGCTATATTAAACTGGGGCAACCGGCCCCCACACTGTCAGGAGGAGAGGCTCAACGGATTAAACTGTCTTCGGAGCTCTCCAAACGGCCCACAGGGCACACCATGTATATTTTAGATGAACCAACCACCGGACTCCATTTTGCAGACATTGAAAGACTCTTGACGATTTTGCGAAAACTGGTAAATTACGGCAATACTGTGATCATTATTGAGCACAATTTAGATGTCATTAAAAATACGGATTGGATTGTAGACCTTGGGCCGGAGGGCGGAGACAAAGGCGGTAAAGTTGTAGCGGAAGGTACCCCCCGGCAGCTTGCCAAAATAAAATCTTCCTACACAGGCCAGTATTTAGCTAGGATAATTTAAAGGTATTTTGCTACAATAATCAGATGATTAAAAAGATTTCTGTTTTAATTATTTTCTTAATTCTTTTGGTTTTGCCACAGACTGTTTTTGCAGAAGGGGAATTTGCCACATCTTATGATGTTTTGTATGACGTTTCGGAGGCTGGAGTGACTACAGTCACAGAAAAAATTACCCTCAAAAATCTGACCTCACAATACTATGCCAACCAGTTCAAATTAACTATTGGGGCAACCCAAATTTCCGATATTAAGGCTGCAGACCCCGGAGGAGCATTGGATGTAACCTCAGAGCAAAAAGATACAACCACCACGATTAGTGTTAAATTTAACCAGCAGGTGGCGGGTTTGGGTAAGAGCTTGCCGTGGACTCTTTCTTTTAAGTCAAAAGATTTTGCTGAAAAAGTCGGTAAGGTTTGGGAGGTTAGGGTTCCAAGAATTTCTTCAACCACGAATTTGGAAGCCTATAACCTGACTCTTTCGGTACCGCAGAGTTTCGGCCAACCTTCTTTGATTAGTCCGAACCCCAAAAACCAGACTGTTTCCTCCGGAAGAATATTTTTGACTTTTGATAAAAGCCAGCTTACATCATCCGGTATTTCTGCAAATTTCGGCAGCATGCAGATTTTTGATTTTGATTTGAGTTACCATCTGGAAAATAAAAACCTGGTGCCGATATTAACAAACATCGCGCTTCCTCCGGACACATCTTTCCAGGATGTCATTTTTCAGCGCATAGACCCAAAGCCGCTTAACGTGACAGTAGACAGCGATGGTAACTACCTGGCCTGGTATAGATTAAACCGCGGACAAAAAATCGATGTTAAAGTTTTTGGCTCGGCAAAACTTTATACAAACTCTAAGGTAAAGCTCCCTGTGCTGGATGAGGCCTTAAGAAAAAAATATACCGAATCTCAAAAATACTGGGAAAAAGATAACCCCCAAATTATGAGTAAGCTGGATGAAATTTTGGGTGACAGTCCCCCGGGCGATTTTGAAGGTAAAGCTAAGCTCATTTTTCAATACGTAGTGAATTCCCTGAAATATGATTCCGGCCGGTTAAAAAATAGTGATATTGAACGGCTTGGAGCTGTTACGGTTTTAGATAACTCCAATTCTGCTGTTTGCATGGAATTTACCGATTTATTTCTGGCTTTATCCAGAGCGGCCGGCATTCCGGCCAGGGAATTAAACGGGTATGCGTACACCGAGAATACAACGCTGCGGCCGCTATCTTTAACAAAAGATGTTTTACATGCATGGCCGGAGTATTGGAACGAACGGCGCGGATGGGTTATGGTTGATCCTACCTGGGAAAATACCACCGGCGGCGTGGATTATTTTAATAAGCTGGATCTTAATCATTTTGTTTTTGCGGTTAAGGGTTCATCTTCACAGGAGCCAATTCCTGCCGGTTCGTATAAATATGCGGGTCAGGACAGTCATGATGTAAAAGTAACCTTATCGGAAAATGATTTTCTTGGTAAACCGCAGATTGATGTTGTGATTGATGCTTTAAGCCCGATCTTGTCCGGTTTCCCCGGGGTTATCAAGGTGAAAGTTACAAATACAGGCAATGCTGTTTATCCCTCTGCGCCTCTTCAGATTTCCGCTGATAAACTCACAGCGCTTAACGGAGAGAATCAAAAAACAGGCCCTATACCCCCCTTTGGAAACGGCGAATTCAATTTTAATATCCGGACCAAATCGCTTTTTGATTCTTATAAGGATCAAATTGTGATTAATATAGGCAGCCAGAAGTTTACTAAGGATGTGGTAGTAAAACCCTTTATCGTATTCCAACCTGTTTCTCTTTTGATAGCCGGAATATCTGTTGCTATGGTACTAATCTATTTTGTAGTGCTGGGCGGCCATATTTACCGTAAAAGAATTAAGAATGAACCTGTCAAAAAATCATGAGTTGGCTCCGCTTTAAATCCGAAATTCCGCGAAGACCAGGTGTCTATATATTTAAAGATAAAGACGGGAAGATTTTATATGTCGGAAAGGCTGTTGATCTTTATCAGCGCGTTACTTCATACGGTGTCAACCTAACCCACACCAGGGGTGGGATACGCATACACCGTGATAATACTAAAGTAGCAACTCTTGTTGAACATATCGCCAAAGTGGAAACAATTACAGTTGAATCGGAGCTTGAAGCTTTGATCCTGGAAGCCAATCTTATTAAAAAATATTTGCCTCCGTTTAATGTCAGACTCACAGATGACAAGGATTATTTGTACATTGCAGTCAGTAAAGAAGCTTTCCCAAAAATTGTGACTGCCAGGAAAAAAGATCTCCAGATAATGAAAAAACATTGGGGTCCATTCCCTTCAAGCAGAACTGTCAGGGAAACATTAAAATCATTAAGAAAAGTCTTCCCCTGGTGCGCTGCAGCTTCGCAAGGGGACGCCTTGCGAAGCAAAACACGATTCCGTCCATGTTTTTATTATCACCTGAAACTATGTCCAGGAGCGTGCATTGGCTTAATAAGTAAAGAAGAATACAACAAAATTATTAACAGGTTTTCCAAATTTATGGACGGAAAAAAGGAGCAACTGATTACCGAACTGACTGCCGAAATGAAGCAAGCAGGGCAAAAACAAAAATTTGAGGAAGCAGCTAAGATCAAAAAAACAATCGAGGGTATTTTCTATTTAACCCAAACCAACAGGACCGGGCTTTATTTAGAAAATCCTAATTTTTTACAGGATGAAGGAAGCCTTGCCCTTGAGCAATTAAAAAAAGATTTAAACCTGGGGAAACTACCTGAAAGGATAGAAGGGTATGATATTTCAAATATCCAGGGCTATGAGGCCACCGGTTCAATGGTTGTTTTAACTAAAGGGGAAATTGATAAATCGCAGTACAGGAAATTTAAGATTAGCTCGTCAGCCGGCGGATTCAGTCGTCCAAACGATGTGGCTATGATACGTGAGGTGCTGCGGCGCAGATTAAAGCATACCGAGTGGCCTTTGCCTGATTTAATATTAGTAGACGGCGGTAGAGGACAAGCTAGAGCTGTTCAGGTAACAATTCAACAATTTAGCAATGCAGCAATTCCCGTATTTGGTCTGGCAAAACGGATGGAATGGCTTTATCCGCCTAAAGGTGAAATTCTAAAGCTTCCAAGAAAAAGTCTTTCTTTGAAATTGTTGCAAAAGCTGCGTGATGAGGCTCACAGGTTTGCCATTAGCTATCACAGGAAACTTCGTGATAGGATTATAGTATAAGAGTAGCTAGTGATGAGTCAAAATAAAAAGACTCATCACTCTTATCTTAGTTACTCGTATCCTAATATGAAAACTTTGCTCCGCTATTTCCTGATCAATACAGTTTCCCTTTGGATGGTTACAAGAGCGGTCCCCGGTTTGACTTAT
This sequence comes from Candidatus Daviesbacteria bacterium, assembly GCA_028715175.1. Taxonomy (GTDB): domain Bacteria; phylum Patescibacteriota; class Microgenomatia; order Daviesbacterales; family UBA10151; genus UBA10151. Next base: position 513,143 of record JAQUSJ010000001.1, read on the forward strand.
TCAGGCGGGGTAAAGAGTTTGTTTCTTGGGGGATTGGCATTTATGCTGATAAATTTTCTCCTGGTTCCCATACTTAAAATATTGTTTCTGCCGCTAAATCTTTTGACGCTGGGATTTTTTGCCTGGGTTACAAATGTTTTGGCCCTTTATGCCCTGACTACAATTGTTTCCGATTTTCAATTAGTTCCTTATACTTTTCCCGGATATAGCTACAACGGATTTAACCTTCCCCCTTATGATTTATCTCCTTTTTTGGTGGCAGTCGTAGTCTCTTTTTTAATCGGGGTAATTACCCATTTTCTGCAGTGGCTTACTCATTAAAGTTTGGTGTATAATCTAACCGATTATGAAAGCTGCAATCTCGCTAATTCAAATAATACTGGGTATTCTTTTGATTTTGATAATTATTATTCAACAAAAAGGTTCAGGTTTAGGTACCAGCTTTGGCGGCGATATGTCTTTTTACCGCACAAAAAGGGGAGCGGAGAAACTCCTTTTCTATGCAACTATTGCTGTAGCCTTAGCCTTTGTTTTATTTTCCTTAATCGGTTTAATGGTTTAGTAAATTATGAATCTTAGATCCGTGAGGCTTTTTCTTTTGATTACCCGGGAATACCTGAAAAGAAATGCAATCCGGGTTATAGGCGGCATAGTTTTGATCATGCTTCTGGTGATTTTTCAGACCAGGCTAAAGCTTTTCTATTCACCGGACATTATCAGGGTAGGTTTAATCGGGACTTATCAGGAACATGATCTGCCTATTGAGGTAACAAGACTGTTATCTTCCGGCTTGATTGAAGCAAGCAGCGACGGAAAAATTAAACCAAACCTGGTAAGCGGCTGGGAAACCAATAATGATGCCACAAGTTTTAAGTTTAAATTGAAGGATTTAAAATGGGTTGATAAAGAAACTGTAAAAGCATCCGATCTGGAATTTTCTATCCCAAATACAAACGTTTCCTTTCCGGATGATAAAATAATTCAATTCGACCTGAAGGAATCATATTCTCCTTTGCCCTCGCTTCTAACGAAACCTATTTTTAAAAAAGGTACTCTGATTGGGACAGGTCCGTATAAGATAAAAAAGATTGAAAAAAGCAGGATTTTTATTACGAAACTTATTCTGGAACCGCAGGATGGTAAATCTCCAGGTATAGTTGTAAGATTTTACCCGAACGAGAAGATAGCCGTTACAGGTTTTAATTTGGGAGAGGTACAGGTTTTAATGGGTTTAAGCAATCCAAAGCTGGTTGGTTCAAGTCCCTTAATCGGTGCAGTGCAAACTATTGATTACTCAAAAATTGTCACAATTTTATTCCAGACAACGGATTCGCTTTTGCATAACCGTTCACTCCGTCAGTCATTAGCTTTCCAGACTCCTAAAATAGAAAATGAAGAAGTTGCTAATAATCCTTATCCTCCGCAATCCTGGGCCCGCGACAGCGATTCCAAAAAATATCTGTCTAATCCTGAGGAAGCAGCAGCAGCTCTGGAGCGGGCAAAGTCGACTCTACCGGATGATCAGCTGCGTTCGGGGTTAATTCTAACAGCGACTCCGAATTTGGAGGAGGTGGGAAAAGTTGTTGTAGAATCCTGGAAAAAGTTGGGATTTGACAGTAAGCTCCGGATAGAATCAGGTATCCCTCAAAATTTTCAAGCGCTTTTAATCACCCAAAGCATACCGGTTGATCCTGACCAGTATTTTCTGTGGCACGCAACTCAAGCAAAAACCAATTTAACAAGATACGATTCCAAAAGAGTAGATAAGGATTTAGAGGACGGAAGGAAGATAATTTCAGAGGAAGATAGAAAGGTAAAATATTTTGATTTTCAAAAAACCCTGCTGGAAGATGCTCCTGCAGTATTTTTATATTTCCCGAAACATAATGTTATTTACCTTAAAAAGTTGGAGCCGTTTTTGAATAAAATATTAATTCCTTAATTTAGGAAGATGGTTGCCGGTAGACTTTAAAATGCTGCCTCTTTTTAAGGCATTAAGCTCGTGTTGCATTGCTTTTATCTGATGTCCGGTATAAATTAAGCCGTTGTAGGTTTTTTCTTCACCTTCCTGGAGTTCTTCTATATGTTTTTTTACCTCATCCAGACCTTTGGTGTTTTTGTTAACAGATATCTGAATCAGGGTTGTAAGGTAAAGTACCTCCAAAAATACTGCCATAACTAAAATAAACTGAATTAAACCCGTTGTCAGCCCAAGCAGTCCGAGAACAAAAATTCCACCAAAAAGCAGGAGATTTATTATTAAAGGCAGAAAAATTTTTTTAGATGAAAATAATTCTTTCAAAATCATGCTTCCCCCTAAATCACTAAAAAAATCTCTTAACCTGCTCTTTTAACGGTTTTAGAGATTTCTAAATTAATTGTCTACCTGTTGGTTTAATATGTCAACACCCCAAATTAGCTTTAAAACCAACCTCTTTTTTTAAAATAAAGGCTCATTAAAAGAGCAGGAATTGTACCCGTGATCAGGATAATTATAAATGTGGTGTATTTTCCTAAAAAGGTCCAGGATCCGGCTTCTATTCCTCCCGGGAGTAAAACATTCATCCCAAAAAATGTTCCGATAACTGTAGCCGGAAGGGTGAAGGTAAAAAGAATAGTCAAAACAGCCAAAGTTTTGTTGGTTTTTTCTGAACTGATAGTAAAATCCGCATCTTTATAAATATCAACCGTTTCCCGCGCTTCTTCTAAAGTTTCCCAGGCTTTGTCAATCGAATCGGCAATATTCTCAAAATAAATGGATAAATTAGTTGAACTGAATTTGTTTATTTTAGTGGTCATCTCTGCCATTAATGATTTTAAAGGTCTGATTACCCGCCTTGAGGAAAGTATCTTGTGTCTTAATTGACCGATTTTATAAACTCCGGATACCTTATCGTCAAACACAATATCCTCTGTTTCATCTACCTCTTTTAAGATTATTTGCAATAGTTGAGTTAAGTCATCGGTTAGCTGGTTAATAATGGTGTACAACAAGTTGGCAGAAGAATTATCAATGTACACCTTTCGTTGTTCTTTGCTTTCTTTACACTCATTAAATATCCTGGAAACCGTATCTTTAGAGCTGTCATGGACGGTAACGAGGTAATTTTTACCTAAAAAGAAGCATATTTGATTAATAGTGATACTTTCTTCATTGGCATTAAGCGCGGGAAAACGAAGCAGTAAAAATAAATATTTATCCTCTGAATTTTGCTCAATTTTAGGGAAATGTCCTTTAGACATACAATCTTCAAGGTGTAAAGGATGGAAAGGATATTTTTGGACCAGTTCGCTAATTTCCTTTCGGCTGGGATTTCTGACATCTACCCAAAGGATCTTGCCGTTGCGGATTGATTGTATTTTATCATTTTTTTGGTCTGAATCTATTTCTTGCTTTCCATCTTCTTTGATATTGAGGAAGCTTAAATAGTATTTAAGAGCCCCGACCAGTTTTCTAGGTTTACCCAGTAAAATTTGTATATCTTTTAGTGTTCCGGTTAAAGTTTTGGTCATAATTTTTCCCCTTTTAAAAAAGCGTAGGAAGAAAAGATACTTGCTTCTTCTACGCTCAACAAGTTAAGTTTAGTCCCCTGCTTTGAGGCTTGTCAAGACTGCAAATTGGCTTCATTAAACTTAGGTTTCTCCAATAGTACAAGAAGTTCTAGCACCTGTTAACTAGAGTAACTCTTGCTCAATTTTAGGGAGTTGTGAATCATGTAGTTTTTGAATTACAGGATATCTTTTGATATTATTATCTGCTATGGCAGGCAAAGAAGCTCCTTGGTTAATAGACCTAAGAAAAACTCTTAAGACAATGAGGGATACAAATGCCGATTACTTGGTAGCTGATGATGGTTACAATAAGACTGTTATCAGACGGCGTAGCCATACCTCTGTTCCTAAAGGATTTTCTCCAGAAGAAGACCTTCCCAATTATGAAAATGAGACAAGATATTCACAAATAAAGGCTCCTTTTACTGGTGTTTTATACCGAAGACCTGAACCAGAAAAACCATATTATGTAAATGAAGGTGATTTCGTTGAAGAGGGCCAAATTGTGGCTATGATCGAAGCCATGAAACTTGTTAATGTAATCGAGGCAACAAGGTCGGGACAAGTAATTAAAATTTTTTGCCAAGATGGAACAACCGTCAATAAAGACGATATCTTAATGGTTTTAAACCTTACCAAAATTCCAATGCAAAACCACTAGACTACTTGGAAGGTGATTAGCTTGAATCATGCGATATTTCTTGTTACTATTCCAGAATGAAAAGATTGTCTGGTGTTGCGGATCAGGCTAGGTTGAGTGATGCTAAATCGATCCAAAAGCTAGTCAATCATTTTGCCGACCAGGATAGAATGCTTCACCGTAAGTTAAAGGATATCCGCAAAGACATCGGTGATTTCATCGTCTACAGAATGGACGGTGAAGTTGTGGGATGTGCTGCTCTTCATAGGCTCTCAGACAATTTGGCTGAAATTAGAGCAGTGGCAGTCCGGGAAAAAGATCAAAAACATGGTATTGGGAGAAAGCTGGTTGAAGCTTGTCTGGAAAAAGCCCAAACTTCAGGAATCCCTGATGTACTTTTACTCACATATGAACCTGGTTATTTCGGACGTTTTGGCTTCGAGAAGACCAAAATCAAAATAGAGAATTTTCATCACAAATTGTACGGTGAATGCTTAAATCGTCCTAAAGGTCCACCAGGTAAATGCGGCGAAATTGCCATGGTTTACCATTTATCCTAATACTGGTGCTGGCAGACTGTTAGTAGGTAAGTTTCCCTAAGTACTTTTTCTACAGCTTGCCAGCTTTTTCTTTAATCTGTTTTAACTTCTATCCTTTTAGGCTTTGGTGCAGGAACTTTTTCAAATATTGCATGCATCATGCCATTTTTATAAGTCACCTTTGGCTCCTTTTTGCTATCCAGGCTTTCTGGAACAACTACAGAGTAAGCAAATTGACTGGTTGCTTTTCTGTAAAACTTTTTTCCTTTCTCTTCTTCTTTTCCTTCTCCTCGAATATGTAATATCCCTCTATCAAAAGTTACCTCTATATCTTTAGGACCTAGACCAGGAAAGGCTGCATCTACGTAATAGCTCTTTTCATCCTCGGAAACTGACAATCCGCTCGGAATAGTATCTAGCCTAGTTTCGCTCATCAGATCTTCCCAAATAGATGGCAACATGGTTTTAGGAAAGGTCCAAAAATCTCGTAACATTAAGCCGTTTGGCATTATTTTTCACCTCCAATCTGCCTCTAGATGAGGAGTTAATAACCCAATCTTGTCCTGGGTTCTCCTTGAAACAGCTTGATCCCTGCCAGAATTACCGTTATCCCTCCGATGATCATTAATGTCCATACCGCCGCAGTTACGGTAGTAAAGTTTAAAACAAATGGAGCTAAAATGGTTCCTATGCCGGCAATGCCAACAATCCAGTATTCCCAGGTATCTTTACCTTTAGCAAAACCTGCTAAAGTTGATGCCACAATTAAAACTGCTCCAAAGATAAAGCTAGTCCACAGTGCGCTAGGATTATCACTGTAATTCAATAAGTAAGGAGTAATAATTGAAACAAAACCTAATAAACCTGTAAACCAGTGCATACTTTTCACCTCCTCTCTTGTAAAGATTTTATATTTTCAACTATAAAACGAGATACAAGTTTTTGCAGTGATCTAGATCACGGGAGAATTAAAAGTTACTACAAAGCAAGAGTGAGTTGCTTGTGACCCCGGAGCGATTTGAACGCTCGACCCATGGATAATACACTCCCCGCCAGAGGCGGGGCAAGAGTCCATAGATGCTGTGAGCCGGGTGGGATTCGAACCCACGGCCAATGGATTAAGAGTCCATTGCTCTACCGCTGAGCTACCGGCCCATTGTTGTATATTCTAACAAATTGAGAGATCCTTGCGCCACCGCTAAAGCTACGGCGGCACGCGGTCGCTACGCTTCAGAATGACAGTAGTGAGAAGTGTTGTTATACTAATTCTAATGTTCTATTTTATTACTTTTCTGTTTGAACTTATTTTACTTTTCTTTTTATCCAGGAAATTAATCAATTCTTTAGTTAAATTAATCTACAAATTAACCAGAAGCCATAGGGTTGTAGTGCATATTTTAGCCCTTATATTCTTACCCGGTACAATAATACACGAACTGGCACATCTTTTATTTGCCGGAGTAGTGCTGGTTCCGGTCGGAGAAATGAATGTATTACCGGAGATTGAAGAAAAAGGAGTTAAACTGGGCAGCGTACAGATTGGTTATACAGATCCGTTGCGCAGGATGATCGTAGGGGTGGCTCCGGTCCTTTTAGGTATGATTTTAATTTTTTCAATTTTTCTTCTGGTCAAAATAGGAACCTCTCCCTGGTGGCAGGTGATTTTAGCCATTTACCTGCTTTTTGAAATCGGCAACACCATGTTTTCTTCAAGAAAAGATATTGAAGGCAGTATTCTTTTTGTAATTTTAATCCTAGCTGTTGCTGCAGCAATTTTAGTAGTTTTATATTTTCTAAATCCGGCCCTTATTCAAAAAATTTGGCTTTGGTCGAATGGTTTGAATTTGGAGGGAGCTTCAAATTTTTTTGAAACGGCATCAATCTATCTTATTGTGCCTGTTGTGTTGGATTTTTCAGCCATATTTTTAACAAAACCTTTTGCAGGTAGAAGCTAGGTTATAGTTTTTGTGGTATAATAAGCATACTGCTGAAATGGAACCCCGCCATGGCGGGGTTTTTTAATGGCAGATCATTATGACAAACATACGAAATGTAGCTATCATTGCCCATGTTGATCATGGCAAAACTACCTTAGTGGATGCTTTACTTCGTCAATCCAAAACTAAGCTTGGAAAGCAATTTACAGACACTTCAGAGCTAATTATGGATTCCAATGACCTGGAAAAAGAGCGGGGGATTACCATTTTTTCCAAAAATGCCTCAGTGAACTGGAAAAATACCAAAATCAATATTATTGATACTCCGGGGCATGCTGATTTTGGCGGGGAAGTGGAACGGGTTTTAAAAATGGCTGACGGAGTTTTACTTTTAATTGATGCCAAAGAGGGACCAATGCCGCAAACCAGGTTTGTTTTGAAAAAAGCACTGGAGTTGGGCCACAAAATAATTGTGGTTATTAACAAAATAGACAAACCTGATGCCAGAATAGAATATGTTATTAATAAAACTTTTGATCTCTTTTTAGAATTGGGGGCTGATGAAGAAACTGCGTATTTTCCCACCATTTATTCCTCAGGTAAGCACGGCAAAGCCGGACTTAAAACAAATCTTTCCAAAATGGATGATATTTCACCTGTTTTTGATGCCATATTAGAGCATATTCCGGCACCTCATGATGATATAAGCAAACCTTTGCAAATTTTAATTACCAATACTATTTATGACAATTTCAAAGGCAGGATTGCTACAGGCAGGGTTTACAATGGTACCATTAAAGCCGGTCAGGAAGCAGCCTACATAAACAGGGATGGGGTTATCAAAAAATTCAGGCTGACTTCTTTAATGGGTTTTGAAGGGTTAGACAGAGTTGATATTAAAGAGGCTCATGCCGGTGATATTGTGGCTCTTTCCGGTATTCCTGATATTACTATTGGTGAAACCATTGCAGATTCCAGCAGTCCCGTTGCTTTACCTGTTTTGGATATTGAAGAGTCTACTGTCAGAATGAATTTTGGGGTCAATACTTCTCCTTTTGCCGGACTGGAGGGTGAATTTAAAACTGCCAGACAAATCCGGGAAAGGCTTTTCAAAGCAGCAGAGGCAGATGTAGCTTTAACGGTTGAAGATGGTTCTTCCGGTGACTTGATTGTTAACGGCAGGGGAGAACTGCATCTGGCTATTTTAATTGAGCGGTTGCGAAGGGAAGGCTATGAATTTCAGGTCGGCAAGCCTCAGGTTATTGAGAAAACAATAAACGGAAAACTCATGACCCCATATGAAAAAGTAGCTATCGAGGTTCCGGAAGCTATGTCAGGGACAGTTATGCAAAAAATGGGTCTTAGACATGCCGAGTTATTAGATATGAATACCGAGAACGGTATTGTATACCTGCTGTTTTGTATTGCCACCAAGGAGTTTTTTGGCTATAGAAGTCAGTTCATGACCGATACAAAGGGTTTGGGAATAATCAGCAGTTCATTTTTGGAATACAGGGAGGATAAAGGAGGAAAGTTTGAAAGAATGCAGGGGTCTTTGGTAGTACATGAATCGGGAACTACCAAGCTATATGCCCTGGTAGGTGCTCAAGATAGAGGAATTCTGTTTGTAGGGCCCGGTATCAGTGTTTATAAAGGGCAGGTTATTGGTATGAATTCCAGAGGGGATGATATTAAAATAAATGTTTGTAAGGAAAAACAGCAAACAAATCACAGATCCAGCGGGGAAGGAACCAGCGAGCATTTTAATACTCCGAAAATCATGAGTTTGGAGCAGGCTATCGAATATATTGATGAGACGGAACTGGTAGAAGTTACCCCCAAAAACATCAGAATCAGAAAAATTGACTTAAACTCTAAATTCTAATTTTATCGTCTCTCAGGACACGCAGCTCTATTATATGCAGCTAATTCTGCCTTACCATGATCCCAAGGACCATTATATCTTGCCCGCCTTAATTGGCTTTCCAGTTCATCAAGGGACATTTCTCCGTTGCAGGTTTTAACTTTTGTTCCACAAGCTGCATTATTGTAGGCTCTGAGTTCTTCACCAAGATTTTCTCGGCCCAGAGGACCATTATACCTTGCCAGATTTAATTCTTTTTCCATCTGACCAACAGTAATCTCTTCTCCTTTACAGGTTTCAATCATATTCTTTCTGTAAGCCCCACTATCTGCACAAGCTGAAAGCAGAGACGCAGCAAGAGCAATTCCAACTCCTCTTAATAATCCTCTTCGAAGATCAACATAACGCATAATTTTGGAATAGTAGCATTGTTCTTACCATAAATCAACTCTTCTAGCGCTTTGCGCCCCTGGAAGGAATTGCACCCTCGACCCTTTCGTCCGAAGCGAAATGCTCTATCTGCTGAGCTACAGGGGCATATATTCACTAATATTAACAAATTATATACTCAATGTATAATTCTCATTTGACAAATATCTAACGATCGTCAATAATTTGTCAACATACATTATGGTTAGAAAAAGATCAAAATTAGTTAATGCTGCACTTTTTGCTTTGGAGAAATCTGTTTGGGTTGGAGCGACGATTTACGATTTTGCAACTTACATGCACCAATATTCTCATGGAAACCCGCAAGGAGCTGACCGTTATGAATTCTACCAACTTATATGGAGGTTAAGAAAAGAAGGTTTTATCGAAAGAACAAAGGATTTAAATGATGATAAAATAATTCTCAAATTAACGGCAAAAGGGGAAAATTACTTAAAGATAGAGAATGCTTTAAGGGATGAGAAATGGGATGGTAAATGGAGACTGGTTGTGTTCGACATTCCGGAAAGCAAAAGAAGATTGCGAAATACCCTAAGACAAAAGCTGAAAGAATGGGGGTTTAAATACTGGCAAAAAAGTTTGTGGGCCAGCAAAAAAGACGTTGCAGAACCCTTAAGGGAATTTATACAAGAATTGAGTCTTTCAGATTTTGTGCTCGTAGTAGTATCAAATGATCTCGGTACTTTCAGCAAGTTGACAAAAATCTAACGATCGTCAATTGTTTGTCAACAAATAGAGTGCTCCGTATAAGCCTGCGTCATGACCTAATGTAGCTTTAACTACTTCCGGAGCTTGGGGGAAAATTGTCAGAAACTCACTAAGATAGGTTTTGACTTTTTCCAAAGGAATACTTTTGGAAACGCCGCCTCCTAGGATAATAATATCCGGAGTCCAATGAACAGTTGTATTGACCAAACTGATTGCCAGATATCTTGATATTTCATCCCAGATTTTTGGATCAGTAATATCTTCCCCTTTTTGTCCGTACATTTTTTCAAAATATGATCCGGAAACATACGCTTCCATATGGCCTTTGCCTCCGCAATTACAAAGATTTCCATCAGGTACGATAATTTGATGCCCGGGTTCAAAATTAAAACTGTCGTTGGAAATTTTTCCGTTAACAATCCTTTTTCCGCCTACCCCTGTGCCAATAGCTATATATCCCACTATCTCCTTGCCTATTCCCGCTCCTTTTACAGCTTCACCTATGCCACCCGTGGCAGTATCATTTTCCAAAATTACCTTGCAGTCAAAAACTGTTTCTAATTCGGTTTTTAAAGGTTTATTAATCCATCCAGGAATGTGAGGACTGGTAACCAGCATAGTTTTTTCCTTATCAAGAGGGCCGGCAACACCTCCGGCAATCCCAATAATTTTTTCGCCATGCGATAGCTCGTCTGCAGTTTGCTTTAAGGTTTTCATTCCTTCATTAAAATCTTTCGGAGTAGGAATAATTTTTGATCCGGCAAAAGTTTCACCGTCAGAAGAAGTGGCTAGACGCATATTTGTTCCGCCAATATCAAAACTTAAGTACATGATATAATTCTACCATGAAAATTGGGTTTATTGGACTGGGCAGAATGGGCAAAAATATGGTTTTGCATCTTTTGGAAAAAGGGGTCGAGGTAGTAGCTTGGAACAGGTCTCCTGAGCCTCGCGAAGAATTAAAAAAGGAAGCTAATACGCTTGCAAGGGGACGCCTTGCGAGGCTAACGGCTGCAGAAGACTTGGATGGGTTGATTGGTAAACTTGATGCCCCTAGAATCATATGGTTAATGGTGACTGCTGGACCGGCAGTTGATGAACTTCTAGCCCAACTTGCCAATAAGTTAAATCCAGGGGATTTGGTAATTGATGGCGGTAATTCTTTCTACAAAGATACGATTAGAAGGGCAAATGAGTTAAAAAGCCATGGTATCCATTTTATGGATGCGGGTACCTCGGGCGGTATAGAAGGAGCAAGAAACGGTGCATGTATTATGGTGGGGGGTTCACAGGAGGATTTTAAGAGGGTTGAACCTGTTTTAAAGGTGGCTGCCGTCCCTGAAGGCTATGCTCATCTGGGTCCAGCGGGTAGCGGACACTTTGCCAAAACCGTTCATAATGGTATTGAATATGGCATGATGGAAGCAATTGGAGAAGGAGCAGCCATCCTGAAATATTCACCGTTTAACTATGACCTGCGGGAAGTATTTAGAATTTATAATAACGGATCAATCATTGAATCACGTCTGGTAGGCTGGTCTTTGGCAGAATTTAGGAGTGATCCTGATTTATCCAATATATCCTCTGTAATTGGATCAGGTGGAGGTGCTGGAAAAATCAAGGGGGAAGCACACTGGACACTAAAGTTGGCACAAAAGCTGGGGATAGATACACCGGTAATTGAGGCTTCAGTCAAAGTCAGAGATAACTCAGACAAAGATAAAGAAAATTCTCCAAACAGTTTCCGTAACAAAGTAGTTGCTGCCATGCGTTGGCAATTCGGCCGCCATCCTGTTAAAAAATCTTAAAAGGGAATTCTCCTACAATTTGCCAATCGTCCACCTCTCCACCTTTGATCAGGGTAACTTTATTTACTTCCCATTGAGCTGATTGATCTCTGCCGATTTCTTTTATAATCTTCTCTTTGAGTTCAACTGGAAAAGTTCCGTATAAGAGGCTCAAATGTGCCATATATTGTGGAATATTAGTCATATTAAAAATTTGTTTAGCCCTGTCATGCAGAGCTTGTAGTTCTTCGGTGATTTTAGCTTTGACGAAAAGTGTCCTGAAGAAAAAATCCTCATAATAAATTTGTCCAAGTTCCAAAGTGAATGACTTTTGACCTTTTACTAATTCTTTAGTTTTCTCAATACATTCTTCTTCCGTCTGCAAAAATTCACCCAATAAGGTAACATGGGGGCGAAATACTGGAGCATAGTACTGCTTGGACAGCCTTTGTATTAAATTGTTAAATTTCTCAAAAGCCTCGCCTGTCGGTACTAACCAGAGTGTGTAACCTTTTAATTTCATGGTTATTTATTTAATAAATTCAGTATAGCAGTATGCAAAATCCCATTAGAAGCCAGCATTTCTGGATTAAAAACATTCCATTTGTCGCCGTTGGGAGTAGTGATTTTACCGCCGGCTTTTTCAATTAATAAAGAAGATGCTGCTGTATCCCAGGGTTTTAAGCCAGAATGTAAATAAATGTCTATACTGCCATCTGCCAAACTGGCCAGATCTGCTACAGCAGAACCCATGCATTTAATTTGTCTGACAAAGGCATTTACTTTTTCCAACCATTTAACAACTGTGATCCTTGTTTCTAAATTCCAACCCCAATCACAACAAAACACAACCTCTTTTAAATCACCAGTAGTAGAAACTTTAATCGGTTTGCCGTTAAGAAATGCTTCATTCCGGTCAGCCTGCGCCCAATATAACTTATTTTCTATAGGAAGATAGACTACGCTAAGTTGTGGTACGCCCTTGTTAACTAAACCGACCGATATGGCAAAATGCGGATGATGCCTTGAAAAATTAACTGTTCCGTCAAGCGGATCAATAATCCATAAATTATCTGCATTTTTTAATGATGAATAGTCTTCAGGTGCAGTTTCTTCTGTTAACAGTTTAGATTTAGGATATTGTTTTTGAATATTTTCCCTTAAAAACTGATCTACTTCCTCATCAGCCTCAGTTAAAAGATCTACACCACCTTTTGATCTTGAAGTAAATTTACCGGACTCAAAGTATTTTTTTAAAATCTTGCCTGCCTGTAAAACTAATTCAGTTATATATTGTCGTACCTCTGTTAAATCTATGTCTTTCATATAGTTACGCACCCAAGGGGACGCCTTGCGAGGCTAAATTCTGCAAAAATCCATTGAAGGTTCAAGCCAAATCCTTCCGTCTTTTTCTATTAACTCATCAGCTTCTTTTGGCCCCCAGGACCCGGGTTCGTAAATTGCGGGTTTCCCGCGGACTGCAATTAAGGGATCTATAAAGGCCCATTGTGCTTCCACTTCCTCCGCATCATTAAAGAATGTCTGATCGCCTCTGATTGTATCGATCAGCAAACGTTCATACGGGTCGGGAATCTTGTGCGTATATGGATTGGGTCTGTAGCAATACTGCATATATTCCGGTTGCAATTTTGCATCATAGCCCGGTACTTTGGTTAAAATCTTAAGCACAATTCCCTCATTCGGCTGAATACGGTAGATTAAAACATTTGGTTCATCCCCGCTATCTGCGCTTTTGAATAGTCTGTTAACATGATTTTTAAAGACAATAGAGATTTCCGTCACTGTTTGCTTTAACTTTTTCCCGGCTCTGATATAAATCGGGACATCCTTAAAACGTTCGTTGTTAATATAAGTTTTTAAGGCATAGAATGTATCTGTATTGGACTGCAGAGAAACATTTTCTTCTTTTCGATAACCCTCATATTGACCGTAAACTACCTTGTCAGGCATAGGTATCAGGTTTTTGAGAATCTTGATCCTCTCTTTGGTGACTGCCTCATTAGAGAATTCACTTGGTGCATCCATGGCGGCAAAAGCCAGCATCTGCAGTTGATGATTTTGACCAACATCTTTTAACGCCCCTACCTGATCATAATACCCGCCCCGTTTGCCAATGCCGAAATCCTCGGCAGCAGCAATTTGGATGTGGTCAATATAATCTTTATTGATAAGGGGTTCAAAAATATCATTGGCAAATCTAAAGGTAAGAATATTTTGCAGAGTTTCCTTGCCTAAATAATGATCCAGCCGGAAAATTTGATCCTCTGTAAAATATTTTAAAAGCAGCTTGTTTAGCTTCTTAGCTGAGGGAAGATTACAACCAATAGGTTTTTCAATCATTAACCTGATCCAACCCTTGTTTTGTTTGTTCAAATTATTTTTTTGTAAATTCTCGAAAATTTGATGATAGAGTTCAGGGTAGGTAGCCAGATAAAAAATTCTATTGCCATGTTTTAAGATATTACTTAGCTTTTCATATAAATTTTGGTCTTGAATTTGACCGCTTAGATATGTAAATTTCTTACAAAGTCTTTTAAAAACTTCTTCTTTAATTTCATGTTTATGATGGATATTTTCCAGATGCAAAACGGTGTGAACATAATGCTTTAATTCCTCATCAGACATTTCTTTTCTGGCAATACCGACAATAGTCATATCAGATGGCAAAAGGTCTTTTTCCTCCATATCATAAAGAGCCGGAATCAATTTGATCTGGGCGAGATTTCCGGTAATGCCAAAAATAATTAAGGTAAAAGAGTCCATGTTATAATGGATTATATACTATACCTTAATTTATGTTAAAGCCCTATGCTCCCAGATTGCATGAAATGATGAAGGAAGTGTTGATGAAACCGGATGCGTCTGGTCCGGAAATTCACTATTACATGGTCCGGGGCGGCAAAGACAAGACAAACATAACGGTTTGGGAAACAGGTACGGTGGGTGGTGAATATATTAAGACCTACGGACATTATCATGTTGGTCAGCTTGATGAAACATATCATGTAGCCGCCGGTGAAGGAATAGTTCTGCTGCAAGAGAGGAAGCTAGATTCCAAGGGCAATCCGATTGATGATGAAATAGAAACTTTTTATGCAATACCTGTAAAACCCGGGGACAGCATATTTATTCCTTCGGGTACCGGACATTTAATTGCAAATACCGGAAAGACTTGGCTGGTGATGGTTGATAATTCTCCTGTGAACTTTGAGGAAGTTGATCCGGTATCTTTACCCGGTCATGCAGATTATGAACCGGTCAAAAAAATGCAGGGGTTTGCTTATTATGTGATTGAAGAGGATGGAAAACCAAAATTAGTGAAGAATCTCAAGTATAAAGTTGTTCCGGAACCAGTTTGGTTTACCCCTGAAGAATACGCCCAAAAAATTGCCTCAAAACCCTAGGTGTAGCTTCACTCCTACCTCCGAGGTGGGATACAAATTGCTTATTCATATCTTAATGCCTGGATGGGATCTAAGCGGGCAGCACGGATAGCCGGAGCAACTCCAAAGATTATTCCCACCAGAGTAGAGAATCCAAAAGAGAGTAATACCGACCACCAGGGTACTGTGGTAGTAAAAAATCTGCCGACAATCAAAGATATTCCTACTCCTAAAACAATACCGATAATTCCTCCAAAGCCGGATAAAATAATTGCCTCAACCAAAAATTGATTCCGAATATCGGAAGGTCTTGCTCCAACCGCCTTTCGCAACCCAATCTCCCGGGTTCTTTCCGTAACCGATACCAGCATGATATTCATGATTCCGATGCCTCCTACCAATAGCGATATTGCCGCAATTCCCCCCAATGCCGCTGTTAAAACTCCCGTAATTTGAGAAATGGTAGATAAGGTTTGCTCTTGGCTTTGTACAGTAAAATCATCTTCAGTTAAGCGTTTTTTCAAAATCGCTATAGCCTTTTTTTGAACGCTAGCAACATTACTGGAATTATTGGCCCCGATGTAAATGGTATTTAATCTGTCAATGCCGAATTGCCTTTGTGCTGTAGTAATCGGCATATAGATTGAATTATCCTGGTCAATTCCAAAAATCGAACCTCTTGGTTCCAAAATACCTATTACGGTATACTTTTGGCCTGCCACATCAATTGACTGGTTTAATGGTTGGCCCTGGGCAAACAAATTATTCTTTACTGTTTGGCCGATCACGGCAACACGCCTCGCAGCTTGTTGATCAACTTCCCTGAAAAATCTTCCGCCGGATAGCTTAATGGAGATAATTTTGGGATAAGTTGCCTCGACTCCAAAAACAGCTGCTCCTTTATCATTTTTATTTTTGAATTGTAATGTTGCATTCTTTTGGACAGCACCGGATATTTCTGCTTCACCTGCCAATTTCATTTTAAGATTTAGGGCATCTTGATATACCAGTTTGTTTTCCTGAATACCTCCTGGAGACCTTGCCCCTCCGACCCTGCCCGGAATAACAAACAACAAATTTGACCCTAAACCTTGAATTTGAGTTGTAATAAAGGTTTGAAGACCGGAAACAACAGCTATCAGTAAAATTACTGAAGTTACTCCAATAACTATGCCGAGGGTTGTTAAAAATGACCGCACTTTGTTAGCTAAAATTGCAGTAAAAGCTGATTTTATAGTTTGAACAATTTCCATATTAAGTTATTTCTCCATCCTTGATTTTGATAACTCTTCTGGCATTCTTAGCTATATCGGCTTCGTGGGTAATCATGACAATGGTTTTGCCTTGATTGTGTAGCTCCTGGAAAATTTTCATGATTTCCTGGCCAGATTTGGAATCCAGATTTCCTGTGGGTTCATCTGCCAAAATAATTTCCGGGTTATTCACCAGTGCCCGGGCAATTGCTACCCTTTGCTGTTGGCCTCCGGAAAGCTGGCTTGGGCGGGAGTTAAGTTTATCGTCAAGCCCTACCTGCTCCAGGGCTTTTTTTGCCATATCTTTTCGCTTATCTTCCGAAACCCCTGCATAAATTAAAGGTATGGCTACATTATCCAAAGCAGATGTTCTTGGAAGTAGATTAAATGATTGAAAAACAAAGCCTATTTTTTTATTTCTGATCCTTGCCGAGTTATCTTCTTTCAAACGAGAGGTATCTTGTCCGTCAAGTTCATATAATCCTGTTGTGGGTTTATCCAGCAAACCAATGATATTCATAAGTGTTGATTTTCCCGAACCTGAAGCCCCGATAATTGCTACGAATTCGCCTTTTTTAATATCCAGGTTGATATTTTTCAAAGCCTGGAATTTTACTTCTCCTGAATTGTAGATTTTATTGATCTTTAAAAGTTTTACTAGAGTCATTTTACATTTGTTGGTAATTTGGCGCCCGGAGCAGGGGGGTTTAGTAAAACGGTTTCTCCCTCACTCAGTCCATCTTTAATTTCTACATCTGTATCCGAACTGATTCCCGGAGTGACTTTTTGTACGCTTAATGTATTGCCTTTTTTCAAAACAACACTATTGTCGTCACGTAAAGCTTCTTGCGAGATAGTCAGGACACTGCCTTCTTCTTTCGTTATAATTGATACTTGTCCTGTTAAACCGTTTACTAAAGATAAATTCTGATCATTCAGTTTAATTCTGACAGTTACCACATTGGCTCCCTGCGTGGTAGTCTTTGTCTGGGGAATTATTCGGTCAACAATGCCTGTTAGTGTTTTATCCGGGTACGCATCTAAAGTTAGATCTGCTTTCATGCCCAAAGCAATGCTGCCGTAATCCGCTTCATCAATATCAGCATCAAAAAAAATGGCCGAAGTATCAACAACTTGAGCGATTAAGTCGGATTGAGAAACTATTTGGCCGGAAACTTCAATTGCCTGCGTCACTATTCCATTAATAGGTGAGATGATTACAGCATCCTGGAAAGCTCTTTGGGCAGCCTTCACAGCGTCAAATGCAGAGTCTCTGGCAGCTTGGGCAGTAGTTCTGGTTACTTTTTGGGCGAATGATTCATCGCTTGAGTGATCTTTAACATCATCTTCGGCTTTCTGCGCAATTGCCTGTTTGTCTCTTAAAGTATTTTGTGCTTGCTGAAGGGCAATAGCAAGATCCTGAGTATCCAGTCCGGCAATAACTTGACCGGCATAAACTTTATCTCCGGCTTTAACATTTGAGTAACTCAATTTTCCTGATGATTTAAACTTCAAATTGACAGTATTTTTACCTGTTAACGTACCGGAGGATGAAACAGTAGCTTTGATATCCTGTTTTTTAACATTTGCAAATTGTAATGGGGTTTCTTTCTTTTGGCCGAAAAAATAAAAGCCTGTTATTGCTGCTATGATTAAAAGACCCAGTATAAAGATTTTCTTTTTACCGGGTTTTAAGATATCCGGAATTCGCATGATCCGTGTATTTTAATCATTTCCTGATTAAGTTGCAAACGCGGCTTACAGCTTCATCCAGTTTACCGGGGATATTTTCAACAACAAAATCATAGCTATCTTTAAACTCTTGCCAAAATTTGGCATCTTCACTCATTCTTTTGGCAATTTCTTCTTCCCTTAAACCGCGCTTTTTTAACCTTGTTAAAACAACATCATCATTGACAGTTAAATAGATTACCTTGACTTTTTTTAACAAATCTTCAGCCAAGTTAGGTTCAAAAGAGTCTTTTATAAATTTTCTAATTTGGCCGGCTCTAGATGGATCTATCCTCCAGATTAAATTTTTATGCAAATTGTTGGTAATTTGAGATTTCTCAGT
Organism: Candidatus Daviesbacteria bacterium; assembly: GCA_028715175.1. GTDB lineage: Bacteria > Patescibacteriota > Microgenomatia > Daviesbacterales > UBA10151 > UBA10151. The sequence goes on from JAQUSJ010000001.1 coordinate 531,351, forward strand.
GCCATATAAATTCCCTCCGTACTCCACATATTCAATGAAGTCACCCTTGTCTATTTTTTCTCTAAAATCCGGCTCAGAGATAAAATTGTAGTCCACGCCATTTTTCTCTCCAGGTCTTAGATGTCTTGAAGTAGTGGTAATTACTCTTTCAAAACCAGGGAATCTAGAAAGAAGCTTAGCCATTACAGTATCCTTACCCGAAGCTGTTTTTCCGGTGAGAACTACCAGAAGTTTAGAAGATTGTTCCACTTCTTAATTATGGTCAATGGAGATTAATTTTTCAATAGTATGATCTTTATAGATAATCTTGCGGTGCTCTTTGGGCAAAGTCAATCCGTGGATGATTCCGCCCAAAAGAATGCCTTTGGTAACAATGTAATCGACTACGCCGAGGGACACGAAAAATGAAACCAGGAGAATTACAGAAAAATATATCCAGTGATGAAAATGTATCACTCTGCCAAATATTTTAACTCTTAGCACAGGAAAAACCTGGACTCTTTTTGTCTTAATGCTTGGCATTTTCCTTCTGATTCGTGAAGTCGGGTGAGTTACTGTTCTGGATGCTAAATAACCTAGTGCCGTAGCTGGTATTAATGATAAATATTCCATAAACTAACCATGTATATATGGTACTAAAAACAGCTTCCCTATGCAAATTCTAAAGCGTGGTATAATAACTTCCGTGAACACGACGCAAGACTTTTTAAACATTATATTGACTTTAGGACTTCTTGTTATAACAGTCTGTATAGTTTATGTTTCCTATTATTTGGTGAAGGCTCTAAAATCGGTTACCAATCTTTCGGATTCTCTGGAAGATACGGCTCAGGGCATAAAAGATAAAATTCAAATTAAGGCATTGGCTGCAATTCCTGCTCTTTTAGTAGCTATTGCCGGAAAAATAATCAAAAAGAAAAGGGGGTGAGTTTATGACAGAAGAAAATAAAGGTCCAAATCCGCTGGCAACCGGTGTGGCTGGCGCAATTATTGGCGCCGCAGCCGCAGCCGCAGCTATCGCTCTTTCGGATGAGAAAAATAGGAAAAAAGCAGAAAAAGTTTTAGAGGGTTTACAAAAAGAAGGCAATAAAGTCTTAAAAGAAATCAGTAAAAAGGCGATGGAGATAAAAGATTCAGTCAGCCGGACTCAAGAAGTGAAAGAAACCAAAAAATTAAAAGCTAAAGGAAAGTAGGATTATTTGGTATACTTAAAAATATATGTTTATTCAAAGTCGGCCTAATGCTTTTTTCGTGGTAATTTTCCTGTCAATTATAGTTATTTTTCTTTATAGTTTGGGTTTGCTTCATTTTCTTGCCTGCAGCAGCCAAAACCCAACTCTTTTCTCTGTTTTGGGCTTCATTGAGAGTGTTTTAGGTATTTCGTATCCGCTGGGTACAAGAGTCATTAGCACCTATATGCCCTTAACAAATTGCAGTTTCTAATTTCTGGTGAAAATTATGCCCACTGTCTTTTATAGAGAGGGTGTGCTATACTTAATAATAGTTGATTTAGAATTTTAAGCTACAGAGATCATTTTTTCCTCTAAGGACTGACTTTTCAAGTAGCTCCTGATATTTTTAAATATTAGTTTTCTTTTTCATACCTTATGTACAACAGTAATCGATATAAGCATAGCTTGAAATCTTCGCTACGCTCAAATTATAGAAACAGAGTATCAATCCGCCATAGCGGTTCAGGTAATGGATTTTCCGGATCCTCTCGCAGAGGCAGGTTTGGTAATCCCGGATTCTCTTCAAATAACAGACAAAACACCCAAAGAAAGAGCCAGCTTGAAGGGGCAGACATTAACATGTTTATCCGTAAATCCTGCCAAAATACTTTTGAACCGGAACAAAATACTGCTCAAACCTTTCAGAATTTTAACCTTAATCCAATTTTAAAACAAAATATAGCGGATAAAGGCTACCTGCAACCCACCCCAATTCAACTTCAAGCGATAAACCCTATTTTAGAAGGCCGTGATGTAATTGGTCTTGCTTCCACAGGCACAGGAAAAACAGCTGCTTTCCTTATCCCTCTTATTCATAAAATCTATCTTAATGAAAGTCAAAAGGTATTAATTGTTGTTCCAACCAGGGAATTGGCCCTGCAAATTCAGGAGGAATTTAAGAATTTAAGCCGGAATATGAATTTGTATTCGGCATTTATAATCGGCGGAACCAATATGCGAAGACAAATTCAGGACCTGAGAAGAAATCCGCACCTGGTAATCGCAACACCCGGACGCTTGAAAGATCTGATAGAGCGGAAAGCCATATTCCTGGATGATTTTCCCAATATTGTTTTAGATGAAGTAGATTTGATGGTAGATATAGGGTTTATCAGGGATGTTAAATTTTTTATCTCACTCATGCCAAAGGCGCGCCAGTCACTTTTTTTCTCTGCAACAATTCCACCAAAAGTACAGGATATTCTTCAATCCTTTGTTACCAATCCAATAACTATTTCAATAAAGAAACAGGATACGCCGGAAAATGTTACGCAGGATGTTGTAAGGGTAGAGAAAATGGAAAAAAAGATAGACCAGCTTCATGATATATTAATTAAAGACGGTTTTGACAAAGTGCTGATCTTCGGCAGAACTAAACACGGGATTGAAAAACTCAATAGGGAGTTGGAATCCCGGGGTTTTAAAGTGGGGGCAATTCACGGAAATAAAAGACAAAGTCAAAGACAAAGGGTCTTGCAGAGTTTTAAAGCTTCAGAAATACAAATCCTTTTAGCCACAGACTTAGCCTCCCGTGGTTTAGATATAGATAATGTTACACACGTTATAAACTATGATCTTCCTCAAACTTATGATGATTATATTCACAGAATTGGAAGAACAGGCAGAGCCGGAAAAACAGGTTTTGCTCTGACATTTGTCAGTTAATAGTGTTATACTAAGTCAGTGCAAACCTCCTTTTATGCAAGCGGATTCCTTTACAGCCTCAAAACCCACCAGATTCTTTTGTTAAAATCCCAACAGAAAGACAGCACGGATTTTTTATGGTCTACCCTGGGAGGGGAAAGCAGCGATGGGGAAGAGGCTCAAACCGCTTTTCAACGGATTATAAATGAGTCATTGAACTTGAATCTTAAAACAAAAGATATTTATCCGGTCTATGATTACTTTTACGACGCAAGGGATAAAATTAATTATGTGTTTTATGCTGAAGTACAAAGTCCCAAAGAATTCGATTCTTTTAAAGGAGATGCTTTTTCGTGGGTGGCCTTTGGTGAAATAGCCAAACTTCCATTTACCACCCGTACCAAACAGGATGTTATAGTTGGCGAGCGTGTTATTAGTGCTAAATGGAGAGAAGATGAGGCTAAAAAGAATGGACCAAGCCTCATTTGACAGATAAGGGTTATTTAACTGCTGAAAAAGTAATACTTGATGCATATTCCGGTAAAAAGGCTGGAATTTCTTTGTGAATGGTGAGATTTGAAAATCCGGCACTTACAAGAAGTCTTAGATAATCTTGTTTCAAAATCGCACCGCTGACACAACCTATTAGCAAGTCTTTATCATCTTTTAACTCATCAGGTAAGGGTTTTATTAAGACAACATCAGAAACCATCAATCTTCCACCAGTTTTTAATACTCTGTATGCTTCTTTAAACACTTTTTCTTTATTGGGAGCTAAATTTATAACGCAGTTTGAGATAACTACATTGACTGAGCTATCTTCAACCGGCAGGTGCTCAATATCTCCTTTCCTAAACTCAACATTTGTAAAACCGCCCTTTTTAGCATTTTCCCTGGCTTTTTCCAGCATCTCATCTGTCATATCAACTCCAATCACCTTACCGGTATTACCAACTCTTGAGGCAGCTAAAAAGGCATCAAAACCAGCTCCGGAGCCTAAATCCAAAACCACCTCACCTGGCTTTAATGAGGCAATCGCAACAGGATTACCACAACCTAACCCTAAGTTTGAACCATCAGGAGCTTGTTTCATTTCATCTTGCGAATAACCCATCTGTCCTGACTGTAATTGAGCTGTTTGGTTAGCATTGGAGCAGCAACTTTTGCTTCCACAACACCCTGAAGTCTTGGCAATATTACCATACGACTGTTTAACTATTTTTTTAATATCCCGGGGACTACTCATATGTTGATTTTAGATAAAGAGTATAACCATTTGCTGTTTAAAAATAAATAGGTGGTATTAAAATTAAAGCTAATAAGCTCTTATAGCTATTACCCTGGTATAGCCCTAAAGTCTAAATCAGATGGTGAAAAACCAACACCAACTTCTAGTACTCTGGCTACTCCAGCTTTATTTAGAGCTTCAGCTAAATTATCAGTTCCCATAAAACTTGTTATATCTCTAAGGTCAGCTCTAATAGGAATTTCTTTTCTCATAATAGTAGAAATTATAAAGAATTCGAGGAAATAATGCAACCTATAGTTGATGGGTGGCTGGGCAGATTATAATTCTGAGTGAAGAATTTACTTCGTACCCAGATAAAGGAATTTCAGCCTGTTTATATGATTACAGATTATTCATATAAATATGAAAAATGAATGTTTAAATGCTTGATATAGATAATCTATCTTGTCTTTTCGAAGTTTTGGAGTTAACATAAATTTATGGATGAGAATAAGTTAAAAACAATAGTTGAGGAAGTTGTAAATAAAGCTGTAGATCCTATAAAAGAGGATTTAGCTGGAGTTAAACAAGACTTGAGTGGAGTTAAGGAAACACTAGAGGACCATACTAGGAAATTAGAAGCTTTGTCAGGAGATATGGAACAGGTTCTTTCGGAAGTAAAAGCCACACATGATGAAATAGGCCTTTGGCATCAAAGAGACAAAAGAGAAATTGATCAAATCAAAAAACACCTGGATTTACCTCTCATACCAGATATACCCCAAGCTTAAGACAATTAGACTTACTTCATACCAACTACAAGAATTTAAGCCTATTTATAGGATTCCAGATTATCGCTTAGGATATGAGTGATTTGCATTGATTTATAGCTTGCAGTAAAATCCCAGCATATAGGTTTAATTAAATAGGATATGTCGTTTGGGAGAGACAAAAATGGTAGATGGAAACAAATAAGACCAATTCCTGGTGATAATATTTATCATCAAAATGGGATTTTAGAAACTCTGAATGCTCTGGACCCCCTTTTTTATCAGGCACAACAGAAAAATGAGATAGGCTTTATACTAACTCTTCTGAGGTACAAGAAGGATCAACCTGCGGGTTGGGATACCTTAATCAATCTGAGAGAGCTTTATGAAAGTTTTGAAAAAATAAGAACTAAACTTAGATATAACAAAACACACGCTCATTTTCATCTTTTCATATACGGATTAATTATTGAAGCTTCCGAACCATACGAGGTAATAGCTAATTTATTAAATGCCATTGAAGAAAAACCTTATTCTGTTGATAACTTTCCCGATGTGCCAAATCGAGTGACAAAAAAATTTCAACCTCTGGGACCGACAGATAAAGTATCAAGGTTAATCTCTAGAGCTAAAAAACATAGAGTTAAACTAGATTTTTTTAATGAATTTATTGACCCAAAGCTTCGAAATGCGATATTCCATTCAGATTATACGTTATATGGGCAAAATGTGAGGATTTTAAAACCTAGGGAAAAGGAGTATAGCGAACAAGACATACTAAAACTATTAAATCGAGCTAAGGCTTATATAGAAACTTTTTTTAAGTTATTTGATAATTACACCAGATCTTATGAAGAATCAGAGGTGATTAAATTTCCAGAGGGTGTAATTTCTACAAAAAAGGGACAACCTATTTCTTCTGCTATTACTATAATCAGAGAAAAAAAGGGGCTTATTGGTTTAAAAGATAACTGGTCACCTGCAGAAAAAGAGGGCGGTTGCGAAAATTGGAGAATTGGACACTTCATTCCTTATGAAATACAGTTGATTGCAAAAGGAAAACTTAGTTTGCCTAAAAACAGAAGAGAGAGAATAAACGGTATTTTAAGCCTTTTACCAGATCAAGTATCACATTTTTTAGCAAAAAGATTAGACAAAATAAAATGGTTGGAGAAGTATACCTAAGGTAATCATATCCCCAAGAAAGAACTGTTATAGCAGGCCAATCACACTACTTTGACCAGCAAAATCCCTTTTGGTGTGGGTGGTCTAGCGTACGATGTTAGAACCTATTTTAGTCTCTGCAAATCTCAAGAGCTAGAAATCTATAGACAAGTATTAGCTTAATAAAACAACTCTAATTTGCATTGGCTTATAGATTGCAGTAAAATTCGTGCATATGGGACTAGCGGAAAAAATATCTCAAGCACAAGCGGAAAGAAAAGCAGAAGAACAAAATAGACTGGATTCGTTAGAAGCTACAGAAAAATTGTGTCAGGACGCTGAAAACGCAAAACTACAAGCTAAAGCGCTCAAAGCTATAAAAGCTGATGAAAGAAAAGCTGCTTTACTCGCAGACTTAACCACCCTGTTCGATGTAGTTGGTGCTAGAGAACAGTTAGCTGAAGTGGAGAAAGTATGGCAAGTCGGGGAATTTGACACAACCCCGCAACAAATCTCTGATATTGGATGGATGTTCGAAGACAGGTACTACAATAGTTCTGACTACGACTTTTCACTATTATCAGGAAGAAAACAACCAGTACCAGGTTTGGGGCTTGCTTTAAGGTATAGGTACACAGATATTGAAGAATATGTAGAGTTTAATCCTGGTGATCCAACCGCCGGAGAATTAGGAAGTCCTTCCTCTGGGGCTCGCATGGGAACAACAGTGTATGAATGTGAAGCAAGGCTATATACCATTGTAGGGTTTACAGAAAAAAGAATACCTTTTGTTGCTACTGTATACGGGCAACATCAATTAAATGGTACAACTTATACAAAAGATGGTACTTTTAGACCATTTATACATGATTATTTTGATAGAATGCACAATGCTTTGTCTTACAATAAACCGGAAACAATTTTGCCGGAAAATCCCCAGTTGTCTAGAGAGATACTAGAGAGACAATTAGTAGCATTATGCAAATATATTACTAATCCTTTGGATCTAGAAAACAAAGCTAAAGGCACAATAGCAACCGATGTGTATTTACCTAATTGCGTTAAAGAGCGATTTGATCCTAAATCTACTTTTTCTCGCCAACCAGCAGTTTCTCCTCTCTCATGGTACAGAAAACTCTTTACCTGATAATTATGCAGAATTATTTCATCTTCAAACTGTCCCCCTAGCGGTATCATAATTTGAGGCTAAAAATGCTTGGGGTGGCTGACGGGGATCGAACCCGCAACATTCAGGTCCACAACCTGACGCTCTGCCATTGAGCTACAACCACCGTACACATATTTTAACAGTTTACCCGCAAATTCTCCACTAAAAATCCGGCTTTCGCCGGATTCCTAGAGAACCTTACAGATCTTACGATTTATAAGGTTCTGTCACTATATTATATAAATAATGCCCTGTCAACTAGGACGAAATAGGTCAAAATATAGCAAAATTATTTAGAAAATGGTAGTAGTTTCCAGAATTCACGGAAATTGAATAATGCAGAAAGAATATCCGGGTTGAGCTTGCCAAAATCCAATATATTTACACCGGCATGCACAGTCTGCTGCAGCTTGGAAGGCTGATAATATGGTTTTTCCAAACCAAAATCAAAAGCATAATCAGGAAGCAAATACCTTGCTTCAATTTCGGAAGATAAACCGTTTTTATCAAGAGTTATGTTTTGCGAATTTTCTCCGGTTGCTCCTTTAATTGATAAGATATAATTTCCGGAGAAATCTTCTTTCCAGAAAAGTCCTCCTTTGATCTTAAGTACGACCGGAGACTTAACCACTGTGGTAAATTCCAGATTATCCGAATAAACCGTGGGACTATTTTTCTGCGTAAAATCAAATTGCTTTTCCCCTTTAAATAAATTGAGGGTCACTTTGTAAGTTCCGCTTTGCGGACTTTTTAGTTTGAGATGAAATGTGTATTCTTGTCCGGGTTCCACACTAATTTCCTTTGGAATCTCAACCGGATCAATTCCCAGCTCTTTCGCCCCTTCTGTTGCCGCAATCCTGACTTGTTCAAACGAACCCTGAGGGTCATTCCAGATAGATTGGCCGGTATTTTTAAAGGTTAGAGAAACAGCATAGTTTTGTCCTGAAACTACGGATGAATAAATTTCACCCTGAGCGAGTTTTGCTTTATTTTCCTGAACCGGTTTTCCGGCAACTTTAGGCAAATCACGTATTGTTTGATACATGGAATAATACTCCTGTCCCTCTGCAGCGATTTTTTTAAATGAAAAGTGGTCAAAAAGAGTTTCCTGATAGTTTAGTAAAAAAGGAGTTACCGCAACAATTCTGCTGATATCCCAGGCACTTTCAAAGGCTTGCCGGTAATATTCGTTAACAGTGTCTACTTTTGGCAGCCACGGGTCAAAGTCTAATCCTTCGGCATGCTTCCAGCCTGTTTCTGTAATAAATATCGGAAAATTTTTACTTACACCCAAGTTGCGGAGCTGTTGTATCTCCCAGGCATAAGTTCTAATTGTTCCCCGGCCTACTGCATCCGGAAAACCAACAAAACCGGGATTAGGATAGCTGTGAGATACCCATCCGTCCAGTTTTTCAAAAATGCCCGGTACCGCTTCGTTCATTTTTTTCATAAATACTACCTGGTCTTCAAATGCAGGAGGGTTGGAAGGAGCAGAAGCGTCAAATCCAGCATTGAGTACAAAAAAGTCCTGATTTCTGTTTTTAAGCGCTGCAACAAACTGATCTAACACTTTTGCGTAAAGACTGGCGTCAACTTTATTTCCCCATTCTTTGGCATGATTGGGCTCATTGTAAACAATGACATACCGGTTTTTAGTCGGCCAGTTTAAGTTGTCTAAAAAATCAACCCAGGCTTTCTCCTCTCCCTCGTAAGGCCTTTTCCAGCAGCTACCTTCAGGCTCTGTAGCTAACCTGACAAGGGGAATCAGGTGTCTGCGGCGCAGATCATTGAAAAACTCCTGCCATTTATCGTGATTTCTATCTTTGCTTTCAATTAAAACCGTAATATAACCCCAGTCGCCATTAGTATTGACCAGTTGTGCGGCAGGGGAAGATTCGTCAGGGGTAGCCTGGATAATATGGATACCGAATTTGTTATTAGGTACGGAAAGCGGATCAACGATGGCAAAAGCTGGGGTAATGTAGAATGTAGAATGTAGAATGTAGAATGTAGAAATCAAAGCAAGAAGAATTAACCAGAAGCGTTGAATTGTAAATTGTAAATTGTAAATTGTAAATTTGCCCATAGGGCCTACATTTTACCACTACGGATTCTATGGTATCATCAATATTGCGATGAAAATTATTGTAACCGGAGGAGCCGGATTTTTAGGGTCGCACCTTTGCGATAAATTAGTGGAACTTGACCATCAAGTAATTTGTATAGATAATCTTTTAACAGGGAGCCTCAATAATATAGCCCATCTGCAACAAAGCCCTAATTTTCAGTTTGTCCAGGCAGATGCTGGTGAGGGATTACCTCAGGATTTAGATTTTGACCAGATCTATCATTTGGCTTCTCCTGCATCTCCAAATAAAGATAACCCCAAAAGCTATCAAGCTTTACCTTTTGACACCATGCAAGTCAATACTTTTGGGACATGGAGTTTATGTGAGGAAGCGCTGGCCCGGGGGGCTAAATTTTTATTTGCATCAACTTCGGAGGTTTACGGAGACCCCCTGGAACACCCGCAAAAAGAAACTTACAATGGGAATGTTTCCACAACTGGCCCGCGTTCTGTTTATGATGAAGCTAAACGTTTCGGTGAAACAGTTACTTCCGCATTTGTCCGCTACAATAATCTGGATGCCAGAATTGTCCGCATTTTTAATACTTACGGTCCAAGGATGGCCCCGGACGGTAGGGTAGTGATTGAATTTGTTACGGCAGCGCTTTTCAATAAACCTTTCCCGGTTTTTGGTGACGGTAAACAAACAAGGTCTTTTTGTTTTGTATCCGATTTAATTGACGGACTTGCTTTAGCAATGGAAAAAGGAGTAAAGGGTGAAATTTATAATCTTGGCAATCCGCAGGAATTTACTATTTTGGAATTGGCGGAAAAAGTGAAATTATTGACTAACGCTGCATCTGAAATTTCTTCTGTCGGAAGTTTACCGAAAGATGATCCGATTCGCCGTTGTCCGGATATCCAAAAAGCCAGGGAAACGCTCGGCTGGGAACCCAAAGTTAGCCTTGAAGAAGGACTTAAAAAGCTAATCGTATATTTGCAAACTAAACAGAAACCCTAGGTGTAACTTCACTCCTGCCTCCGAGGTAGGATATTTTTGCTAAATCAGATCCAAGCTGATAAGATTAATGAATTGCGCCCGTAGCTCAGTGGATAGAGCAGGACGGTTCTAACGTCAAGGTCGGGGGTTCGAATCCCTCCGGGCGCGCTTAAAAAATACCGGTCTTTATGGCCGGTTATTTTTTAAAGTGTCTGGTTTGGGAATCGACCCTAGCACGAAGTGCGGTTCGCCAATCCGCCGAAGGCGTGATTGGGTGTATCATCCCTCCGGGCGCGCTACGCCATCTAATTATTGACAGACATATAATCCTCTGGTACAGTAAAAATAATGTTCAAATCCGGTCTTTCAAAAGCTTCAGCAGTATTAATTGGATTATCAGTTTTAGTTACAAGTGCCGGTATAGCATTTGCCGACAATTTAGTGGGAACAACATCAGCAAGAAAGCCTGTTGAACCCAACAAAATTCAACTAACTCAAAGGATCAATGCAGTAAATATAGAAAATCGCACAGCAGCCATGAGGGAAAAACTGGCTTCCAGAGAAGCAGCTTTAAAGTTGAAACTGCAAACATTCAGGGATCAAAAAAAAGCAACAGTAGCAGCCAGGATTAGCGCTAACTTAAATCAAATAAATCAAAATCAAACGACGCAAATGCAAAAACACCTGGATACAATGACTTCAATTTTAGATAAATTGGAGGCAAGAGTAAACAAACCGACCCCTGACATCAAAGATCCTGCCAACGCAAAAGCTGCTATTGCTTCTGCGAGAACGGCTATTGCTTCGGCATCAGCCCTGGTTGCTGCTCAAGCTCAAAATGATTATACAATTCAGGTGACTTCAGAGAATAGAATTGGCATAGATGCTAAAATACAAAGAGACAAGCTACATACTGATCTTTTGACTCTTAGAAAATCTGTTATTAATGCAAAACAATCGGTGGCAAACGCCATCAGAGTGGCTAAATCAGGCAAGGAGGCAACAACAAGTGGAAAACAATAATCCGGTTCAAGCGCCAATAACACCGAATGTAGCGTCTCCTGCTCCGGTATCAAAACCTGAAACACCGCCACAGGCTCAAATGCCTGGTATTCCTCCGGTAAGCGCGCCTTCAAATAATTCTAATAATATAGTCGTTTGGTTCGTGGTTGGGCTGATAATAGTAATTTTAGCGGTAGGCGGGATCTATTTCTTCTTAAACAGGCAACAGGCAACTACTCCTCAAACTCAAACTACCACAACTCAAACTTCTCCTTCTCCTCAACCAAATCTAGAGGACGAACTAAATAGTATTAATGTGCCCTTAGAAGCAGATGCTGATTTTATTCAAGTAGACCAGGATCTCCAGCAGCTTTAATAACCTCTCAGTTGTTTCTCGGATTTTTTTCAGCCCACGTTCCTATTCCAGTTGTCCTGGAAACGCACACCGTCCAGTTGAATCCGTTAATGCAGCTTTGAGGATTTTTTCCTGATTGCTTTTGTTTCCTCCCCGGCATCAACAGTTTGTTCTTCGGGTTGTTGGTCTTTTATTTCTGGAGACAACATTATTAATATTTTATCGAGTTTGTTATTCAGCTGTTCAAACTGTTCTGTATACTGAGGCTGGAATTGTGCATTTTCCTTGCTTCCGGCTCCTTTTTTCTCTCCGAAACAATTACTGCAGTAGACCGGCTTTCCGCCGCTTGGCTGAAAGGGAACTTTACAGCTGTTTTTACACTCATCACAGGTAGCTTCAAACATTCTTTTTTCTTCAAAATTAGTTGGTCTTGAATCAGACCCCCGGTTACCTTCAAAGCAACTGCTGCAAAATATAGGTTTACCGCTTGTTGGCCGGAAAGGAACTTCACAGTTTTTTCCACAGTTGTCACAAACTGCCTGATGCATTTCAACAGGACCACGGCTTGAACCACGGTCGTTAAATCTTGGCCTGAACCCTCCGTTTCTGCCTGATCTACCACGATTAAAATTTCCCATAGAATCTATTGTACCATCTTATCATTAAAAATGTATACCCAAAGGTGAAAGTAAAAATTTGTGAGCTGGGGACCGTACTTGGCTCGGACCTATTTGAGCACGATGACTATATCAAAACATATCTCCAAGGAAATCCAGACTTACCCCTTAGCTCCGCAATAAAAATAATCTTTAGTTATTGTATCACTCCAAGATTAATATCAGAACTAGAGGATTTTAAGGTTCATTTCAAGGCTTCAAATTTCTTTATGTTTGAAGAAATATTTGGAAAACCAAAAAGACCAAGAAGATGCAGCTAATTTATGTTAAAATCATACTACCGAAGATCCTTGTGGTGAAAGTACCTTACCTTTAGGGAACTTGTTGGCACATCTGTGATCCATCTTAGCCACAAGGACCGACTTTCCTCATTGGATCCACTCAACCTTGACATAAAATACCATTCTCTACTTGATATATTAAGAAATGTATTCTATATTGGATGGAGACTTATCCACTAAGATGACAAATATTAAGAAGCACACCAGGATGGCAGCCGGATTTAAATCTCGAGAAGAAATCATAAGGGAACTCCATGAGTGTATGGAAGAACTTGGCCAGACTCCAAGCGAAGAGAGTTTTTACAAGTATGCAAAGATTTCCAAAACTGTTTTACAAAAAAATGGGTGGGTTCATTACGGGAAGCTAGTTGAGGAACAAGGATTAAAACCTAATGTATTCGATAAGACAAAGTATTTAGATGAACAGCTGTGTAAAATGATTATTAAATTGATAAGAGATCTTAAGAAGTGGCCATCTCGGGATGAGATAGATACAAGACATTATCAAGATCAATCAGTACCAATGTCTAGTACTTTTTATACTAGATTTAATTTGGCTGCTGGTATAGCTGAGGCAGTTCTAGATTATATTAATGGTAAATCGGGATATGAAGATGTAATTTTAATCTGCAAGGAAGCCAAAAGAAAATTTAAAAGATATATAGATGAACCTGATACTAATCTAGTACCAGGTTATGTTTACTTAGGATTTCAAAATGGCCAGTATAAAATTGGTTTTGCAACTGATCCAGATAGAAGGATTGGGCAACATTCGCAGTATGGTCCAGAATCGATGAAAACTATTCATATCATTGAAACAGATGATGCCAGAGGTATAGAAGCATATTGGCTAAATAGATTTAAAGATAAAAGTACAGGTCGCCCTGAATGGTTCAAATTAACTAAATCTGACATAAAGGCTTTTAAGAGTATGAAATTCCGAAAATAACCTCATCATATTACAGAGGCTTTGCGTTGATGCCCTTTGTTTTTAACAGCCTCTTTTGAAAGACACAACAGCTCTCCATTTTTGACCTGTTGCTTCTGTTCATCAAACATGGTGTACGACCATCTTGCTTCAGAAGTTTCAGCAGCAAAGAGTATAGACGTCAATCTTTGTTCATTTACAATAGCATTTAAAAAATATATTCCTGGCTTCGGTATTACGATAATAAACTCTCCCGCAATAGGATTAGCCATATAGCTTGATTCCGAAAGCATTTTTTTATTTCCAACCTCCCACTTTTCTTTTGTAGAGGCATCTACCAACTCAAGTTTTATATGATGCTCACCTTTGGGTAATCGGAAAGAACTAATTACTTTCTGCCTGAGTGAGAGAGGATATTTTTCCCAATAGAAGCTCACTGATTGTTGCAACAATTTCAAATTCAAACTGTCATACTCAACATCCTGACACATAGCAAAAAAGACAACTTCAGGTTTTTTAGTTTTTTCCATTTCATCATCGGCTTGTTGAGCTAATGCGTTTAAAATTATATTTCCAATATCTGGTTTGCTTTTATCTCCAGGTTTTAGTTTGTGGAAATACAGAGCTCTTCTTCCCAAAACATTACCATTAATCGTTACCTGAAGAATTGCTTTACCTGGTTTATCTATCAGAAACTTTATATTTCTCACCAGTTCGACTGTTTCGGGCATAAATTCATTAAATATAGTCTCTTTGTGAACCAACTCAGATTTACCATCCTTTATTAGGGTAAATTCCAGCTCATGATCTCCTGGTGATCCCCAATACTCCAGAGCCAATAACATTTCAATCTCTGCTGGATACTCATCTTTTGCAGCAGCGGTCAAAGTACCATTAAATTCTGTGATCCCGATATCTTTTTTCAATGCAAGGCAAGTAATGAAATGCAGTAAATGCCATTTAGGCTTTTTCTTTTTGGGATCCCTTTTGTAATCATGGAAACGAGACTCAGTGGGATATTCATTCAGCAGTATGTCGGGTTTTAAAATCTTGCTTTCGTGGTTTTTTGTATGATCATACTGAGTCCAAACGCCATTTTGCATCTCTATACTTTTAGAATCAGGCTCTTGATCAGGATCCACATAAATGTAGCCATATCTGATTGGTCTAATTCCAGTCTTTTCTAACAGAATAATTTGGAACATTCCTCCTACAGAGTCGTCCTGTAATTGCTTTGCAAGTGCTCCTGATGCTGTAGTGAAGATCTTGTCAGCAATATATTTGATGTCTACATCAATCTTCTGGTCTTTCAGAGCATTAACCAGAGCATCCTTTATCATCGAGCCAGACCCTATTAGCTCGAATCCTTTGATTTCTTTAGGTTCGAAGTTAGGATGTCTGAATACATACAATAATGCCTCTCCGTCATTTGCAATAACTCCTAACATGAAGTCGGTGGGCTCGGGGCGTTGAGCATAAAGACTCAGAGCAATTTTTTGCACTTCTGACAGGAGGTTTCTTAACCCTGCTTTTGTTATCGTGCTGAGATTTTGGCGGAGCATATTTGCCACATAATTTGCGAACTGAACATCTCCAGCATAACCCAATGCAATATTATCCTTGATTGGAAGAATCTTTTGAAGTTTATCTTCAACAACTCCCGGAGCTGATGCACGGCTGTCAGAAAGCATTACAGCCTCTTTATCTGCTTTAAATCCAACAACAACTGTCATAATTGACATTATACTCCTATAAGGTTCGATTCCGGTCACCGGTATAAAACTTTTGAGGCTAGAGAAAATCAGTTAAAAATTTAGGCTCGGACTTGGGAAAATGTTGCTTTGAAGAGGAAAAATGTCAGTAGTTAAAAACAAGTCCGGTTTGGAGCGGGTGAGGGTATTAGAGTCGGACTCCAAAACTTCTTTAATGATACCTCAGAGGAAGCTAAATTACTAGCTTTTCAGCTTCAACTTCTCAAGGATCATTTAGGAGGGAGTCTTCAGGTTTATTCTAGCTAACTGCTATAATTCCAATATGCATAGTTTACCTGTTTATACTGCGAATAAAAGGAAAGGGAATATAGGTGAAGCATTAGCCCAATACATTTTTTCTAAGTTTTGCTTAGTTCACAAAATTGATGGAAGTAATGATCTTGGAAATGATTTTATCTGTGAGTTAATAAGAGATCAACATCCCACTAATCTATTGTTTTATGTACAAGTGAAATACACAAATAATCCGCCCAGGATAAAGGAAGAAACAAAGGAATATTGGAAAAGTTCACCAATTCCTGTCTATATTTTTTGGATAAAAGATAAAAAACCACCCGTGATTTTTGATCCTGATCTTTTTAGAAAAGCTAAAACTTACTATAAAAGGTTAACTCCATTACTTCATAATGAAAGCAAACATAAAAACGAAAAGTTCAAACCTTACAAAGAAATTGATTTTAAAAGAGACCTGATAGTAGATTATGTGAGAACACAATATAAAGAAGGATTTACTCCTATTATAGAACCAAGGGCCTTTTTGAACATAGATGAAAAACTGCAAACAGACCTACCTCAGTATGCCTTCTATATTAGGGACGTCATACCTGAATATTCAGAGGATATTTTATCTAAGGGTTGGGCTAATTTATTTTCTTTGGCAGTTATTTTATATAAAAAAGGAGACAGAGAGAATTTGGAGCTTGCTCACCACCTAATAGATTTGGCAATTACTCTTTATAAAAAAGAAAGAGGAGAAGATGATTCTAGAATCTATAATTCTATGGTTGAATATGAAATAGATATTGCTGATCTACTAAACAGATCTTAATTAGCATTAATTATCTAAAGGCTTGAAACAACTCCCAAATTAACAGCATATGTTTCTTGTAAATATAATTCCGTTACAGCAAGCAGTGATAATTGGCTATTTGTTGCCTTTGTTTTGGAAAGTCCAGGCTGGACAATAAACACTTTGAGCTCAGGAACTAAAAATGAGCTCTTGTTCTCTATTTCTTCAAGTTTTATCAAGTCTCCTTTTTCAAATCGGGATACTCCGTATTTATTGTTCCTACTTATTTCTCTTTTACGCATATGCTTCATAAGAACCTTAAAATCGCTTTTCCATAAAACGCTTTTTTGTGCCTGACCGCAGACAGCATAAAGGTCATCAATGCGTGCAGCTGCTCTCCCTTCTTTTGCGTATTTACAATGGTAGAAGTGGGCAATTAAGCGGTTACCCAAAATTTTAAGTGCCACAATGTCAGCAGCTTCATAAGCGTCATCATCGTCAAAAATAATATCGTAGTTGTCAGCGTAACTCTTTTGTTGGATTTTTTTGAGCACATGATATTGAATTGACCGTTTGTTTCTCTGATAAGTTTGTGACTCTTCAGACAAATTAACACCTGTCCAATCCCACGTTTCAATCCTGTTCCTATTAAAAGAGTCTTTCCCTGCATTTTTGACTGTGTATACCTCGTTATAGATGAGAAAAGTTCCATCTTCAAAACGTATTGTCGGAGGGGCTTTTTGCATCCAATCTGATAACAATTCTTTTTTGCCTCTTACTTGTATGGATACAACTTCTTTGCCGGTGGGTAAATAATCCACTTTTCCTTTGAGGATTTTAATCATGTATTCTACGCTTTTATTGTTTGTGAAAACCTTAAACTTTAGTGAACCCTGTTTATTATTGTCTGTAAGCTCTAATCCTACTTCATAAAAAGGTACGACATCTCCTGCAACATCAAATTTGATTACGTCTTCAGCTCTAAGGAAAATATCTTCAGACCATTCAATTGTCAGAGGAACTAAATTCGGTCTTGCTTGTATTTTCTTGGGGATTATGGCATTTTCAATAATCTGATCAACTTTTATCCTATTATTTAGCAGCTTGGAACCGATATGTTTGCACCATTCTATCCATTCAGAGATGTTGTCCGCAACCATATGAGCCCATATTTTCCCTCTCCTTGAACATCCAATGCTTATTTTTTCTCCGTTTTCAAAACCGGTTCCGAAGGCGTTTACTTTGATTGTATTATTAACTTGTGCCTCTGGCATGCCTTCTCTAACATCTGAACCAACGCGCATTGTATAGCTTGTGGTCCGACTGAAGGCAGGTTTTAAACCAAGATTGATTAGTATTAGCCTGTTTATTGAAAACAGAGTACGGAATACTTGTTCCCCTTGGACAAGTGCTACATCTTCACCAACAACTGCTTTTGCCAAAGCTGCATGATAGGAACTTTTGTCAGAACTGTTTATATATAATAGTTGTTGTGTTGGATCCCAATAAAGTAGATATAAATCCCAAACTGTATTATACACACCCTTAGTGTCTGCCCATTCAACAAGTTCGCGGGTGGAAGTAATAAATAAAGCTACCTTGTTTTTATTGTTTATTGTTGGTTTAGCGTAAAGATCAGACTCCTTAATAAGGTCTTTTATTCTATCCGGCCTCCATCTTATACACTTGGTTTGGTATACAACAGTGCTCATTTTTGGCAAGATATTTTGTATTGGGATTTCAGATGGCAAGTCGTCAAAGTCTTCTAAAAACTCTGCTGCCTTTTTTTGTTCTTCAGTAGCTCCTTCACTGAGGTTGTGCAGTATAGAGTTCCAATCCGAACCGTCTGCATATAACTCCCGAAGTGCATCTGCAATCTCGGGGTTTGCGACATTTGCGATAATTGTTGCATCTCCAATATTTGGATTGGTTCTGGTAAAACGTCCTGTAAATTGAATAGTAATAGCCAAGCTTTTATGCGCATCATGCAAAGCGGCAATTTTTAATTCAGGAAAATCAAAGCCTTCTCCAAACATATCAACACAAACTATAATTCTTGATTGTCTGGTTCTGAGCTTCTGGAGGGCAGCTGTACGCTCGGTTTTTGTTTGCCTGCTATTAACAACCACTGGTTCATATTTTCTTCCAAGTTGCTGATATATTTTTACAACGTTATTTGCTCGTTCAATGTTGTTTACCCTTGCCATTACTATATGGTCTAAACCTTTTTTTATGTCCTTTTTCAATTGGGCTATTGCCACTTTGGCAATCGGTTCATCCTGGTTTTCCGTGTTATATACTCTTAGTGAGACAAAATTAATGCGCTTAAAATAACCTTCATCTTGAGCCTTTTTCAAAGGGAAATCAAATATAATTTTTCCATCAACCTGACGACCATCATTCCGGTAAGGAGTAGCCGTAAATTGGAGAATTATCTTATCCGTAAAGTTTTTGCGGAACTTTTCCCAAGTAGGGGCTGTTATATGATGGGCTTCGTCAATAAAAAGGGAATGGCATAGATTTGCAACCTGTTTCTGCATATCTTCATCAAAACCATTTATAACCTGCATAGTTGCCACTATTACGTTGCAAGACTTAAAGAAATGTTCAACCTCAGAGACTGAGCGTAATTTGTGTTCAAGTATGCCTACCACAGGATATGCCGCTTCTTTACCAACAATCCCTAAACTTTTTAGCAAACCAAGATTTATGAATTTATTTGCTATCTGGGTACGCAAAGCATCATTCGGAACAACTACCAACAATCTTTCTATGCGTTGGTTGATCAAAAGAGCAAGCATGGTTTCCGTTTTACCTGTACCTGTTGGCATTACAATAGTTGCAGGTTTAGTACGTGCCTTCCAGTAGCCTATGGTTGTATGAAGTGCACCACTTTGTGCAGATCTTAAACCTGGTTTATCAGGTTCTTTTTCTTCTTCAACAAAGAAAAACTGCCCCTTCCAGGATTTACGGACGCTGGTACAATAATCCTGCATAGCTACTTGATTAGTAAGCTCTATAGTGTTTGTTTTAGGTTTAAGCCACTGCATTTTTTCCCTCAATGTTAAGAATTGTTCTTCATTGGCTGGGATTGTCGCTTGGGGGGATAATAAAACATCATATTTCCCAGGAATTATCTTTTTTGTGCGTAGAACTAAAACATCCTTTTCACCCTTTCGTTGTATAAGTTTTGCTCTAGTATGCCTTATACGCCCATTTGAAATATTAGCATTACAGATGATTTCTGGCTGGCTAAGTTGTAGGATATTATTCTTAAATAGCTTTCCTTTAATTAAGTACCTACTGGGTAAGTAGACTGGAGTATCCATAATTTTTAATCTTAATTTTCCAGCTCATTGTAACAGAACTTATGTAAGAACACGACAATAGTAAATTACTATTTGACATCAGAGGTTAGGCTGCTACACTTAAACTATAACAATAATTATTAAGATTAGATTGATATGACAATGAAAACTATTAGTTTCCTACCATGTAATTCCTACGATAATCATCTTCTTAATTATCTGAATCTTTGCAAATTTATGAAAGGAAGGGGGTGAACCTCGTGATTGAGTTATATTTGTCAACTGATGGCAAACATACAATTCATCTCCAAACAGTAAGCCAGGAAGAAATGGATAAGCTATTCCCTTATGCCAAGCAGTTATACCAAAAGATAGTTGATGAACTAGGGACAAAAGCCCAGATGTGGCATGACGCTATAAATAGCAACGGTAATGGAGTTAAAAAGAATGGTCTAGTTAAAGTTAACAATGCTCCTATGTGTTCTATCCATAA
The DNA here is from genome assembly GCA_028715175.1 of Candidatus Daviesbacteria bacterium. Taxonomy (GTDB): domain Bacteria; phylum Patescibacteriota; class Microgenomatia; order Daviesbacterales; family UBA10151; genus UBA10151. Next base: position 551,450 of record JAQUSJ010000001.1, read on the forward strand.
AACACATATGCAACTAAGAAGTGGTAAGTATGGGGAATTTTGGAGCTGCGGGACAAAATTATTAAATGGGAGTTGGTGTAGGGAAACATCTAGTGAAATCAACTCAAATGCGCAGAAATCTCTAGCAATCTAGTGATATCTGAGATAAATTTGCAAAATTTGCAGAAGCTGAAGGATGAATTATGAAGCAACAAGTATTACTAAAGGTTCCTGTTGAAACAGAGGAGCAAAAGATAGCAAAATATCACGGATTTGAACTGAAAACAGCAAATGGCTACAAATTAGATGAAGTAGTAAGTGCATTACAGAAAGCCTGTAGACGCGGGGAAGAAGAAAGGGCCCTCTTTTGGGCATATGAGATGATCCATGGAGGGTATATAGCCTACTTTTGGAGAAGGATGGCTGTAATTGTGGTAGAGGACATAGGTTTAGCTAATGTGGAGGCTGCAATTCTTATCAACTCCCTAGCCCAACTAAATGAAAGGGTTAACAGGAAGGACTATGTAGAAACTTTTCACCCGACAATGGCAGTTCTTTATCTTTGTAGAAGTAACAAATCACGAGAAATTGACTTCGCTAATGACTGGATTGATCGCAACAGAGAGCTTGGATGGAGGGAAAAGATAGAAATTCAAGATTTGGACGAACACAATGACCAAGGGAGGCAAAGGATTAAAAAGATGGGAGGTAATTACCAGCGTAAAAAAGATGAGATATTCTATTATGAGTCAATCCTTCTTAATAATCCTGTTTCAATAGCTAAGGACAAATATAAAAAGCTCGTTTGGCAGTTAAGGAAACTAGATAAAAAGAAACTTAAACTAAAGTATGCACCTAAAAAGAAGCTAAAAGGATCTATGCGGAGTCAATACCGGACAGCACAGTAGGTAGTGATGGTCATTTTCTAGCTTCGGATTGAGGCTAAAGAACAGTGAAGAAAACTATGAAGATACAGTATAGAAAAGGTCACAGAGGGTATGAGGAGAAAGGATAAGTTTCAATTTACCCTTGCAGCATAGAGATTTATGAAGAGAGGAGGTCAGAAGAAGTGTTACCAAATACTTTTGCGATTTTGTTTAATGTTTTAAGAGTAGGGTTTTTCCTTTTAGCATGCTCAATTTCTATTATTGTCTTTGGATCAACATCAGCCAGCTCTGCAAGTTTTTCTTGGGTTAAATCTTTATCTTTCCTTAACTTTCTGATTTTCTCACCTAATTTTCTTAAGCTCGCCATTGACAGAATTATGGAATATATGCCAGACTGTGAACAGGAAATATATTCCAGATTTACGCATGAAATTAAGGCTGAAAGACGACTTGCAGGATTGCAGTAAAATATGAGGCTAGCGAATACTAAAATAGTAATAGGCTTATTAGTTTTGATTGCTGTTTCGGTTGCCTACTTCTTTCTGATTTATCTTCCGAAACAACAAGAATTTAGATTACGACAACAGGAAACTACTCTTAGAAAACAAACTTATGAACTCTGCTTGAAAGAATGGAATGGTATGTATGATAAGGCAGGAGAACTTTTTGTAAGGGAAAACCCAGAAATTACAAAACAGGAATTGGGAGACAAATTGATACCTATCATCAATAAGAAAGATGAGATTATAACAAATTGTGTTGAGAAAAGGCTTCAAGAATATAAAAAATAGGAGGTGAAAAGATGAAAAGAACTATAATTTGGGCTATTGTACTGGTTATTTTTATACTGATCCTGTTCCAACAGTTTTACCGATATGGTGAGCTTTCAATCAAAGAGGCCGAAGTTGAAAAACAGCTTTGGAAGGAGCGTTCTAACTATTTCCAGCTGTTGGATAAATACTGTAAAGACAAGGGTTTCCAGAGTGCTCAGACTAATAAGGATGGTGTAATAACCTGCATTCCTTTAGATGGAAAGTAAAATGAAGGCTAAAGTAAAGTATTTGATCTTAGCAATTGTGATGCTAATTATTGTTCTAACTGCTCAAAAGCTGTATTTAACCCCTTCTCCGCAGAAACCACCCAATCTACCACCTGAAGCAACAAAAGCCGTTCAGTTGGAGTTAGAGTACCCTTATGAAGTCAAAAATGTAGCGGATCAGGAGAAAGTAGCGGTTTTACAACTTGTTAGGACTTTTGAAACTTTACAATATGAAAGAAAAGCAAAAGAAGTATTAGCCTTATTCACTCCCCCCTCTAACGACAACGAGAGAAATGATTTGGATTTTCTGGAGGGAAAAGACTTGAATTCAAGCCCAAGACTTTATGTTACAGCAGGATATCCATGGTCTCTAAATTGGTACATGGTAAGAAAGATAGAGAAACAAAATGATAAGTTGCAAATAACTTTGAAAGAATTAAGAACTTATTATGCTAATTCTGATGGTGATTATACTGGTGATAACCAAAACCTGATCCTTGTAATTATTGAAAGTAGTGGAAGCTATAAAATTGATCAATATTTCCATGAAAAGCTCTCGCCAAATGTGAATCGTAAATATGAGGGATTTAATTGACAATGTCTGTTATAGAACCTGCCACCCCGACACAGTAGCTGATTGTTCAGTAGATAGCAAGGTAAGTATTATCTCACTCTAAATGTGCTTCATTTTAAGCCATATTTCCAACTGCAAAACTTTGCATTTGGATTGATACAACAATCTAAACCTTGACAAAGATGTAAAAATTTTGTACTGTCAATATTGATGAATATAAGTATTAATATGTTGCCCATAAAAATTTTCACTTCCGATAAAAGGAAATTTCAAGAAATATCTAAGATAGTTGATCACTCGGAATTTCAAGAAGAATTTTTGAGACTAGCAAAAAAGTGGCGAGGGAAAACCATAGAAAGTTTAGACGAGGATTACCAAAAAGATATACTCGGTTCACTTTCCAAACTGAAGTTGCCAAATTCCCTTTATGATCTTCTATCGGATTGTGTTATTTCTGGCATTCTTTGGAAAAATTATAACTTAAGTGGTACAGAGATTTTAGAAATTCTCTTGGTTCGTTCAAGAAAATCTAAGACTTTAACAGACTTTCCCAGAGATAGAGATTGGTATTGGAGGCATAAGTTTGGTGAAGGATATGGTGCAATCGCAAAAAGGGATGATGTGGGAAAGCACATGGTATTGAATGCAATTAAACGCTACAAGACAATGACTGGTAACGGATAATTCCCTAATCTAATTACTCCCTAAAACTATTAAGCTTCTATAAACTCCAATTAAAACAAGTTCTGATTAGCATGAAATCTAATACATTTGAATTAACTGATTTTGAGGTTGCCACGATCTTGATTATTGAAGGATTTAATCTTCTAGAAGTTGACAAGTCTAATCCTCACAAAGCCAGCTTTATATTTGAAAACAATCCCAGAATAGCCGAAGTCATCAATTCCTACTTTAATGATAAGTTATCTGTTAATCCACGCATGCTCTTCATGGAAAGTAAAACATTAAAAAACAGACTGTATTTGTAGATTTTAAGAGTCTCTGCAGCGACAAGAAAGTCATAGATAGTCTTTCAGCATACCGTATGACTTAAAACTGCGGTCTGGCCTAAAAGGTAACTTAGGGCTCTGGTGGGGAGCGTCGCTAGTACCAGTATCAGAAAGACTAGTTACCGCCGAAAGAGAAATCTTTTGAAACGTTAGACCCTTCTTGTAGCGATACAAGCTAACAATGACGTTCCCTGATAACTAAATAATTTCTATTTAGGAGATCAGGGAGGGAAGGCATATGGGGATGAGGAAAAAAATTGAAAGTAAACAAGTTAACAAAGAAGATACTAGTTTAGTCAGGATAAATACTGGCTTAAAGGATTCGCTTAAAGAAAAGGCAGCAGCCAAAAAAACAACCATCAAAGCTCTAGTAGAGGGTGCAGTTGCAGAGATTGAAGGGATTTAAGGTTGGTTATGTTGACTAAAGAGGAAGTTGCTGAATTTAGGAGGTTGGTTCTAGAAGTTTATGGGATTAAGCTAACAACTGGAGAAGCTACGGATCAAGGTTCACGTCTAATTCAATTATTTGAGCTCATCTTGAAAAATAAGAAGCTTGTAATGATGGATGGAAAGGTGGTACAAAGTAATGAGTAGCAATAATTTAAATGACAATGATATGGATAATCTAGCTTTGGCTTACTGCCGGAAGTCAGAAGAAGATAAAAAGAGACAGATACTATCCCTTGATGATCAAGTTGAAGAATGTAATAAGCTAGTTGACGATCACAGTCTCACTTTAGCAACTCCTCATTTTAAAGAAGAGAAATCAGCAAAAAAAGCAGGCATGAGAATTGAGTTTTACAGAATGCTTAGCCTGCTTAAAAGCGGTAAGGCTAAGGTAATAGTCTGCTGGAATGCTAACCGTCTAGCCAGAAATATGATAGATGGTAGTGAAATAATTGATTTAGTCCAGCATAAAGAGCTTAGGATTATTACACCATACACGCAGTATGATTACTCCAACTGGTTCATGCTTCTAATAGAATTCGGAATGTCTACAGACTTCAGCTTGAAGCTCTCTAAAGACGTCAAAAGGGGCTTAGAATCAAAAGTAGCTAAAGGAATAAGGCCAGGCTTAACGCCACTTGGATATTTGAATGTAGGAGAAATTAAGGGTGAAAAAAGTATTGAGGTAGACCCTCAGAGATATGAATTATGTGCTAGATGGTGGGGAATGATGTTAACCGGTAAATATACTGTTGAGCAGTCTTTACAGGAAATAACAGTAATGGGTTTGCGGGATAGGAGAGGAGATAAAATCTCCAGAACTGCTGCTTTTAAAATTTTCCATAATATCTTTTATGCAGGGTACTTTAACTATTTAGGTCAAATCCATAAAGGAATCCAAAAGCCAATGATTACACTTGATGAGTTCAATAAGGTTCAGGACATCATTACTGGTAAATTTGGTGGTAGATATAAACATGAAACCGAAAGGAAATCTCTTCCTCTATCTGGATTTATAAAATGTTCTGAATGCGGAGCTACTATCACCTGTGAGCGAAAAACCAAGCATTACAAAAACGGTACAACCCAGGAATTTAGCTGGTACAGATGCAAGAAAAACAAAAATCACCCTTGTAGCCAACTGTATATGCCTTCAGAAGAGTTGGAAAAACAAGTAGGAGCGTATATAAACAATCTGGAACTTGATCCAAGATTTATTGGTTGGGTTAAGACTGTTTTAAGAAGAAGGAATCAAGACGAGTTTGAATTTGACCGCAAACAAAGGGAATTACTGATGAAAAAACTTCAAGAGCTAAGCAGTAGGAAAGAGATAATCTTCGGGATGAAAATTGACGGACTTTACCAAGACGCAGAATACAAACAAAAAGTTGCAGAAGTTTTAAGGGAAGAAGCAGATATTAAGGAAAAACTCAATTCCAATAGAATATCTTATTGGGAAGGGGTTATTGACCAAACTTTAGATTTTGCTCAAACTGTATTTGAATTATTCAATAATAAAGATCCTTATGTCAAACGGTTAGTACTTCAAATTCTTGGGTCGGACCTAAAAATAAGGGACAAATATCTTTATCTTGAAGCTAAATCTGTATTTATCTTCTTAAGAAACAAACAAAACACCCTTTTTGAAAAACACGGAATAGTCGGACTCAAAGATGGGCTGCTACGACAACCTAAACAGGATAATTATATCCTTCCAATTCCTCTTGGAGCGGGTGAGGGGAGTCGAACCCCTTACGTCCACTTTGGAAAAGTGGCATTCTACCGGTGAATTACACCCGCGAAGTAAATTATATTGTACTCAAAAATGCTCTCTTTTTTCAAGAAAATAATGGATATCAGTAAATTTCGTAGCTTAGGGTAACTATTACTTTAATCTCGGAAGACCCTGGTTCCACTGCTGTTTTTAAGTTTACACTTTCAGCCGGTGCCCCAACCGCCATCCGCAACGGCTGAGGGCTTAAGTCAAAGTTTTCCGAGTAATTAACTATTCTGCCCAACCTGAATCCGGCAATTCTAGCAGCACTTTCAGCTTTCTTTTTGGCCGCAGCCACTGCTTTTTGTCTGGCTTCATCTTCTAATTTGCTTTTATCATCTACATCAAAACTGATTCCTCCTATTTGATTTGCTCCGTTTCCTGTAGCCGAATCTATCACTTGATTAACATTATCAATACTGCGGACTTTTATTGACAAATTAGTTGAAGCCGAGTAACCGGTAATGCGTTGTGAGCCACTCGAATAGTCATAAGTAGGATTAATGTTGTAGCTTGCTGTCTGAATATCTTTTTGTTCAACACCAGATTTTTTAATGGCAGCTGCCACATTATTGATAGTGGAATTGATCTGGTCTTGCGCGACTTTGACTGTATTGGCCTCCGCTTGAATACCGACAACCAGAATTGCCATATCCGGTTTTGCAACTGCAACACCTTCACCCGAAACATTAAAAGTATCTGTTTTAGTTGTGTTTACACTATTTACTGAAAAGGGGATTGGCCCAAAAACTTTAGTGTAAATGAGTAAAAGCACAAAAAATGCCAGAATGGAAATGATAAAAGTGGCAAGACTTCTCATACAGTAGTATTATAACATCTAAATCTATAATGATAAAAACCAATTTTGTCCGTTTTCTTTATCAAAACTTGTTAAAACCAGTCTTTTTCAAGATAGACCCGGAATCAATCCATGATTTTATGACCTGGGTTGGCATGCTCCTGGGTAAAAGCAAAATCACAAAAAGCATTACCGCCTTTTTTCTTACTTATTCCCATCCCTCTCTGGAGCAGAAAATTTTAGGGATAAAATTTAATAACCCTGTCGGGTTGGCTGCAGGATTTGATAAAAATGCCAGGCTCACACAAATTTTACCCTCGGTTGGATTTGGCTTTACCGAAATCGGCACAATCACAGGTGAGCCTTGTTCCGGCAATCCCAAACCCCGCCTTTGGCGGTTAAAGGAGTCTAAAAGTTTGCTGGTCTATTACGGCCTTAAAAATGACGGTTGTGAAACGATTTCAAACAGGCTGGAAAAAGAAAAATTTACCATTCCCGTTATTACCAGTATTGGAAAAACTAATTGTCAAGAAACTGTTGATAGAGAAGCCGGGATTAAAGATTATGTTAAAGCTTACAAACGCTTTACTGACATCGGACATTTTTTTGATATAAACTTAAGTTGTCCCAATGCCTTTGGCGGCCAACCATTTTCTGATCCCCAAAGTCTAGATCAACTATTAGAGGAGATAGATAAAATTGCCACCCAAAAACCCGTTTTTCTAAAAGTTTCTCCTGATTTGACTGATCAACAAATTGATGAAATCTTAAGTGTAGTCTCAAAACATAAAGTCGCAGGATTTATTTGTACTAACTTAACTAAAGATTTCCAAAAAGCAAAAGCAAAAATCTCTGACAAAAAGTTTCCGGAAAAAGGCGGGATCAGCGGCAAAGTGGTGGAGGATTTAGCAAATGATTTAATACAAAAAATTTATCTAAAAACTAAAGGGGAATATATCATTATTGGCTGTGGGGGAGTTTTTTCTGCAGAAGACGCCTATAAAAAGATTAAACTCGGGGCTTCGCTTGTAGAGCTGATAACAGGAATGATTTTTGAAGGTCCCCAACTAATTTCCGAAATCAACCAGGGATTGGTGAAACTTTTGCAAAAAGACGGCTACAAAAATATCTCAGAGGCAGTTGGTGCTAATAACCCTTAGGTCGAATCGTTAGATCCGCCTCCGCTTCGCTTCGGCCAGGTCTTCTACTTTCGGCCGAAACTCTAAAATTGTCGAATGATAACTATAGTATGTAGAACTACAATTAGCAAATACGTATAATTCATTCGTTATATGAAGAAAGATATCCTGATTAGATTTGGTAAAAAGATTCGTGAAGAACGGAAGAAGCTAGGTTTGTCGCAAGAAGAATTTGCTGATAGGGCAAGTGTTCATAGAACATATATAGGAATGGTCGAGCGTGGAGAGAAAAATATCACCCTTGAAAGCATCGAAAAAGTGATTAAAGCGCTCAACCTGAAATTATCGGACTTTTTCAGAGACTTTTAATATGACATCCTTTGATCAGTTTTTAAGTAAGTTGGAACAAAGTTTTAAAGGCAAGAACCCGATTATTTGCAGCGTATTAGCTAACGTTTTCTCTATGCGGATCATTGGCAACAAAACGCATGGAGATCTTGCCGAAATTGCCCTTACTGAATACATCAATCAATTCGTTGACGGTTTTTCTGCACGTCATACCGGCAAGGAAAAATTTAGAGCAAAAGAATTTGAGGAAGACATTAGAGTTAAAGATCTTAAGACGAAATCAGAAATTCCTGTGAGCATAAAAACTTATGGTGCTGGTCCATTGCAATTATCTACAAATAAAGACGGTTCTATGTTTGCACTACTACAAAAGATTGTGAACGATCAAAACATTAGCGACATAGGTAAAATCAGAAAAATTTTGAATGGACGCTGTTTTGCAGATTTCAGCGCAGTAAATGTTCTTCCACTCATTTATAACGAGAGGCAAATGAATTTCAAAATTGTGGTGTTTAACTTAATTCATGCTTATCAATCTGTTAGACAAATCAAATTTTTCCCGCCAAGAAGATTGGGATCTAAACAAACATTCCCTATATATAAATTCTATACTGGAAAGGGGCAATACATTTTTGAAGTAAGATACGGTGGAGTAAGTGCTAATGCACTACAAAGAGGTATGTGGACACACACGGAAAATGCTAATCCCTACTTTAGGGAACTGCTTGCAGGCTCATATAGAATCAATGAGCCATTAATCAATTTAATTTCAAAGATCCTTGTTTCTCCAAAAGAGAAGCACGAAGAAATATTGAAGCTATTCCCGAAATCTAAAGAAAAATCTGTAATATAACTCTCGATATATATAATACCCGGTTTCTGCTAAAATAATAACGAGGATATTGACATGCAAACTCAGGGTATTAAATATACAGGATCAAAAAGAGAAATAATACCTACTCTACTTAAATTAGTAGCTTCGTTAAATGTTAGAACCATTTTTGATGGATTCTCTGGTACCACAAGAGTTTCGCAAGCTTTCAAAAATGCCGGTTATACTGTATACGCAAATGATATTGCCATATGGTCTAAAGTTTTTGGGCAGTGCTATCTCCTGAATAGAAAATCCGCCTCTTATTATCTACCATTGATTGACCATCTAAATAAAATTCCGGGTAAACCAGGCTGGTTTTCAGAACACTATGGCGGAGAAGCAAATGGTGGTAGTGCCGTAAATAAAGACGGAAGAAAAAGAATGTGGCAATTACACAATACTATGAAGCTTGATGCTATACGAGAGGAAATCGATAAAATTGCTAATGACGAAATTGAAAAATCAGTACTTCTCACTAGTCTAATTTTAGCGATGGATAAAGTTGATAGTTCTGTTGGTCACCACGTTTCTTATCTAAAACAATGGGCTTCTCGTGCTTACAATTTAATGAAAATGGAGATTCCAAGATTAATAATCGATGATAAAAATCACAAGGTTTTCAATGATGATATTTTTGATTTACTTGATCAAGTAGAAGTTGATTTGGCTTATTATGATCCACCATACGGTTCATCTAATGAACTCATGCCCCCATCGCGTGTGCGATACGCTTCTTACTACCATATTTGGAAAACTGTTTGTATTAACGATAAACCAAAAGTTGTAGGTGTTGCCAATCGACGCGAAGATGTAAGCGATGTGATTGCCGGATCCGTTTTTGAGGAGTTTAGGAAAAACGAAGACGGTAGATATATTGTTATAAACGCTCTTAAGAAACTAATAGAAAAGACGAAAGCAAAATATATTGTTTTGTCATATAGCAATAATGGAAGAGCAACGCTTGATGCAATTCTTGAAATTTTACAAGAACTTAACATACCATGTTCTATTTTTGAAATGGATTATAAGAAAAACGTTATGGCAACAATGACGTGGACAAATGAATGGCTTAACGGAGGAAATGCGCATAATCTACAAAATAAAGAATTTCTTTTCCTGATACAAAAGGGTGGAGTTGCTAAGACGGTAGGAGAAATTAAGATTGAAAAAATTAACTTGCGAGAAATAATAGATAAGAATCAACAGAAATTACCCTATTTTAATTAGGAAATTAATCATTTGCTGCATTTTTTGACTAAATAATCTTTATTCAACCGCCCCCATCCGCGCAGAACCAATCCAAGCTCAATTCTGCGGATTCACTTTCGGTCGGGGTGGAGAGAATTGAACTCTCTACATCTGCGTCCCAAACGCAGCGGTCTACCGATGACCTACACCCCGTGGTGCCCAGGGAGGGACTCGAACCCTCACGTCCTTGCGGACAACAGCTCTTAAGGCTGCACTGTCTACCAATTCCAGCACCTGGGCTTCTCACTTCGTTCGAAGTAAACTAGAGTATTGTAACAAAAAAGTATTGACATTTGAAAGAACGTGCATTATTCTACTCCTGATGTCAAACCTCCAGAAAAAAATATTCTTTTTAGCGCTTTTTTCTATCTTAGGCTTTATTGCCCTGCAAATCCCTTTTAATAAAGTTATGGGTTCTAATGTATCTTTTACCATGTTTGATTTCTTCGGGCCAATGGCAGGAGGATTTTTAGGGCCTGTCTTGGGGATAGCCTCTGTATTTGCCGTAGAAACAGTTAATATCTGGATTAAACAAACTCCGCTTACGACAAGCACAATTATCAGGCTTTTCCCGACGCTTTTTGCGGTTTTCTATTTTGCGGTCATTACCAACAAAAAATATCAGGGAAGATGGATTTTGGCTGTTCCTGTCCTCTGTATCCTTTTCTTTATAGTACACCCGATTGGTAGACAAGTTCCATATTATCCTTTAATGTTTTGGTGGATTCCTGTTGCTGCTTATTTTAAAAGAAGCAATCTGTTCCTGAGAAGTTTGGGCGCTACTTTCACAGCCCATGCCGTAGGCAGCACTGCTTTCCTTTATGCCTTAAATCTGCCGGTGACTGTTTGGCAAAGCTTGCCTCCGATAGTAGTTTGTGAAAGGCTGCTTTTTGCCACAGGAATTACCGTATCTTACTTGGCAGTAAAATACACGCTTTCATTCCTGGCCTCTAAAAAACTGCTTCCAAAGCTGGAAATAGCTTCCTCCTGAAAAAATCCTACTAAAAATCCATGCCTTTCATCACTAAAAAGCACAGATTCTAGCTTTACTTATACTACAAGTTAACCGGGAAAAATTTTAACGGTCTTCTCTTGGTCTGGCAATGTTAACAACGATCTTACGACCATCAACATCTGCACCGTTTAAGTTTTTGACTGCGTTTTGAGCTTCCTCATCGGTTGACATCTCAACGAAACCAAATCCTCTTGACCTTCCTGTTTCGCGGTCTTTAACAACTTGTGCGCTGATAACATTACCTGCTTGAGCAAAAAGCTCAGCAAGCTTGGCATCATCAACACCCCAAGGCAGGGAACCTACGAATAATTTCTTATTGTTCAAAAAAATTCACCTCTCTTTCTTTTTAGATTTTGTGGAGGTGAATTACTGTAAAAACACTAAATACACTCTACTCACATAAATAGTATCACACATCTCCCGCAAAATAGCAAATACCCCAAAATTATCACGCAATAATCGCGCAACTTATCGCGCATTATGCAGGGCATAGTAGGAACTGGGACCTTTACCGTTCAATTTAAGAAGACCCTTGCCTGATAAATTCTGCAATTTAAGTTGTGCCGTTCTTTTAGCCACCTTTAAAATATCCACCACATCTTCCGAAGTAATTCTACCAGTGGTGGTTAAAAAATCCATAATTTGAATCTCATCCCTGTCCAAAAAGATCTGCTCGCTCTTTTTACTAACCTTGCCAAATCCAATAGATTGAATTTGTTCCAGTACTTTTCTTGCCTCAATCAAAAATCCGGTGGTAAAATATTCCAGCCACAAGGTAAAATCCATATCCGCTGAGTAGGTTTTGCCTTGAGATTTGTTTTCAGCGCTGTAATAAGACATTCTATCTCTGTTGTAGTAGTCTTCCAAAACCAGGATTTTCCTGAAATCCCAGCCATCTCTGTACAACTGAAGCTGGGTTAAAAGTCTTGCTACCCTGCCATTGCCGTCTGTAAATGGATGGATAGTCACAAATTGCAAGTGCAGGATGCCGGCCCTGATGATTGGATGAACACCTTCTTTTTTCGATTCCTTAAACCACTTCAGCAAATCATCAACCATTTTTTTCACCTTACCGGCAGGGGGAGCTTTAAATCTGACCATTTCACGGCCATCACCCAAATCATCCAAAACATACACATCGGCAGGTCTAAATTTACCGGTTTTTTCTTTGTCCACCAAACCGGAAATTACTATCCTGTGCAAATGTAAAACTTCCTCAAGCGTAATATCTCCTTTCTTTTTAGCCATTTCATCAAGGAGTTTTAACGCATTATAATAATTTTCTACCTCCAGGATATCTTTTTGAGAAGCCCTTACGGTTTTTCCCTCCAATACCTTTCCCACTTCAAATTGAGCAAGCTTATTTCCCTCAATGCTGGTTGAGGTATGGGCCATACGGAGTATTGCCTGACGACGCAATTGTGCTTCGTTTAGGGGGAGCACCCTTGACCTTTCAACAGCGGCTTTTATTTCAGCAATCTCTGCAATCCGGGAAAGTATGGTCGAGGTAATATTATATTGAGGTTTTAACATATGCATATTATACCATATAATCACGCAATAATCGCGCAACTTATCGCGCATTAGTCTATGGTAATATCTTTACATGCGGGTGAAAATTCTGCTTTTATTTTTTGTTTTCTCTTTTCTTTTTAAAACCGACCACTCATTTGACCAGGATTTGGGACGGCATTTAAAACTGGGTGAAATTATCTGGCAAACTAAAAACGTACCCCCAACCAACCTATTTTCTTATACATATCCTGATTTCCCGTTTATTAACAGCCATTGGTTGTTTGAAGTCCTGGTATATCTGGGACAACAAACAATCGGTCTGCAAGCAGTTTTGGTTCTAAAAATTCTTACCATACTGTTGGCTGTTTGGTTAGTTCTTGAAACAATCCCTAAAAAACAATACTTACTGCTGCCTGTTGCCTTTATTTTTTTACATACCCTAAGAGAAAGACCGGAGTTGAGACCGGAGATATTCAGCTTCCTTTTTACAGCTCTTACTATTTATCTTTTAGATAAATTTGAAAAAACCAGAACCAAGTTGGTCAGCTTATTGCCGGTAATTCAACTTCTTTGGGTCAATATTCATATTTATTTCATCATCGGCATTATCCTGCAAGCAATTTTCTTACTACATCTAAGTTACCAATACTTACGTTTACACCCCAAGGGTGTAAAGCTAAAGTTACTGGGAATTATTTTTACACTCTCGGTAGCGGTAAGTCTTATCAATCCTAGCGGATTGAAAGGGGTACTAAACCCCTTTCTCTATAGTACAAATTACGGCTATACCATTGTTGAAAACCAGACAATGTTCCTCCTGGAAAGCATCAATTTTAGAAACCCTAATTTTTTGTTTGTAAAACTAGCCTCTGCGGCTATTCTTTTATCAATCGCAGTAGCCTTGTTTAAAAAAAGGCTTTTGATTAAAAATCTTCTTCTTGCCGTTTTTGGGCTAACTCTTGCCTTAGCGAATGTACGTAGCTTCCCTTATCTTGTATTCATTTCACTACCGGCAATTTTGGAAAATTTCGGTACACCCAAACTCACTCTGTTGCACAAGTTTTTTATTGTAATAACAGTTCCGCTGCTTTGTTTAGAAAGCTTTTTCTATTTAAACGGGGATTATTATCAATACACCAGCAGCGACAACCGGCCAAGATTAGAATTTAAAGAAAGCGGCAAGAATGCTTTGGATTTTGTTTTAAAAAATGATTTGCCTCAACCTGTTTTTAACAATTTTGATATCGGAAGCTACATTACATATCGTGGCTGGCCCAAATACCGTGTTTTTATTGACGGCAGACCGGGGGAGTATCCTAAAGAATTTTTCCAAAGTGTTTATATTCCGATGCAATCGGACCCGCAAAAATTCAAGGAGGTAGAACAAAAATTTGGCTTTAAGACCATTATTTTTTCCCACACAGATCAAACCCCCTGGGGAAAAGCTTTTTTAGCATCAATAGTCAAAGATCCTGACTGGAAAATAGTTTATGTAGATGATTTTATGATTATACTAGTAAAAAACAATGTTGTAGCCTCGCAAGGCCTAGCCTTGCAAACTCTTAGTCCGGTTACTTATTCTTTTGATTCTTATGTTTCTTATCTCAGACTATCTTTATTCCTGGCTCAAACCGGAAACCCTCAGTCTGCCCAAAAGTTTGCTGAGAAAGCATTATCTCTTTTTCCAAAAAGCCCTTTGGGCAATGCCCTTTTTGGAATCAGTACCCCAAACAAATTCTTCTGGTAAAACTAATGGTGTGTGCGTATCCCACCCCAGGGGTGGGATAGGTTGACACCGTATCTTTTAAGCTAAGGCTTTTTTGGATTTTAGGAAGAAATAACCTACTACCAGAGCTGTTACAACAGGAGAGAGCCAGGAGGGGATATGAAAACCAAAACTATCCAAAACCATGATTACTCCCAAAAAGAAAATTGAATACATGGCCCCGTTTTTTAAAAAAATATACTTTTTAATTCTGTCTATATTATGAATTGTAATCTCCCTGACTACAAAAGCACCAATCCCGTTGCCTATTAGAATTAAGGGGACTACAAGGGTAAAAGCAAAGGCTCCGATTACTCCATCTATGGAAAAAGTAGCATCAATTACTTCCAAATAAAATAGCTTGCTTAAATCAGACCTGCCGGAAGAAAAAAGTTTTTTTTCCTGATCCTGGGCATTTTGCTTAAACCCATGGGTGATAAAAAAAGCAGTTGAGCCCACCACTGCTCCAAAAGCCATTAAGGGATTTACCTTTAGCGCAAACCAGACAACCGCAGATAAAATTACGGAGGTAACTGCATAGAACCAGACGCCCTGAGAAAGCAGGAACCGCTCACCCCTGAGGCCAAAATTCTTAGTTTCCAAAAACAGCCAGTGAAAAAAGAGAAAAATCAAAAAAGTGCCCCCGCCGATTAGTAAAACAGGCGCCGAACTCTCAATTGCCTCCACCACCACAGGGTCGCTTGAAAAAGTTGCTGACAAAATACCCGCAACCCCTAAATCAGGGTTGGCAATCCAGACTATCAAAAAAGGCAGCAATCCTCTTATCAAAAAAACGGCTATCAGTAAACCCCAAAGAAGAAACCATCTTTTAGCCCTCTCTCCCATGGTCGATAAAACCTGGGCATTAATAATGGCATTGTCCACCGAAGAGATAGTTTCAAATAAAACCAGGCCGGAAACTATTAAAATTATGGTTAAAATATCCACTTGTTTTATTATATACTAAGATGGTGAAATTTAAGATTCCCAAGTCCTTTCCAAAGACTTTTATTATACTTTTAGTGGTTTTTGCTTTGGGCGTTGGTGTTGGACAAAAATTCATCGGGATCACCCAAAATAAACCTCAGGTAAACTTTGAGAAAAATACCCCGAAGGCTTTTACTTCCGAAATCTATGACAAGATTAAAGAAAATTATTGGAATAATATCTCTGACGGCGAACTGCTGGATCTTTTTAGATTATCCATAGACAAAAATGGCGGCAGTACCGGCGTTGCCAAATTTGAAAACAAAGAAAAATTGCTGGAAACTATCAATAAATCAATCTCAGGCATGGATGAGGATCAAAGAAATAAATTCCTGGTCTCCGTTGCCGGAGTGGTTTTAAATTCATTAACCCCCCAGGGCAGATCCGGATTGTTTACTGAAAAACAGGAAGCGCAGCTTAAAAATACTGTTTCCAATATTAATCCGGAAAAAGATTTATATAAAGATTTAAGGTTAGCCAAAGGGGCCTCTGAGGCAGCAGTACAACAGGCTTATCAAACAGAAGAGGCCAAATTAGCTAATGATAAATCACCCGAAGCAAAGGAAAAGTTGAAGCAAATTGCTTATGCCAGGGACACTTTAACCCAAAAAGATACCAAACAAAGATATGATCAAAATCAAGTAGAACCCACTATTTTTGCAAAAATTGTCCCGCCGGCTACCTTATATGTGGAATTTAAAAAATTCTCGCCCACTTCTTTAGAGGAATTTCAAAAAGCTTTTGACAGTTATAAAGACCAACAGCTTAACGCCTTAATCTTTGACCTTAGGGGAAATATCGGCGGAGCTATTGATGCCACTGCCTACTTTTTAGGTTTTTTCCTGGGAAAAGACCAGTACGCGTTTGATTTTTACCATAAAGGCGAATATCTGCCATTTAAGACTGCTGCGGATAAGCTAGCCAGCCTTTCTAAATATAAACAGGTAGTAGTGTTGGTGGACCAAAACTCACAATCTTCTGCCGAGATGATAACAGCGTCTTTGAAAAAATATCATGCGGGAGTGGTGATAGGAGTTCCTACTAAAGGATGGGGGACGGTTGAGAGGGTTTTCCCCCTGGATAACCAAATCAGCCAGAATGAAAAATACTCACTGTTTTTAGTTCATTCTGTAACTTTAAGGGATGATAATCAGCCGATTGAGGGCCGGGGAGTAGACCCGGATATCAGCATTAAAGATCCGGCATGGCCGCAAAAACTGCTTTTATATTTTAACAATCAAACTTTAGTTGATGCAGTAAAAACAGTGCTATAATAGTATCTTGGAGGTGATAGAAATGGCAGGTTATATCATCAATATTGAAGAAAAAACGCTCCAGAATGACTATTTTCGTGAAGTTTTATTTACTGCCCCCCATAGCCAGCTGGTGGTGATGAGTCTTTTGCCCGGTGAAGAAATTGGCATGGAAGTGCATGAAACTGTTGACCAGTTTTTGCGGATCGAAGAAGGGGAGGGAAAAGCTATTCTAAACGGAGAAGAACATCCCATCTCAGATGGTTTTGCAATTGTCGTGCCGGCAGGGACACAGCACAATGTCGTTAATACGTCTGCGGATAAAAAGCTTAAGCTGTATACAATTTACAGCCCGGCTGAGCACAGGGATAAAACTGTTCACAAAACTAAACAGGAAGCTCTTGCAGATACAGAAGACCATCCGTAATATACTATGTTCGGGTCATTGCTGCTACTTTTGACGCTCGTTTTAAATTCGTGGACCTGGCAACTGGTTAAACAGAATCTGTTTTTAGCCTTTATTCTTTTAACAATAACAATATCCCTTTTTGCTTTAACATTTGCCGCAGAAAAATCTTTACGGAAGATTGCTTTTTTAGTACTTTTGTTAACTTTTTGCGTAGGGTCTTTTTACTTTTTACAGGGAAATTTTGACAGATCGCTAAGAGAAAAAAATCCGACTGAAGTAAGTATTGCTCTAAAACGGCATGGTTATTTCGCTGAGGGGTTAGGGAAGTTGTTTACCAATAAATTCAGTTTACAGTTTTTTAGCAACTGGTACTATCCGATTACCAACTATTCAAGAAACATTTCTTATAGCATTGATCCAAATCTGTATTTTTTTATGAGTCACCCCAGAGAAAAATCAGGTATTGATGAATTCGGGAAATATTCACCGCTGCTGTTGCCTGTTTTTTTACTGGGGCTATTTACTCATTTTCTATCTTTGAGCAAATACAAAACATTAACCGCCTATTTAATTACAGCAATAATCATAACCGGTTTTGCAACTCCATATTATAAATTAGGACCGGTTTTTTTATTTCCTTATCTTAATCTGATAATAGTACTGGGAGGAATAAATTTCTTAAATTTTGTAAGAAAAAAATATGAAACTTAAAGAAATCATGGCAGTTACTCTTATTATAGCAATGACGGCTTTAGTCAGGTTAACGACTTTGGATCAAGTACCGGCAGGACTGTATGTAGACGAGGCCTCAATAGGCTACAATGCTTTTTCGATCGTTGAAACAGGTAAAGATGAGTACGGCAAACCTTTCCCGCTGTTTTTTAGGTCTTTTGCCACTTTTCAGGCCCCTCTTTATACATATCTAACAACCATCCCAATTTTGATTTTTGGATTAAATATATTTTCGGTACGGCTTGTTTCCGCTCTGTCGGGAATTTTACTTATTTTGATAACCTACTTTTTTGTAAAAAAATTGCAAACTAAAAACAGCACAAAACTTGCTTTTTTATCCATTGTTGTTTTGGGATTTTCTCCCTGGGCAATATTTCAAAGCCGTGTCGCCGTTGAAGCAAATTTGGCTCTTACATTACTTATCCTCAGTTTGTATATATTCTTATTGTCACTTAAAAAGATTATTTATTTTGTTCCGGCTTGCATAACTTTAGCTATATCCAGTTATGCATATCACGGCCAGAGAATACTGGTCTTTGTTTTTTTGGCCTTTATTCTGCTTTGGTTTAATAAATATTTACGAGATCACAAAAGATTTGTAGCGTTGGGCGTTGGGTTTTTTCTTTTGATTTTAATACCGCAACTATTGCTTTCCACCACCTCCGGATCTTTACAACGATTCAGCACGCAAGGATATATGCAACAGGAAGTTTTTGAAAAATTTGGAGCCGGCTTCAAGCAAATTCCATTAGCTGGAAGATATTTATACATAACCAGAAAATTTGTTGCTCAGTATATTTCTTCTTATTCTCCACGGAGTTTATTTTTTGAACCGGAAAATCAGCTTTTCCGGTCAATGTCTAACTTAAGTACTTTTTATATTTGGATGATCATACCTTTTTTTCTAGGAATAAAACAGATCTGGGAAAATAAAAACGACCCGGTTATCAGGCTTATTTTAGCTTGTATTGTTTTAGGTCCGCTACCTGCCACACTGACAGGAGACCCATTCTATACCTTAAGAATGCTGCCAATGCTCTGGGGGTTAAGTATTTTAATCGCCTTTGGACTTTTTTATATTTTTAAAAAGATGCATTTAAAATTTTTTAAGTTAGGATTAGGTTTGTTGCTTATTGCGCTGTCTTGTTTTATGTTCTATACCTCATACTTTATCCTGTTTAAGAAAGAAAGATCATCTGCTTTTGGGCAACCATATTTAAAATTTGCCCAACAAACCGAACAAATGAAAGATAAAAAATTCCTTTTGGATTCTGAAATGTATGATGCGCCATACATTTTAATGGCTTTCTACAAAAAACTTGATCCTTTCAAGATGCAGCTGCAAACTGATCCGGTTTTGCTAAAGGATTATTATACAAATACCGGCTTTAACAAATACCGGGTAGTTGAAAATGTGGCTGTAAAACCGCTGAATTGGTCTTTAGATCCTTGTATAGATCAAATCATAGTGGGGGATGCAGGAACATTATCAGAAAGTCAGGCAAATGAACATTTCTTTACGCTGGTTTCAGAATATAAAGACCTGGAAGGAAAAATAATTTTATGGGCATATCAAACTAACCCGGTAAAAGCCTGTAAAAAATAAAGTCTTAAGAATAATTATTTTTTACTGTGTAAACCCAGGAGACTTACGATGAAAACAACCAGATACATTACTAATCCATAAACACAAGCGGGCAAACCTGCAATCGGCTTAGAATTCACCCCACAGCTGACAAACAAAAAATTACAGCTACCAACAAAAAGTTCCTGGTAGGAAAGGAAGCCTGAAAAAAGAATTCCTATCAAGGAGATAATTAAGATTACTTTTAATGCTCTTTCTTTTACCATTATATTTAGTATTTCACTTTAATTTTCCCCCGTCAAGCATGGCGGAACAAAGAATTGCTGTAACAGGAAATCTCAATTGACACACTTTTAGGAAGTCTGAATTGATACAACTAGAGACCAGTAAACTGTCATTCTGGGGAACGAAGTGACTCCAGAATCAAACCTAGAAAGGATTCTGGACAAGCCAGAATGACATGGTTAATAACAAGCTAATTTGTTACATTTGAGATTTCCGTTTTATGTAACATTTCAGATTTCCCTTAACAATCTAAGGATTAGACAAAAAGTGCCGGAAATGCGAAAATAATTAATATTAAGATTAAGAAAATGTTGAAAAAAATAGTTAATTTTATTCCCGGGGCAATTGGCTGGTTTTTCAAGACTTCATGGAAGAAGAAGCTTGTTGTTACTCTGCTGATTTTGATTGCCGGTTTTTTTATAGGTTATAAAATCATTTCCGGCAGTAAAGAAGGATATACTTTGGGCACAGTCCAAAAACATACTGTAACTGAAATAGTTACCGAATCGGGTATTGTCGCTACAAACGGCAGTGTAAATATTTACTCTCCAACTAACGGGGTAATTGATCAGGTTTTTGTGGCAAATGGGGAAAGTATTAACGAAAATCAAGTACTGTTTACCGTCAAAAGTACCGCGACCTCGCAAGAGAAGACTACAGCATATGCCGCTTACGAGGCTGCAGTAGCGGCTGTCAAACAAGCGGAGAATACTCACCGTGAGACTTTAGCAACAGTAGAACGTGTCCATGATGATGTTAAAAATCACAGTAAGGATGAGTCTTTCCTGCAAAAAGAGACCCGGACTACTGCGGAGGTAGCTAATGATAATGCTTATGACGCTCTGACAGCTGCGCGTGCGAAGTTACTTTCCGCCCAAGTTGCGTATCAGGCAACACAAAATTCGAAAGTTGTAGCACCGGTTTCCGGTACGGTTTCTAACCTGTCTGTGGTTAAAGGAAGCAGTGTGGTTGTAAATAACGTTCTTGTCCCGACTGTACCGGTATTGGTAATTAGCGGTCCAGGAGAAACTGAAATAGTGGTATCTGTTGGTGAAAATGACATCGATAAGATAAAAACCGGTCAGGAAGTTGAAATTAAACTGGATGCGATAGATGACAGGATTTACAAAGGTATGGTCAAGAGGTTTGATAATAATGGAACCATAACGCAAGGCGTTGTTAAGTTTAACGTATATATCATACTAACAGATTCGGATGACAGGATTAAATCCGGGATGACGGCGGACGTCGATATTGTCACGAATAAGCTGACAGACGTGCTTGCTGTGCCAAACTCTGCAATAAAACCTTATCAAAAAGGCCGTGCAGTCAGAAAACTAGGAAGCAACGGCAAACTAGAGTTTATACCGGTTAAAATTGGCCTCCGGGGAAAAGAGTTTACACAAATTATTGAAGGGTTAACAGAAAACCAGGAAATTGTAGTGTCGCTTACCAACGAGAAGACTGGTAGAAAAAGCCTCTTAGGATTTTAATAATGATAAAAAATAATATACCCCTTATTAGCCTGGAAGGAGTTATTAAAAGATATCCAATTGGAATAAACGACTATTATCAAGCTCTTAACGGTATTGATTTAAAAATCAATGAAGGAGAATTCGTAGCAATTATGGGCCCTTCAGGAAGCGGTAAATCCTCTCTTATGCATATAATAGGCGCTTTGGACAGAGTCACAGAAGGTAAGCAGTTTTTTAAAGGTAAAAACATAGCCAGCTTCAGTGAAGATCATCTCGCGGAAATAAGAAATAAGGAAATCGGTTTCGTATTTCAGTTTTTTAATTTACTTCCCAGGATGACTGTTTTTAAAAATGTTGAGCGTCCGATGCTTTATGGAAAAATTCCGGCCAGTGAGCGTAAAAAGCGTGTCATGAATGCCTTGAATATTGTGGGTATAGCTGAAAAGGCGGAAAATCTGTCCAATCATATATCCGGAGGTCAGATACAAAGAGTGGCAATTGCCAGAGCCTTGATCATGGAACCCTCAGTTATACTCGCAGATGAACCTACAGGGAATTTAGATACCAAAACTGCTCATGAAATTATGAGTATTTTAACAAATTTAAATAAGGAAGGTCACACCATTGTAATTATCACTCATGAGGATGATATAGCGAGCTTTGCAAAAAGAAGAATTAGATTAGTTGACGGGAAAATTGTGTCAGATACTGATAATAAAAGATAATTATGGAACTTAGGGAAACTTTAAAATCTGCAATACAGGCTTTACGCATAAACGCCCTCAGATCATCCTTAACCATGCTGGGTATCATTATAGGTATTACCGCGGTGATACTTATTTCCTCTGTCGGGCAGGGAACAGTAGCTTTCATTTCCAACGAGTTGACCTCATTTGGTACTAATTTTTTTTCAATTAATCCGGGAAATAACTTTATAAGTACAATAACCGGTGGGGGTGAACCATTAACAACTGCAGATATAGAAGCAATCAAAGATGCCAACATCCCAAACATTGAAAACATTGCTGCTTTTTCTTATACGAGCAAAGTCGTTTCTGCCGACGAAGAGTCAAAAAGAACGAGCGTATATGGGATGACACCGGAGGCACAAGAAATGCTTAAACCCGATTTAATTTACGGTGAATTCTTATCAGAGGATGACAGCAATAATCGTGTAGTTGTTCTCGGTTCGGATGTAGTGGAAGATTTATTTGGAAAAGATACAAATCCGGTAGGCGAATCTGTGAAAATTGATGATATCCGCTTTGTGGTAATTGGTGTTTCAAAAAGCGGTGGCAGCTTGTTTGGAAGTTTTTTTAACACTGCAGTTAATATTCCGCTTGGAACATTGCAAAATCAGATCACCGGTAATGATGAAATCAATGAGATTGATATTGGTGTCCGGAACATTGATCTTCTCAACGAAACTATGGATGAGGTCGAGTTGGTGTTAAGAGACCACCGACACATCAGTGATATGGAAGAAAATGATTTTGTTTTACAGAGTTTTGAGGGTGCTCTGGACACATTCGAAACTATTACTACTTTACTGACCGTTTTCATCACCGGAATTTCTGCCATATCGCTTTTGGTCGGCGGGGTGGGGGTTATGAACATAATGCTTGTGTCTGTTACCGAGAGAACAAAAGAGATAGGTCTTCTGAAAGCAATCGGGGCCAAACGCAAAGATATCCTGACTCAGTTTCTGATCGAGTCGGCGGTGATGACTACAATTGGTGGATTCGCCGGTATTATATTGGGACTTGGAGGCACATTTCTGATATCTGTTACTGTCGGTATCCCTTTCATAATAAGTGTGCCCTGGATACTTTTGGGGGTTGGCATATCGACACTAGTCGGGCTTGTATTTGGTATATACCCGGCAAGAAAAGCTGCCGACCTGCTTCCTATAGATGCCTTGCGCTATGAATGAACCATACAGAGAATTTGTAAAAATTATTCAATTGGATGTTTCGCCCATGCTGGTATAGTGCGAACATCTTCAACATTAAGTCTGTATGACCAATAATTTCTCCATCTATCAAGCGTAGACTTAAACCAATAATTAGCATCGGCAATAATTAATTCAAAACCCTTCATAGGTCTATATACCCCGGATATTCTGGTTTTAAACTAGTTCTACACACAAGTAATGCATCCACAAGTGGCCAGCCTGTTTGATTTGCAATGCGTTCATATACATTTACTGTATCTGAAACTCTTTTGCTCGTCTCCAAAAAATACCAATTTTCATTATCTGCATCTAAAGCAATACCGTGCCCCATCATAATCATTGCTGAAGTTATAAATTCTAACTCTTTACCTCGCTCTGTCAAAACTAACAATTGACTGTGAAAAACATGAGGAAATCCAGATACTTCCAGATAAGTTGAGTGACCTCTTCTTGCCAAATTTATATCTTCTACAGGGCATCCCAGTTTAATACCCCAGGTTTCCAGCTCAACATCTAATTTCGGGTTTCCGGTTGTTGGAGTTGGAAATATTATTTCAGGAGTCTCCATCAGTAAATTATAGCAAGTATAGTAAAAAGTTCTAACAAAGTAGACTGAGGTTATTTAAAAAAGCTGCGGGTCTTAAACCAAGTTAGAATTTCTTTAATGAGTGTTTAAGACTTAACTTTTAACCCCCAAATATTAAAAGTATCACGTAATTGTCCACTTACTTGGCTTTCTACCGTTACATTTTTACTTGCCATAATTTTAACTCCACTGTGTTGCAAAAGATCAGATAGTTCATCACTTCTAAAATGATGCGCAATAAACCATATTCCTCCATCACGAGTATTATGCACAACAACACTACCATATTCTCCGATAACATTACTGTCCCTTGTATAAACATCAACCCACCGTCGGTTATCATAATGTGTCCTTTGAAAAGGATCGTTAATTAAAGCAAACTCAGCTACATAAATTAATCCTCCGTCTTTTAAGACTCTCATGGTTTCATTTAATATTTCTTCTCTTTGGTTTCTATTTACCGCTCCTAAAACACCGAGCATCACAGCTCCATCAAAAGTATCAGGGGGAAAGGGCTGATACTCTCCGTATGCCTGAAGAAAAGACAACTCTGGAAATTCTGCTTTACCAGTCAATAGTTCTTGAAGATTTGGGTCAAAAGCGACAGCCCTTGCACCTAAAATATCAAGTTGGTGTGTGACTCTTCCGTGAGCACAACCAATATCTAAAAACAAATCCCCTGGTTTTACGAGTGATATAAAATTTGCATGTAAGGTGGTGGAAGCAGGTGCATGAACACCAGTATCTTTGAGCCGATAAATTGTTTCTAAAGAGGCAGATTCTGTTTCTACAAACATCTGCTTTACCCCGATTTGATTATAGTATACCAGAAATTCTAATGTCCAAGTCCCTTATTTTAGAAAGGATTGTCAGGACAATCTAATCCAGTCTTGCTGCCGGACTAGGAGTCGGACCTAGATAGACACATCCAAAGTGTGTCGTCCTACCATTAGACGATCCGGCAATTATTTTTTGGCTGGCATTTTTCTTAATATTAAACTAAATAAACTTCCGTACCTGGTTTTGTGGGTTGATCTACTTTCAGGCCAAATGAATCTCCTTTTTTGACAGAATCTACATCTTGGTGATCTACCTGCAGACTGTCAATTTTTTGAACAAACTCTTCATCTCCTCTTTTAAATTTAACTTCATCTCCTACTTTCAACCCGCCTGATTCCAAATCCACAATAGCCACTCCTAACTTATCATAGTAGTGAACAACTTTGCCTATAGATTTACTATCTTTACAGCAACCATCTCCTGATTTATCCAAATTTATCACCTCCAATTCTAATTATTCTGTACACATTATACCTTAAATACTCCAATAAGGTATGGTATTGACTATGATTTAAAAGTATGCCAACAATGGAAGTAGAGTTTTTAAAAAGAGGAGGTGATAAATACATGAATACAAAACAACTGGTAGCTTGGATATTAGTGCTTGGTGCTCTTAACATGGGATTGGTTGGACTTTTAGGCCTTAATGTTGTTGAGACAGTTTTAGGAGCTGGTACATTACTCACCAAAGTAGTCTACATGGTGGTAGGTTTGGCAGGGCTGTATAAAGCATATTGTTTGATTGGTGGGAAGTGTAAGTAAAAAATATATTGGCTAGCCGATATATTTTGGTAATTATTTAAAATCCGGCCGTTTATCGGCCGGATTTTTTGGAGCGGGAGACGGGATTCGCACCCGCGACCTCCTACTTGGCAAGCAGGCATTCTGCTACTGAACTACTCCCGCACTTCATCCGCCTCTGGCGGATTCAGTGTAAACTATCGACCAATTTCTGTTTTTTAACTCTAGACCAACCCTTAATCTCTTTTTCTCTCTTAGCTGCAAGATATCTGTCTTTAAACCTTTCCCAATAAACCAGCCTAACAGGTATCTTGCTTAGCTGTAAACAACTCTTAATTCTACTATTATGCTCCTTTATTCTTCTTTTAAGATCCCACGTTATCCCCGTATACAAAGACTCATCTTTACATCTTAGTATGTATGTAAACCAAGCCATAGAGCAGTTTACACAGAGCGAAGCGAAGTGTGCCTCGACCCAGAATCGGACTGAGATAATCCGCTCTTCAGGCGGACGCCTTGACCACGTTGGCAATCGAGGCAAACTTAAGAAGATTTTACCACATAATTATTTAACTGTAACGCTTTTAGCTATGTTTCTGGGTTTGTCTACATTATGACCTAATTCCACAGCCATATAATAAGCCAGAAGCTGCAAGGGGATTATATTCATGATGGCAGAGGTTTCACCGGTATCCGGAACAGGAATATAGTGGTCAAAGACAGCACAGGCAGCGGGAGAAATGCCGATTACTGTTGCACCTCTTGCCTTAACCTGATTGACTGCATTTATCACGTCATCCCTGGCCAAATCCTCCGATACCACCGCAATCACCGGCACGCCTTTTTCCATCAAGGTTATTGCATAGTGCTTTAAATCTCCTGCGGGGATACCATGAGCATGTATGTATGATCCTTCTATTATTTTAACCATTCCTTCACTGATAATATTAAAATTTTGATATTTGCCCAGCAGAAAGATATCTTTATGTTTAGCTAAAATTTTTGCCAGATTCTTAATCGTTTCGTGGTTTGCATTTGTATTCAAGTATTTATCCATCTCCTCAACTAACTTTTTTAAGTTAACCCTTCCTTCTTTGCTTTTTCCGCTTGCCACTTTTGCTATCAGATATCCCCAGGCAATTTGTGAGGTAAAAACTTTAGTGGACATCACACAAATCTCCGGTCCTGCGTGCGCAGAATACGGGTGATCGGAAATACGCGCCATAGTAGAACCCGGCATATTAACATACGAAGCAATCTTAACACCTTTCTTTTTGGCAATTTCTAAAACTTCCAAAACATCTGCTGTTTCACCGGATTGTGAAGGAGCAATTATCAAGTCATCCTTGGTTAATAAATCATAGTAGTCATACATATCAGCGCCTATGACGCTTCTTGCGTTAACTTGAGCAAATACCCGAAGGTAAAAAGCGACCTCCGATGCGGCGATGCCGGCTGTACCAGACCCGATTGTGTAGACATTTTTGGCTTCTTTTAATGTTTTGATGAAATCCTCGTATAACTTAAAGTCTTGATTTAAAACCTGACTGACAACATAAGGGCTCTCATGAATTTCCTTAAGCATGAAATGATCATAACCTTCTTTATCAACTTTGCTGTTTTTAAAATCAATCTTCTCTAAATGATAAGGCAAATCTTTGTTGGACTTGATATCCCTAAGTTGCAGCTTGCCATTCCAGGTTATCATCTGCCCGTTTTCTACAACTAGTATTCTGTTTACATAAGGAGCAAACGATAGCGTGTCGGAAGAGAAAAATATCTCTTCACCATTAACTCCCACCACCAAAGGGGAACCGTTTCGGCAAGCTATAATCCGGCCCGCTTTTGTCACAAGAATAATGGTATTTCGTCCCTCCAATTCTAAAAACGCCAGCCTCACCGCTTCCTTTAAATCTACTTTCCCACTCGTCAAGTGGGAAGCTGTTTTTAATTTATCTTCTATTAGTCGAACAATCACTTCTGTGTCTGTTTCTGTTTGAAATTTATAGCCTTTTTTTTGCAAAGCAGATTTCAACTTCTGATAATTTTCCACAATGCCGTTTTGCGCAAGGACAAAAGATTTGTCTGAAGAAAAATGCGGATGGGCGTTTGTGACATTTACCCCACCATGGGTAGCCCAGCGGGTATGACCAATCCCTGCATTGGATCTCGGCAGATTAATGAGTTGGTTCAAGTCGCCAA
This sequence comes from Candidatus Daviesbacteria bacterium, assembly GCA_028715175.1. GTDB lineage: Bacteria > Patescibacteriota > Microgenomatia > Daviesbacterales > UBA10151 > UBA10151. The sequence continues at coordinate 578,912 of JAQUSJ010000001.1, forward strand.
TCGCTCCAACTTTTTTGTCAATCTTGATCTGGTCTGCCACCACTGCAATACCCCAGGAATCGTAACCCCGATATTCCAGCCTTTTTAAACCTTCCAGAATAACTTCAGAAGCATTTTTTGATCCAATATAGCCAAATATTCCACACATGTTATTCAGGGATTATATCATGTACACCTACAAGTGGGTGCTGAGGGATTTGAACCCCCGACATCTTCTGGTGGACAAGACAGGACTCGAACCTGTGACCTCCTCAGTGTAAATGAGGCGCTCTAACCAACTGAGCTACTTGTCCAAATCAGCGCTCTTCCCGGTGTGTCAATCTATCCCACCCCTGGTGTGTGTTAGCTTCACACCGTAGGGTATGTGCCGGGAAGAGGAGTTGAACCTCCACGCCCTTACGGGCACTACCACCTCAAGGTAGCGTGTATACCATTTCACCATCCCGGCTTGCTTAGAGTATCTGATAATTTTATCAGTTTAATGCAGGCATATCAATCTGAAACAGAGGATTAGTAACTCTTTTTCCTAAAGGGAATTTTGTTTTTTTGAATGCTCTGGATATAAAACTAATATAATTCTTTCCCAGGCTACTAGAAACCTTTTCATCTCATCCATTGCTGCATCATATTCCGGTGTATCTTTATCTTGTCTAATAAAAGTTGTTTGTCTTTTCTTTAGACCGTTTCTGTAAATGCTTCTTGCTTCTTCGTAAGACATATCTTCTTCTACCCCTATTAATTCTAAAGCTTCAGCATAGTTTTTACTGGCATTTTCAAATAAATCTTCAATTCTAGATTCATCCGACCCTCTCTTTGCCTCTTCAGCTTTCCTTTCCCGTTCTTCTTGTTTAACACCAAAATTATGATACCTAAAATGCGCATCAAAATCATAGCCTCTAGAAAAACGCATTTGACTCAACTTTGCTGGATCTATTTTAAAATCATCAGGAACTTCTCCAGCGGAAGGTTTGTTTGTACCATATTTAATCTGGGCATAGGCTTTCATTAGATCAAAATCAAAACCATTAGCTTGATATTGCCCGCTTAAAAATTCATAGGTGGCAAGGGCTTGTAATGCCTCTATATTTTCTTCAGGTTTTTTCCCATTAGCCTGATAGGCTAAAACTATGGCTTGACGGGCTTTGATCCTCATATTAAATCTCCCCATGACTTCCTTAGCTTCCTCAAAAGATTTGCCTTCAAACTCTTGTTCTTTCGCATTCACATCCTTAAGCCGATCATCAATTTCATTTGCTACTAAAAGGACTGAATTAATTAAATGTTTATCTGGTTGTCTAGAGTTCGGACGTGGATTATATAAAATGCTTCTTATCGTATAGAAACTTCCCTCTACAAGTAATGCATCTTGCAATGAATTTAATTCTGGAAAACCTTCTGACGTATCAATCACATATTGAACTAATCCTTCGGGATTACGAAGCTTTGCTATCCTGGATGTCTCTCTTTGAAGAATCTCCAAGCCTTGAATGCCATACATCAAGCCGTCTTCAGAACCTTCCAATGCATCATATAGTTTGAGCATTATTTCCGGATTATCCCCGGTGTAAGGATGTCGACCAATAGCTTCACGTAGACCACCCCATTCTGTGGGCTGATCAACTGCTATACCTATAGCCCGATTTACAGCCTTAGGATCATCTAAAGAACCATCAAAGAACTGTACAAAACCTTCAATTATATTTTCCATAAAAAATCCAAGAACGAGTATAAAATTTTTATATAAAAATTTCAACTATGGGGCATTGCGCTTTTGAGTAGTGCCCCAAGGGAGATTCGAACTCCCACGCCATTTCTGGCACTGACTTCTGAGGCCAGCCTGTCTACCAATTCCAGCATCGGGGCTTTATTCTCATATTTTAGCACTATTCCACTTTTGCAGGTAGTGTATAATACTTTCTTAATGGCAAAGTATCCTTTCCAGCAAAAAATAGTCACTTTTGGCGGAGGGACAGGACATTTCTCCCTCCTTCGCGGTTTGGTAGAACTCAACCAGCCGGAACTGATCAGTGCAGTTGTAGGCACCTGGGATTCGGGCGGATCATCAGGCAGATTAAGAACCGAACTGGGAGTTTTACCTCCCGGAGATATCAGGCAATGCCTGCTGGCTTTAATGGAAGATCCAAAACAGCGTCAGGTTGCCCAAAAGCTTTTTGATGACAGGTTAGCAAACATTGAAGGCCCGCTAAAAGGTCATAGTTTGGGCAACTTAATTGCCGCCAGGTTAGAACACATTTATAAGGGCGCGGATAGAGGTGTGGAGGCAGAACGCTTGCTTTTTAGAATCAGATCTAGGGTTTTACCTGTGAGCATATCAGAACTAAACTTAATGGCAAAACTGGAAGGCGGAGAGGAATTAGATGGAGAAACTAATATAGATTTAAGAGGGGAAAAGGAGAACTATGATAAAAAGAAGAAAATCACCAGGGTTTATTTTGAAACCAATGCAGACCCAAACCCGGAAGTACTGCAAGTTATTACCGATGCTGAAAAAATAGTCTTCTCTATGGGCGATTTGTACACCAGCGTTTTACCCCATCTTTTGGTTGCCGGAATAAAAGAGGCAATTGAGGGATCAAAAGCAAAAGTAATCCTTGTGCTCAACTTGATGACCAAAATAGGGGAAACGGACAACTTTAAAGCCTCTGATTATTTAAAAAGCTTCTCATACTACCTGGGTGGCAAAAACAGGATAGATGTGATGGTTGCAAACTCCAATGGGTTAGACAGCGAGATCTTAAAAGTCTATAAAAAAGATAAGCAGCAACCTGTAGCAGTAGACGAAGCTGAATGCAGAAAAATTTCCCCTGGCATAAAAATAGTGCAAAAACCTTTGGCTGTTTATCATATCAGGGAACATCTTTTCCGCCACGATCCGCAAAAATTAGCCGGCACCATTTTAGAAGTGGAATAGCCTCAAAAATACCTGCACGCAGGTCGCCGAAGTATTGACAAAAGACAAAAATTCTGGTTACTATCAATTGCAGAAATTTTTAGCAGATGGACAATCTCAACCTTAAAACCAATGTGTGGTTTGTTGCTGCCTGGTTTGCAGCAGCAACTACCGCTTTAATATTTTCACTTACTTTTACCTTGTACCTCTCAAACGCTAAAATAATTAATCCCAATCCGCCGGCTGGCGGACAAAGCTTTAAGTTATATGCAGCTTTACCTAAGTCTGAAACATTTATTACAGACGAAATAAACTATGCTGACGGCAGGGCAAAAATAATTGAGGATTTTTTGAAAAATTACAAATCACCCTTATCCGATTATAGCCATATTTTTATCCAGGTTGCCGATAAATACCAGTTAGACTACCGGTTATTGCCTTCAATCGCCATGCAGGAATCAAACGGCGGGAAAAAAGTTATTAATCACTCCTATAATCCATTCGGATACGGCATATATGGCAGTATGGTGCTCAAATTTAATTCATGGGAAGAGGCGATTGAAAGGGTTGGCAAAGCCCTGCGCGAGGACTACTTAAATCAGGGCTTGAAAACACCATACCAGATAATGACCAAATACACACCTCCGTCTCTGCTCGTGGACGGAAGTTGGGCTAAAGGCGTTTTTACCTTCATGGAAGAACTGCGATAATTCTTGCAGTCACCTCGAAAGTGAGCTTTGGCTCCTTCGAGGTAATAGTTTGACTTCTGATCCCCTTTCTGCTATACTATCGGTCTTAAAAACCTGTACCCTCTGGTACGGGTTTTTTAAAAGCTATGAAAACAAAAAAATTAAAAATTTTTTATTTTTTATTAACTCTTCTATTTCTTTTCCCAAACATGCAAGTTCGGGCGGAAAAAAAGATGGAAATTACTGACCAGGTTATCCAGGTGCAATCCAGAAAATTGGATAGCAAAGCAGAAATTTTAGCTGCCTATTTGGAAAAATTCGATTCTCCGCTGCAATATCATGCGCAGGATTTTATTGATGCTGCCAACGAATATAATTTAGACTGGAAACTTTTACCCTCAATTGCAGGCGTTGAATCCACTTTCGGAAAAGCTATCCCGGGAGGATTTAATGGATGGGGTTGGGGAGTTTATGGCACCCAGGCTATTTATTTTAGTTCATGGAAAGAAGCTATTTTTACTGTCGCTAAAGGTTTACGCGAAAATTACTTAAACAAAGGTTTAACAAACCCTTATTCCATAAACAGAGTTTATGCTGCTTCCCCTTATTGGGGCGGAAAGGTTTCATATTTCATGAATGATTTAGAAAAGTTCGCAAACGCTTTTGAAGGCGGAGATATGCAGGCAAATATCGGTTTTGTTCCAAAAATAGCTGCCATCTCGGGCCAATTAGCCTTAAGATAAATAACTAGTGACTAGTGACTGGTGACTAGTTATAATGCCCATATGAAACTCATTCTAGCTATTCTTCTAGGTAAACTAATCCTTTTTCTCACGCGTAATTTTAAAATCGGAGGAGGCTCAGCTGCTCCGGGTTTATATGCCCTGTCTATTGAACCGGATCTGGTTGCAAAATTAGCTGCTAAAATCCCCAAAAATGTAGTGATAACCGGAACTAACGGCAAAACTACTACTGCCAAAATGCTGGCCCATTTTGCGAAAGAAACAGGGCTTAAAGTTATCAGAAACCATACCGGTTCCAATCTTGAACGCGGTATCGCCTCAGCTTTTATTCAAAACCTCCGTTTACACCCCAAGGGTGTAAAGCTAAACCATGATATTGGCATTTGGGAACTGGATGAAGCAGCTTTTAATGCCGTTGCCCCAAAACTGCAACCTGACATTGTTGTATTTTTGAATGTCTTCCGTGATCAACTTGACCGTTATGGTGAAATTGATACTGTAATCAAAAACTGGTACCAGGCGTTAAAAAAACTCTCTTCGGAAACTGCGGTTTTAGTTAACGGCGACGATGCCAACATATTAAAACTGGCTGCCTGTTTTAGAGGTAAAGTTCAAACATTCGGGGTTCAAAATTGCAAAATCGCGGGGGAGGAAATTGAGCGTCAAAAAGAACAGGAAAACCTTGATTTTGAAGCAAAAAATGTCAAAACAAGCGGATTAACCGGCAGTTTATTTCAATTAACTATTAACAATGAACTATTAACTGTTAACCTACCTCTTCCCGGTATCTACCATATCTATGATTTTTTGGCTGCCTTTACTACAGGAACAATATTAAATATAGATCCTGATAAAATGGTTTTGTCCTTGAAAACCTATTCACCTGCCTTTGGCAGGGTCGAGAAATTCCATTTAAACCCTACGTTTCATCGTACTCCTACCTCCGAGGTAGAATACATGGGGTATATTTTCCTGATCAAAAATCCGGCCGGAGCTACCCAGGTCTTTAAAACTATTGCGCCAAATATCAAACCCGGGGACAGAATCCTTCTGGCATTAAATGACAACATTGCGGACGGTACAGACGTATCATGGATCTGGGATGCGAATTTCGAATCACTTCGAAATTCGTCGAATCTTTCTGAACGAGCGCAGTCGAGGGACTATACAATAATTACTTCTGGAATCAGAGCAAATGATCTGGCGCTCCGCTTGAAATATGCCAATTTTAATCCTAAAGAAATAGTTGTAGAACCGGACCTGAAACAGGCCCTGAAACAAGCTGGAGTGGGCTTAAAAGGCAAATTGTTCATCCTTCCCACATATACTGCCATGCTGAAACTGCAATCAATCCTGACTAAAGCCAGCATCAAGAAACATTACTGGGAGGAGGATAATTAGCTATCAGTCTTCAGCTATCAGATGTTAGATGATTTATCTGACGACTGACAGCGAAGCGATACTGAAAGCTGACGACTATTATGAAGCTTGTAATCGGTTATCTTTACGGCGACCTAATGAATATCTATGGAGATACAGGCAATATCATTGCCCTGAAAAAGCGGGCAGAATGGAGAGGGATTAAAGTAATAATCAAAATGTTCACGATCGGAAATGAAATGAAAAAAGGTATGGCTGATATTTACTTTTTCGGAGGCGGGCAAGACCAGGCTCAGGAATTAGTAGCAAGGGATTTAGTTGTAAGCGGTAAGGGAAAAGTCATCAAATCAGAGGTTGAAAGAGGAGTACCACTGCTTTCTGTTTGCGGAGGATATCAGTTACTGGGTGATTATTACAAACCTCACAAAGGTCCTAAACTTCCAGGCGTAGGACTATTTCCAGCATATACTGTAGCAAGCCATGACCGGATGATCGGCAATATCATAATCGAATCTATGTTTGGCAAATTAATTGGTTTTGAAAATCATTCCGGAAAAACTTACCTGAAAAAAGGCGCTTTACCTTTAGGCATGATAGTAAAAGGTTTTGGCAATGGCGGCACTGTCCAGACTGAAGGCTGTATTTATAAAAATGCCGTTGGTACTTATATGCATGGCTCGCTTCTGCCTAAAAATCCCAAATTAGCAGACTGGCTGCTGAAAAAAGCTCTGGAAGTAAAATATGGAAAAGAGTTGGAGCTAAAGCAACTCGATGACACTCTTGAACTCCAAGCCCACTATAAAGCAATCCAAAAATTCGGCTAAGATAGTCTTACAACTACAATATATTGTATCCTTTGGGACAAAAATATTACGATCGTATATAGTTTGTCCAATAAAGAGTGTTCATGAAGTGGAAAAGGGATAATGCTACTTACCTGTAGGTAACTTTAATAGAAGATGAGACTCTAATGCATCATTCTTCATAAATCGATCAAGTTGCCAAAAATATAGTCTTAGTCCAGGGTCATCAGGAATAACCAAATCCTTCAAGGTACCCAGCTTATGGATATTACACCAAACGAACAATAGCCCATTTTCCACCCCACTTGATAAATCTAGTGAGTTAGGATGGCCTCTTTTTATAGTTCTATTGAAGTGTATGCTACTTACCGCAACATCATGGATTCCAAATATTCCGGCATTCCTACTTGTCCCTGGTGATTGCGAGTATACCCATCTCTCCTGAGCATCTTGAGCGTGAATTTCCAAATCTAAAACAGCATTATCTAAACCTTCTCCTTGAAATGCGATAGACATTCCATCAAGTTTAGCCATAAAGCGTCCATGGAAAAAAACATGCGGTGTTATCATGAATTTTACATCCTGTGAGTCAAGAGGAACCATTGGTGTCCAGAAAGATACCCCTGATTGGTATGTTATGAAATAATCTCTACCATCATTTGGTTTTGGACGAACCGCAGAAATTAAAGAGTGCTGATAATCTTCAAGCATGTCTGCTGGTACATCTAAAGCATATAGTCTATTCGCGAGGACAGATTCTTCAAGAAGATGTCTAATGTTAAAGTGTTTATCCCACAAGTTCACTTCATCATCAAGCATCGGTCTAACTGCTTCTCCATGAATTCCACCATAAGATAGACTACGGAAACCTACGGCTCCTCTTATTGCTTTATGAAGCAAACGTCCAAAGCTCGTTAGTATTTCCCTAATTCTCTGATCCGATATTAGTAGTTCATTGTCGGGTGTAATCATCACGCCGCAATTATAAATTGTAGCTCGTATAAATTCAACTTCTATCTGTTTTTGTGCCCAGGGGGAGAGTTGAACTCCCACGCCCTTGCGGGCATAGCGCCCTAAACGCTACGTGTCTGCCATTCCACCACCTGGGCTATTCCAAGCATATTTTACCAGTTAATTTGACATATATCTATTAAGTTGTAAAATATGCTCGTTTAATTGTTTAATTAATAATTAATATGAGGAATACGACTCCAATTTCATTAATACTATCAAAAATAGAAAAACTTGTAGGGGTAGAGCAGCCTACTATTGTTAACGAAAGTCCTGTTAATCCCGAACAATTAAGACAGACAACTGGACCTGGATGGATAGAAATTAGAAATCCCCAAGCCGAAGAATCCACTTCTAATACAACAGGTGGAGTAATAACTTTTAAGCGTGCTCTTTTACCAACTACTGATCCAAAAAGGACTATAGAAGCAGCAATTAGCAGTGGAGATTCCATAGCAAATCGTACTGAGCAATTACGCGCAGCTTTGTCTCCCGAGCAAAAATAGGTAAAAAGGTGTAAAATATATACCTATGAACATTCGCCGTAATATTTTGGGCGGTATTCTGGGTTCGTTTGATGAGGATGAGTTTGAAAAGGAAACTCCTCTTTTATCCACTGTTACTCAAGGAGTTGGTGGAATTTTTGCAGATATTCTCAGCCTAGGCCAGGACGTAGCAGGAGTTGAAGCAAAAACACAGTCAAATGAAAACGGAAAATTTCCCACCACCGGCACTATTGAGTTTACTAAAAAGCAGATGGAAACTGAAGAAAAACAAAAAACAGAAACAGACAGAAAAAAAGCTTTTTACCAGACTCTGAAAGAAGATCAAGAAAGAGCCAGAAGAGCAAAAGAGCAGTTGTTGTTTGAAGAAGAGATGGATGACATTGTCACTAATTTACCAACCGAGCAAAAGAACCGTTTATTGCATTATCAAGCCAGTTATAGAGATCGAAGTATCTATCAACGAGCCGAACTCCGGAAGAAACTTATCGAAGAACGGAAGAGAGACGAAAAACAACAAAAAGAAGCTTCCGTTCCCAGTCCGGCCAAACAACCAAATTCTCTGGAGGTTGCATTTGAAGGAGCCTCCGGTTCGAAAGGTAATCTCTCCTTCCAGGCAGTAGGCTGATTCTGTGGGCGGTACAGGGATCGAACCTGTGACCTCATTCACGTCAAGAATGCGCTCTACCAGCTGAGCTAACCACCCGAACTTTCAAATTCTATCACCTCTTTACATAACCCACAAGCAAACAGTAATATACGAGTATGGATCAAAAGAAATTAAAGGATCACAAACAAATCGGTCAGGAGCTTGAACTTTTTTTTACAGACGATATTGCTCCCGGCGCTCCATTCTGGCTTCCAAAAGGAATGGTTATTTTTAAAGAGCTGGAAAAATATATCAGAGAACTAACTGAAAAAGCAGGATATCTGGAAACTTCAACACCAATTATGGTCAAAAGCGAAATATTTAAGCAATCCGGACACTGGGAAAAATTCGGTGAGCATAATATGTATAACCTTCAGCTTTCTGACGAAACAGATGATTCTAAACCAGTTAGCTACACCTTAAAACCAATGAACTGCCCCGAATCAACTATCCTCTATAGATTCAGGCCCAGAAGCTACCGTGAGCTACCTTTAAGGCTTTCTGAAATCGGCAGGTTGCACAGAAGAGAAAAATCAGGGGAGGTCAACGGATTACTACGGGTCCGCCAACTGACTATGGATGATGCCCACATTTATGCTACAGAAGACCAAATACCGGACGAGGTGGGAAGTATTTTAGATATGATGATTGAATTCTACAAAAGTTTTAATTTTGAATACGAATTCAGGTTGGCAACCAGACCGGATATAAGAGCAGGAACTGATGAAAATTGGGGGAAAGCTGAAAAAGCTCTGGAGAATGTTTTGAAGGAAAAAGGATTAAAAGCCGGAGATAAAAAGGGTGACGGTGCATTTTATGGGCCTAAGATCGATGTACATATTAAAGATGCTCAAGGAAGAGATTGGCAACTGGCCACCGTCCAGCTTGACTTTCATCAACCTGAAGCATTTAAACTGGAATATACCGATGAAAAAGGGAATAAGCCGCGCCCGGTCATGATCCACAGAGCTATCTTTGGTTCTTTTGAAAGGTTTATAGCTATTTTAACCGAACATTTCCAGGGGGTTTTCCCAACCTGGCTCTCTCCAATCCAGGTACAAATTATACCCATTGCAGATCGGCATCAAAAATATAGTCAAATTGTACTCGAACAATTAAAGGATGCAAATATCAGGGCAGAGCTTGATAACAGGCAAGAAACTATGCAAGCAAAAATTAGGGATGCCCAAACACAAAAAATTCCATATATGATTATCGTGGGCGACCGCGAAGAAAAAGAAAAGAAAATCGCTGTTAGGACAAAAATGGGGCAGGACTTAGGTGCATTGGGGGTTGAAGAATTTTTAACAAGAATTAATTCGGAGATTGAATCTAAGGTATAATCTGTGTTAATATCTACAAAAGCAACTATGAAGGAGGCTCGTTAACTGGCCAAATTTTATCGTCTTAATGAGCATATCCAGGCTCCTAAGCTTAGGGTAATAGATTCCAAGGGCGAACAGCTGGGAATCTTAACTAAGACTGAGGCTTTGGAAAAAGCTAAGGCGTTAGGACAGGATGTGATAGAAATTGCTCCCAATGCACAGCCGCCTGTTGTCAAAATAGCTGATTTTCAGAAATTCAGGTACGAAGAGAATAAGAAGGATAGGGCATCAAAAAAGGGTACATCTGCAGGGGGATTGAAAGAATTGTGGCTGTCTCCACGGATTGCGGAACATGACCTTAAAGTCAGACTAACGAGAACTGAAGAGTTCTTAAAGGAAGGTTATAAGGTAAAGTTAACGGTTAAATTTAAGGGCAGGGAAATGGCTCACCCCGAACTTGGACGCCAGGTTTTACAAGAAGCTCTAACGCTTTTAGGGGATAATGTTGCAGTAGATAAGGAAGCTAAGTTTGAAGGAAGAAAATTATCAATGATCGTAGGAAAAGGAAGAAAGGATAAAAATGCCGAAGCAGAAAACAAACAAATCAATATTTAAGAGAATCAAAATTACCTCAACAGGTAAGATTTTAAGAAGACACCAGCTTGGAGCCGGACATCTCAAACGGAACAAAAGCAAGGGAGCGCTCAACCGGCAAAAGAAAACAAGTGAATATTTTAAAGGAGAAGGCAAACATCTTAGAAAGATAATAGGACTCTAATGGGTAGAGAAACAAGGAATTTTAGACAAACCGGAAGATCAAGAGCAGGCAATTTATCGGCAAGAAATTATGCCGGGATTAACCGTACAGGATATTGGGGAAAAATAATTAATTTTTTTAAGAAAGGCGGTTACTATGGCAAGAGTTAAAAGAGGAGTTACATCGCATAGAAAACACAAAAAGGTATTGAAGTTAACTCGCGGCCACAGAGGCGGCAGAAGCAAGCTCGTGAGGGAGGCAAAATCTTCTTTACTTCATGCAGGAGAATACGCTTTTGCCGGCAGAAAGCTTAGAAAGCGGGACATGAGAAGACTTTGGATTACTCAAATGGGAATCGCCCTAAAAAACGAAGGGCTTTCGTATTCCAAATTCATGGCTTCTTTAAAAGCCAAAAAAATCTTGCTTGACCGAAAAATGCTGGCAGATTTGGCAGTTAACAATATTGATGACTTTAAAAAAATCATCTCCGAAGTAAAATAATGTGCTAGAATTAAGCTCATGCAGGATAAAATTTCCCAGATTAAAAAAGAGTATTTAGAAAAAATTGGTAAAGCTTCAAGTTTAAAAGAGCTGGACAGTCTTTTTTTGGCGCTTTTTGGAAAAAAAGGCGAGATTGCGCTTTTGCCAAAAGAGTTCCCCAAACTTTCAGATACGGAGCGGAGGAAAATCGGACCTGCGTTTAATGCTGTCAAACAGGAGCTGGAAAAAGCAATAGAAAAAAAAAGGGAAGAGGTTAGAGAAGAGTCTTACAAAGCACTGGAAAATGAAAAACTTACTCTCCAAGGCGTCCCCCTGGAGGCTAGGAAGGGACATCTGCATCTGGCTACCCAATTTAAAAAAGAAATTATTGACCTGTTCAACAAATTAGGCTTTTATCAATTTGATGCTCCACACGTAGAATGGGATAAATATAATTTTGAATACCTGAATATCCCCAAGGATCACCCTTCCCGCGATATGTGGGATACGCTGTATGTAGATACCTCCCGGCTGGAAGTTGAACCCGGGCAAATGCTGCTGCGCACCCATACTTCTAACTTTTGGCCGAGATTAATGGAGAAAGGCAAAGCTCCGATTAGAGCGATGAGTTTTGACCGCTGTTTTAGATACGAAGCAATTGATGCAAGACATTCACACACCTTTAACCAGTTTGAGGTGGCAGTTGTCGGCGAAAAGATAACTATGGCTAATTTAAAATTCCTATCTGATTATCTTCTCAAAGCAATTTTGGGCAAAGAGGCCAAGTCTAGATTCAGGCCAAAATATTACCCATTTGTTGAACCAGGAGTTGGAATAGATTGCCTGTGTGTATTTTGTCATGGACGCGGTTGTAAAATCTGTTCCGGAACAGGCTGGTTTGAAATAGCAGGAGCAGGCATGATTCATCCGAATGTTTTTAAGTCTACAGACCTGGATCCTAAAAAATATACCGGTTTAGCTTGGGGTTTTGGACCTGACAGAATGCTAATGATAAAACATGAGATAGAAGATATCAGATATTTCCTGGAAGGAGACCTAAAGTTCCTGCAAGAGTATTAATCTTATGAGAGTTTCACTTTCCTGGCTCAAAGAATTAGTTGATTATAAACTATCTCCTCAAGAACTGGCAGATAAATTGTCGCTTATTTCCATTGGAATAAAAAATCAAACACAAGACTCTCTGGAATTAGATTTAACATACAATCGGGGTGACTTACTTTCCATGCGCGGAGTAGCCAGAGAAGTAGCTGCTGTAACAGGCTCTAAGCTATTATTTTCAAACCTCAAACCACCTACTTATCCTTGTTTGCCTGAAACCCCGGTACAAGTTGACAATAAAAGTCTTTGTCCGGTTTATTGTGTAGCTAAAATTGAAGGCATTAAGATTGAGCCATCGTCCGATCAATGGGTAAAAAAATTAACGGATTGCGGTGTCAGATCTGTCAATAATATTGCTGATGTCACTAATTTGATCATGCTTGAGTATGGCCAACCCATGCATGCCTTTGATGCATCTCAAGTCAAAGACGGGATGCTGATTGTGAGAACTGCCAGGCAGGGTGAAAAAATTATGACACTTGATGGAAAGGATCGAATTTTAGATGAAACTGACTTATTAATTGCGGATTCAGAAAAAGCTCTGGCGCTTGCCGGAGTAATGGGAGGAAAAGATTCTGAAATTACGCAAACTTCAACAACTATTCTCCTGGAGGCAGCCATTTTTGATCCTGTTTCCAATAGGAAAAGTTCTAAAAAACATGGCCTTTATTCTGAAAGCACAAAAAGATTCCAGCATGGCCTAACTAAAACTAACTTGCTCCAGGCTCTTTCTGCTGCCATAAAAATGTATGAAGGTTTGGGTGGAAAACTGACTGCCATTACACTTACGGGAAACCTTCAGGATCAAGTAAAAACCATCCAACTGACCCAGCAAAAGATCAATTCATTAATCGGGGTAGACATTCCATCAGGGGAGGTAGAATCATCCCTCAAAAAACTAGGATTTAGACTAGAAGCAAAACACCTCGAAGGTGAAAAAATGCGATTACACCTTCGAGGTGGAATGGTTTGGGAAATAACAGTGCCTTATTGGAGACTGGATATAGAAATTGAGGAGGATCTGATAGAAGAAGTAGCCAGAATGTATGGGTATGAAAAAATCCCCCCAAAAGCGCTTGAAGGGAATCTTCCGGAGAAAATCGATCAAAGTTTTCCCAATTTTATTTATGATTTGAAAAAATCCTTAAAAGAGGCAGGTTTAACAGAAGTACAAACATATTCTTTTTATTCAACAAAAGTAATTGAAATCCGCCAGCTGGCGGAGAAAACTGAAAACTTAATTAAGATTGCTAATCCTATTTCATCTGAAACCGAGTATTTAAGGGACAATCTTTGGCCAAATCTGTTAGAAGTAGCTGCCAAAAATATCAGGAACGGAATAAAAGATATAGCTATTTTCGAGGTAGGCAAAGTGTATGCGCCACAAAAAGGTGATTTACCAAAAGAAACCTACCGATTGGCGATTGCTTTAGTAAACGGCACAGATAATCCCATCCAGGAGCTTAGTCAAATCTCCCAAAGTTTAGGATTACACCCCAAGGGTGTAATCGGGGGTTTACAGCTAAACCCAAGAGAATATTTTCATCCAACAAGGTATACAGATGATATAGCCGAAATTCACCCAAGATTTGTGAATAAATTCGGGATTGATCAAAGAGTGGCTGTTTTGGAAATAGAATTAAATCCTCTAACGAGGCCCTGAAGGAATTAGAAGTACAGCGTTAGGAACACCAGGCAGACACCTAGTTGATCCAGAAATAACACCTAGACTGCTTGGAGGAATGAATCTTCTTCCCATAGGCTCTTTATCTACTGGCTGCTCACTTGCTGATTCAGCAATACCAGTATTAGCTTCCGTTCCTTTTTTTACTTCAACCATATTTATTAGAATAAATTATATCATTTATTACAAAATTACAAAGCCACAGTAACACCAATTGAGGAAGAAAAACTTCCGCCGTTATTATCTTCCAAAGTTATCGTGATTGTATGCGAACCTTTATCGCCAACTGGAAATTCCACATGCAGAGCAAAGGGCTCGGAAGTTTGAGTTGATTTTACCCCGCCGTCTATCAACCATGTAACTTTTTTAACACCTGCAGGTGAGTTAGCCCTGGCCAAAACATCAAAAACCCTTGGTACGTTGGCGCCGTTACTCACATTCACAATCTCCACAACTCCACCTCCGCCGGCAGTAAATCCGGGCACTCCGGAACAACCTCTGGTAGCACCCACCAAACGGGCATCAGCAGCTGTCAAAACCCACTGGTCTATACCGGTCTGCCATTTATTTGCTCCGGTCGGATCGTCTTCTTTTAAGACCACTACATCTTTTTCCTCGTTATCTTCGTTATCATTAGCCAACCGGTGAGGATTGCTTTTACAGACTTTCTGGCGCTGATAAGCGCTTGATTCGTTTTTCGGCTCGGTTCCGGCTATAAAGTATTCTTTTCTGGTTGGAGAACCTGTATGCGGCTTTCCGGTCATCAAGCCGTCTACTTCAACTTGCACAACGTCATCCGGTCTTGGAAACGATTCATTAGGACTATTTTTAAGCACGGCAGCCATAATTTTATTCCAGATAGGGGAGGCGCCTGTTACGCCGGAAGCAACAACAGGACTCATTATAGAATTATCATTGTTGCCAACCCAAACTCCCACAACAACAGACGGCGTATATCCGATTGTCCAATTATCTCTTTTTTCATCAGTTGTTCCGGTTTTAACTGCCACGGTTTTACCGGACACGTTTAGGACTGAATTTGAACCAAAGGCTGCTGTCCTGGCGCCATTGTCAGAAAGGATATCTGAAATAATAAAAGCAATACTCGGATCCAAAACTTCTCTTCCCGCTGACTCATGGAATTCGAAAAGGGTTTTACCTTTACTGTCTGTAACTTTCAAAATAGAAACAGGATCAAGCTGGCGACCCTGGTTGGCAAAAACTGAATAGGCCGAGGTTAAATCAAGAAGCCTGACTTCTCTGCCTCCCAAAACAAGACTTAAGCCAACTGAAGCTACATTTTCATCCGAAGGCTCCCAGGTTGTTAGACCCATTTGATAACCCAGCGACAGCACATCTTTTACTCCAACCAGGCCTAAGTTCTTAACAGCAGCAATATTGTATGAATTACCCAGGGCATACCTCATCTGAACAACTCCGTGATATTGACCGTCGTAATTAACAGGAATATAGGTAGGTTTATTACCTCCGGGAAACTCGGTTTTAACATCCATGTAAACTTGATTTGCCGTATATCCCTTTTGCAAAGCTTTAGAGTAGGCGATCGGTTTGGTTGCAGAACCGGGTTGCCTTGGGCTGGTGGCTACATTTACATTAGGTTCAAAGCTGCAAGTTATTCCTTCTTTACACCCGTCAGGCGCAGATTTACCAAAATAATCCCTGCTTCCAACCATAGCAAGAATCTGGCCGGTTTTTGGATCCAACACCACAGCTGCTCCATTACCAACTTTGGCTGATGATAAGTTATCTACTTCTTTTTTAACTATCTTCTCTGTTTGTTCCTGCAAATCATAATCCAGCGTGGTAGTTACCTTTAAACCTCCGCCTTCCACCATCTTGTCTCCGAATTGCTCGATTAGCTTCTCCTTCACATAAAGAACAAAATGAGGCGCCTTGAAACCCTGTTCACTTTGGCCTGTCCTGTAAATCAACTGCTCCGCTGTTGCTGTCGTAGCTTGATTTTCCGTAATAAACTTATCTTCAACCATCCTGTTCAAAACTTCTTTTTGCCTGACTTGCGCCAGCTCAGGATGGCTGCCGTAGGGTGAGTAAACAGAAGGACGCTGAGGCAAACCTGCCAAAAGGGAGGCTTCCGCAAGATCCAAATCCTTAGCGGATTTTCCAAAATATAAATTAGCTGCAGCCTCAATTCCGTAAGCTGTCCCGCCATAAGGAATTTCGTTCAAGTACATCTCTAAAATTTCATCCTTAGAGTAAGTGCGTTCTACCTGCACTGCCAGAATGAATTCCTTAAGTTTCCGGGTTAGAGTCCTCTCACCGGAAAGCAAAGCATTTTTAACCAGCTGTTGAGTCAACGTAGATCCACCTTCAACCCGACGGTGAATCACCAGTTCAAAAACAGACCTGATAATACCGGTAATAGAAAAACCGGAATGTTTGTAGAAATCCTTATCCTCAATAGCAATGGTCGCTTCTTTGACATATTCAGGGATTTCGGCTAATTTTATGGGGGTCCTGTTTTGGTTTTGGTAAATGTCATAAAGCAATTGTCCTTTTCTATCATAAATTTTGGTGGCCTGGGCAATGTCGCGGTTTGATAAATCGGAAGGATTGGGTATTTGAGTTGCAAAAAAAATTACGGATCCAAAAAGGAGCAACAAAAAACCTACTACAATAACCAGCATTCCGGTAGATAAATTTGATAAAAACTTAAACTTCCAGATCCTTTTATTTTCCTGTCTAGTTTTCCACGAACCCGGGGTCATGTAGTGATTATAGCAGAAATTAGGTATAATACACTTGTTACGAGATAGAGATCATAATGGACTTTTCAGTAGATTGACTAAATAATAGTTTGAGGTATGGACAGAAAAATCCAAATGATCCGGAGGTGGCAGAGTGGCCAATTGCAGCTGACTGTAAATCAGCCGGGATTTCCCTGCGAGGGTTCGAATCCTTCCCTCCGGACTTTGTAAAATTTGACCAGTCTAGTACTGGACAAATTTTTGCAATTTCGAGGATTAAGGATTTGAAGAGCGCACTTGCTTGCAAGTAAGTCTGTTCGTTCTTTTTGGCTCTTGTCAAAAAGGGTATATCATCCTCCCCTCCGGACTTAAAATGTTATAATTATCATATAAATAATATGGGTGGAAATAATTGTGAATTCCGAACAGGCTGTCCTTATAAAAGAGAATTTTTACTCCGGGATAAATGCGCAATGGGATCAGACGATAATGATTCATCCAGTGCTGTAGAAACCTGTGGTCGTGTACTATCTGAACTGTTGCTTGGTAATAGACTCCTACGAAGAGGAACCAAAGATACAAGAGGTTGCGTTCCTCGTGTAGCGTCAGATGGTTCGTACTCTATAACTTTTAATCGACCTCCACGAGAGGATTAAAATCCTCTGCTCCCCATAGACTTAAACTCTAGCAACACCCCCAGTTAAACCAATGTTAAAAGTTGACAAATTTAAGGAACTTGGAGTAGTGTAAAATTACAAAGATAACCCGAAAATGCAAAGAGGAATTGCTACTTTTACACTAGACTGGGGAACCTGCCCTAAATGGCTTTTTGAAAGAATGGTCCGTTTGGGCAGGGAAATAACCAGGGTTTTGATCGAAGAATATGGCCCGGATGAGTTTATCAAAAGAATTGCTGACCCTGTCTGGTTTCAAAGTTTAGGCACAGTTTTAGCCTTTGACTGGAATGCCTCGGGACTAACAACAATACTTACAGCAGCTCTCAAAGAGGCTATAAGGGGAGAGGAGCAGCATTTTGGGATTTTTATTTGTGGAGGCAAAGGTAAAACTTCCCGCAAAACTCCTGATGAAATTCTGAGATGGGGTGAAAGATTAAATCTACCTCCAGCTCATGCTAACAACTTAGTTTATAACTCCAGAATGTCTGCCAAAGTTGACTCTTCTCTTATCCAGGACGGTTTTCAAATCTATCACCACAGTTTCTTTTTCTCTAATCCGCCGACTGGCGGAGGTGTCTGGGCAGTTGTTCAGCAAGGGATGAATACAGGTAATCTTACTGCCAGAAGGTACCATTGGTACTCGGAAAATATTGATGATTTAGTTTGCGAACCTCACTCCGGCATCGTTACTCAAGCTGCTCAAAACGAGGTTTTAAATTTAACTGCCAAAGCTAGTACCAAAACCCGAAACTTAAGCACGCAGTTAGTTTCTAACGGTTACCAGACTCTAATAAAAGATATTGAACTTTTAAGAAAACATTCATCAAAGTTAAGCAAAATGATGAAAGTATCTATAAAAGGAGAGGAGCTGACTTTGTTAAAACTGGCAGGCAGTGAATTTCATCACCATCCGGTGGAAGATGAAGATTTCTGGGATAGTCCATATCTTAAAAAGATTCTGGAAAGATTATCAGGGGAAAAGCCCAAAACCTATGAAAGTCTTCTGGGAAGCCGAGGGGTGGGGCCAAAAACTATCAGGGCTTTAAGCTTGGTTTCAGAAGTAATTTATGGGGCCACACCTTCTTATGAAGACCCTGCCCGCTATAGTTTTGCCCACGGCGGAAAAGATGCCACTCCTTATCCGGTAGACCGGCCAACCTATGATTCGACAATTGAAACTTTAAGAAAAGTGGTGATTAAATCAAGAATCAACCCTTGGGAAAAGGACAAAGTGCTGAGACGTCTGTCTCACTAACAGATTAGGAAGATCTTGTCTATCTGCATACCGGAGTTTTAACCCGGCCAAATTTTTGGCCTAAACGTAAAACTAAAGTCAGAAAAAAGTAATAAAATTTTCCATGGTAGTGTTTTGAGGATTCTATTAAATGCTCGTTAGCTTTTTCCTGACCAATCCTTTTGGTGGAACCACCATGGAAATGGATAAATTTGGCTGATGGAACAAAATAAATCGGTATCCCAAAGGCTTTAAGCCTCCTGGCATACTCAATATCCTCAAAGAAGATAAATGTTTCCTCGTTCAATAAACCAACCCTGTTTAAAATTTTTCTCGGAATTAAAAGACACGCCATTACCAATCCTTCAACTTTATACCACCTGGGAGGTGGGCTTTGACTCCTCCCAGGTGAATCAGGCAAAAACATGAAATATGAACCTTTTTGGGCAAGGAAATATTCTTTAAAAGCACCAGATAAAGTAGGGAGATGAAAAGCAGAGTCTTGGTCACTCGTGTCCGGAAACACTAATTTTCCACCCAAAACAGCGCTACCTCCAAATTCATCTTCAGCTTTTACCAACTCCGAAATCCCGTTTTTTAAAACTTCTATATCAGAATTAAACATCAAGTAATATTCACCCAGGGAAAACCTGATTGTCTTGTTATAACCTTTGGTAAACCCCTCATTCTCTTGATTTTGTAAATATTTAATCTTGGGCAGAAACTCTTTGATGACATCCTTGCAAGGATCAGTTAAACCATTATCCAAAACAATCACTTCCATGTCACTGGGGCGAAAGCCGGAATCTATATTAAAAATACTTTCTAAAAGTTTCTTAGTTAGATCTGGCGTATTGTAATTAACTATGCCTATCGACAGCTTAAGCGGATACTCTGCATTCCCACTCGTCAAGTGGGAAGCTAAATTTCCATTACCTGTTACCCCTAAATAAAAATCCAAAATACCTCTTCTTTGAACAGGCCTGCCAAAAATCAAAAGCTTAACCGCCTCTCGAACCAGGGCAAATCTGGTCCTCAATCTTCCGTATTGCATGCCAAAAATTAACCTGTTCCTGGTGTGATAATAATCTGTTATCTTGGAACCAATGCCGGTTGAGCTGGAAACTTTGTGGTAAACCGCTACTTGACCATTGTAGTAAGTTTTGAATCCATTGTCTTTGGCTCTTTTTACAAAATCACTATCCTCAAAATACAGAAAATATCTCTCATCAAATCCGCTCTCCGGCGGAGCGATTTTTTCCATGACTTCTTTTTTAATCAGGACGCATGCACCGCTAATGATTTCCGCCTCTTCAACCTTATCGTATTGTCCCTTATCTACCTCATCAATTCCGCGGTGAATGGAGCCGATATTATCCCAGTCAAATCTTCCTCCCGCATACCAGATAATCCGGCCTGAATCCTGCTTCTTGTACCTGTCCCTATGAAACTCAAAACCAGGTGCAAAGTAAATCTTGGGGGAAACCAGACCAATTTTAGGATCAAACTGCGCTGTTTTCACCAGTTCTGAAGTTAAATTAGAATCTTTTATCAAACAGTCATTGTTGATGAGTAAAAAATAATCTGCCCCCCAAATTCTGGCATATTCAACGCCTCGGTTGTAACCGCCAGCAAATCCCAAATTTTCTCCGGTTTGTAAAATATCAACCTCCGTAAATCTTTTTCTGATCTCAGAAACACTTCCATCCCAAGAGCCATTATCTACCACAATAGTTCGTAGTTTGTAGTTTGTAGTTTGTAGTTTGCCAAGAGATTCCAGAAATTCCAGCGTATCTTTTTTACCATTATAATTTACAGTAATAATTGCAATTTTAGTCATATTCATAAATCATAAATCTTAAATCACTTTTAAACCTTCCAAATAAACTCTGGCCCTTTTAGTTTTCCCTAAAACAGAAAAGGCGATTATTCTCAAGAGTAAACCGATGATTAAAAATAGTTTTACCAACCAATAAAAAGTTCTATAATGTTTTTTCAAATAAAACTTAATGCCTTTTAATTCATTGATAAAACTGGAACTTAAGTCAAAACTTGTGCTGGCTCCATGGAGATGAACCACCTCAATACGAGGAACATACCAAATTTTAAACTTGGCATCCTTGATTCTTTTACACCATTCTACTTCTTCCATATGCATAAATAAATTCTCGTCAAAACCGCCAACTTTACTGTAAATTTCTCTTTTCAGCATAAAAAAAGCGCCCATAACCCAACCAACTTGATGAGCTTTGGAGAAAAACTTTCTATCTCTTGGATGAAAAGAAGCAGCCAATCTGTTGATGAAAGGTATTAGACTTAAACCAAAAATCCAAAAAAATATATTTAAAGGGGTAGGCAAATTACCGCAACTCGGCTGAAGTTCTCCGCTTGCATAATTTAATCTGGCGCCCAGGGAGTCGCAATTTAAATTAACCCTAAAGTAAGCCAGCGCTTTATATAAACTCTCTTCCTCAACGTAAACATCGGAATTAAGCAGTAGAATATACGGATACTTAGACTGCCTCAAACATACATTATTTCCCTTGCTAAATCCCAGATTTTCCTTTGAAATAATCAATTTTACCCGGGGATATTCTGATTTTATAAGACCAACTGAACCGTCGGAAGATCCGTTATCCAAAACTATCACTTCAATTTTATTACCCAGTCTTTTTTCACAATAGCTTTTGGCTTGCTCAAGCTTAATAAGACACCTGCGAGTTATGTCTTTTGTATTAAAGCTCAAAATGATAACTGATAAATCTAAATTATTCATATCTTAACCCTGTAATTATCCTAAATTTTCTGTAATGCTCCAAAAGTTTAATTCCCCAAAGTACAAAATCACGGAATAGGGGAGGATATTTTTTGTAGTAGTGTTTTTTATAAAAAATCCTCATGGCAGAAACACCATGAACGGCAATTTTTAACCTTTTTTCTTTACTCACTTTTAACGCCGCTGTTTTCCAAAGACCCGAAGATGAACCTTTATAATGAATGATTTTTACTTCAGGATAAAAATAAATCTTCCAGCCTTTCATCTTTAGGCAGTAACAAAACTCGATATCCTCACCATTCCAGAAATAATCCGTATCCCACCAGTTAATTTGATCTCCGGCAATTTTTCTAACCAGCAGAAATGCCCCTGTTGCACAGTCAATCTCGTGGGCTTTTCTAACGTCAAGATAAGAAACGGTATATCCGGAAAAAATAGGGGAGCGAGGAAAGAGTTTGGAAAGACCGGAAAAAAACATCAATGAATTCCATGGGGTAGGAAAACCCCTGTGACAGGAATAATCCAGTCTTCCGTCCGGTAATTCAACTCTACAAGTTAAAGCCCCATAATCGGGGTTGGAAAACAAAACTTCCAGCGATTTTTGGATTACATGATCCACTATAACCGTATCCGGATTCAAAAATAAAACAACAGGAGCTTTGGCATATTTAACCCCTACATTGTTTCCGGCAGCGAATCCTAAATTCTCTCTATTTTCCACCAATTCAACTACGTTCCCACTTGACGAGTGGGAAGCTGTTTTGTATTTTTCTTTTACGGCTTCTACTGACCCATCAGAAGAAGCATTATCCACCACAATTACCTGCCATCTATCCAGTTCACCTTTGCTTTGGAAAATAGATTCCAGACACCTCAGTAGCAGATCTTTGACATTATAGTTTAGGATAATGATGGACAGCTCAGGATTTTCTAGACTTACCATGTAGGAATTATTGTATAACGACAGAAGTTTAATTACCAATCTAGAATTTGACAAATTACCCTATAAGCATTAACATTCGCTATCATGCCAACAGAAAGACCAGCGCTTACAAAAGAACAAGTTGCTCAGGCGGAAAGCAGGATAGGAATCACTCATCCTGTGCTTACTGTAATAGAAAACCATCTTCCTACACTCATTCAGCTCAGTAACGATTATCCCAAAACAAGCGATAATCAAGGACAAAGTCAATATATAAGAGAGCATTACGGATTCCTGGCTGATGCATTTGTAGAAGCAGGTCCATACACTCTTGAACCACTCGATCTCATTGCAATTTGGTCTCGCGTAACAAGAGGAGTATTTCCATTATACGCCCGATACAGACTAGCTGGTATGGTTTCAAGTATCTATGCAATTCAAGGTGTTGAAAACCCAGAGTGGAGAAAATTCCCGAGACATTATCTTGAAACAGGTGAGTTACCTGAATGTGTCACAAGAGATAGAGGCGGATTACTATATGTGCAAAGTAGATTAAGACAGATTGGCGAAAGCCTAGAAGATATAGATTTCTATATTTATGGTACTAGAGAACCAGCTATGTCTTATGCCTTCCAGCTAGCCAAAAGAGAGGCAGAGGGCGACGAGGAGGCAAAGAAAAAGCTAGAAGCTTTGATACTTCATGAAAAAACTCATACGACACCGATATTAAGCGAACTTCTTGAGAATTTTGGCAATGGCTATGTGTCTCTCTACTGGCCAATCGAGAAGACCTTAGGAGTTCTAATTGAGACTACCTAACTCTGTGGCGGCGTTTGACCCTAAGTTGGGCCAGGGATTTTTGCAGATTTGCAAAAGTCTCTGCATATTCTTCATCAGATAAAGTTTGGGTTAATGCTACCTCAGCCCGTTTTTTGGCTTCTTCAACAGCTCGTTCATCTATATCTGTGGCATAAGTTGCCAGATCTGTCATCACAGTCAAAGTATTATCCGCCACCTGCAAAAACCCGTCTCCGATTGCCATGGAATCTGCTTTGCCGTTTTTTTTAATCACCAGTTCTCCGGGTGAGAGCCTGGCCATCAAATTAGCATGATGGGGGAGTATGCCGATTTGCCCTTGCTGGGTTGAAACATTAACTTGTGAGACTTCCTCATCAAAAATAAGACTTTCAGGAGTAACAATTTTCAACTGTAGCGAAGCCATATATGATATTATACATTATTGTCTGGTGCGAAATATGAACATTCATACTTGCGAAGCAATTATTGTCACCTGTATAGATTTTCGGTTTCAGGAATATATAAACAATTGGATTGCGGAAAATTTTGCAGCTAAAACATATGATAGGGTAGCAATAGCAGGAGGGGTATTTGATTTGGATTATATGTTAAAACAAGTGGATATCTCACGCACGCTGCACCATATTAAAAAAGTTATTTTAATAAACCACGAAGACTGTGGAGCATACGGAGAAGAAGGAACCCATGAACGGCATATCCAGGACTTGGAAGTTGCAAAAAATCAAATAGTAAATCTTGATAAAAACTTAAAGGTAGAAACAATTTATCTTCACCTTGACAGCACTTTTGAAAAAGTCTCCAGCTAGTTCAGATAAAAACGAGTTAATTACTTATCCTAAGTGGCTATCCCAACTTCTAATCAGCCTCCTTACTGCTTGAAGGTAGTTAAAAATTGGGTCAGACATACCTTCAGGCTTAATCCCTAACTCAAGATCCTTCTGATATGGTTCCAAATTCATTTTTATATATGAAGAATATTCTCCACTGCTAAGCATCTCTTGCCAAGCACTATCAACTTCCTGCGAAACGGAGTCTTCAACCAATCTACGTTCAGTTCTTACCATAATAACAGCATTATATCAGTAAAGTGTTGTATGCAGTAATTTTATACAGTAACTTCCTCAATAGTCCCGACCATGTAGAAGGCTTGTTCGGTCTTTGAGTCATATTTTCCATCCAAAATCTCTTTAAATCCTTTGACCGTATCTTTAATGGAAACATATTTGCCTTTTCTTCCGGTAAATGCCTCTGCCACAAAAAACGGCTGGGTCAAAAATCTTTGGATCTTTCTGGCCCTGGCCACAATCAATTTATCCTCATCAGATAGCTCCTCAACTCCCAAAATAGCAATAATATCCTGCAAATCTTTATATCGCTGCAGCACTTTTTGCACTTCAAAGGCCACCTGGTAATGTTCATTTCCAACAGTTTCCGGTGTCAATACCCTTGATGAAGATTGCAAGGGATCAACAGCAGGATAAAGACCCTGTTCTGTTAAAGCTCTATCAAGAGTAATAATGGAATCCAAATGGGCAAAAGTAGTGGCCGGAGCCGGATCTGTTAAATCATCAGCAGGTACATAAATTGCCTGGACAGAAGTGATAGAACCTTTTTTGGTAGAAGTAATCCGCTCCTGCAGCGCCCCCATTTCCGTAGCCAAAGTGGGCTGGTAACCCACAGCCGAGGGAATCCTTCCCAAAAGCGCCGATACTTCAGACCCTGCCTGGGAAAACCTGAAGATATTATCAATAAACAAAAGCACATCTTTACCTGCCTCATCCCGAAAATATTCTGCCATGGTTAAACCTGTTAAACCTACCCTTAACCTTGCCCCGGGAGGTTCATTCATCTGTCCAAACACCATGGCGGTTTTATCAATAACTCCGGATTGCTTCATCTCGTTGTATAAATCATTTCCCTCGCGGGTCCGCTCGCCAACTCCGGCGAATACAGAATAACCCCCGTGTTCCGTGGCAATGTTTCTAATAAGCTCCTGCACTATAACCGTTTTCCCGACTCCTGCTCCTCCAAACAAACCGACCTTGCCTCCTTTGACAAACGGCGCAATCAGATCAATTACTTTGATGCCTGTTTCAAAAACCACGGATGCGGTGGATTGCTCTTCAAAAGCAGGAGCCAGGCGGTGGATTGGCAATCTTTTTTTGGATTTCGCAACACCTTTCTTGTCTATCGGTTCACCCAAAACATTAAAAAGCCTTCCCAAAACTGCCTCGCCGACAGGTACGGAAATCGGCCCTTCTGTATCTGATACTTCAGTGCCTCTCCGCAAGCCATCTGTCGGACCCATAGCCACGGTACGCACAACCCCTTCGCCCAGATGCTGCTGGGTTTCTAAAACTAATTTCTCTGGACCGTTTTTAAGCTCCAAAGCATTATAAATGGTGGGTAGTTTTTTAGGATCAAATTCTACATCTACTACCGCACCGATGACCTGTACCACTTTTCCTTTGTTCATTTATTACTCCATAGCAAGCGCAGCCGTTGTTATTTCCAAAAGTTCTTTGGTAATTGAATCTTGTCGAGTTTGATTATAAGTAAGATTCAAATCCTCCACAAGCTCTAAGGCACTGTCTGTGGCATTTTGCATAGCAATCATCCTGGCAGAATGTTCGGAAGCCTTAGTTTCCAGAAGAGACTGGTAAATTTTGATTTGAAGATGATGGACTAAAATATAATCCAATAATTTATCCGGATCCGGCTCAAAAAGAAATTCACTACCTCCTGTGTCATTCCCGCGCATGCGGGAATCTAATTCCGAACGAGACTCTTTTAATTGGATCCCTGCATCCGCAGGGATGACAGTTTCAAGATCAATGGGCAAGAGCTTAACTTTTAGGGCTTCCTGGCGGAGAGTTGAGCCGAAGTGAGGATAAACAATGTAAGCCTCTCCGATTTCTTTAGCTAAAAATGCATCCATCACCAGCTTTGCCAGCTGCGCTGCCTCTCTAAATGTCACTACATCCAAATTCTCAAAATCCGCCTGTAAATTTTTTCCGGACCTGGCTATAAAATTTCTGCCTTTCTTGCCAACCGTGTAAAAAACAGTATCAACAGAAAAAAATCCTGAAGCAGTTACTAACCTGAACAGATTAGTATTTAAAGCCCCGCACAGGCTTTTGTCTGTTGTCAGCAGAACCACTCCTGTTGTTTTTGTGTCGTTGCCGGAAAGCAAAGGATGAGATTCAATCTCTACCAAAGGCAAAAGCCTTTTTAAGGCTTCACCTAAATTAAAGCTGTAGGGCCTGCCGTTTAAAGCTTGGGATTGCGCCCGTTTCATTTTGGTTGCCGCCACCATCTGCATGGCTTTGGTAATCTGGGCTGTATTTTTAACAGACTTTATTCTTCTTCTTAGCTCTCTAGTGTTAGCCATAATGCTTAGTAATAAGTACAAAAGTAACAAGGCATAAGTTAGTTAACTTGTCACTTGTTACTTGTCTCTTTTTTAGCTCCTTTCATAAATATCCCTACAAATTCTTTAGTTATTTTCTCAAGTTCGCGAACTATCTTCTCATCCAATTCTTTCTTGGATGCTATTTCAGCAAGCAGTTTTTTCTCCCGAAGTTTAATATGAGCGATATACTTTTGTTCAAATTCCCGCACCTTATCAACTTCTATCTCATCCAAAAACCCGTTTGTGACTGCCCAAAGAGAAACCACTTGTTCTTCAACCGGAACAGGATTAAACGGAGCCTGCTTTAAGATTTCCGTAATCCTTTTTCCCCGTTCTATCTGGGATTTTGTGGCGGCATCCAAATCTGAGGAAAATTGGGCAAAAGCTTGCAAAGCCCTGAATTGGGCCAAATCTAACCGGAGTTTTCCTGCCACTGCCTTCATAGCTTTTATTTGAGCATCACCGCCAACCCTGGAAACAGATAAACCCACGTTAACAGCCGGCCTGATTCCGGCAAAAAACAGGTCTGATTCTAAATAGATCTGTCCATCGGTTATTGATATAACATTGGTCGGAATATACGCTGAAACATCACCTGCTTGTGTCTCAATAATCGGCAGGGCAGTAAACGATCCCCCTCCGAAGTCTTTGTTTAGTTTTGCAGCCCGCTCGAGTAATCTGGAGTGAAGATAAAATACGTCTCCGGGATAAGCTTCACGGCCTGACGGACGCCGAAGAAGCAGCGACATTTGTCTGTATGCCCAGGCATGTTTGGAAAGGTCATCGTAAATAATTAAAGCTTCCCTGCCTTGATCCATAAAATATTCACCCATGGCACAACCGCTGTATGGAGCCAGATACTGCATGGTGGCAGAATCAGAAGCGGAGGCGGAAACTACAATGGTGTGTTCCATGGCTCCGGATTCCTCCAATTTAGCTACCAGTTGGGCAACTTTGGAAGTTTTCTGACCGATTGCAACATAAATACAAATAACGTCTTTTTGATTAATAATCGTATCTATAGCAATGGTAGTTTTGCCGGTATTTCTATCACCAATAATAAGCTCCCGCTGCCCCCGGCCAATCGGGATCATGGCATCAATTGCTTTAATGCCTGTTTGCAGCGGAGTATTGACTGATTGCCGGGTAATAACACCGGGCGCAATCTTTTCCACCGGGTAATGGTCTTTAACCTTGATTACCCCTTTACCGTCAATTGGATTGCCCAAAGCATCAACAACACGGCCAATTAATTCTTTGCCAACCGGAACCTGTAAAACAGTACTTGTAGTTTTGACTTTGTCTCCCTCTTTTACTTTTGTAAAATCCCCAAAAATAACTGCCCCGACATTATATTGTTCCAAATTCAAAGCCAGGCCATAAATCCCATTACCAAAATCAATCAGTTCAGAGTATTGAACATCCGATAAACCTTCAATCCTTGCTACTCCGTCACCAATTTCAGTAACCACACCCGCATTTTCTCTCTGAGCTTTAAGTTTAAGTCCTTTTATTTGATTTTCTATATCGGCAATTAAATCAGCCACTGATTACCTCCTTCACCTGGTTAATTCCCCCTAAAATCGATTCATCCCAAATCTCATCACCTACTTTTAATTTAAATCCGCCCAAGATTTCCGGGTTAATACTCACTAAAACTTTAGTGATTTCAGCTTTTTTCTCCATCAGCTTTTTTACCTTCTTAATTTGAGCAGGGGAGAGCGGCACCACTGTTTCGATATATAATGTATGTTCTCTTTCAATTCTTCGTATTCCTTTCAAATATTCCAATAAAGCATGAATCGCTTCATGCCTTGGTAGAAATTTGAGGGCTTTAATTGACCCGGTCACTTGATGCTCAAGCATTCTGCCGTCTTTAAAGCTGCCGTTCACCAATTTAGCGACCTTTTTTCGTAACTCTTTTTTTGTCATGACAAGTTTTTAACACTCCTTTCAATTATCTCTCTTTGGTCTTTTTTGTTTAAAATCTTACCTGTTACTTTTTGTAATCCTACTGCCACAATCTCCGCTACCTTATTCATTACTTCCTGCTGCATTTTTGCAGTTTCAGCGCGAGCAGCTTCTTCGCTCTTTTTAATTAACTCTTCAGCCATTCTGCCGGCCCTTATTTTGGTCTCCTCAAGATACAATACACCTTCTTTTTTTGATTCATCAATTATTTTCTGCGCTTCGTTTGCAGCTTTACCGATCATAGCATCTATTTTCTCATTGGTTTCCTGCAATCTTTTCTCAATCTCTTCCGCATTTTTTAAACTTTCTGCGATCCTTTTTTTACGCTCCTCTAAAACTTTTAAGATTGGCTTATACATAAACTTCTTCAAGATAAAAAGAAGTATCGCAAAATTAACTGCCTGCGCGGCTAAAAGTATTGGATTTATCCCAAATTCGTTTAATATTTCCATAAATAGCTATCAGCCATCAGACATCAGTCGTCAGACAATCACAATAAATCTGATAGCTGAAGACTGAAAGCTGACGACTATTTAATAAACGCTATCACCAAAGCATAAATGGCAATAGCTTCTGCAAAGGCCATGCCTAAAAGCATAACCGGCAAAATTTTAGTCTGTGCGTCTGGATTTCGGCCAATTGCTTCCATTGCTTTCATACCAATAATACCGATGGCTAAAGCCGGAAACATTGCTCCCAATGCAATAGTGAAACCTGATGCAAAATTTTCTGGCATTTTATCTCCTTTCTCGTCCAAAGGACGACTAATCTTTGGCTAATTTTAATGCGCTTCGTGTTTTTCTGACAATAACACCATAAAAACAAGCGTCAACATCATAAAAACAGCCGCCTGTACAAATCCTACAATAATTTCCAGAAAATAAAAAGGGAGCGGCGCTATAAAAGCAAAAATCGATGAAACTGTTGATAGCACCACTTCACCTGCAAATATATTACCAAAAAGCCTGAAAGATAAGGATACTATTTTAGTCAACTCGGAAACGATCTCCAAAATTCCCACGAATAAAAATATCGGGTTTAAACTAAACCATTTACTTAAGTAACCTAAAAAACCCAGGTATCTTATTGCAAAAGAATGGGTTAAAAAAGCAGAAGTCAAGGCCAGAGCTAAAGTCATATTTAAATCAGAATTCATGGAACGAAGCAGCGGCTCTTTATCAAAAGTAATGGTTGCAAACCCTGGCAAAAGTCCGATCCAGTTTGCGGCCAAAATAAACAAAAAAAAGGTCATGACCACCGGAAAAAACACTTTGGCTTTTTTTTCTCCTGCCAAATCCGAAACTGTAGTGTATCCAAAATCTAACACCATCTCAAATAGATTTTGTAAACCGGAGGGAACAAGTTGCACCTTGCGGGTAGCAAGGATTGACAAGACAACAAGAATAAACATTGTGATCCAGCTTACCAAAAGAGTATTGGTGATCGGGAGATTTTTAAAATACCCCAAAATTTCAGGTTTTAAGACTATTGCACTTTCCATGATTCTCTCCTGTCATCCCGTACTTGATACGGGATCTATATAGATATTGTGCTTGAATTCCCAACATTTTACAAGAAGAAAATTAATCTAATTTTTCCCTTTGCGTCCTAAGGAAGAGGAACCATTGTTCAAAAAAGGCAAAAATTCCTTTGAATGGAGTTTCAATTATAAAATCAAATATAAAAAGAATTATGTTTATTTGTGAGATTGCCATCGTTAATCTTCTTCCGACCTGTATAACAGGCAGGAAGAAAAAGTTAAAAAATAAAGAGCCAAAATTATCCTTCCTATCCTTCATGGTATACATATTGGCTGTCCGATTTATCCGATATGTCACAAACGATACAATTGCCAAGAAAAAGATAAAGATAGCCTGAGAAAGTGGATTAACGTGCAGCTTGGTCAAAATAAACACCATCGCCCCAAAGCTTACAACAAAAGTGGTAAGCCAAAGTAGGATAAACAGTGTCCAAAACACCGGCCCTGTTTTGCCAGGTTTTTTCTTAACCGCTAAAGGCGGATCTAACTCCGGAGGATCATCATATAAAATAGTATCTATTTTTCGGAGGATTCTCATTGAATTATCTCTACCTGGACTTTTAATGAAAAACCCAACTATGATCATCAGAAGCGGCGGCGTGAGAGTATTTAATGCCATGGATGACCATATTACATAACCGTAAATGAATCTTTCAAAAGTTCCTTCCACAAGCAAAGCAAAAATTGCTTTTGTAAAAAATATAAAAATAACGCTCCTGATAATAGCTCTTCTGACTTTCCCTGCAATTGTCTTATATCTGAAATTGCAGGCTGAAAGCACCTCCGCATTCATAAGGTCTTCATCTGCTGCCAGCGCAGAAGCTTTTCCCCGATGTTTTCTTAAAACATCATCCAGAATCAAAAAGGGGATAACCTGGTTTTTAATGTATGTGTAAATCTTATCTTTGGCAGGATGTTTAAATTGATATTCTATTTGTGCCAGTGCTTTTGGAAAATGTTCAGCGATTTTGTCTAGATTGTCTTTATTTAATCTTTCAAAATACTGTTTGAATAAATGGTAGCGGAGGAGTGCCAAATCATCACTGGCATATGCCCTTCTTGCAGCTATAAAAACCTGTAAATCCCGGGTTTCTTCAGAATCATCAGATATTGCAATTTTGTCCTTAAAAATCCTAAATATGAAGTTGCTCATGATATCTTTTGGATCATTTGGCTTTAGAATATGTTCAATTTCCGAAGACAAAAGATTCAAAATCCATTCACTTATTAATCCTTTGTTTATGCGGTGCTTTTTATCGATCTCTGCCTCTAAATTCAAGTACAAATCTATAATCTCTGCGACTTCTGTTACTAAAGACTCCGGCACCGATGAATCAGGAAAATAACGGGCCCAAATTAGCTCCCGAATTAAAGGTGCGGCAACAGATTGCCCGTTTCCGCCTAAAATTAGCCTTCTTTTTAAAATTCTTTCAATAGTCGAGCGCAGGATTACTTCGTCTTCTCTGTAATCAATCGCTGTACGGAATTTTTCATACCAGGTAGCAAGCTCAGCCACCAGTTGATTTACGGAAATTGTCTTATCATAATGCGGAGTAGCGGTTCTGTCATATGCTGCAATCAGAGCCTGCGAAAATTTGTTTACTGTTTTTGACATTTTGTGTGCTATAGTAATATTATCACAATTTATGACCAGCGAGGAAAAATTTAATCTAATCACCAGAAGTTTAGAAGAAGTTTTGACTGAAGAGGAGTTGAAAAGTCTAATTGAATCTGGAGTCCCCTTGAAACACTATATCGGTTTTGAAATTTCCGGAAAAGTTCACTTGGGAACTGGCTTTGCTACTATGCAAAAGATAAAAGATCTACAACAAGCCGGTGTCCAAACCACTATTTTTCTGGCAGATTGGCATACTTGGTTAAATAAAAAACTTGATGGCACGCTGGAAACTGCCAAAAAAATGGCCAGAGTTTATTTTGAAGAAGGTTTAAAAGCTGCAGCTTTATGTGTGGGAGCTGATCCTGACAAAATTGAATTTGTTTTGGGAAGCGAGTTGTATGAAAAAATGGGACAAAGTTACTGGGCTGATGTTATAAGAGTATCCAAAGCCACCACCATTGCCCGGATGCTACGCTCCACTACCATCATGGGCAGGAAAGAAAATGAGATTTCAGACAGTGCCATGTTAATTTATCCTGCCATGCAATCAGCTGATATATTTGCATTAGGTGTAACCATCATCCATGCCGGAACAGACCAGAGAAATGTTCATGTTGTAGCCAGGGAAGCAGCGGGGGAGATAGGCAAGCAAAAACCAATTGCCATTCATCACCACTTACTTCAGGGCCTTATGCAACCGGTTTTTAAAACAGATGAAAATGGAAAAAAAGTCATGGATCTGGAGGCGGCAAAAATGAGTAAGTCCAAGCCGGACAGCGCTATCTTTATTCATGATGAACCGGATGAAATCAAGAAAAAGATCACAAATGCCTATTGCCCGGAAGGGGAAGTTGAATTTAATCCAATCCTGGACTGGACTAAACACCTAATTTTCTACCCGTCAGCTTCGCAAGGCGTCCCCTTGCAAGTTCAACGCGATCAAAAATGGGGAGGGGATATAACTTATGCTACTTATGAAGAATTAGAAAAAGATTATGCAGAGAAAAAACTTCACCCCATGGATTTAAAAAATGCCGTGGCAGCATGGCTGATTAAAAAGTTAGAACCTGCTAGAAAATATTTCGAAGACCCGCAGCGAAAAGCTGCCTTAGAAGAGATTGAAAAATTAACCCAATTGAAAATTAATTTATGATGTATTCAAATAAATTTAAAACTTTCTGGATAATTTTGTCTGTTGTGGCCGGACTGGCAATTATCCTTTTCTCTCTATTGCCTCTTTTAACCTCGCTTTAGTGTTAAAATAGCCACATGAATTTTAATACGCCTTTATTGCAACTACCGGGTATTGGTTATACGTATGCCAAAAGACTGGAGAGACTTAATCTTTTCACTCTTGAAGATTTAATTTATCATTTTCCCTTTAGGTATGATGATTTTTCCAATACCACCTCAGCTCTGCAAGCCAAAATAGGGGAGTCTGTGACTTTGCAGGGAGAAATTTGGACAATCCAAAATATTTATACCAGATCCAGAAAAATTATTACCAAAGCCGTATTTAATGATGGCACCTCACCAATAGAGTTAACCTGGTTTAACTCCTCCTGGCTGACCAAACAGATTCAAACAGGGGACAGGTTACAGGTTTCAGGGAAGATCAGTAAATACAAAAACAAACTTTCTATAATCGCTCCTCACTGGGAGAAGTTAGATGCTGAACAAAAACAGCTTCCCACTCGTCAAGTGGGAACGCAAATTCATACCGGAAGGTTGGTACCCATCTACCCTGAAACCTATGGGGTGAGCTCCAAATGGCTGCGCACTAAAATTGCCCAGCTGCTACCCCAAGTCTTAGATGAAATAAGGGACCCGTTACCAAACCCAATTCGAGGCGAAATGTTGCCACTTGCACCCGCTCTCCAACAAATCCATTTCCCAAAAAATTGGGAGCAGACGGAAAAAGCCAGAAACAGACTCGGTTTTGATGAACTTTTTTTTGTATCTTTAGCAACTCAAAAAACCCGTCTGGAATGGAGCAAAATTCCGCTAGTTAAACCATTAAAAATCAACCCTGACAAATTAAACCAATTTATAAAAAAACTCCCATTTAAACTGACCCGGGCCCAACAAAAAGTCCTGCAGGAAATTACTGTTGATTTTAAAAAGGATCAACCGATGAACAGATTAATCCAAGGAGAAGTGGGTTCCGGAAAAACAGTAGTAGCTGCCGCTGCCATCTATCTTGTCCACTTAAATAATCTAAAAACGCTGTTTATGACACCCACGGAAATTTTGGCATTCCAGCATTTTGAAACCTTAAAAAATCTTCTGGAACCATACGGAATCACGGTAGGAATTTATACAGGCAGTAGAAAGCAGCTATCAAGAAGCGCGGGTGACGGCGAGAAAGGTGTCCCGACGCGTAGCCGCAGGAGCGAAGCGATCGAGGATGCACGGCGGGATATCGAGCCGGCAGGACCCGCGCAGGTGATTGTTGGAACTCATGCCCTTCTTTCCCAGAAACTACCCACTGACAATATCGGACTAGTTGTCATAGACGAACAACAACGTTTCGGGGTAGAGCAGCGAACCCTGCTTCGAAAAAGAGCCAAAATCCCGCATTTCCTCACCATGACAGCCACTCCGATACCCCGAACCGTAGCACTAACTTTATACGGGGATCTGGATATGTCAATTATTGATGAGTTACCCGTCGGAAGACAACAGGTCAAAACATATGTTGTACCTGAAAAGAAGAGGTTAGATTCCTACAAATTCATTGCCAAAAAAGTTGCCGAAGGTGACCAGGTGTATATTATTACACCTTTAATTGAACCTTCGGAAACTCTAACAACCGTAAAGGCCGCCAGGGTGGAGTTTGAGAAACTTCAAAAAGTTTTTCCCCGTCTTAAATTAGACCTGCTTCACGGCAGGATGAAAGGAGCTGACAAGGACACTATCACCAAAAATTTCCGATCCGGCAAAACCGATATTCTGGTTTCCACTTCTGTAGTTGAAGTCGGCATGGATAACCCAAATGCCACCATCATCGTCATTGAAGGTGCGGAAAGATTTGGCCTGGCTCAGCTGCATCAACTCCGGGGCAGAGTAGGCAGAGGAACAAAAGAGTCTTACTGCCTGCTTTACACATCAAATGCCTCAAGCGACGATACAAGACGATTGAAATATCTGGAAACTACTTTTGATGGATTAAAACTGGCGAACTTGGATCTTAAAATCCGGGGAAGCGGGGAAATTTTCGGTACTGCGCAATCAGGCAGATTTGAGTTTAAAATAGCTACTTTTTCCAACATTACCTTGCTGGAAAAAACCAGACAGGAAGCACAAGATTTATTATCCAAAGACCCCACCCTTGACAAATACCCACTCCTCAAGGCAAAATTACAAGATATTGCATCAGGAGTGATGCCTGATTAATCCAAAATAACCATGGCCTCTGAACCAAAACGAAGACATTCTAAAGCACGCAAACGTACAAGAAGAGCCGCAATAAAACTGGCGATTAATCTTGTAACTTGCAAAAACTGCAGTAAATTAACTTTACCTCATGTAGTCTGTAAAGAATGTGGATTTTACGGAGGAAAAGCTGTAACTGCAAAGCAAAAAGTCAAAGTAACGAAGGCATGAAGAAAAAGTCTGACCCAAGGCACCTGAAAAGAACGAAACTCGTGCAAGAGTTATTCTCTTGGCAATTCAAGGATGATAAAAAACCCCCCTTACAAATCCGCGAAATAGTTTCTCATTTGTCTAAAATTGATAAATTGATTGCTAAATCTGCGCCGGACCGGCCTATTGTACAAATTAATAAAGTTGATTTAGCCATCTTGCGTCTTGCTGTTTTTGAGATGATAATAGATAAAGAGACGCCTCCGAAGGTGGTTATTGATGAGGCAGTTGAATTAGGCAAGGAATACGGCTCTGATTCTTCTGCGAGTTTTATTAACGGCGCCTTGGGAAAATTAGTTGAAATTAAAAAAATAAGGACTTAACCTTGCCTTTTTGACTAATCGTCAAAAACGTAAAGACCTGAAACATAAAATGAATACCGAAATAGAAATCATTAAAGCGATTGCGGAACATCTAGGCCTCACCTCGGAGGATCTGGATCGTCATGCGCTGCTGCAGGAGGAATTAAATTTAGGTCCAATAGAGTTAAACGATCTTCTTTCAGATTTATCTCAAAAATTTGATGTAAGTTTTGATGCCGTAGAGATAGAAGATTTAAAAACCATAGATGATCTAATCGTTTTAATTGAGGATAATTTATTAGAATAATGTCGAATAATGATTTTACCGATCTTCTTGAAATTCTTAACTTAAAATTCAAAAACCCAAAACTACTGAAACAAGCTTTTCTACACCGGTCTTATTTAAACGAGGTCAAAGTTAGCCTTCAATCCAACGAGCGTCTGGAGTTTTTGGGTGATTCTGTTTTATCCCTTGTGATTTCTTATTACCTATACAACCTAAGAGCTACAGATACAGAGGGTGATTTAACAAATCTTAGGGCGCATATTGTCAAAACCAAATCATTGTATAAAGCCGCAAAAAACTTAAATTTAGGTAAATATTTAAGTCTTTCCAAAGGAGAAGAACTTTCAGGAGGCAGGAATAACCCTCAACTGCTGGCAAACACATACGAAGCATTGATTGGAAGTTTATTTTTAGACCAGGGTTTGGAAATTACCAGGAAAGTTATAGACAAAACATTGCTTCCTTTTTTCGAAAAAGAGCTAAAGTTAGGCCCGCCAAAAGATGCAAAATCCTCATTGCAGGAAATAGTCCAACAAAAATTCAAGGAATCCCCGCACTACAAAATTTTGCAAACCTATGGGCCGGATCATGCCAAAAAATTCACCGTAGCAGTATATATTTCCGGCAAGGAAACAGGACGAGGTTCCGGAAGTAGTAAGCAGGTGGCCGAAGAACAAGCAGCAAAACAAGCTTTGCAAGGATTGACTTAAAGCTCCGTCATCTATATACTTAACCCCATGCTAAAAATTCGTTTAATGAGAATCGGTGCCAGGAAAAAGCCATTTTACCGGGTGGTAGTTGTTGATGAACGTGCCAAAAGGACAGGCGCCTGTATAGAATTGCTCGGGACATACAATCCTTTAACAGAACCAAAAGATATCAAGCTTAAACAAGATAGAATTGATCACTGGGTTAAACAAGGGGCACAGATGTCCACCGGTTTCCTTAGAATCACCGGTAAAGCCCCTCAAAGGCCACCCAGAAAACCAAAAAAAGAAAGTAAACAGGCAACAGGTGACAGTGAACAGGTAAAAACAGAAAAACAAGTAGAAGAAACTCCTAAAGAAGAGGTAACCAAAGAGACAACAAAACCCGAGCCAGAGGTAGGCGAGAAGAGCGAAGATGTTAAAGCCAGCGCAGACCAGTCTTTGTCTGAGCCAGGTGAGGATGGCCAAAAGGCTCAAGCTATGACGAGCGTGACGCCATCCGAGCCGGTCACGAGCGGAGCGAGTGAGGCGAGTTTGACTGGCGAGCAGGCTAACATCGAGCCCGTCCCAGAAAGCGAGAAAAATGAAAGATCTGCTTAATTTTATCGTAACCAATTTGGTTACCAAGCCGGAAGCTGTTTCGGTTGAGGAACAAAAAGACAACGAAAATATCAATCTAAACCTGACAGTTGACCCAACAGATATGGGTTTGATCATTGGAAAGAACGGCCAAACAATCAGAGCCATCCGCAAACTTTTAACTGTTAGAGCTATGGCTGAGAATATCAGAGTAAATTTGCAATTAACTGAACCGCAGGAGGATAAGAGGAATGAGGATACGAGTGAAGAGTCTTCCTAATTTGACTCATCACTAGAAACTCTTATACTCTTATCCTAAAATGAAATTTTCTATCATAACCCTTTTCCCTGAAGTCTTTGAACCCATCCTAAATTCATCAATCCTTAAACGGGCACAAAAAAAAGGTTTGGTTGAATTTGAGCTAATTAACCTACGTGATTTTGGAGAAGGTAAACACAAAGTAGTTGATGACCGTCCATATGGTGGGGGAGCAGGGATGATTTTACGGGCTGACATTCTGACCAAATCATTAAAATCTATACTTTCCAAACTACCAACTACCAACTATCAACTATCAACTATCCTCACCTCAGCATCAGGATACCCTTATAAACAGAAGAAAGCTCTGGAATTTTCCAAAATAAATCATCTGATCGTCATATGCGGACATTACGAAGGGGTGGATCAGCGGTTTATTGACAAATATGTAGACGTCGAAATTTCTATAGGGGATTATGTTTTGACAGGAGGAGAGATCCCGGCCATGGTCATTATTGATTCCATCACCAGGCTGATTCCCGGCGTCCTGGAAAAACCCGAAGCTACTGTAAATGAATCTTTTTCAAAGGGACTACTTGAACATCCCCAATATACCAGACCGGAAGAATTTGAAGAATCAAAAGTACCAAAAGTATTATTATCCGGAAATCATGCCGAGATAGCCAAATGGAGAGAACAAAAATCTTTGGAAAAAACCCAAAAAATCCGCCCGAACCTGCTCAAAAATAATGCAAGAAACATGTAGAAACGACTACTTTCCCTTTTATCGAGTGCCTGATGGCAAAATTGCAAAAGGATTACATAGTGATGTTTTTAGCCTGGATGATCAATGGGTTGTAAAAAGAATTAAATCCGTTTGGCAAAGAAAGGGTTGGGAAGAAAGGCTTATCGGAGATCTTAAGTTGCTTGATCATTATTTGGGTCCATTTATTCCATCGACCACTCTTGTTATATGCAGTGAGGATGATAAAACTAAGACTTTGCTTACAGTACAAAGAAGAATTTACGGAAAACCATTAAGAGACTTATCTTGGGAAGAATTGCTTAATAATAACCAAGCGGTTGAAAATCTACTTGAACTTGAACAACGTATAAAACAAATGTATAAAGAAACCGGTAAAACCCCGGATCTACATGGTGGAACTAGGAATTTTTTACGGCAATACGATTTTAAATATTCAAACAATCTCTTGATTACTACAGAAGGTCAGGTTTGGTGGACAGATGTAGATAGACTCGGCCCTTTGTGGTCACCAAATT
Source organism: Candidatus Daviesbacteria bacterium (assembly GCA_028715175.1). Taxonomy (GTDB): domain Bacteria; phylum Patescibacteriota; class Microgenomatia; order Daviesbacterales; family UBA10151; genus UBA10151. The sequence continues at coordinate 617,720 of JAQUSJ010000001.1, forward strand.
GGATAGGCGGCAAAATCCATATGGCCTTGATGATGAGATCTTTCTCAACTTTTATCCACAAACTCCAGAAATGAATCTCCACGGCTTAAAAGCCGCAAATGAAACCGTGTCAACCTAACCCACCCCAGGGGTGGGATGAATTGACACCGTACCATTTTTAGGATAATCTCAAAATATGCCCTTTCGCAAAATTCCTGTTGTTGCTGGTGAAATTTATCACGTATTTAATAGAAGCGTAGCCAGACAACCAATCTTTCTTGCTACCAAAGACTTCAGCAGAGCTATTGAATGTATCAAATTTTATCTACATGGTGATCTGCCTCTGCGTTTTTCTCACTACAATCGTCTTCCTGTAGAACAAAAAGACCAAATAACTAAGCAAATACAGAAATGTCCCCAAATAGTAGAAATCCTAAGCTTTTGTTTAATGCCCAACCACGTTCATTTCCTGCTTAAAGGTTTAACAGAAAAAGGGATAATTCAATTTATGAGTAATTTTCAAAATAGTTACGCAAAATACTTTAACTTAAGAACAGACCGAAGCGGTACTTTATTTCAGGCAATGTTTAAAGCAGTCAGGATAGAAACAGACGAGCAGCTTGTTCATGTTAACCGGTATATCCACTTAAATCCGGTCACTGCTTATATAGTCAATAATATTGGGGACTTAGAGAATTATCCTTGGTCTTCATACCCTGCTTATTGCAAAGCAAAAAGCTTGTCTTATTTAGATTCTTCGTCAAGTTTCATAACTAAAGAACCTGTTCTAAACCTTTTTAAAGATATACCTGCCTTTAAAAAGTTCACCGCAGACCAAGTCGACTACCAGCGTAAATTAGATGAACCTAACCCACCCCTGGGGTGGGAAATGCATACACCATCTATTCAAACGGATTAGTTTTTCCTCTTTGAGAAGTCGAAACAGCAGAAGAACTTGCAGTAAAACTGATCTTTGAGAGAGCAATCAGTAAATCTTCCTCTGTTTGGCTAAACGAAGGCAGAGGGGAATCTACTGCACCAAAAGTTTGGGGCATAGAAGAATACAAAGCTTCTATGACAACGCTTGTACTAATAGTTTCTGAGGCTTGATTGGATGAAATATCAATACTGCTTACTCTTATTATCCGGGGTAAGTTTTCCAAATTAGTTATGAAATTTTGAAATAGAGTCTTGGGCCCTTTAATCTCCAGCTTTATTTCGTAACTGTTCGCATTTCCGACTTTACCAGAGGTATTACTTAATGTAACGGAAGAAATTATGAATCCCGACTGCGCAGCCAATCCTTGCAGCAAACCTAAAACCTTACCATAATCTTTTTCCGTAGGAAAAACATTGAGGGTAATTCCTATTTTTTGAGCTAAATCTTCACCGTTTACGCTTTCCAGAGCAGCAACGTTTGTTGCTAAAAATTTAGATTTATTCATCAGATCTCCCGCAACTTTCTGATTTTCGATTAATTTAGCTGTTTGAGGATAAATTGCAAATATGATCAAAAAAAGGCTTGATAGCGCGACTACCGCAGGAAAAATATACAATTTGTAACGGGAATAAAACTGTAAAGCTATCTCTTTTTTCATCATGTTATTATGGCTTAATTTTGAAACCAATTCTGTAAAAACCATCCCGACCCCGGTTGAGGGTTTCAACAGAAACTTGGCTAATTTTACTTTCATTTGCTTCTTTGTTCGTCAAATTATTGACTAAGTTATCTAAACTTGCAGAATCGGGTACTGTTGCCAGAATTACCGCCCCGCCAGTCTTATCAATGGTAATTGCGTTGATTAAGACGGAAACCGGAATTAATTTATCAATTAATTTATACATCGATGATTGCTGCGAAGATTTTCCAAAATATTGATTAATTCCATTAAGCCGGTTTTTCAAAAGGAATAAAGATGCCTGAGTACCTTTCAGATCAGAAACTTTTTGTTCCTCCTGTGCCAACGTTGCTTGAATAACCGCAATACTTTGACTCTGCAAAATCCGCAGAGCCAGCGTCAAAGAAGCCAGAAAAACCATTATCAGTACAATAATAATTCCGGCAAATTGAATCTTGTAAAATTTCGCTTTTTTTAACTCCTGCGCCATAATTTCGGGCGGGAGTAAATTGATTAAAATTCTAGCCATATTTTTAACTAGCCGTCAGCCATCAGTCTTCAGTTCTTAATGCCAACCCGACTGCAGCCGAGTACGAAGAGTTGTCTTGTGACAGTTTCAAAACCACATCTTTTTCCTTCACAATTGAATACCATGGATCGGCTTCTTGTACTTCCAACCCAAAAACGTTCGCAAGGTAAATAACAAGCCCGGGCATTTTAGCACCGCCTCCTGAAACAATTACTCTTTTTATCGGGTTTGAGGGATATTTTGTTTCAAAAGCTTGAATAACACGCCGTCCTTCTCCGGCTATAATATCTATTACCGGTTTCAGCGCTTCAAAGACCTTCCCCTCCAGTTGATCTTCCATTATTCCATAGATTTTCTTATATTGCTCCGCTTGATTCATTTCAAAATTGAAATGCTGAACCAGCGACCTGGTCAATGCAATGCCTCCGGTTGAAATTGAACGGGTAAGCCATATTAAACCCTTAGAAACAGCAGCAAAATCAGTAGTTGTCGCGCCAAGCTGCATAATCAAAGTACTGGGCGAAAAAGGATCATTCCCGACCAGTGACCTGGTAACTGCTATTATCTCTGTCTCCAAAACTTTGGCGCGAAGCCCTGCTTTATCCAAAACTTTAATATATTTTAGTACTGCATTTTTAGGAGAGGCTATTACCAGCACTACCGTCTTAGCATTTCTCCCCTTTGCTTCGGAACGAACCAAAACCTGCCAATTTAAATTGACATCGGATAGAGGCATCGGAATAAATTCTTCGGCAGCATAATGTATGGCGCTGCTAAGCTCCGCATCTGTGAGATAAGGCAAATCATCGATAACTCTTGTAAAAACTTTTGATTCGGGTAGTGCCGCAATAACTTCTCTTTGATCAATATTTGCAGCTGTAAAAAGTTTTTTAATAGAATCTGCAAGAACCTCCAGGTCTTCATCAACATCAGAAATAATACCGGGTTGGGGAGATGGGGTAGAACCCAAAGAAACAAGTTTGTACCGATCTTGATCTTTTGCCAGCGAAACTACTTTAATAGAAGAAAAGCCTATATCTAAACCAACATTAATTTTTGCCATTGTTTTAATTGTAAATTGTAAATTGTAAATTGTAAATTGTCATTTTACCTGATACGTTCCTTTAACCAGGGAATAGGTGCCGGAAGGTCCTGATTGGAAAAGAGTACTGGATAAACCTGTCTCATAATTAAGGATACCATTATTTATAAGTTTTATTCCCCAGGCAGTTAATTCTTTAAAAGTATTTCTATTCCCCGGTTCAATGATACCTTTTGAGGCGTAGAAAACTCCTGAGTTGCCGGTATTGTTAATAACAATGGCAGACACCCCGTCCGATCTGGAATCATAGTTAGATAAAATCATTAGCAAGCTACTACCGATCCCGGTTCCCCGTAACTGGTTATTACTACCCAAATTGACAATACCGCCACTAACCCCGTCTCCCACTACTATCACTCCGGATGTCAAACCATATTCCGAAGATAAGGTAAGAGTATTGTTGGTATTGAAAGTTAAGTTTCCGGTAATCCAGATGGGTGATTTTATGGTTACGGCGCAGTGACTGTCGAAAGTAACATTACCAACAATTTTACCGGGCCCTAAGACATTGACACAAGTTGTGATATCGCCTGTAGTTACACCGGCATCCCGTGCCTGACTTTCCCAATCTAAAACATTGGCATCAGAAATGGGGAAAACTTTAGGCGGGGAATCAGGGGAATTTGGGTGTAAGCTTGCAGCTGTAGAATTTTCAATAGTCTGATAATAAGCGTCTCCTTGCATATCAACATTTTTAATAGTATTGGCATGGACACTTCCTCCATTGCCTTGAGCGTCTTTTTTAACTAAAATACCTTTACCTACTCCGCCATCTACAATAGTTGGAGCACCTCCCATAAAGGTTTTAAAAGAAAGATCGTCGCCAGGACTGACGGCTGCCCAGCTGGGGTTGCCTGAAGACCAATCAGATGACCACATTCCAAAACAGAGATCCGGATTACCACAGGTATAGCTCTTGGCAAGATCGTTTTGCCAAGCCCAATAATTTGAAGAATTTGATGATGTATCAATCATGATCCAATAGGTAACACCGGTTGTCAAATTAGACAAAGTGTCGAAGGTAACATCTATCCAGTTATCAATTGGATAATTGGTGCTGACCAGATTGCTATATAATGTGCCGGTTGCTAAAATATGATTCTTATCAGGCTGACCAGATTTGTCTGCCATGATACGTACAGTCACATCCGAAGGATTACCGATTTTTTTCACTTTTAAAGACACTTTATTCAAAACATTTGATACTGACGGCTGAAAGCTTTGAGCCACATCCAGACGGCTTGAACCCGAAACAGAAGTACCGAATATAAAATCTGTACAATTGGTGCCGGTACAATCAGTCTGCCGATCAGCTATTGCTTGTGGTCCTCCCGCCACCCAAACATCTCCTGTAATTTCATTTCCGTTTCCACCCCCAACCGTACTTACCGAACCATTTGAATAAATTGTCCCGGTAATAATATTGCTATTGCCCAGCGTCAAACCTCCTTCTCCCACTTGTACCCCATAAACAAAAGCTGTACCCACGCCTCTTGATGCAGTTATTTTAATGCTTCTTTTCACTTTTGCCTTGGATTTATCCGGTATATAACCTGTTGACTGAATAATTTTGGTGGTAGCGTCTTTGGAAGTTATTGTAACGGAATAGGATCCATCACCTAGAGCAGTTTCCGCTTCTCCCAAATAACTACCTCCTGTTTTATTTAAAGAAGTAATAGCTTTATCAACTCCTGCTTCGGCTATTACTGTTGCTTTCTCAACATCCAAAGAATAAGATGAATTCTGATAATAAAGTTGAGCTCCCGCAATAATAGACAAAACCGTAAAAAGAACCACACCTAAAGCCACAAGGACTAAAAGGAAAATTTGTCCTGATTGATTCAATGATGCTTTCCGACTTTCGACTTCCGACTTCCGCAATCGCGGTAGACGGTAGACGGTAGACGGTAGACATTTTTGCAACTTAATCATTTCTCAAATTTGCTTCCGTTGTAGCCGTACTTGTTGTAAAGCCGGTACCAATTTTTGTGTTTAAGGTCAAAGTGACGCGAACCTTGGCAGCGCTTGCAGAAATTACTTCAACCGGAGGATTTGCAGAATCCAAATATTGAAATTTTAAGTTATCAACATTTGTCGCAAAGACACGATCTAGCGCTTTTCTGGAACTTACAGCATCCGGAAAAATTTTAAGATGAACAGCCTTCTGATCCAAATACAAAATAAAATAGTCAAAAATATTATCGATAATATTGCCGGCATCATCAATAGAAGATACTTTCAAGACAAGCTGACTGGCATTTGACGAGTATGTAGTTAAACCGTCCGTATAAGACGGCGCCACTGCGCTCGCTTGCTTTATATCTCTCCGCAGAGCAGAAAGAGTATCATTGCTATTTAAACCCTCCTGAACCTTTGAAGATTGCTCTGTAAACAGTCCGGCGCTATTTACAATAATAACCAGGAGCAACGCTCCCGCTGTGGCAGCAATCCCCATAGCCACTAAAACCTCAATTAAAGTTAGTCCTTTTTCTTTCATTGGTTAATTCCTCCTTCTCCAATCATTGCTTTGAGTGTTAGAGTTTGTGTCTTGTTATTATCCAGCCAATTCAGCGAAACTGTGATCTCTTTAATCTGTTCTCCGTTTGTGCAAATAGTCGGATCACAATCTCCGACAGTAACTGTCCCACTGCCTTGAGGCAATGCAGCCAAGCGCGAATCGCTAATCGGGGAATTATCCGTAACTAAATTCGCATAGTTTATTGTCCTTTTATCTTCAATCTGCTTAACAGCTATTTCCCGGGCCAAGCTTACGTGCTTGCTCTTAGTAATAAGTATTAAGGAGTTCGGGATACTTGCAAGCAAAAATACCAGCAATCCAACCACCACCACAACCAACAGGGATTCAATAAGAGAAAAACCGCTTTCACTTTTCATTTTCGTAAGAAAATAGTCCACATCTCTAATCTGATTAGGATTATAGTCCATGTCTATCACTTATTTATTGCGCCTGTAGAGAAGATGGCGTAATCGAGATATGACGGGACCACCTTATTTATTTGGAACAATTTAACTTTTCTCTGTGTTGTACCAGCCGTACCGGTAGAAATTATACTTCTCGCTTGCGGAGGAAGGGAACAATTTGCACCACAAGTGCCGACTGCCTGTACTGCAAAGGGCTGAGAGGCGGTATTATATAAAAGTCTCGCACGAAGCAACATTAAACCCGAGGGTAACGGACCATTATTTATTCCGCTGCTATTACCCAGCTGTTTATAGCATTGATAATTATTTGAGCCTAGTTGAGACCCGTTGCAATTTGCGCTTTTGTCAAAGTTATTCGCCGGATCCCTTGTGACCGAAGAATTATCAAGATACCATTTCCGGCTGGTGTATTTGCTGCCATCATAATAAATGAGTGTCAATTCCAAAGCAGCCTTATCTGTAGATGAATTACCCCAATAAACATCCAACGAGGACTGAGTATAGGCTGCTGCAGGAGGGTTTGAGCTCGAGGTATAATCCGCCAGCCAAATCTGGGCAACTTCTTCTTTGGCTAAAGGCGGGTATTCCAGAGGACCCTGACGGGTACCTGCAACAGGAACTACCGGCGTCAAATCACCGCCTGAAACCTGGGCTGTTGCACTATTTTCTGCAAAATTCACACTGCCCGAGCCTCCAATTAGTTTATTTTCTATCCCGGCTTCTGCTGCGGAAAATGCCCTTGAGGATTGTTCTACTTTGGAAGCAGTTGAAATATCCAATATCGACCGCTGAATTACGGAAATTCCAATAGCTAAGGCAACAGTCATCACTAAAATCAGCACCAAAATTACTTGTCCTGTTTCGTTTCTCATTAACCAATTCCTTTTATTACTCATTGTCAGTTTTTTCTCCTAAATTGTCAATCAACTTACCGCAACTCAATAGTCGTCCGATTGATTACAGAACCTATCTGGTTTCTAACTATTTGAGGCACGTCAACTCCGGGCCCCAGGGTAAAGTTCACCGTAACAACAGCTTTGAAACCGGACGGTTTGCTTACAGTAAATAATCCGCTGTCAATTGAAACTCCGGTCAAAGAATTAGTATCAGTCAGAATCTGTGCCGAAGACATTGGATCGATCGAACCGCATATCCTATTGAAGAATAATTGAGGGGTGATTTCCGATGGCGAGGGCGTAGGGTTATCCAGAATAATACAACCATTTTTCCCTGTGCCAATACAAACAGCAGGGGCTGAACCAGGAGTACTGTTTGCAGAAACAACCCTATACCTGCTATATGTACCATTTTTTACAATCACAATAGTATCGCTGGATCCTGAAACAGGACAGGCTACACCATCCGAGTTCCTAATAACTCTATCTATGCTATCCAGCACTGCTTGACCATTTTGCTTCATAATCGAAAGAATCTGGGATTTATTACTGCCTCGCAAAGTATTTGTAAAAATCACCACCATTATCAGTCCGACAATTGCTACAATTGCCATAACCACCAGAATCTCAGCTAAGGTGAAACCCTTGTTTGTCATAGTTTCCCTAATATCGTAGTTAATTTTGAGTCATGAGAGCCTGTGGAGTCATTCCATTGGACAATAACTGTGGCTGTTTTTTGAATAGTGTAGCTTGTAGCATCATCAGATAAAATAACTACCCGTTTAAATTGATCTATTGTCTCCGCTGCTGAAGGAATAGAGGAAGCTCCGATAAGATATTGCAGCTCTCCAGAAGAATTTATATTAAAATAACAATTAGGAGTACAGTTTGGGCTGATTTGATTTGACCAAAGATCAGGATCCCACGAAGTGATATTAAAACCATTGATTTGAAAATTGCCGGCTATCGGCACATTTCTATCTCTACCTGTTCTCACACTCTCAATCCCTTCCTGAGCCAGCTTTGTGGCTTGGGCAGAATTTTTGGCAAAATTGGCATTCCTAAGAGAAAAAATGGTGGCAAATGTCAAGGCAGAAACTACTAAAATTCCGACAGTTGCAGCCACTATTACTTCTATCAAACTTTGACCTTTTTCACTGCCCATAAATCCTGCCTCCTTGTTCAGTAGTAAAAGATTTTGTGCTTCCGGTTTTATTGTTTTGCAGAGTAATTGTAAGTGACGTACATCTTGAATCTCCAAAACCAACCTTGCCTGTAAGTGGATCAAAATTTATTGTAAACGGAGGTAGCGTTGGACAATTAAACCCTGTTCCGGTTATTGGTGGTTTTAGTGTATTATTTGCGTCCAGTTGCAATGTCTTTTTAAGAACCGAAGAAGATACAGGCTCCATACACTTTAGATTAATAGTTACTAAATTAGCAAATTCAACTTGCCATATGGCACCATACCCGATATTGCATTTTGCATTAGCAGTGGCGTTTGTTTGCGCCTGCCGAAGCAGGCTTTGAATATCTAAACTTGCATTTTTAAGATTCTGGTCTTCTCCAAAAGATCTGGAATTTATAAGTGTATAAATTCCTATTACTGCTGTAATTGCAATAACAACCAAAAGCTCAATTAGAGTAAAGGCATTTGGGACAGTCCTGGGCATGTTTTAATTGTACCACAGCTAAAACACCTCCGAGGTGGGCTTTGTTCCATCGGACGTCTTCTCCTCGGAGGTGAAGTAATTACATTCCTTTTACGGAGGAGAGACAAAGAAATTGTAACCGCTAGAATACGAACAACCCGTAGGTAAAGATGGAACGGGGGAAAGAGGAATGTCTAATTTAGAAGTAAGACAATAACTATTACATTGAGTCGCAGTAGTAACATTTGTACAACCGATACTTCCATTCCTTATAGCTTCATACCTATACGGAGTACTCACATTTGAATCGTTCGGGACATTATTTATATATGTTTTGGTGCTTGAACAAGGCGAAGTTGGATTCCCTGTACAATTATTAAGAGAGCTCCCGAAAGGTAAATTACCGGCTGGATAAAAACCCTGGTCGCTATAATACTGCTCCAGAGCCGATTGGATTGATCGCAAATCCGACTGTCTTTTTGAATCCTGACCTTGTTTTATGACATTTGAATAAACAACCAAGCCAATTGCAGAAAGTATGGCAATAATACTAACTGTTACAAGAAGTTCGATTAAAGTGAAACCGCGACCTTTAAACATTAAGGTTATTGCTGGTTAGACTGGCAGTAACATGTGGCGCCAGTAGCAGAACACGTCCCTGCAGCATCTCCTAATGTTGCGCAAACTTTGTATGTATCAGCCCCGGCTGATTCATTTGCTCCTGAAGCATAATTATAACTACTGCCAGTACTGGGATCCTTCGGTATATTGCCGCTTGCAAACCATGTTCCTTGCAGGAGCGGATAATAAGGCGAAGTTTTAGAAATATTAGCTTCCCAGGCTTTACTGATACTATCTATATCCGCTTTTCTTCTTGCATCTCTCGCATTCTTTTGCACACCTGAAAATATAGTAATTCCAATAATGGATAAAACGGCAATAATAGATACAACAACAAGCAGTTCAACCAAGGTAAAACCAGAAGGATTGTTGGTAAACTTGGGCAGAAATTTCTTCATAAAGAATAATTATTTCGTTAATTTATTATTCATACAAACTAAACTGTTTGTCAAGACACAACTATGTAAACTAGTTTTATCAAGGGATAAATGTACCTAATTTTAAATACCAATCGATAATCTGATTTCCCCAAAAAAGAGTTATCAAGCTTCCCAAAACCAAAAATGGGCCAAAGGGAATTGTTTGACCAAAATGTTTTTTACCGGCAATAATAAGCGCTACTCCGAATATCGCGCCTGTAAAAAATGCCAAAACCAAAGCTATTAGCGCTTGCGGAAACCCCAGCATTATTCCGATAAATGCTCCTAATTTTACATCCCCTCCGCCCATTCCTTTCCCGCGGGTAATAATTATTAACCCCCAGAAAAATCCGCCAATCAAGAGTCCCATCAATAATGATAAGAGAAACGGCTGGACTACCATTAACGCATGTCTTTGGAAGTATCCACTACTCGGAGGAAGAAGTTGTCTACCGATCGGCGTTTGAGCTAAGTAGTAGTACAAGTATCCTACCTTATATGCGGTAATAACCAGCAGGGAAATTGTCCCGATCAGAATAGCCGGTTTAATAATTCTATCCGGAATCAGCATTCTTTTAATATCCGTAATAAAAAGAATTGCCAGAATTACAATAAAAAAAGTCTTAAAAAGTAAATCAAAAATAAAAATTAAAAATTTGAAATTTGAAATTAGCTGAAGACTGAAGACTGAAGACTGAAGACTACTGAACTCTTGCCAAAACAAAAACCCAATCAAAACTCCCACAACAGCCTCAACAATCAAATATTCTATACTGATCCGATTCTTACAATATCTGCATTTTCCTCTAAGCAAAACGTAGGAAAGAATAGGAAAAAGGTCGTACACAGCCAGCGTATGCCGACACCTCAAGCAGTACGACCTTCCCCAAAAAGATTTATTGCTTAAACTACGATCAGCCAATGCTTTTACCAAGCTTCCCAAGACTATACCAATCAAAAATCCGGCTGATCCCCACATAGCGTTAATAAGTACAAGTTCCTCCCGAAGGAGAAGTAAGCTTCAAATTAGAACCGACCTCATACAATACTGGATCATCTCCACCATCAGGTAACATCTTGCCTGATTGCTGTGTTGATTCCAGTTTTGCATCAATCTCCCAGGCGTTGCCATCTGAACAATATATGTAATGATTTGTCGCATCATTAATCGGATCGATTGGTAAGGTGGGCACCGACACACTCTTCTGAGAAGACATATCAACCTTCACCCAGCCTGTTCCATCAGAACCCCTGCCAGCTATATTGCTTAACCCATTACATGGCGCACTACCGCCGCTGCAAAGAATAGTAGCCGCAGATCCGGTTGCTTCCTGAACTGCCACGTTAATTGCTTGCTGTAAATTTGACAAATCAGTAAGTCTGGCCGCATCACGACCTCTACGGGTAAGCTCTAACGGGTTAATAATTAAAACAACGACTGCTGCCAATATGGCAATAATTGCAATAACAACCAAAAGTTCCACTAATGTGAAACCATGAGCAGATTTTTTCAAAATTTCTCACCCCCTCGCATACATTGTATTCACAACTTCTAATACTTAGTCAAGTAGCATCTTGATTAAAATGACGTGGTTAATTTGTAAATAGGCAATATTATTGAGATAACTAAAAAAGCTACGCCAATCCCTAGGATGATTAGAACAATTGGCTCGATCGCTACAGTCAAATTCTTAACCATATGGTCTGATTCAGATTCAAAATAGTCAGCCAGCTTAAAAAATATTTCATCTACTTTTCCTGTTTCTTCACCCACTCTAACCATCTGGCTGATAATTTTTGGGAAAATATTGGCTGTAAGAAGAGAAGAAAACGGCAATCCTTTTTCTACTCCGGAGTAACTTTCTTTGAGTGCATTTTTAAACACCGGATTATCCATTAAATCCGATACTATACCAATAGAATCAAGTAACGGTATGCCTGCAGAAATCAGCAGCCCAAACGTACGGTTGAAATTTGTCAGTGCAACATTTGCCACAACCTTTCCCGCAATTGGGATTCTTAGAATCAATTTGCCTAAGAAAAGATTCCCCTCGGGGGTCCGTTTCCATCTGTCTATCCCAATGTATCCTCCAATTAAAATAATAAGTCCCAACCACCAATAGTTCACAAAAAGATTTGACGTAGTAATCAATATTTTGGTAGGCAATGGCAATTCCATTGTTGATTGAGAATACAAAGTTAAAAGCTTCGGGATAACAAAAATCATCATTATAACAAGCACTACCAGCATCATAGATAAAACTAACACCGGATAGATCATTGCTCCTTTAATTTTTGCTTGAAATTCTCTTTCTTTCTCCAACCCGTCAGCCATCTGTAAAAGAATAGAATCAAGCTTACCGGAGGCCTCACCGGCCTTAATTAAATTAACATAAAGATGGGGAAAAATATCAGGATATTTACTAAAGGCTTGTGCCAACGTTAAACCTCCTTTGATGTCCTGGGAAATGTCATTCAAAGCTTTCTTCAGATTTTTATTGGTTTGCTGGTCTTCCAGAATATCTATCGCTTCTGATAAAACTAGTCCGCTGCTCACCATTGTTGCCAACTGTCTAGTGAAAATAACTACTTCAGAAAAACCTACCCTATTTATAAAACGGTCCAGCAACCTGTTTACAGGAGGCGTTTTAGGAGACAGTGAAATAACAATCAGACCCTCCTTTCGTATAGTCACAGCAGCAGAATGAGCATCGGGAGATTTAACGCTGCCGACGTGTTCCTGACCCTGTATATCTTTTGCTTTGTAGATAAATTCCATAATAATAGTCGTCAGTCATCAGTCTTCAGCTATCAGACTTTCTTGTTTTTGTCTGACGACTGAAAGCTGATCGCTGATAGCTATTTCAAAAGCTTGCTTAATAATTCCGGACGCAGAGCAAATCGGAGTGCCACTTCCTGAGAAATTTTCCCTCCTTTTACCAAAACAGCAAGAGAGCGCTCAAGAGTTTGCATCCCAAGTTCTGCTGATGTTTCAATAATATTGTCTATCAAATATGTCTTTGCCTCGCGAATAATATTCCTTACGGCAGGAGTAGTAAATAATATTTCAGATGCCAAAATCCTTCCCGGTTCAATGGTCGGAACCAGACGAAGCGACAGAATTGCCTCCAGGGTCGATGCCAGCTGAAGTCTGATTTGTGGTTGTTGTATTTCGGGAAAAACATCAATAATCCGGTCAATAGATTGCGTAGATGAATTTGTATGAAGAGTTGCAAAAACCAAATGACCGGTTTCTGCAATGGTCATAGCTGAAGATATAGTTTCTAAATCCCTCATTTCACCGATTAAAACTACATCCGGATCTTCCCGTAAAGCTGAACGCAGGGCATTTCCCCAGGATCTTGTGTCAGAATACATTTCCCTTTGTTCAATCAAAGATTTTCCCGGAGGGTACATATATTCAATTGGGTCTTCAACGGTAAGGACATGGACTGCCCGGGTCTTGTTAATCTTATTTATAAATGAAGCTAACGTTGTGGATTTACCATGACCGGTCGGTCCGGTCACTAAAATAAAACCTTGCTTTAAATCTATCAGACGGTTGACAACGGAAGGAAAACCCAATTCTTCAACTTCCGGTATGCGATAGGGGATAAGCCGCAAAGCCGCCGACGGGTAACCTTTTTGTCTATACAGGTTAACCCGAAATCTAGCTTTAGATTCAAATTCAAACGAAAAATCAAGTTCAAAAACTTGTTTATAGATATTTTTTTGAATATCCGAGAGAAGAGGTTGAATCAAGCTATCAATTTGTTCCGGAGTAGTTGGTACTTCACCGGGTACGGGAAAAAGATCACCATGAATTCGGAGGATAGGCGGAGATCCGACAGATAAATGTAAATCAGAAGCATTTCTTTGAATAGTTAAATCTAATAATTGTTGTATGTTCATTTAATTTCTAATCCTGGGCCACTCTCAGGACTTCTTCCATGGTAGTTATACCCTCCAATACTTTCATATAACCATCCTGTTTCATCGTGATCATACCTTCTCCCACAGCAGCTTCTTCAATTACGCCGGATGATGTATGCTCTAAGACTAGCTTGGATATTTTGTCTGTTAAACTTAAAACTTCAAATATTCCAATCCTGCCTAAATATCCGGTATTACCGCAAAAACTACACCCCTTACCCTTGTATAATTTCATATTTGCCGATTGGGATTGCGGGATAAATTTTCCTAAAACTTGTTTAATATTGCCGATTACTTCCGGGGGAGCATTAAATTCCACCTTACAATGCGGATCAATTTTCCTGACAACTCTTTGTCCAACAATAGCATTTAGAGCAGACGTCAACAAAAAAGGTTCAACTCCCATATCTAAAAGCCTGGGAGGCGCACCGGCTGCGGAATTCGTATGAACAGTAGAAAACACTTGATGACCTGTTAGCGCCGCCTGTATTGCCAACTCCGCAGTTTCGGTATCTCTTATCTCACCAACCATTATGATATTCGGATCTTGCCTTAAAAAGCTTCGTAAGGTCGATGCAAAAGTTAAGCCGACGCCGGTATTGACTTGAACTTGATTAACTCCGGGAATCTGGTATTCAACCGGATCTTCAATCGTTACCACATTCACCCTGGTGGTTGATATTTTGGTTAAAATTGAATAAAGTGTTGTGGTTTTACCGGAACCGGTTGGTCCGCAAACCAGGATAATGCCATGCGCGCGAAGCAATTGGCTTTCCAAAGCTTTAAGAGAAGCTCCTCTCAGACCCAGTTCCAAAAGCGATGGCGCGCCTGTTGATTTGGGAAGCAACCTCAAAACTACTTTCTCTCCGAATACAGTCGGCACTGTGGAAATCCTAAGATCTACAATATTTTGTCCATAGGTAAAAGTAAACCTGCCATCCTGGGGCAGACGTTTTTCATCAATTTTCAAAACGGCAAGGATTTTAATTCTTGAAACAAGCGCATCATGCACGCCTTTTGGAAGAAGAATTTTCTCTTGTAATATCCCGTCTATCCTATATCTAACCCTAGTTCTGTTTTCTTGAGGCTCGATATGGACATCAGAGGCCCTATTTTTTATGGCATATTCTAAAAGCTGGTCAATAATGTTGGAAACAGGTGCCTCGCGTAAAATCTCGGGCCCCACTTGAACCTCTTTCATTGGCCTAACAGCTGCAACTTCCTTGAGCGCAGAAGTTACTTCTGAAGTTAAGTTTTGAGCATATTGATCTGAGATGTCCTGCAGAATGTCTTCTGCAAGCGCCAAATACGGCTTCACTCTAAGTCCGGTCCTTTTTTCGACAAATTGAGTAATCTGGATATCTAAAGGATCTGCCATTGCCACCCATAATTCTTCTCCTTTTTTTTCAAATGGAATTATTTGATAACGGCGGGCTGCAACTTCCGGCACTAAATTTAAGACATCCGCCGCAATGGCCCGACCGGCCAGGGAAATATAAGGAACATTTAAAATCTGCGCTTTGGCTTGAGCTATTTTGTTATTCGGCACCAAATTCCGCTGAATTAAGATTTTTTCCACCGGTGTACCGGAATTAATACTTTCCAGCTTTATTGCAGAAACCTGATCTGAGCTTATCACTCCTTCTTTAAAAAGGATTTCCTCCAGTGTAGAACCGGACGGATTTTGGGCAAGATTACTGGGCATACCTCCATTATGTTAGAATCTCCGTATGATTGCAAGGCTTTTAATTTCACCTAATATTGAAAGAGGGGTAGAGGAGATAAAAAAGATACTGGCTTCCCACATTCCAGGTGGAAATACAAACCACCCTGATTTATTATACATTAAGGCTGGAGAAAAACTTGGCATTGCTGAGGCTAAAAGGATAAAAGGATTTTTCTCCTTGAAACCATATTCTGCTTCCGGAAGAGCAGTTGTCCTGGAAGACACATCAACTTTAACTGCCGAAGCCCAAAATGCCCTGTTAAAAACCCTTGAGGAGCTGCCTAGGGAAGCAATCTTGATTCTGGGTGCTGCCTCCGACGACAATCTCTTACCAACTATCCTGTCAAGATGCGAGATCATCAGACTTAAACCTAAAAGTGATGATACACTAGAGTATCATAGTAAATACACTGAAGATCTGGATAAACTATTAAATACCTCTTTGGAAGAACGGTTTGAATATATAGAAAAATTAAAAGACCGGGAAGAATTTTTGCATTACATGGTATACTTCTTCCGCCAAAAAATGGTTGAACCTATTACGCACGCAAGGCCTAGCCTTGCAAGGCTAGAAGTAACAGGCTTTTTAAAAGAGCTCTTGCAAGCAGAAAAATGGGCCAAACAAAATGTCAACATCAGGGCCATTTTGGAATATCTAATGCTAAAAATGCCCAAGAAGGATTAATATGCGCTTGAATCCAGAAAGCAATACACAGGTCCCAAAAAAGCTAGTAGTTATAACAGGTTCTTCAGGTACAGGTAAATCAACTCTGGCAGTATGCCTAGGAAAAGAATTTGGCTATCCAATCGTCTGTAAGGACATCTATGCTTCAATATTCCCTGCTTCATATGGAGACGAGTACCAACAGTTATACCGTTCCGATACACATCAAAAAATGCGAGAAGCAATAAAAATACTTTTATCCCTGGGGTGCAGCGTTATTGTTGATGTTGTCCACAGCAAGGAGGTTAAAAAACCGGACTGGGATGGTTGGATACCTTGGTATACTCAAGTAGGTAAACTTTATCAAGCTGAAGTTGATTTCATCAGAGTTATTGTAACAGAAAAAGATCAAAGAGAAAGACTAGAAAGACGCAACTCGCCCTTTGATGCAGATAAACTTAGCTCGCCTGAAGCATGGCAACGTTTTCAAAAAGAACAACCTATTAATATTGATACGCATCCTGAAAATGGTTTAATCGTCTGGAATAGCAGACCTTTTGCAGAAACTTTTGCAGAAACTAAGGCATTTCTATTACGTCCGCGTCCGGCCCTATCCCTAGTAAGAAGTAGTTTATTATAAGAGAGGATTATGTTAAACTATAGTTAACCTCCAAAGAGGTTTTTTATTTCTTTATGTCAGCATCCAGCAAGTATTCTGCAGAACAAATTCAAGTCTTAGAAGGTTTGGAACCGGTCCGTAAAAGACCGGGTATGTATATTGGTTCAACTGATCTTCGCGGTCTTCATCACCTTGTTAAAGAGGTAGTTGATAACTCTATTGATGAGGCTTTGGCAGGCCATGCTAAAAATATCTGGACTATTTTGCATGAAGAAAATTATGTTACGGTTGCTGATGACGGTCGGGGAATCCCGGTGGAAATTCACCCAAAAGTCGGAGTATCTGCGCTTGAGGTTATTATGACCACTCTTCACGCAGGTGGTAAATTCGGCGACGGCGGGTATAAAGTATCTACCGGACTACACGGTGTCGGGGTTTCCGCAGTCAATGCCTTATCAGATTACTTAAGGGCAGAAGTCAGACGTGACGGCAAAGAGTATTTCCAGGAATATTCAAAAGGCAAAGCCAAAAGCAAAGTTACTCTCACTACCAAGGATACTAATTTACCTTTTAAAACAAATTTTATTTGGCAAGCAAAAAACGGCACTAAAACAACTTTTTTGGCTGATAAAACAATTTTTTCCACCATTACTCCGGATTTTGAAAAGTTAGAAAAACAACTTAAACAAGTAGCATATCTGGTAGCCGGAATCTTTTTCCATCTTTACGATGAAAGAACCGGACAGGAACGCCATTTTTATTTCCAATCCGGTTTGGCAACTTTAATTAAGCACTTAAACAGGAATAAAACCTTGATTCATCCAGAGCCGATTTTGATACACAAAGTGGTGGAAGGAATTGATGTCGAGGCTGCGATCCAATACAACGACGGCTTCAATGAAAACGTAGAGAGTTTTGCAAACGTTGTGCCCACCACAGAAGGCGGTTCTCATTTGACAGGATTCCGCATTGCTCTAACCCGTGCCATTAACGACTATGCCCGCAAAATTGAGGCCTTAAAAGAAAAAGATGAAAATTTAACCGGAGAGGATATCAAAGAAGGTTTAACAGCCGTTGTTTCCATTAAAATGGATTCTGACAAAATCCAGTTTGAATCGCAAACCAAAGAAAAATTGGGTAACGCGGAAGCGCAACCGATTGTGGCTCAGGTGGTCAAAGATGGCCTGGATATGTTTTTTGAAGAAAACCCTCAGGATGCCAGAAAAATCATGGAAAAAGTCCTGCTTGCTGCCAGAGCCAGAGCTGCAGCCAGAGCTGCCAAAGATGCGGTAATCAGGAAAGGTGCCCTGGAAGGAATGACTTTGCCCGGAAAATTGGCTGATTGTCAAAATAGGGATGCATCGCAGTCGGAATTATATATCGTGGAAGGAGACTCAGCCGGAGGCAGCGCCAAACAAGGACGGGATAGAAAATTCCAGGCCATTTTGCCCTTAAGAGGTAAAATCCTTAATACAGAAAGGGCAAGACTGGATAAAGTCCTGGAGTTTGAAGAAATTAAAGCTTTGGTGATTGCTCTGGGAACAGGGATTGGAGATACGGTTGATTACAATAAAACCAGGTATCACCGGATTATTATCATGACAGATGCGGACGTTGACGGGGAACACATCAGAACCCTGCTTTTAACATTTTTCTTTAGATATTTACCTGAAATCATCAATAAAGGCTATATGTATATTGCCCAGCCTCCGCTTTACAAAGTTCAAAAAGGCAAAGAAATTCATTATGCCTATTCTGATGAAGAAAGAGATCAAATCATTAAAAAGTCGTCAGTCGTCAGTCGTCAGTCGTCAGACAAAACAAGTCTGAAAGCTGACAGTCCCGATGCAATCGGAACGAGTCTGAGGACTGATGGCTATATCATCCAACGGTATAAAGGTTTAGGAGAAATGAACCCGGATCAGCTTTGGGAAACCACCATGAATCCGGAAAACAGGATCTTAAAACAAGTGACTATTGAAGATGTTTCTGCAACAGACGAGGTCTTTACCATGCTCATGGGCGATGAAGTTCCTCCCCGAAAAAGATTTATCCAGACTCATGCTAAGCTCGCTACCTTAGATATATAAAATTAAGAAGTGAACGCAGTCCTGAGCAAGGTCGAAAGACCAAGTTAGCTACATTAGATATATGAGATATGGATGATTTAACAGAAAGACAAGAGTTTGCACAACGAATTACCGAGGAACTCAAGAGACAGTGGCAATTTTGGCATAATCTGGTTGAAATCAAGGGCGAAGAAGACGATATGCCTGACACGAAAGAATATCAATTTGTAATAGATAGAAGAACTGAGGACGAATCGCTTTTTACCGCAGATAGCGTAACAATTCTTAGTCTAGGGAATATACCCTTAGAAGATTGGACGAGAACTATACCAGAACTGACGACAAGAGCGAATGAGGAATGGATCCAAATTACTGTAGATCCTAAAAACCCATACAATACTAAGTTAGGCATTTACTCTGGAGAAGATGTTTTTCTTTCTGGGAAGAAAAATGATTTTTACTATACGGAAGTATTAGATGTCTTTTTGTCAAATCAAGGTAGAGCATTCGAACATACCACGTGGGATTGGGTTGCAATACCATCTTCCTATCCATCTCAATATGAACATCGCTCTTACTTAAAAAGGTGTCCTACGCCGGAAGAAATTCAAGTTACATTTACAACAGAACCAGAAGAGGAATATACTGAACCCTTTCAGCCTTTAAAGGGATTTAGTCTAGAAAGATTAGGTTTTTTAGTGATGAAAGTCAAAATGGGTGAAATCATAGAACCGCCGTCTCAATAACTCCAATAAAGTTAAGTCCACCTGCCAAGCGAATTGTATTGGCGCCTACACCTTTCTCGCATAAAAATACAAAAAATCATATAATGTAGCCTGATTATGGCTAAAAGAATACATTTTTTGGGAATAGGGGGGAGTGGGGCATCGGCTGCTGCTGCTATTGCAGAGGGTCAGGGTTTTGAAGTAACCGGATGCGATCTACAACCCCACAACGAATTTACTACCCAATTCAAAAACTCCCAACTTCTAGTAGGCCACAACCCCAAACATTTACATTTGAGCGTCCACCCCGGGGGTGTCCATACAAATATCTTGGTTACAAATATCTTGGTTGTTACGCCGGCTATTTTTTCTTTGGATCCGGAAAATCCGGAACTTTTGGCAGCCAAGAAAAAAGGTATTCCAATCATGACCTGGCAGAAGTTTACAGGAGAGTATCTGACTAAAGGTAAATTTGTGATTGCTGTTTGCGGTACCCACGGCAAAACCACCACCACAGCCATGATTGCAAAAATACTGGAGGATAATGGACTTGACCCAACAGTACTCCTGGGAGCAATAGTGCCTAAGTGGGGGACAAACTATCGCATACCACGACAAAAAGTTCACGATCGTGAATATTTTATCATCGAAGCTGATGAGTTTAATGATAATTTTTTACACCTCAAACCTGACATCAATGTTGTTACTAATATCGAGATGGATCACCCGGAATATTTTAAGGATTTTGAAGCAGTTAAGAAAAGCTTTAAAAAATTCCTGCTCCAAACAAAAACAACTGTTGTAGCAAACTTAACTGATTCCGGTGTTGCGGAAGTAGTAAAAGTTACCATGAAGCAATCCGGTATACAGTATTTGGATTATTCTAAAAACGAATTAGGCATTACTCTTAAAATTCCCGGAGAATTTAACAAATCAAATGCCCGGGCAGCATTTCAAGTTGGACTCTTGTTGGGAATTGATCCCCGGATCATCCAGAAAAGTTTATCCGGTTACCCGGGAGTAAGCAGAAGGTTTGAATATATTGGAGAATACCGGGGTAGTAAAGTTTACTCTGACTTCGGTCATCACCCCACAGAGATTGCTAAAACCATGGAAGCAGCCCGTCAGAAATTCCCAAAAGAAAGAATTTGGCTGATTTATGAACCGCATATGTTCACCAGAACCAAGGCTTTATTTGATGATTTCGTAAAAGTGTTTAGGCAAATTCCGACAGATAAAATCATCATCACTGATATTTATCCCAGTAGGGAAGTTGACGAAGGAATTGTTTCCTCAAAACAACTGGCCGAAGCTGTAGGCTATGATAGACTAGTCTATCATAGTAAAAATGAACCACTATCAATTCTCAAAAGTCAAATCCAAAAAGGAGATATTGTCTTTTTTATGGGAGCAGGGAATATAGATAAACTGGCTAAAGAGTTGGCAGGGTAATTTGTTGTAACTTACCATTTAAAATCTTTCCAAAAAATCGGCTGGCCACCTGTAAAACTCTCTCAGGCGCATCTGTGACATAAAATTCATATCTTGGTTTCTTATTTGAAAGCAATCTTTTCTCTTCTAAAATCTTTCTTAAACTTTGAGCCGTTGGTTTTGCAGAATCCACTAAGCTAACTTTTCTTCCCATCACCGCCTGAATAATTTTACTAAGTAGAGGATAATGGGTACATCCTAAAATCAATGTATCAATTTGTCTTTTCTTCAATCCTTTAAGATAACCTTCGGCTAGCAATTTTGTCGCCTGATGAGTTTCCAAGCCTTCTTCAGCAATTGGCACAAAAAGCGGGCAAGGAATGCTATCGACCTCTATCTTTGGATTTATTTCATGGATTTTTTTATCATAAGTTTTGCTATTTATCGTTCCTACTGTACCGATAACACCAATTTTTCGATTTTTGGTTGTTTTGATAGCCAACTGTATCGTGGACTCAACAACGCCCAGCACTGGAACAGGGGAAATTTTTTTTATCTCTTCCAGGGCAACGGAAGAAACAGTATTGCATGCCACCACCAAACACTTAACATTCCTCTTTAAAAGAAAATTAGTTAACTCTTTGGCAAACCTGGTGATAATTTCTTTTGATCTTGTTCCGTATGGAACTCTGGCAGTATCTCCTATATAAATGATGCTCTCATCTGGCAACTGTTTAACAATTTCTTTTGTAACAGTCAGTCCGCCAATGCCGGAATCAAAAATTCCAATTGGATTGTTGTTCACAAGATAAGTATAATACCATCTTATGGCAAACAATGGGCAAAATTATTGCACTCTTTATATAGTTCGTCATGGCCAGACCGACTGGAATCTTAAGGAAATAACTCAGGGAGAAACAAATATTCCTTTAAACAACAAAGGCATTAAACAAGCAAAAGCTCTAGGGAAAAATTTAAAGAATATTCACTTTGATGTGGTATTTTCTTCGGATCTAATTCGTGCCAAACAAACTGCAGAAGTGATCAATCTGGAAAGAAAACTTGCTATTAAAACTGCCAAAGCTTTACGGGAAAGGCGCTATGGTAAACACGAGGGCACTCCTCAATCAGAAATGAAAGAAATTTATGATACTTGGGAAAAGTTAAGCAAAAAAGAAAGATTAAGTTACAAACCCTATGAAAGCTATGAAACTGATGAAGAAATAATCGGGAGATATATTACATTTTTGCGGGAAGTCGCTGTTTTATACTTAGGCAAAACAGTTTTGATTGTCTCTCACGGGGGAGTAATGAGAGTTTTATTAAATCATTTATCAGAAAAAATATATTTTACAAATTCTATTTCTAATGCAGCCTTTATTAAATTAGAGTCTGATGGAGTGGACTTTTTTATTAAAGAACTGAAAGGTATTAAAAATCCCGATGAATAGTTTTAAAAAAGTTTTGGTCTTTGGATTAGGGCTTAATGAGGGTGGGGTGGGATCTGCCAGATTTTTTGCAAGACAAGGAGCCAAAGTCAGGGTAACTGATTTAAAAACTAAAGAAGTTTTAAAACCTTCTTTGCATGAGTTAAGAAATTTTCCGCAAATAGAATATACCTTAGGTAAACACAAAAATAAGGATATAGATTGGGCGGATTTAATTATCAAAAACCCGGCAATTAAACCAGGAAATCCTTACCTGGAATATGCCACAAAATTGGGTAAACAGATTGACACAGACATGGGAATTTTTCTGCAATATGTACGACCTGACCAGATCATTGGAGTAACCGGAACCAAAGGCAAATCCACTACTGCCTCGCTAATTTATGAGGTACTCAGCAAATCCTTAGGTGTCAACCTATCCCACCCCAGGGGTGGACAACGCACACACCCCTGGAAAAATGTTATTCTGGCCGGCAATATCGGCAAAAGCGTTCTGGAAACAATTTCGTTTGTTAAAAACAATACCTTAGTGGTCCTGGAGTTATCTTCATTCCAGCTGGAAGCATATGATACGCACAAAGTTTCTCCAAAATGGGCAGTAATCACAAACATCACTCCTGACCATCTTAATTATTACCAAACAATGGCAGAATATATTAAATCTAAAAAAATAATAGGCAAATATCAAAGCAAAACCGATTATCTTTTTTTGCGGAAAAATGATCCGATTACTACCATACCTGACTTCTTAAAGGAACTAAAGGGAAAAATTATTTATTATTCTAAAAATGATTTACCAGAAAACTTTCGTCCTCAACTTTTAGGCAGTCATAATCTGGAAAATATTGCTGCCGCACTGTCTTTAACAAAAACCTTTGGAATTGATAAAAAATCTGCTCTCAAAATTCTATCAAAGTTCAAAGGTGTCCCATTTCGGATGGAGTTAATCAAGAAGTGGAATGGAGTGAAAATATACAATGACACTGCTGCCACCAGCCCGGAAGCAGGAATCCAGGCTGTAGAAACCTTAGGTGGCAACCTAACTTCACCCCTAGGGTGTCTAATCTTAATTTGCGGGGGAATGAACAAAAAAATGGATTATACAAAATATACGAGGGTCGTAGCTAAATTTGCCAAAAAGGTTTTCTTTTTGGAAGGGGACTCAACTGATGAAATAAATAAACAGCTGTCAGCTTTCAGTCGTCAGACGTCAGACAAAATTGCAGGGACCTATGATAATTTAGAAAAACTTCTCGCGGACGTCAAGAAAATTATAAAACCAAAAGATATTGTTCTGTTTTCGCCTGCCGCCACTTCTTTTAATTTATTTCAAAATGAATTTGACAGGGGTAGAAAATTTAATCAAGCTGTCAAAAAAGTTTTTAAAGATGCTTAAATTTCTAAATTCCTTTAAAAAAGGGTATGAAACTTTAAATAAAATTGAAGTTTCGCGGGATAATTTGCTGTACAACTATCATTATTTATCCTTACTTAATAAAAAAGTGAGAATTGCTCCTGTTGTAAAAAGCAATGGTTATGGTCATGGCATTGTAAACGTAGCAAAAATTTTAGACCCGCTACAAACTCCATTTTTCTGTGTTGACAGTTTATTTGAAGCTTATGAATTACAAAAAGCCAAAATTAAAACTCCGATTTTAGTAATGGGTTATACCAATCCGGAAAATCTAAAGATTAAAAAATTGCCATTCTCATTTACCGTTTATGATATTGATACGGCTAACATATTAAATCAATTCCAACCTGGTTGCAAAATCCATATTTTTGTCGATACCGGAATGTACCGGGAAGGAATTCCTATAAAGGATTTACCGAATTTCTTAACAGCAATGAAACAATTTAACAATTTAACAATTGAAGGACTCATGTCACACCTTGCCTCATCCGAAAGTAAAACCGATCCACTGTTTGTAAATCAAATAAAACAATTCAAAAAAGCAAAAGACAAATGTAAAAAATATGGCATTAATCCCAAATGGATCCATATTTCAGCAACAGGAGCTCTGATTAATCCTGAAACAAGAAAAATAATAGAAAAAATTTCCAATTTAACCCGGGCAGGACTTTCTTTATACGGTTTCTCCTCATCAACTTATGACGAAAATCTAAAACCAGCTTTAACATTAACAACTAAAATTATCCAAATAAAGAAAGTTTCAAAAGGTGAAAAATTAGGCTATGATGGAACATTCACTGCTAAAAAAGATACACTGATTGGGGTTGTACCGATAGGCTATTATGATGGTGTTGACAGAAGATTGTCTAACAAAGGAACATTTTTAACGGATAATATAGAATGCCCTATACTTGGAAAGGTCTGTATGAATATAAATATAATTGATTTAAGCAGGTTGCCAAACCCAAAAGCAGGACAAGAGGTTATTGTGTATTCTCGCAACCCCAAAGATAAAAATTCTATTGCAAACTCTGCCAGACTTTGCAAAACTATTCCCTATGATCTTTTGGTAAATTTGGCAGAAACAACCAGAAGGGTAATTATATGAAAATATTACTGATAACCGGTGGTGCAACATCTGAGAGACGAATTTCTTTAATGTCAGCAAAATGTGTTAAAGCAGGGCTTGAGGAAAACAGTTACGAAGTTAAATTATTTGACTTAAAAAAAGAGGGGATTTCCAAAAATTTGGTAAAAGATTTTGATATAGTTTTTCCAGTCTTACACGGCGAAGAAGGCGAAGGAGGAAGTTTGCAAAAGCAATTATCCACTTTAGGTATACCGTTTGTAGGAGGCAACCCAAAAGGATTTCAACAGGGTTGGTATAAGATTTCTTTTAAGGAATTTTGTGACAGAGAGCATATTTTAACCTCGCCTTGGAAAAAAATAAAAAACCAAAGCGATATTGTCAAATTTGGTTTTCCTTGTGTTTTAAAAAGTTCCAGCGGGGGATCGTCAAGAGAAGTGGTGATTTTAAAATCAGTAAAAGATCTAAAAAACAGTCTTTGCCGGAAATTGCTTAAATCCGGCTTGCCGCTTTTTGTGGAAAGATACTTACCGGGGATTGAGGTAACTGTCGGTATATTGAAAGACAAAGCTTTGCCGGTTGTAGAAATTATTCCGCCGGCAGGAGGCTGGTTTGATTACAAAAATAAATACTGGGGAAATACCAATGAAATTCCTAATGCTCCATCTTTAACTCCTCAGCTTAAAAAAATGGTTCAAAAAATAGCTCTTAGGATTCACAATACTTTGAACCTTGGCCATTATTCAAGAATAGACTTTATAATTTCAGATGGTAAGCCACATGTCTTAGAAGTAAACACAATTCCGGGACTGACAGCTTCTTCGCTTTTCCCTAAAGCAGCTGCGGCAGTTGGATTAACTTTCCCAAAATTATTAGATAAAATGGTTAAATTAGCATCAAACAGCGCGGAAAAACTGGCCTAAAAAACACCCTTTACCCCTTGCTTAAAGAGAGTCAAAAAAGGTATAATTAACTCGGGTCTAAACCCTTTTTTTGTACCCCAAACCAATGAGTAACATCGGCAAAATACAACCAGCTCCTATTATTGAAGAAATGCAAAAGTCCTATTTGGACTATGCCATGTCTGTTATTGTTTCCCGGGCGCTACCGGACGTCCGTGACGGCCTAAAACCGGTCCAAAGAAGAATTATTTACGCAATGCACCAGCAAGGTTTACACCACACATCCCGCTTCCAAAAATCAGCTGCAGTTGTCGGTGAAGTTATGAAAAACCTCCATCCTCATGGTGATGCTCCTATATATGAAGCTATGGTCCGGATGGCGCAAAATTTTTCCATGAGATATATGCTGGTTGACGGCCAGGGGAATTTTGGATCAATTGATGGAGACTCGCCCGCGGCAATGCGGTATACGGAGGCCAGACTTTCTGCAATTTCCGAGGAGCTACTTCGTGACATTAATAAAAACACTGTCAATTTTGTGGATAACTATTCCGGTACTACACAAGAACCAGTATTACTTCCTTCTGTTATACCCAACCTATTGTTAAACGGCGCCTCCGGCATTGCTGTTGGTATGGCCACCCAAATCCCGCCACATAATCTGGGAGAAGTCGTCGATGCGCTGGTTTACATGATAGAACATCCCGAAAATAAGTCGGAAAACTCAGAAAAACTCAGAAAATCAGAAGATCAGAATTCCGGTGAATCTGATTTCCCTGACAAATCTGGTACACCGAGTCCTTCCGAATCTTTCCGATCCACTGCCACTGTGGAAAATCTCCTGCAATTTATCAAAGGTCCTGATTTTCCAACCGGCGCTTCCATCTATGACCAAACCGAAATCCTTGCGGCTTATGCCACCGGTAAGGGCCGGATTGTAATGAGAGCCAAAGCTGAAATAGATGAATCCGGCGCAGCCGGAGGAAAAATGCAAATTATCGTTTCGGAGCTGCCATACCAGGTGAATAAAGCTACCTTGATTGCCAGGATTGCCGAGCTGGTAAAAGATAAAAAATTAGAGGGCATTGCGGATTTACGGGATGAGTCAGACCGTAAACAAATGGTCAGAATTGTATTTGACTTAAAAAGAGACGCCAAACCCCAGGCAATCTTAAATAGTCTTTATAAATATACTGCCATGCAATCGGTTTTTAATATCAACCTGGTCGCTCTTTCAGACGGAGTCCCGCATCTGCTGACATTAAAACGGGTATTAGAAGAATTTATTCACCACAGGCAAGTAGTCATTAGAAAACGCTCCGAATTTGAACTTGCCGAAGCCAAAGCAAGAGAACATATCCTAGAAGGCTTAAAAATTGCTGTTGATAATATTGATGCGGTTGTGGAAACCATTAAAAAAAGTGCTGACGCAGATTCTGCAAAACAGAATTTAATGACCCGATTTAAATTAACAGAAATCCAAGCTTTGGCTATTTTGGATATGCAACTTCGAAGGTTAGCTGCGCTGGAGCGCCAAAAAATTGAAGATGAACTAAAAATGATCCGGGAAACAATTGCCTATTTGGAAGATTTGCTGGCTCATCCGGAAAAAATCTTAAAAGTTATCAAGGATGAACTCGTAAAAATTAAACTAAGATACGGAGATGACAGACGAACCCGTGTTTATAAACAAAAAGTCGGGGAATTTTCCGAAGAAGATTTAGTACCAAACGAAACAACTATTGCTACCATCACCGAAGGCGGTTATATCAAACGCCAAGCTCCGATGTCTTTTAGGGTACAACAGCGGGGCGGCAAAGGGGTGATGGGAATTGCCACCAAAGAAACAGATGCAGTTTCTCACATTTTCTATACCCAAACACATGACAGTATTTTATTCTTTACCGACAAAGGCAGGGTTTTCCAAATCAAGGTTTGGGAAATTCCGGAAACACAACGCGCAGCCAAAGGTCAGGCTATTGTCAACTTGATCAATGTTGAACAGGAGGAAAAAGTTACGGCAGTTTTAACCACCAGGCAAAAAGGCGAAAGCGCCAAATACTTCTTTATGTGTACTAAAGGCGGCACTGTCAAAAAAACTTCCCTTACAGAATATGCCAATATCCGCAAAAATGGTCTGGTAGCAATCAAGTTGGATCCGAGCGACGAACTGGGATGGGTGACCCCAACCTCAGGCAAGGATGATGTTGTTATTGTTTCAAAAAATGGCAAATCGATCCGTTTTTCCGAAACCCAAGTCAAACCAACGCACCGGGATACTTCCGGAGTAAGAGGAATTAAGCTAACCAGTAACGATGAGGTAGTCTCCTTAAATTTGGTCCAAGGTAATGATGATGAGCTTTTGGTAATTATGCAAAACGGTTTAGGTAAAAAAACCAGATTTTCCGCCTGGAGCAGACAGGGCAGGGGAGGACAAGGAGTTAAAGCTGCGCAGGTGACTGCCAAAACCGGACCAATTGTTACAGCAGAGGCCATTGATAAAAAAATGGACACGTTGGTATTAACTTCCACCAAAGGACAACTTATAAAGATGAATTTAGCAGAAGTACCGACCCTGCAGCGTCAAACTCAAGGTGTAATCTTAATGAGAGTCAGACCCGGGGAAAAAGTAGCAGCAGCTACGGTTGTTTGTTCTAAAGAAAAAACATAGATGTCTAAAGAAAAACTTGTTTCTACCATAGCTATAATTTACTTCATGTTTGGGTTTGTATTTGCTGTGGCTTTTGCAATATATTACCGCTGGCCTTATCTTTCTTTTCTATCACCGGGGTTTTATAGCGTTATTTTAACCTGGCCGCTGCAGGCAATCGGCTTTACAAAAGACTTTATTATGTATGGCCTCGCCGGCAAACCAATCTAATTTCTATTTATCGCTCCGAACTCAACAATCTAAATCAGATCTTAAATAATGACCTTAAAGGAGGAAAAACCATTATTAAAACTTGTATGAAAAGAACCATAACGACTGAGGCAAGCAGCTTTTTATTGGACAAAATCCCGTGATGTCTTCTCATAATAAAAGGCAGCATCATTTGCAGAATAATCATAACGGTAAAGGTGATGGCTCTGGAAGTTTGAAGTCCCAAACTTTCAAAGGTAAAATAAAAAGCAAAAAAACAAAAAGCAGAAATTGCCACCCCGCCGAAAATAATAAAATGTAGAGAATCTTTACTAAGTAAACCTAATTTCTTGCGGGGCGGTATTTGCATCAGATGCCTTGAAGCGGTATCAAAACCCAAAGCCAGAGCAGGAGGTCCGTCTGTGACAAAATTGATCCAGAGAATCTGAATTGGCAGAAGCGGCGACGGCAGACTGAAAATTGCTGCTACTCCTATCAAAAGCATTTCCGACAAATTCCCGGCAAGTAAAAACTTAATGACTTTTAAGATATTGTTGTAAATTAGTCTTCCTTGCTCAATGGCCACAGTCAGGGTCGCAAAGTTATCATCAAGCAAAATAATATCTGAGGCTTCTTTTGACACATCAGTGCCGATTTTACCCATGGAAACCCCGACTTCTGCTTGTTTTAAGGCCAACACGTCATTTACCCCGTCACCTGTCACAGCTACTACCTCTCCTAAGCTTTGATAAGCTTTAACAATTCTAAGTTTCTCCTGCGGAGTAATCCTGGCAAAAATTTTGACTTTACCGATTCTTTGTAAAAGATCTTCTTCGCTTAAGTCATTGAGCTGACTGCCAATCATAATTTCATCACCAAAGGATAATAGTCCAACCTCTTCACCAATGCTTCTAGCTGTCAGCTCATTATCGCCGGTCACCATCACTACCTTAATCCCGGCCTGCTTTGTCAGCGCAATAGCTTCTTTTACCTCAGGACGGACTTCATCAGCAATCCCAGCTAACCCTAAAAACTCTTTATCCTTTGAAAACGCCAACACCCGCAATCCCTTTTTAGCCATTTGCTGATACCTAAATTCCCACTTCTTTTGATCCGCTTCGGACAACTTAGATTCAAAAAGTAAAACTTCCGGAGCGCCTTTGGTATACTGCGTCTTTTCCTTACCCTCCTCCCATAAAACAGTCATTTTCCGGGTTTCCAAATTAAAAGGAATTTCTTCGATTAGTTTGCCTTGCAATCTCATCAGATCAATATCCTTACCCTGATCTTTTGCCCAAAGCAGGAGAGCGCCTTCAGTTGTATCGCCAAAAATATCAAAACTGCCTTCATCTTCTTTTAATATCAAACTGGCGCTATTACAAAATACCGCGCATTTTAGAAAATCTGCTTCTTTAGTATCTTTAATACTGACCTCTTTAACCCGCATTTCATTTTTAGTCAAAGTTCCGGTCTTATCCGTACAAATCACTGTGGCAGTACCCAAAGATTCAATCGCAATCATCTTTCTAACCAAAGCCTTTTTCCGATACATCTTCCGCATACCTAAGGCCAAAATTATAGTTACCACGGCAGGTAAACCTTCCGGCACTACAGCTACCATTAAAACAATGCTGAAAAGAAGAGTGGAAGACACATCATAACCCTGCAATATCCTTAAAATAAAAATCAGGGCTGAAACCGCTAAGGCCCCCAACCCCAGAACTTTACTAAAGGAGGCCAGAGCTTTTTCAAAAGGAGTTTGTTCGTCTTCAATGCTGCTTAAAGTTTCTGCTAAGGCGCCAAATTTAGTTCTTGCTCCTGTCTGCAAAATAAGAACCTTGCCTCGGCCAAAGACAACGGTGGTGGCAAAAAAGACTAGGTTTTCCTCCTTTTTCGCAGATTTAGCAACAGGTAAAGATTCACCGGTTAAGACAGATTCATTGACCTGCAAAGCATAACTCTCTAAAATTTGCCCGTCTGCTGGAATCCTGTCGCCGGATTCTAAAATTACAATATCACCGGGGACAATCTCTGATGAGGGGATTTCCGTCTGCTTACCGCCTCTTTCCACCCTGGCATATTCCACCTCCAGTTTCCGCAACTCTTCCAGCTCTTTGGAAGCTTTATATTCCTGCCAAAAACCCAAAATTGAATTTAAAACTAAAATCCCGCCGATTAAAAAGCTGTCCAATTTATCCCCGATGACGGCCGAAAGAATTGTGGCTCCCAAAAGCAGGTAGGCAAAGGGGGTTTTCATCTGCCGCAGGAAAACCTCCGCAGCAGAAGTTGTTTTTCTCTGCGGCAGCTCATTTAAACCATATCTTTTTAGCTGTTCCCCGGCCTGATGAGAAGTCAATCCAATTTTTTCGGCAGGATACTTCATAATCTTAAGTTTAACAGAAAACATTGACATTTTAAAAAATTTGATTCACTATTAAGTAAAGAGGGGGTGAGAAATTTGCAAATTCTTATAGCCTTGGTCTTAAATGCGGCAGCATTGCTTTTAACGGCTAATATTGTACCTGGATTCCGGGTTGAAAACTTTACTACAGCCATTTTTGCGGCCATAGTTTTGGGGGTGGTTAATACTTTTATTAAGCCAATCCTAAGCTTTCTAAGCGCACCCTTAACAATTGTTACTTTAGGGTTGTTTGCTTTTGTGGTCAATGCAGTGGTCTTATTCATAGTGGCAGCAGTGGTGCCGGGAGTAAAGATTGAAGGATGGCTTCCAGCCATATTGGCAGCAATTGTTTTATCAATTGTCGCAACAATCTTAAATGCGGTATTGAAAGATTTAGGGAAACTAACAAAGTGATTACAATTTACCGGAGCAGAGGCGGTAAATTTGAGTAGTTGAGATATTGGAATGTCCAAGCGTTTTCTGGACTGACCGGATGTCTACTCCGTTAATTAATAAATCTGTGGCAAAGGAATGACGCAGTATTTGTGGTGTGGCTTTGATGGCAATTCTCAGCTTTTTTGCATATTTTTCTACAATCCGTTCAATGGAACGGGAAGTTAACCTCATGGCTTCTCCTTCGTTAGTGGGATCAATTTTACCCTGAAAACGGATAAAAAGAGGTTTAAATTTGTCTTGACGGATTGCTAAGTATTTTCCTAAAAACTCACAAGCACCGTCAGATAAAAATACCCCCCGCTCTTTTCCTCCTTTACCAACTATACTAAACTCACGTCCGTCCAGGTTGATGGTATCACGGTTTAATCCGACCAGCTCAGATACCAGCAGACCTGTAGAAAACAATGTCTCCAGGATTGCCCGATCCCGTAGTCCGTCTTTTTTACTTGTATCCGGAGCTTTAAGGAGCAATCTAAGTTGAGTCTCATCCAACACTTTAAGAGGAAGCCTGGAATTATTCTTTCTCAATTCAACTTTTTCGGCCGAAAGCGTTTGCACACCAGTTCCTGCCAGATACCGAAGAAATGTTCTAAGAGCTATCATAAAATAATTTTGAGTCACCCTTTTTAAAGATTCTTTGGTTTTCGGATCCGTCCATCTGGAAAGGTATAGTCTGTATTTTCCGACTAAGCTTAAGGTTATATCCTGCGGGTTTATATCACCACTAAATTCCAAAAATCTCTTTAAGCAGTGATCGTAATTTCTGATTGTTAACCGGGAGGCATTTCGCTCAAGTTCCAGATATTCCAGAAAATCTGTGATAAGAGAGGATAAGGACATATTTGAATTTTGAACTAAAGAAGCGCTAATCCCAAAATTCCCAGCACAGTTAAAACCCCTCCAAAAATTGCTACGGTAAAAGTAAATTGCTCTGAACCGGCCGGCGGCAAAACTGTCTTCTTAACCGGCAGGGGCGCAATGGTTGCCGACGGAGTAGACGTTGTTGAACTTCCTATTGGTTTATAAACAACTGCAATCGGGGATGCCAATGGGGTAGTAGTAGTGCCGCAAGTTCCGGTTCCAACCGTATAATTTCCGTTTACGACCGAGTTTAATATATCTACTATTGTTGCCCGTTGTACAACATTGGAATCCGTAGTTTTAGCTTTATTATTAGGATCAAAGTCAAAAGTAATTTGAGTTGCTCCGGTAGGCGCCGAATCTTTCACTGTAAAATTCAAGGTAGCCAGAGTACCTTTGCCGGTAAAAGGCGTCGCCACAGAAGCAAGTCCTGAAATGGTGATTTTGCCTGCGGCCTCATCTACATTATTACCGGGAAAGTCAGGATACACGGCTGTATTTGAAGTAATCGAACTGGTAGTAATGCTGAGCCTGGAGGAATCATAAAATAAAATTGCATCAGTACCATCTGTTTGGGCTCCGCCTGTATCAAGATTAATATTTAGAGAGAAAGGGCAGTTTCTGTTAAATGTGCCTGTGGCCGGATCCAAGGATAAAGTGGCCACCTGGGCAAAAACTCCGGTCGGAGAAACTAAAAACCATAAAACAAACGTAAAAAAAGAAATCGCATATTTTATCATTGCACAACAAGCTCCAAATTTACAACCTGTTCGACTATATCTTTAGCTGTACTAGCCTCTACCAGGTTGGAATCTATAGTAGACCCTTTGTCCTTAAAATCAACAGTCAATGATGTCTTCCCTGAGGCAATTTTAGTTTTAAAATTTATAGTTGCAAATTGTCCTGTACCTTTAAACACGTTCTGCAAACTGTTAATACCTGAAATAGCAATCAAACCTTTACTCGCATCCACAATCATAGTCGGATATTCCTCAAAAAGACGGCCTTTGATTAGTCCTCCGGAAGTAGCCTCAAGAACTTTAGGATCATAATGGATTACGACATCAACTCCGTTTATTGCTTGTGAACCAGTCTCGATATTCACGGCAACAGGCACAATTTCATTTATCCGGTATGTGTTTTTGGGAACATTTAATGAAATTGTCCCTACTTTTGATTGTAGTGGAACCTTACCTGCAATCGGGGGAGCAGGCAATGTTAATACCCGAATTGCATATATTAATTCCGCCAAAAGTATCAATCCTAAAACCAAAAAAATAAATTTGGGAAGAGAAACAAATTTTTTTATTTGCATTACAGGCTTATTCTCCTGATTATTTTGTTGTACATTTAAATCATCCATATACATATATTTTGTACTACAATTACCGAACTTTTACCAGTCACAGCGGTGAAAGGCTTGAGCTAGAAGTTGCAGTTGGGTTTGGACTTGGACTTGTGACAAAAGACGAAATTGTTGGTTCCGGATCATCCACTTGACCGAAATCATATCTCATGCAAGCCCAATCAATAGAATTAACCCTACAATCTCTATTGAAATCTCCGGGTCTATCACAGCTGTCTTCAGCAATGATAAACTCGCGGATTAACTGCGCATGATCAAAAGGATTTATTGCACCGTCACGGACGTCTAATGGGAAAATGTCGCCAATAGGCAAAATGAAATTGGGGATGCTGACTATGCCGTCGCCGGCTGTAAATCGGGCAATCCTCCGCAACGATTTCGGCGCCTTAAGTGACACAATATATCTCTTACCGACTTCCAGTTTTTGAGTCAATCCCTGAACAACTCCATCTTTATCGATCTTTACTGTTTGCCGTGTCTTTTTTCCTGTTTCATCCACCAGAACCATATCTACATTCTCTGTATCATGAGAAGCCGGCGCCCTGCAAAAAACCTTGGCTCCTAAGGCAAGCTGTGAAATAGCACCGCACTGTCCGGTTCCTGTTTGTTCGTCTGTATTTGTGAAAGTTATTGGCAAAACTTGTCCTGTTTGCGCATTCTGCAAAACCGCCTGAATGCTATTATCGCTCCATGACTTTATTTCCAAATTAGTATCACCGCTTTTTACTGTACCCTTTTCTGATCCAAAATTTTGCCCCGTTAAATTCAGGATGGTCTTGCTGTCTTCAAAACTCAAAGAACAACTGGTCATGGTCGGACCAGACCCAAGCAGTTCAATTTGGGCTTGACACTTCGGACAATCGGCTGCAGTGGTTACCTTATTGGTAGAATCCATAAATTGCACAAAGATAAACTTCTGCCCTGGTGTTACATCCTTGAAAGTATAATCAAGCGGGTTTGATGCAACAGCAATTGT
Organism: Candidatus Daviesbacteria bacterium; assembly: GCA_028715175.1. GTDB lineage: Bacteria > Patescibacteriota > Microgenomatia > Daviesbacterales > UBA10151 > UBA10151. The sequence continues at coordinate 652,418 of JAQUSJ010000001.1, forward strand.
ATAATCCCGCCATGGAGCGCTAGCTAAATCAGTCGGATTTTCCGCAATCCTAAATTGCTTAGTATAAGCAGGAGCAGGAGCTGAACTGGAAGCAGGAGAAGAGGCGGGAGAGGAAGAAGGCGAAGTAGCAGACGTTCCTCCACAGCTTGAAGCGCACTGACCCGTTTTCACACCTTGACAGCCGCTTGGATCAATCTGGCACCAATTTTTAACAACATTTGCCTGGTTACCACAGCTTGTATCCCATCCATTGCTTTCATAAAAAGGTAAAATATCTGTTCTTTTTAGCAAAACACATTCACTGCATGCATCCAGCCCTTGGCATCCGGCAGGCCCGCCACTACCTTCTCCCGAAGCACAACTTGCTTCTGATCCCGTTCCAATGTATCTAAGTTGCATACATTTATTGTTGTTGGTAGAAATACCGTCTGTATCTTTGAATTCATAACACCAAGCACTGGTGTCAGGATTGATAAAATTTGGCTGGTCTGTATTCGGCGGGCAATCTTTGTTGGGATCAGCAAAGTTTTTTGTAGGACATGAAGAATTACAATCTGCAACATATTGATGTAGTCTGTCGCATACACCTGGACTATTAATCCCCAGTTCGCTTGGTTTAAAAGTTGCTTTGCACACTATAGTACCCTTACTTGTGCCACCGCTTGTACCACTACCACTACAAGGCTCCGCACAACCCTTGTCGTTATCACAGTAGTTTTGACCACCGAAGTTGCAGGCATAGTGTTCATATGCAGTACATGTTTTCCCATCTTTAGTGCAGGTTCCTGCTGCACTGCCAGGATTACATGCATGGTAACCCGCAGCTATACAGTAGTTATCTGTTCCACCACCTCCACCGCTACTGCCAGTACATGGTGAATCACAGTTTGAATGATCGCAATAATTCTGCCCCCCAAAGTTACATTGGTAGGCTTCATATGCTGTACATGATTGTCCGTCTTTTGAACAGCTGCCCGCAACACTACCTACATTACATGCATGGAAACCAGCAGCAATACAGTAATTATCTTCAGCATAAGCGGTTTTCACCAAGCCTTTGGGCAAAAAACTTAACGGTGAATCTTTTGACTTCACAGTTTGAATAGAAGATTGTGCCGGGCCCAGCGGGGAAGTAAGCTGAACTTGAATCTGGGGCTTGGTGGCAACCCAGGTACCATCACTCTTTTTACTAACATTTGAACCTGTAAATACAATTGGATCTACAGCAGCGCGGGATTTAATAATTTGCTGCGTCCTGACAAGATTAACACCCAATGGAATACCCAGAATAAGTATACCTAAAACAAGTAGACTAACAAGATTTTTTTTATTACGAAACAAGTTTCCTGTTTCGTTTTTGAAGTAATCTAAAATTGCTCCCATTTGTAGAATGTAAACCTTACTTTAATAGTGAACCAAATCATATAACTTTGTCAACTACGTCATGTTAACTGAACGTAGTCAACCCCTTGCAAACTGTTAAGGTGAATCTAAAAAGATACATATAAACGAAATCTCAAATGATACAAATTAATGTGTTATCATGTCATTCTGGCTTGTCCAGAATCGCTTTTAATAGATTCTGGAGTCGTTTCACTCCCCAGAATGACAGTCTTCCTAAAACTATATCAATTGAGATTTCCGATTACAAAGCAGGCTTTCTATTTTTCAGGTCTTTCAGCCAGGGGATGATACCGTCTATGTGAATCTTCGGCAAACCGGTCAGAAGCATTAACATATCTGGTAGTAGTATTTAATGACTCGTGTCCCAAAAGCATCTGGATGGCCACGGGAGAAGCGCCTTCTTCCGCCAAATATGTAGCAAAACCATGACGCAAAGAATGGGCGCTTGTTGGAACAATAATACCAAGTTTTTCGCGATAACTTTTGATTTTAGCTTGTAAATAATTCGGAGATATTCGACAATCTCTTTGGCCCATTCTTTTGCCTTTCTGGGGAACAAAAAGCGCCGGAAGAGCATCTTTCCTAAGTTTTAAATAGTTATCTATATAAAATTTGGCCCGTTCGGTCAAATACACAAACCGCTCTTTTTTACCTTTACCGATAATAAAAATTCTACCGGATGAATCAATATCGCGACGGTTCAAAGACAAAAGCTCCGATATTCTCATCCCTGTTGCAAACAGTACTTCTAACATGGCTCGGTTTCGTGTAGCTACTACAGAATTTTTTTCGAAAGTTGAAGGTGACTCAATTAATGATATTAATTCGTTGAGCTCCGCTACTTTATAATGCTTTTTCTCTTTACGAACCATCCTTACGCTTTCTGGAACAACAGGTATTTTATAGTCCTGAAAAATTAGAAATTTTAAATAACTCCTAAAAGATGACAGTATCCTATTGATCGAGCCGCTCTGCAATTTTAAAGAAGTTTCCTGTTCCGAAATAGCGGTTTTACGGTCTGTCGATAAAAGGTATGCTTTATAGCGTTCCACATCTGCTTTAGTTATTTGTTCAAATTCTTTTTGTATTTCATGTTCCAAAAAATAGGTGAGTGTAAGCAAATCACGTTCATAGTTATACATTGTCTCTTGAGAGTAGTTATCGGTTTGCAGATGTAATAAAAACTCATCAAATAGCGGCAAGGAAATTTTCTTTTTTGTTTCAATAGACGAGCTTAACATAATGAGTGTTTGAATGATTATACTCATAATACCAAGGCTAAATAGGTCTTGTCAAGCATTAAAGTAGCATTAATTCAGTTTTCTCCAGCGAATTTGTCATTCTGATCCGGCTTTGCCGGAGAAGAATATAACTGAAAGTATAGATCCTTGCGTCACCGCTAAAGCTATGGCGGCACGCGGTCGCTAGTCGCTCAGGATGACAGTATGTGCTGGATTCACGCAAATGAGGCTAGCCAGGCACGAGGCCCGTAAATGGCCCAAAAACGGCTTTTCAGGGGATAAGACGTAGGATAGATCATCAAGGGTTTAGGTTGTTAGAAAAACCTAAACAAATTATTGGTAATCTTTATTTATAGACGAAAAATTAACAAGAAATTTGGACGGGAATTACCATAATTTAAGTACATGAAATTTTTCCTTATTTTTGTACTCTTGCCGATTAAATGCCGTACCTGTGGGTAATTAAACCACTTCTCCGTTTTTTACTGTTTCACATATTGTACGACATCAAAATATAGGGAAGTTTGTATAACCTTTCTCGCAAGGAGGAGTATACAGAAACAGTATCTAAATAAACACACCTGTTTCTGCTAGAAACATCTAATTAAGGTTGCATAAAGACAGAGAGAAGCACCTCTCTTCTCCAGGGAGCTTCGTTAGGTTTCGGGAAACCTACGTCCGGTATTATTTAGCACTTATCCACAAAGTATGCCATTGTTAGGCTCAATAGATCCTATAGCAAAACGTCTTCGTGCTTAGTCGCTATATCAAACCATATCAACTATTCTTTTCACGAAATTTACTCTAATTTTTCACACTTCGACTCTCCGGCTACGCCGGATCGCTCAGTGTAAACTCTCTCACTTCCCTACTTTAGCTTATTCTGTCAATATAATTTTGAACTTTTAACTTTGAATTATATTTATCCGCTCCATGATGTTGTAAAAAAACTAACCAAAAGTACAATTGCCCCTATAATCAAGTACTCCCGCATCATTCTCCTAGTCATCTTACCCCTTAAGTACTGAGTAGTTAAACCTAAAAGAATATACATGGCGGAAGATAAAGACAGCGACCAAATTGTTGTCGGAGACGGCCAAAATGAGAAACTTAAGGCCAACTCTCCCAGGATTAAACTTAAGACAAAACTCTGTATAATAATTGCTACCGAAACCGTATCCTCCATTTTAAAAGTCCAAAGCACTTGTAGAATTAATAAAAAACTTACTGCCATGACCGCTACCCCATTCCACAGAAAAAATAAATTAAAAGCGGAAATTACATGGTATATAAAAAAAGCTGAAAGAAGCGTAAAAAGGAAACTCGCCGTTGATGCTGCCCTGTATAAAGGAATCGTCCGCAAAGATGCCACATTAAATACATTCTGCGCCAAAAGCAACAGATAGAAAGTCAGGCCAAATATAAAAGCTACCGGCAGCCTCGTTAGCCAGCGCACAGGTAAAAGAAAATAAAAGCTTGCGACAGCCACTGTAAAAAAGGTCGGTAAAATCAAAAGCATAAATGCTTTGGTTACATTTAAACCCTCCCAAAGAGACCAGAAGGAAAGAATATATGCGAAAACCGCAAGCCCTCCCAAAAATCTAAACCTCAGATTAAAATCAACCAATTGCGTTGAAAGTAATCCTATAGTTAATAAAAATGAGCTGATAACTATTTTTTGCCGTTTGTTTAGGTTTAGTTTCATATTCCCCTCTCTATTGGCTATCCGGATTCTCCTATCGAGATCCTTCGTCGCTGTTTCGCCCCTCAGGATGGTTGCTCGTTACCTCGTTACTTCGCAACCAATTTCAAAACATGACAGATAGCAATTGCCAGCGCATCTGTGGCATCATCCAGGTGTCCACCTTTCCAATTTACTTTAAGCTTATTCCGTTTTCTGCCGGAGGTTCCCAGGAACTTCCTTACCCCATCATGGACTTGATTTTTATCAGCTCTGCCTGACCCGGCAACCAAAAGTTTCACCTGCAAACCCGTATAATCTTGAAACGGAATGTTATGCTGAGAAGCTGTTAACATAATCACTCCCCTCGCCTGTCCTACCATAATGGCAGTTCTGGTATTGGCCCCGAAAAATAACATCTCGCAAATCATCTGGTCCGGCTGATATTTTTTTATAACCGAGGTTAGTTCGCTGTGTATCATATGCAAGCGATCCTGCATTAGTTTATCTTTGGGCGTGCTGATATTTCCATAAGCTATCAATTCTATATTGTAGTTAAATTCCCGACTTAATATGTCATCCGGTATTTTTATGACTCCATAACCAGTGGTAGCTGTTCCAGGATCAATTCCTAAAATAATCATAGTCGTCAGTATCGCTTCGCTCTCAGTCTTCAGCTTTCAGACTTGTTTTGTCTGACGACTGATGACTGATAGCTGATAGCTATTCTTGTTCTATCTCAAAATTAGCATACACCTTTTGTACATCATCTAAGTCCTCCAGCTTCCCTATAAAATCCAAAACTTTTTTGGCTGTTTCCGGATCATTTATTGAAACTAAAGTATTTGGTTTAAAGACTAGCTCCTGTGACTCTACTGTGTATCCTGCCTGAGTAATTTTATTACCCATAGTATTTAATTCTGGGCTCTCTGTATATACTAAATACATTTGTCCGCCAGCTGGCGGATTATCTTCAATATAGTCTTCAACGTCTTTCGCGCCAAGATCTATCAGTTCCAGCATTTCTTCCTCTGCGTTACCACCTTTACTCCTTACTCTAATTTCTCCCACCCTGCCAAACATATATGCTACACTTCCCTGTCCGGCCAAACTTCCCCCACTTCTTTCAAAAATATTTTTAATTTCCTGTAAAGTTCGCAGTTTATTATCAGTTACCCCTTCTATCAAAAATGCCACTTTACCAGGCCCAAAACCTTCATAAACCACTTCTTCCAGAGTTTGACCGGGTAATTTGCCTAATCCCCTGTCAATGGCCCGCTGCACATTTTCCTTGGGCATATTTACGCTTTTTGCCTCCTCCATTACCACTCTCAATCTTGGATTGGATTCCGGATCACCGGATCCTCCCATTTTCACAGCAATGGTAATGGCATTTGCAAGCTTGGTAAAGGTTTGTCCTCGTTTGATATCTGCTACCCCTTTTTGCCGCTTGATTGTACTCCACTTGCTATGTCCTGACATAACTAATAGATATTAACGTTTGGGGTTCAATTTTGCAATACAAATGTGGTATACTTTGCCTCCATGACTGAACCTGATAGAACGATCATAGATCCTGTTGTAAGGCTTATGGCATATGGTGCACCAGAGGGACGTATCAGAGCCTGTATAGAATACTTGCCACAAGTAACCACCCCAGACGAACTTGATGAACTGTTGGGAAAATTAGGTACAACCATTGACTGGGCGCAACTTTTAATGTTCGTCTTTATACCTATCTATCAACACGAGCCACCCATTCAAAAACAGGCACAAGAAGCATTACATGGAATGGGTATTCCTAATGCCATAGTTGATGAATATTTGGGCGGGTTCGGCACTCATCCTTATCTAATGCTCAGGCTCAAGTATGGGGATTCATACCCCGAAGAGGTGTGTGAACCTTTCATTAATGCTGCTGCACAAGTAGTTCTCAATACTGTAAAATCCTATCTTGGTTTGATGCCAAAAGAACCGCAACCTGGTCCCTAAATTGCTGTCATTCCTGCGAATGCAGGAATCTAATTAACAGAATAATTTAATGTCATAATAGGACCATGTATTATGTTTATATTTTAACTACTGGCAGAAATGGTACTTTGTATGTTGGAGTCACTGATAATTTAGTCACAAGAGTTTATCAACATAAAAATAATCTAATAAAAGGGTTTACTCAAAAATATAATATTCATAATCTCGTCTACTTTGAACAACACCAGGATATTAATGAGGCTATATTAAGAGAAAAACAAATCAAGAAATGGAAAAGGTTTTGGAAGATAAAGTTGATTAATAAGATGAACCCGAAGTGGAAGGATTTATTTAACTCTATTGCCTAATTGGATCCCCGCCTGCGCGGGGATGACAGAAGAAACAAAAACAATAAAAAAAGAAACAAAGATAATAACAGGATCAAACAAAACACGAAACGTTGACAACCTGTCTGCTTTCTATCTATACTTCATCACTTAGATGGACAACTCCTTTGAACCTGCAAGCCTTCACGAGCAAGCAATTAATGCAGCGCTGGATTCCAATTGGGAACTGGCAATTAAACTTAATAAACAAGTCATAAAAATTGACCCGCAAAACGTAGATGCCCTCAACCGCCAGGCTAAAGCTTACATGGAGCTTGGCAGAGCGAATTTGGCAAAAAAATACTACTCGGAAGCCTTAAGCGTTGATCCTTATAACCCGATTGCCCAAAAAAACTTAAAGATTATAAAATCTTTTAAATCCAACCGGTGCAAACTAACGACTCAGGGCCCTAATAACAAACAATCCTCCGCCGGCTGCGTCCATACCAAACTTTCCCCATCCCTTTTTTTACAAGAACCGGGTAAAACAAAAATTGTGAGTCTTTTGAAAGTAGCCGAACCTCAAAAACTTGTCTCCGCCTTTTGCGGAATGAAGGTAGAAATGGCAATAAAAAACAGAAAAATTACCATCACTGATTTAAACGGGGATTATCTTGGGGTGCTGCCCGACGACATTAACCATCATTTGCTGAGACTGTCCAAAGGAGGCAACAAATATGAATTATTTGTCAAGTCTGTCAGAATAAACAGCCTGTCTGTCATTATTAAAGAAACTTTCCGAAGTAAAAAATTTAAAAACCAGCCGTCTTTTTTGGAATATTCTAACTCCAGTGTCACAACAGACATCTTGACCTCGTTTGATGGAGCCAATAGCGAAGAAGATGAAGATGTTGAAGAGGAACAAGAAACCTAAACCTTTAAAAGACGCATTATCCCTTCGGAATCTAAAATTGGTCCGGAATTGTTTTTGCTGAAACTTCTTGTTTTGTAGAATTCAATCATTTGTTTATTTGAAAACGGTCTTGGGATTTTAACAAGTCCTCCGGCATTCAAATTTTGCGCTGATGCAAGTATTTTCTTTCGTATGGGGTCCCTGGAAGAAACTGCAGCCCGGATTTGAGCTTGATCTTTACTAAGTATCACTTGCCAAAAAAAATGCTCATCCGGTTCAAGTTTAGGAAGATTGCTAAAAATATCACTGAAATGATCGGGGTTTAACTTGGCGGCCTCTTTTACTCCTACTTCCCAAACGAAAACTCTGCTGTCTGTAAATTCCGCCGCATAATCTTCCAATTCTAATAGATTTAGCTCGTTTTGAAACCTATATAGAATATTTTTCGGACCAAAGACAGTAAGCGCTGTCTCGGACCCTTTTAAAAGCCTTTCAAAACTAACTATTCCCCCTTTGACAAGTACCTCTTGACGGATGGTATCCAGAATTTTGACATCAAAAGTTTTAACCTGGCGTATGAGAAATAAACTATAATCCACATTGACTTTTTGAGGTATCTCCTGGTAATCCCTCATTGACCGGAATGCTAAAATAAACGATATCCCGATAACCAGTAAAAAAAGTAGTAGCCACAAAATCATGGTGATAATAAATTATTTGTTTAAGTAATCTTCTCCGATAAATAAATTTATCTGGGCGCGAGAAGAAGTTACATCTTCTGAAGAACCAATTGTATCACAAAAAACCTGCCGTATTCTTTTTAAAGTAAGCGACTCCTCTCCCTGCGCTGTTGTCTTTTTTAATCTTTCCCTGGCATTATTCATAATAATCACGTTACCGCCCAGATTCGTAATTAGCCTAGCCCATTTCCCCGCCAGCTGAACCTTATCTGTTGCATTGAAAACCGCAATAGTTTTATGTTCCGAAACAATCGCAGGATCTACAAAATCAGATAAAACGCTGTCCAGCTTAATTGGATCTGTTATCAGCACCCCTGTACCATCAGGAAGATTCTCCCGCTCCAGCACGCCAAGATCAACAAGATCCAATTCTTTAACCTTGTCAAACCTCACCCTGCTTAGGCTAACTTTAAGCCTTAAAAGCTCCCATATTGTTAAGTCAGTCTTTAAAGAAGATAATAAATTTAAGCCTGAAAAAGGATTTTTCTTAAGTATTTCCACTATTTCGGAAGCGGATTTTGACGGTTGAAGCGAGCTAAAATCCAAAAATCCGTCAATGGGCACGGCAAAAAAACTCGTTAACGTATCCTTTAATAAACGGTCTCCACCCATCCCCTTTTGAGTTTGTCCAAGTTCGTATACGGCACGGAGCTGCCATAACCCAAATCCAAAAGGCACGTCTAAAAAAAGCTCGTCCGGCGCTTTTATGATAGTTATTTTTTCTTCTTTCGGGTTATAAGAGAACAAAGCGATATGCGAAGTTCTAACTAACAGATTGATATTAAATTCCCCATTCCAGACATAGTTTCGCTGCTGATTGACTGCTCCTAAAGGGCTAAATAGGCGCTGCGTAAATTGAATTACCCAGGACAGAATCAACATTCCCGCTACCAATGCTAAAACGAAAATCGCAAGTTTTGTTCTTCTGTTCTGCTTTATTCTGGATTGAACATCCTTCCAGCCTTTTTTCCGCATACTCTCATGTTACCTAATCGGGTATTGACCTGGCAACTAGTTATTAGTTAAAGTGAATAATGAAGGGGGGTGAATTAAAATAATGGATGATCAAAATAATCCCGGAGGCGCTATTCCAACTGACCCAAACCAGGGCCAGCCGGCAGAACCAACTGTTCCGCCGCCAGCAGAACCTGAAGTGCCAGGTGTGCCGCAAACTCCTGAGCCACAAGCTCCTGAGCAACCTACACCCTCTTTACCTACTGAACCTGAAAATGGAAGCGGTGAACAAGGTGGAAACGCACCAGCGGTTTAAAACTATATATGGGTATATGAGGTATGCAAAGTTAAAATTGTGTACCTCATAACCCATAGAGGCCTCCTTTGTATTACCTGACCGTATAAGTTACTGTGTGAATCTATTGCAACAAACATGATCTCAGTAGTTTTCTTTCTATAAATGGCTCGCAGGTCACCCGTTATATTAATGCTTCTATATCCTGAATACTTACCTTTTAATGAATGATTATTTAAGACAGGATTGAATTCATCATCCTCGAAAAGGAATATTCTCTTTTCAAATTTTTCTTTTATTTTTTTAGATAATCTCTGATAAGCTTTTTTAAAACCTTTATTGTAGAGAATAATCATGGGGAATTAAGAGATTCAAGAAAATCTTTTGCTGTTTTAAAACGGGGAGACAGATTACGATCATGCTTTATATCGTCTTCTACTCTATCCAGCAATTTTTCCAGTTCAGGAGTCATTTGAGGAATATCGGAAAAGACAACTTCCCTGGTTCTGATAAAATTCCGGAGAGCTGCGTTGATTACATCAGACAAGGATAATCCCAAATCTTTGGCTGCTTTTTGAGCATTCTTTTTAACTTCATAATCAGCTTTAATATGGATTACTGTAGTCATATAACTAAAGTATACACAATGGTTACATAGTTGTCAACCCCAGGACAGTGTTTTACGGGAGAGTTTTTCCAGTTCAATTCTGGGCCGGTCTTTAAAATAACTTTTCTCGCTTAAATGATCTCTTAACATATCCAATAACAAATCTCCTGCCATTACTTCCGGCAGTATAACTAAATCCGCTCCCAGTTTATACAACCCTTGGGCTTCTCTGATGGTTTCTGCCCTGACTATTATCGGTATGTTAATATTCCTAAGCTTTAAATCTTCCAGTAAAGTTTTACTATCCCCGAGGTCGGGTGCGGTTGAAATAATCATTTTTGCCGTATCTAAATTTAGTATGTCTAAAACTTCCGGGTCGGACATATCCCCGTAAATAACGGGTATTTCCTCTTTCAATAACGTTTCAACCTGATGGGGATTAAAATCCAGAACTACCATCGGATGTTTTTCCTTTTTTAAAAACCTGACTATCTCCCCGCCCACCCGATGAGCCCCTACCACCACTACATGATCTGATAATTCCGCATCCGCTTCTTTTTCAAATACCAGATGCTTCCTTCTTTCAAAAAATGAAACTGCGGAAGAAACCAATTTGTAGATCGTATGAGATTTCGAGATTATCAAAGATGATGCAATAAATGAAATAACAGAAGACAGGGCAATTACCGTCAAAGCATTCTGGCTAACCAGATTTGCCTTAAATCCGATTAGCAGGATAATCATGGAAAATTCGGAAACCTGTGATAAGTTAATCGCGGTTTTAAACATGGTATGCTTTCTAAAACCGAATAGACCAAACAGAAGCAAGAAAATCACCGGTTTAATCAAAATTACATAAGTTGTAAAAATTAAAATCAGCGGCAACAGAGAGATATTGTTTAGCGAAAAATTAACCCGTGTACCTAAATAGACAAAGAAAAGGGCGGTAAAAAAATCCCGCATGGGTTTAATCTTACCTTGAATATGGAAATGATAAGGGCTGGATGCCAAAGCCACCCCGGCCAAAAAAGCCCCGATGAGTATGGAAAAACCCATTAACATAGACAAGGTGATAAATCCGAAACACCAAGCTAGCGCAGTTAATAAAAGCAGCTCGCCTGAATCGGAGATAGCCTTAAAAACAACGGATAAAATATAACGGCTTATCAGGATCGCCATAGAAAAAAGAATCACCACTTTAAGAACCAGGACAGAAAGCGACATGATATTAGATTCTCCTATGTTCAAGATTGACATCGAAGAACCTATGATCAAAAGAATAACAACAGCCAGTAAATCTTCCAAAAGCAGCACCCCGACTGACAGTTTCCCGTATAGAGAAGTTAAGTCCTTTTTGTCAATCAGCAATTTTACTACCAGCATAGTTGATGAAAAAGATAAACCCAACCCCAAATATATTGCTTCCCGGGTATTAAAACCAAAACTCTGGGCAATGTATGTGCCGAGTGTAGCGGTAATAACCACTTGCAAAATACCGGCAGTCAGGATTTGTCTGCCAAAATTCTTAAGTTCCCGGAGATCCAACTCCATCCCCACTAAAAATAAAACAAAAGCAATGCCGATATCAGGTAAAAAAGATAAAGCCAAAGACTTGCTAACATCAAAAGTAGCGGCAATAGAAAGCAGTAAACCGGTGACAAGATAAGCGATTAAAAGGGGTAATTTAAACTTATAAACAATCATCCCCAGGATGGATGAAAAGCTTAAAATAATGGCAAGTTGTATAAAAATATTGTTCATATACAGGATGACAATTGCTGAAGCGCTTTCTCAAGATCCTCAGGCAAGAGACTCGTTAGCTCCATCCACTCCCCGCTTACCGGATGCCTAAACCCGATTTTAGCCGCATGTAAAAACATTCTCGGACACCATCTTTTATCTAATCTGACCATCTTACGGCCGGCGTACTTTTCGTCTGAAACGATTGGATGATTGATATATTTTAAATGTACCCTAATTTGATGTGTCCGTCCAGTTTTTGGTTTACACTTTAAAAGAGTAAAAAGTTGGTAGTTCATAGTTCGTAGTTTACGAAGTTGAATCTTATTGAATCCTTCAAAAATCTTTTCTATCAACTCCGAACTCATAACTAATAACTTGACGGGTTCATATTCCGTCACTGCCTCCCTCGCCTCCAGGGGGACGCCTTGCGAGGCTACAGTAAACTTTTCTCTATTTAATGGATTTCTGATGATAGATGCATCCACTATCCCAATGTCTTTAATATGCCCATGAACCAATGCTAAATATTCTTTTTTGACTATTCTTTCTTTAAATTGGCTTTGTAAATTTTCCAAAACTGCTTGAGTTTTAGCTATCAAAATTAATCCCGAAGTATCTTTATCCAACCTGTGCGCTATCCCGCCACGGAAAAGCTTAATGTTAAAGTCTTTTTGCAAAATATCAGCTAAAGTTTCTCCCTTAACGCTTTCAGCAGGATCAACTACTAACCCCGGAGGTTTATCCAATACCAATAACTGGTTATCCGAATAAATAATTTTTGGGATAATCATTAACTCTTTTGCAGGTAACTTTTGACCTCTGTTAAAACTTGATCCGGGTTTAAGGCGGATTTAATTAAATACCCTGCTGCCCCTAAATCAAAACACTCTTTGACAACCGAATCCTGCCCTAAATTTGTTAAGATGACAACAGTCACATTTGACGACTTGGCAGGCTTTAGTTTAAGATCTCTTAAAATCTGCACGCCATCTTTTTTAGGAAGCATAATATCCAAGAGAACCAGGTTGTATTCATTACTTTGTATTTTAGATAAACCGACCTCTCCGTCCGCCGCAACATCTATAAAATAACCCTCCGCCTGTAAAAGCTCTTGATAAAACTCCCTTAAAAACTGGTCGTCTTCTACAAGAAGAATTTTCTTTTGTTGATTATCCATAGTTTATCTATATCATAAAATGGCTGTAGGTTCCAATCCCTTGGCTTCACCTTTTGGTTTTACCTGATATTTATTTATATCTTTCAAAACAGCAGGTGTCGCAACTGGCAAAGACACAATAAAAGTCGTTCCTTTGTTTGCTCCTTCGGACTTTGCCCAAATCCTCCCATGCATAAGTTCAACTAAATTTTTGGATATATAAAGTCCCAAACCGGTTCCTCCGGAAGTTGCAGCTGCCGTATAAGAAGTATCTAATCTGCCGAATTTATGGAACAATTTGCTTAGATCCTCTCTTGATATTCCTATTCCTGTATCTGATACTGAAATTTCAACTGTTTTGCCGTCACTAAAAAAATCGAAACTGATTTTTCCTCCGTTTGGGGTAAACTTCAGGGAATTTCCCACTAAATTAAGAAATACCTGTCTAAGTTTTTCCGGGTCGGCAAATGCTTTGGGGACTTTAGCCTCTGACACAATAAATTGTATATTCTTCTCTTCCGATTTCGAATAATAAACTTCATCAACAATATCCCGGATTAAAGAAAGAACGTCAATCGGTTCAGGGCTAATCTCAATTCTGCCTGATTCTATTCTGGAAATATTCAGCATATCGTTAACCAGGTTGATTAAACGCTCGGTTGATATTAAAACTCTAACCAAATACTTCTCTAAAGTCTTGGATAAGGGAATATCGCTGCGGTGCAGCGCCATCCAGGCATAAGAACGGATTGCGGCCATTGGTGTACGCAGTTCATGCGAAGTAACTGATACGAAATCGTCTTTGGTCTTATCAAGCGCTTTTAATTTCTGATTGGCTTCTTCCAAAAGATTCAATGCCCGATGTAGCTCCTGATTAATTTTGATGTTATCCAAAGTGAGCGCTGTCAGTTTTTTGTTGATTGCTTCTAAATCCTTAATTTTTCTATTGTAGAAAAAATTAATTATTAAAATGACTATCAAAAGTCCAACACTAACAGGAATTATCATTAAATTAAATTATATCGCATCTCTCGTTTTTTTACTAAATATTGCTTTTTTGCCTGGATGGCATTAGAATGTGTTTAACATGCAAATACTGTTGCCGCTTACTATAAAAATAGTCATTGATAAACGTTCTAAAGATGCACCATTTGTAGCTTATACCCCGGAACTTGATGTTGCTTCCTGCGGTTTTACCGAAGAAAAGGCCCGAAAAAATCTGCAAGAAGCGGTAACTATTGTTTTAGAAGAGGTAAAGAAAAAGGGCAAACTCAATGAATTACTTGAGGAATTGGGATTTCAGAAAGAAAAACAACAATGGATACCTCCCAGAATAAGCTTTGAACCCTTTTCCATTCCCCTTTCCAATTAACTTATGCCTAAATTAAGCCCAATCCACTATAGGAAACTGGCAAAGGTATTTGAAAAGAAAGGATTTGTGTATGTACGCACCCAGGGAGACCATCTTGTTTATCAAAAAGTTGGAATCCTCCGGCCAATTGTAATTCCAAAATATAAAGAAATTCCAGAGTTTATCATCTTAAAAAATCTCAAAACTGCAGGCATAACTAGAAAAGAATATTTGAACTTGCTCCAAAAAGTATAGCTACTTCTCTCACCTACAACAGCGGTTTAACAACATCCTGCCTATCCTCTACCATAAAAACACCGCATCTTTATCAAGATGTGGTATAATATACTAATAATATAGGTTAAAACCTATGACTAAGAATATAGGTTTGGAACTCGAGCTGCCAGACCCAAAAGAAAAACAGTACTTCTTCCAGGAAATACCGTTACCAATTAACGGTACATTAAAATTGGGTTTCAGTCAAGGGGGTAATTATGGCTGGTGAAACTGTTACCCCATTTCCCGGTCCTTTTGAACATCATCCCAATCCTTTTGAACGTTTAGGCCACAAAGTCGAAACTGTTCTTCCGTGGCTTGGTAGACATTGGAAATCACTTTCTTTAGCTGCAGCCGCTGCAATAATTCCTGCGGCTGGTGCTGTTTATCTGTTTATTACCCATGACAGAGGTCCACAAACTTCCCCACAACCCAATAATCCTACCTCAGATACAATCAAAGATCCTAGTACGGAAATAGGCGCAACTATACCGACTCTTGTACCTAGAGAAGTTCCACCAACAGCTACTGCAACAGCAACTGCTACTTCTACCACTACCCCAGAAGTAAGGAAAGATATTCCTTGTGTCATTCTTCCAATTGAATATTGTTCTAAAGCAGAACTTGTAGAACGTATCAGTGCAAAAGGAGAATCTAGTAAGGGAGTTGGGGTTAAAGTAGATCCAGGCACTAAAATATTTTCACCTATAGCTGGTTCAGCCTCAAAAAGAGAATCTGATACTGGTTTTGTGGCTACTATTAATAATCCTAATGATCCTACTGGTCTAGTGCATGGTATACAAGGTGATATAGTATTTTACAACCCAAATACAGAAGACAAAGTTGAAAAGGGACAAGAAATAGGATATGTTGGCACAAAACACTATCCCTCCCCTTTAGGTGATTATAACCTCCGTATTAGTTCAAATATCATTGAAAATGGTAAGCTAGTTGATAATCCTGGTGCACTACAAAAGCTTTTTCCAGAGGCATTTGAAAATGGCGTTGTAAGGGTAATTGATCTGCGTAATTCTGATTCTACCTCTGCCAAAACAACATATTTAACTCCTTCGTACCGATAATTGACATTTATACTCCTCGTCTTCTATTGTTAAGGTATGGGATCTTTCTGGGAAAAGCCCATTTTCTGGATCATATTTGTACTGCTAGTACTGATTTCTATACCTGTGTTAACTTATTTTTTCAAGCCACAAATTTTATCCGGCATAGGTTATATACCCAGTAAGATAAAAAACCTGCAAGCTCCTAAACCGGGAAAGTGTCTAATTCTTGAAGGAAAATATTGTTCTAAAGCAGAACTTGTAGAACGTATCAGTGCAAAAGGAGAATCTAGTAAGGGAGTTGGGGTTAAAGTAGATCCAGGCACTAAAATATTTTCACCTATAGCTGGTTCAGCCTCAAAAAGAGAATCTGATACTGGTTTTGTGGCTACTATTAATAATCCTAATGATCCTACTGGTCTAGTGCATGGTATACAAGGTGATATAGTATTTTACAACCCAAATACAGAAGACAAAGTTGAAAAGGGACAAGAAATAGGATATGTTGGCACAAAACACTATCCCTCCCCTTTAGGTGATTATAACCTCCGTATTAGTTCAAATATCATTGAAAATGGTAAGCTAGTTGATAATCCTGGTGCACTACAAAAGCTTTTTCCAGAGGCATTTGAAAATGGCGTTGTAAGGGTAATTGATCTGCGTAATTCTGATTCTACTGGAAGTGGAATTTTGAATCCTTCCTATAACAAACAATGAAAAACAAAAGAATTATTTTTCTTAAACTTACAATACAGCTTGTTCTACTGTTTATTTTTCTCATTCTGCTTACCCTTGATGTCCCTTTAGTTCAAGCTGATACTAGTTATGTCACACCATTGTATTTACCTGCCGCAGGTGGTCTCGGATACATACCATGTAATGATGCTAGCGAATGTAATCTGGGCGCTTGTTTTAATAGCCAGGCTGTGGGAGTAACTGATTGTGGACAACCTTGTCAAGGTGGAATTACCTGGACAAAATATGACTACTATGGCTGTCAACAAAACTGGATCAATTTTGACACGGGAGAAGAAGAATGTCGACCAATTTACATTCAAGGCGGTTCTGTCTGTTCTACCGGGGATAAATGCGTCTCAGGAGAAACAGGATTAAGATCTGGAAGCTGTAGTTGTGGCGGTTATAGTTCAAGCATATACAAGTACTGTTGTACCTCTGCAGGAGCAGCTGAAGCATGCACTACTGCTGGCGCCACTCAAGACAATAATCCTCCACCGGAAGGACGGTGTCCGGGAGGGTATATTACAGATGAAAATAGAGTAAGAAGTTCTGCTTGTACTGCTTCCCCTACTCCAACCCCTTCCCCTGCACCCATCTGTCAGAATAACTCTGACTGTGGGACTTGTAGAAGATGCTGTATAAATCCGCCAAGTAACTATTGCTCTACTTTAAACTATGAATGCTCCGGGACTTTAATCCCTGGCTGTGTCAGCTGTCAGTGCCAGTATAGCCAAACTTGTAACAGCGGGGCAGGAGTCCAGACTTGCAATGGCAGATATAATAGCTCTGGTATTTGTGTCTACTCCTCTCTCTGTGATCCAAATTGCAGCGAATGCACTTCCTCTTCCAATCCTCCTCCTGCCACCCCTCCTCCTGCTCCTCCCCCTCCTCCTCCCGGATGTTCTTTTTCCAACTGTGGTGCTTCAGGCTGCCAGCCTGACCAAAGATATGTTTCCGGAACTTGTTCATATGCCTGGTACTTTGGTCCTGCCTGTTACTATGATGCAAGCTGTGGTGGTGGGGGTGGCGGGGATAATTATGTTGCACCCACCACCGGCCCAAATTGCACTTCCGATGACATCATGTATTTTGATCCTCCAGCCCCTAAACAAGATCAACCTTTTACGATTAATGTTTTGTCCAAAGGACCCTCGGGAAGGTATCTTTCCATAGCTTTGGATATTACCACCCCTTTAGACCCGGCTGGTGTTCAGGTAGTCACCTCCCCGTCATACCCGGACATCCCTTCCTTTTATCAGGTCCAGGGTTATCAATACAGCTGGCAATGGCTGATTGGTAAAGCTGAAAGTGGACCCACTCCCTATCTTTTTGAGTTCAGCATCAATGGCCGCAGCCAATACTGTGTTTCCAATATACTTTATGTTGATCCTCCCAGCATCTCTGCCTGGATAAAAGCTTCCGGAGACGTTCACAGCAATGACTGGATAAGAGCTTCCGGTGGACCGGATGCCATTACCTACCAGGGTATAATTTGTCCTGCCCAAAGCCAAAACCCCAGGGTAACAGGAGGATTAATCACTACTTACGGCTTATCTGATAATTTTGGCAATTCCGAAGCTATCTGTGTGGTGGGCAGTTCTGCTCCTTTTGCTCCTTTTAAGCTTCTTACTTATGATGATCTAAAATCACTCTACTTTACCCAATCCAAACTTGGTCCGGATCAAAAAATTACTTTGACCGGTAACCAAACCCAATCCTCCCTCACAAATCCCATTAACTTATCCTCCCAGGCATTACTACCTCAACCCACTAACTTCCTAGCCAGCTTTAAAAACCTCATCCAAAAACTGGTTAACCCCATCTCAGAAGTCTTTGCCCAATCAGCGCCTGCCTGTTCCGGGGATATATGTACTGATTGTCTGATCAATAACCAGGGAGATCCAACTGCTTTTCTTAAGTTTTATGAAGATAATGGCTGGGACATAAGTTGCGGCAGTCAAACAGGCATAATCCAGAATTGGTGTAACGCTACCAGCGAGCAGGCCACAGCTCAATGCAATTCCATGAAGAGTGGTGTTTGTGCCATAGCATGTGGTAATACCCCCAGTCCAGGCACAAATCAGTTGACCGGTAATCTCTGGGACGGCACTAATTTTAATACGCCTGATGGCGGCGCCCCATCCGGACCTTCCTTATCAGCTCCGGTTCCTGACACAGCCACAGCCTTAGATCAAAACTGGGGTACCGGTGCGCCAAACTCCACTGTGGGATCTGATACTTTCTCAGGCAGATGGCAGGGTAACTTTACCTTTAAGGCAGGAACTTACACCTTTTATGCCGGAGCGGATGACGGGGTCAGACTGAAAATTGACGGAGTAACCAGGATCAACAGCTGGGTTGATACAGGCTATACTGAGAGAAGCTATACTCAAATATTTTCTTCCCAGGCCAAACACCTAATCGAGCTTGAATACTATGAAAATGGCGGAGATGCCAGAGTTTCTTTGCGCTGGAGTCATGCAGCGTTTGCCTGTTCCGGGGATACATGCACGGATTGTCTGATCAGCAAGCAGGGAGATCCTCCTAATTTCCTCCGGTTTTATCAAAATAATGGCTGGGACATAAGTTGCAGTAACCAGACTGCCATAGTTGCCAACTGGTGCAACACCACTGATCCTTCAGGCTGTACTGCTTTAAAGTCCGGCAGCTGTGCCACAGCATGTGGTTATGTAGCCCCTACTCCCACACCAACCCCTACTCCAACACCTCCTGTACTGGATAAGCTCTATCATATTACCGGAGACTTAACTGTAGAAAGCAACATGACTGTTGGTAAAACAGGAATTATTTTCATAGATGGCAATTTATCGATTAACACTAATCTGACTCATACAAGTAGTAATGCCGGATTGGTATTGGCGGTAAAAGGAGATGTCACTGTCAATCCTTCAGTTACCCGGATTGATGCAGTTATTATCTCTTCCGGGAAAATCTACACTGCAGGTTCCGGCTGCAACCACGGCTCACCTGTGACTGCCAACCAGCTGGTCATTAACGGCAGTTTAATATCTTTAGACAGCAACAAAAACATTGAATTTTGCCGGACTCTTGGAAGCAACAACAATACCACCAAGCCGGCCGAACTGATCAACAACCAGCCCAAATATCTGGTCATTTTGCGCAATCTCTTTTCCCAAACCTACCAGAAATGGGAAGAAATACCATAATAGCTGTCAGTCTTCAGCTATCAGCTTTCAAACCAGTAACAAAAAGTCTGACGACTGACGACTGAAAGCTGATAACTATTTCCCGAAATTTTTCTTTGAACAGGCTACACAGTACTGAGCTGTAGGCATGGCTAAAAGCCTGCCAATCTCAATCTGTTTACCGCAATTCTCACATTTTCCATAAGTGCCGTTCTTAATCTTTTGCAGAGCTACCTTTATACTGGTTTTAGCATCTGTCAACTTTTTTCCCAACACTATACTTTTACCGTGAGTTTCAGCAATATAAGAATCCGTACCTGGTTCCGAGGATTCTACCAGAGCAGGTGATTTTGCCGGATCGTCTTCGGTAACAAGCTTTAAATTTTTCTCTACCTCTTTTTGCTGCCTTAAGAGGTGTTTTTGGATAAACTCAAGGGTTTTTTTAGGAAAATTTGACATTTGATCTCCGCAATATCTTCTTCAGATTCCGTAATCTCCAACCAATTGCCGTTTTTTGATTATACCAAGTTTTGCTTAAAGTTTGTACAACATCTTTTCTGGTATCGGGATCAGTAAAAAACTTTATTAAAAATTGTCCTAAAATTTTCAAATGCTCTATTGGGGTTTGTTTATTAAGACGGTAAAAAATAGTAGCTCCCAGAAGTATAAAAACTACCGAAAATATTACTCCCGAGTGATCCTGCCTGAAAGGCTCAAGAACCAGTTTAGAGATTCCAATATAGACAAGTGCCAAACTCACTATCTTGCCCCTTTGATGAAAATGGGTCGCCTGGGACCAAACGTTTACCAAACTTACGGTTAAAAATAACGCCTCCATGATTTGAATAGGCCACCTTTTACCTATGCTTCCTATCATAGTTACTGCAAAAAATGCTTTGGAAGAAGAACCAACATCGCATCCTCCTAAAAAACAGCCGATATCGGACATGATTAACCCCCCCAATAGCCCAACTACGGCAATATCAGCCAATTGCCAAAAATTCAGGCGTTTCCGCCTGGCAAGGAAATATAGGGTAAGCCAGCCACCCAAAATCCCGCCCCAAAAAGACAGTCCCGGAGCTTTATTAATCAAAATCAGGTCCAAAGGCGAGCTAAAATCTTGCAGGTGCTCTATTGCAAAATAAATCCTTGCGCCTAAAAGTCCCCCCAAGAACGTGAGAAGCGTTATATCCAAAGTTTTTTCTTCATCCAACTCCCAGGCGCGGCCTAATCTCCAAACCAAAAAAATACCTAACAAAAACCCCATTGCCAAAAATACCCCAAATGAAGATAAGGGGTAGCGGCCAATAGAAAATAGTACCGGAAACATATGCTTGAGGTTACCATACTTTAAGGGTTTGAATCAAATTGACAAAACGTGATACACTGAGTGATAGCTTTCAGCCATCAGTCTTCAGCTTTCAGATTTTTTTGAGTTATCTAACGACTGATAGCTGACATCTGACGACTATTACAAATGACCGCTACCACACATGCACTTATTGGAGGGGTAATTACCCAATATGTTCCGGATCCGACCATAGGAATATCCCTTTCTGCCATTTCTCACCCGATTGTAGACATAATTCCCCATTGGGATTTTGGTTTAGGCTGGAAAAGTAAAAAAAAAGCATTGCTTTTTTGTCAAACCAGCGCTGATTTTATTTTTGGAGTTATCTTAACTTTCTTAATTTTTGGCAATACCACAAATCATTTATACCTCCTCATCTGCATACTTATCTCCGAATCCTGGGATATTTTACAAATGCCGTATTTACTGCTAAATTGGAAATTCTTACCTTTTTCGGCGTTTTACCACGTTGGAAGTGCTACAAATAATAAAGCTGGCATGTTCTGGGGTGTTATTTCGCAAATTGCAACTGTCGGAGTATTAGTTTTAATTCTTAGAACTATTCACTAATTCTTGAAGAAACGCGCTAAATTCTTCACCTATCTCAGGATGAGATCTGGCCAGCTCTACTACTGTTTTCATATACTCCAGCTTGTTTCCGGTATCATAATACTTGCCGTTTTCAATCTCTACGGCATAAATCGGAACTCCTTCGTCACGTAACATATTGATGGCATCAACCAGCCAAATTTCCCCGTTTTGACCAGGATTGAGCCGCTTAAGCGCGCCAAATATCTCCGGAGGCAGAATATAAGCCCCATGAGTGGCAATGTTGGAAGGTGCCTGCTCCGGATTGGGTTTTTCCACAATGGCCTTAATTTTATAAACATTTCCTTCCACCGGTTCCAAATCAGCGATACCATAACGGCTTAAATCTTCTTTTTTTTGAATCTTAACACCCGAAATAACAATACCCCCATATTTCTCGTGAACTTTCAACATTTGAGATAACCTTGGCGGCTCAGAATAGATAAATTCATCTCCCCAGACAACAGCGAAAGGTTCGTCTTCAATAACCGATTCTCCGGATAAAACCGGAGTTCCGTTCCCATAAGGACCTTTTTGTCTGATGTAAATAAAGTTTGCCATATCTGAAATATGCTTAATCTGTGCTAGAGCCTCAGCTTTTTTACCATTCATTAAATTCTGAACCAAATCCTCATTAGGAACATCAAAGTGGTCTTCAATTGCCCGCTTGGTTGCGCCGGTTACAATAATAATATTGTCTATTCCGGAACCGACTATTTCTTCAACCACATACTGGATCACCGGTTTATCAACAATAGGAAGCATTTCCTTGGGCATAGCTTTGGTTTGAGGAAGAAATCTGGTGCCAAATCCTGCAGCAGGTATTAAAGCTTTGGTTACCTTTTTAGCCATAGTTTTGATTATATACTATTTCACCCTTTCAATATAGGTGTGCGCTTATGAAAAAATCCAAATCTCTTTTCGCCAAAACGCAAAAATTTTAATATACTTCCTCCCAACCCCTACCCACCTTTTACAGTGGGTAGGGATTTCAAACCTTCCCTCAATAACCTTAACTAATTCAGCTAAGGTCTTGGGTGAGGAGGTCTAGGCGATTCTGGATGCTCACCAGGAACCGGTGGCCTTGGATGTCCAGATCTTGGTTCAACAGGCGGTTTTTTGAGTTCAAATCGACTCAACACATCAACTACGCCTTCTATCTTTAGATTAGGATCTCCAGATTCTAAAGCAGTAATTAGGTTTTCCGCGATTGGTCTCAACTCGACCTCTCTCTTTGCCTCTACTGGCTCTGGCGGCCTTGGATCTCTATGATCAAGTGGTTCAGGTGGGCGTTGTTGTTGCCCCAATTCATGAGGCAACGGTCCTGAACGTCCTCCTCGTCTTTCTTCCATCTTTAATCACCTCCTTTCGGAGAAGTAATAGTTCATATGAGCGTCTACAATATCTATTTAGATTTTAAGCTCAATAAAACTTCAACTTTGCCTTCCAACCGTCCTACCTTTTCTTTCAAATCAAATATCTCTTTCAATATATGAGGCGGGACATCATGCGGTTTCGGAGGAGGCGGTGGTGGTAGCTTAGGTTTTTTCTCTGGTTTATTAGATATTTCGTTAGCCACTATGAATCACCTCCTTTGTAATAAAATTTAGCATATTAAAATAGCTTCATGTACAATGGCAGAATCACGGCATAAAATAAGAGCATAAACAAGCTAAAGGGAATACCAAACTTAATATAACTAGCAAAATCAACCCTTGAATCTTTTTCATAAGTTGAGGTTTGATGAGCAAGAATGATTCCGGCAGAGGCTGCAGTTATAAGACTGGAGGAACCAGCACATATTCCAGCTCCCAAAGCCCATGCCCCTAAGTGGGTAGGGAAAAGTTTGGCTATGAGAGGTGATGTTGCTGTTGCCCATGAAGCTGCTTCAGTAGATAACGTTCCCAAATAAGAAAGGGCTAAAACCGGATAAATACTACCAGTGTTTGTTTGGAGAAAACCTTCAATTAACTTACCAATTCCGATTGCTGAGTGTCCAAATACTTGCGCCAAAACAAAAATAGAAATTAAAGTAAAATATGTTTCAATACCCAATGCATAGAGAGTTTTTGTCCTTCCAGCATTGGGGGTTCCAAGTAAAGCAACTACAATTCCAAGTGCTGAAAGTGGAATTTCATATAGAGGAAAGAAAAGAGGACCCATAACTGCTATAAGTAATGCCATTATTCCAAAAGTAATCAGTCTATTATCTACTGACATAAATCTACCTTCAGTTTTAAATTTGATCATTGAATAAGCTAGTTTAATTCTAGATACGTCACGGTTATTGCCAACCATTCTTTTTGTTAAGAAATAAGCTACAAATGCGAGTATAAAAACGAGAAGCATATTTACTGGAAGTATTTCTCTAAAAAAATCAACATGTTTCAAGCCCCACACTTGAGATTCCACTATATTGGGCGTATCTCCCCATCTGGTACTAAATCCCCCCAAATTAGATGCAATTAAAGCAGCAGAAAGTATAAAAATGGCAGGTAGTTTATACGCTTTTGATAAAACGTAAATTATGTAAGAGTTTACCAATATGCTTGTTGTGTTATGAAATAAAGCGGCCATAACATAAGTTGTAAAGATAGAAATAATAGATACCAAAAGAACAATATCTGCCTTAAATTTTAAATTTAAGGAGCCAATCATCGCTCCTATCCTAGTTCCTAAAAGATTGAATAAATTACTTTCTTGCAGCATATGAGCGGGAATAGCAACTGCAGTAAATAAAAGTCCCACTCTAGCAAATTCCTTAAAACCCCCTTCTAAACTACGCAAACCTTCATTTGGACCTGCTAATATAATTGCAATAAATGCGACAAGAGGGACAGCTATTTCCTGCGAGAGTTTTCTGGCAGTCATCAGGCCAAAGCCAGACAAGATGACCACAATTAGAAGCACTGTTTGTATACTCATCTATAAATCTATTATTTTTGCTAGAAAATTTTTATCGCTAATTAGGGCAAAGTTTTGGTCCTTAGGTAGGTGTGGTATATTATGAAAGTAAATTCTTTTAATATTATTAATATATTGAGTTATTAAAGAAGCTACGTTTCTACGAATCATCACACCCCCTCTAGTTTTTATTCCATCGATAATAATGATTTCAACCTTTTGAAATTTTTCGTGTAACTCTATGGGGTCTATAACATCAATATCAATGATCAATTCCTTAAACTCTTCCATATGCGGCGGTATAATGTGGTCCGTATTAATAATCTGACCTTCGCGAAGGAATTCTAAAAAATTTAAAAATAGGTGAGGAGGAAGCGGTAACAAAACCAGTGCATTTTCATTATAGGTCAAGTCCAGTAATAATTGTTTCTTAGTCTGCAAATTGTATATTTCTTCTTCTATAAACAAAAGGATTAAACTCTGTTTAATGGACAGGTTGTTTTCTTTAACGATTTTACTAAGCATTCTATGAAGTTTTTCATAATTTTCTTCCTGCAAAAATGAGAATATTTCTTCGGCCTCAATTGCATCTCCCAGAAGAGCTTCAAGAGTTTCTGCTTCAATTGAACTTAAGCCTGGTATTATGTATTTAACATGCTTTGACCTTGGGATATCTAGACCTTTAGATTCTTTTACAAGAGGCTTAACCGGAGTCGTTTCTTTGGAAATCTTGACAGTACTATCACCACCGTTTGGTATCTTCAAATACTTATCAACTTCTTCTTCGGATATTCTAATACTATTACCAACTCTTACTGATTTTAATAATCCCTCCTTAATCTGTCGTCTTACCGTAGAAGTAGAAACATTTAACTTTTTTGAAACCTGCTTGATGCTGTATAAATTATCCTGCATATATTTGACTACAGTTGATACGGATATAATCTATCTTAGTCAACTTTATTCAAAAGTATCATAGATTAAAATGAAAGTCAAGCACGAATATGAGCCTAAAAAGTCTATATATAGACAATCTTATCGTTCGTTTTTGGCGAGAATTGTCATATATGGCGTATTATTTCACTGCCAAACAACGTAAGAAAATAGGTAATAGCCTAAAAAGAATTAGGAAGAAAAAAGAGTTAAAACAAGTTGAGGTAGCAGTAGAAGCAGGGATAAATACAAGTTATTACAGTAAAATTGAAAGAGGCGAGGTAAATCCATCTTTAGAAAAAATTTATCGGATAATTAAAGCCCTTAAAATCCAATCTTCTAATATACTACCTTTCTAATAAGTTTTACTTATGTGTTGTATCTTTAGTAAAACCACAGGCTTTGCCAATACTGTCATTTCACTCTCTCAATATATTCCCCTGACCTGGTATCTACTTTAATTCTATCTCCAACTTTAATAAACATGGGAACTTTTATAACCAGACCATTATCCAAGCTAGCTTCTTTAAAAACATTAGAAACGCTGTTGCCTTTTTCCCCGGGACCGGTTTCAGCTACTGTGTAAGTCAAGCTCATTGGCAATTCCAACCCAAGAGCCTCATCTTCCGAAATAATCAATGTTACCTCTAGTCCATCTTTCAAATACTTTGCTTGATCCCCTAAAACACTGGCAGAAATTGAAAATTGCTCAAAACTTACTGGGTCCATAAAATTAAATCCGCCACTATCCTGATAAAGAAATTGGGCTTTTTTCT
Source organism: Candidatus Daviesbacteria bacterium (assembly GCA_028715175.1). GTDB lineage: Bacteria > Patescibacteriota > Microgenomatia > Daviesbacterales > UBA10151 > UBA10151. Next base: position 678,594 of record JAQUSJ010000001.1, read on the forward strand.
TTTCTACCGCAGCCTCATCAACTCTTGCTCCGGTAATAAAAGATTTCTCGTTTACGGTACCCGTCCTGACATTTCTCACTTTTACTTTGATATTACCGGAACCACGACCGGTTTTAACGTGTTCATAAGTTAAAACAAGAAGAATATCCTTCCCTTCTTTAAAAAAAGTCCCGTTTCTAAGCTCAGTTACATTTAATGCCATAATCAATGGATTTTAGCATATAATGTCAACAATTATTTAAAAATCTTTAGCCACAAACTGTCCACCCCGGGGGTGGATTTGTATTGATACCCTTCGATTTCACTCAGGGCAGGCCTGCGGATTTTTAAGACTTATTTAATTCTTAATTTGATGGGCAATAATGGGGACTGCTTCAATTCTTTTAAATCTTTTTTCATGATCAGTAGTAGTTTTATCTACTTCACTTGCAAATTCCATAATGGTATCAACCTTGGTATTTAGTTCATCTATCTTTCTTCCTAGATTAATACCTAAATCTGCTATCTTCCTTCCCAATCTGCTATCAACTTCGTCTATCCTGCTATCAACTTCGTCTATCCTGCTATCAACTTCGTCTATCCTGCTATCAAGCCTACTCTCAAGCCCTTTTAGATCCTGCTTAGTAGCTAATCCTTTGAGATCTTTCTTAGTAACTAAAGACTTACTTAGTCTGGATGCTAGTTTAGCGATATCTTCATCGTTCATAGATTGATAGTAAGACAAGCACATTTAAAACACAAGATAGACCATCTATATCAAAACTGTTCTAAAAACTTTTTAATTTTATCCCTATCCCTTTTTAGCCACTCTGCATTTGAATAAATTTGCTCCAGGGCTTGGGCGACAGTCCTCTTGGCTTCCGGCACAGGGTTTTTGGCAATAAAGTTTTCAATATCAGAAGCATCTGAAACTTTTGTAAAATTACCCATTGGCAAAAAGATTCTGGGGAAGATATGTCCTCCGGCATATCTTTCTTTCAAGAGTTCCCAGTTCCTTTTGACAAACTCCCAAGCCAAGTACCGGCCCGCAGGATTATTCCAGACTGCTGCTATAATTTGCAATGAATTCTGGAACCTGACATGTTTGGAAATGGCAAAATCCAAAGTCTTAGAAAGAAAAGTTTCGCTCTTAAATTTACCCAAAGCCCGACCAATTCTATCTTTCTCCTGCTGGTTATCTTCTTCTTTATACATCGCCATCAAAGTATCAAACTCTGTCTTTCCCCCATTTTCTGCTGCCAGATTATAGACAACACTCCGGAGATCCGGATCAATACTTTTGTCATTCTGAGGAGTCTTCGACGAAGAATCTCTCAACTTGTTTGAGATGTTACTGACATTCGTCAGAGATCCTTCACTACGCTCAGGATGACACAAAGAGGAAAATAGTTCCTGTGCTTTTTGGATTATCCCTTTATCACCAAAGGATCCCAATTTATACAAAACCAAACCACGAAGTAGTAAATCTGTATGTTTTTCCCCAGCCTTTTTCTGCCAGCCCATTTCTTTAACAATACTGCTAAAAATCTGCCTCCCGTAACTTCTAAAATTTTCGTAAAAAGGCTCATAGGCTAAAAGTGAATCTAACTCACTCAAATGCTCTGTCAACACGCTCCAGACAGTGTAATCTTCTTCCGTTGCAAAAGATAAAGCCAGTTCTAAAGCCAAGCTCGTCGGCGAATCTCCGGACTTTGCCAGATCAAATGAGTCCCTAATCAAGCCTAACCTATCCGGTGCAGACAGTTTTCCATCTTTGATTGCCTCTTCCAGTCTTTTAAGATATTGCTGCGGATAATCCACTCTGACTAAGGATGCTTCTCCTGCATTTAATTTAATCCATTCATTATCTTTAAGCCCTGGAAAGGTGATTGACTTTTTATCCATTAATAACCAGTTGTCATTGTGAGGATCCGGCGAAGCCGGAGACGAAGCAATCCGCCACGGCGGATCGCCACGCTTCGCTCGCGATGACATTATTTGTACTGGTATTGACCAAACAGCATTATCTTTAGTTTCTTTTTTAGATATTGGACTTCCGAAGAATCTGGATTGAGTTAGCTGTAACCTGTTACCTGTAACCTGTAACCTTATCACCGGATGACCTGGTTTTTGGGTCCAGTTCCTCATCAACTCTGCAACCGGTTTTTTAGACACCTCTGTTAAAGCTAGCCACAAATCTTCAGTCTTCGCATTGCCATATGAGTGCTTCTTTAAATAATGTTGCAGCCCTTTTTGAAAAACTGCCGGTCCGAGATATGACATAAGCATGCGCAGAACCGATGCTCCTTTTGAATAGCTAACCTTGTCAAAAATCTCGGAAATCTCTGCCGGATTACCAACTTCTACTTCAATCGGGTGGGTATTTTTCAAAGCATCCAAAGAGTAAGCAACTCCCATCTCCTCTGCCACAAATTGAGTCCAGATATCCCACTCAGGGAAAATATGATCTATAGCCAGATATTCAATGAATGAGGCAAACCCCTCATTAAGCCATAAATGAGTCCACCACTCCATGGTTACCAAATCACCAAACCACATGTGGGCCAGTTCATGTGCAATCACCAAAGCTACCCATTGTTTATTGGCCGTGGAAGATCTTTCCTCATCAATCAAAAGCGTTGATTCACGGTAAGTAACAGCTCCCCAGTTCTCCATTGCTCCTGCGGCAAAATCAGGAATGGCTATCATATCCAACACCGGCAATGGATAGTCTATATCAAAATAGCCTTCGTAAAAATCCAGGCATTTCCTGGCTACATCCAAAGCAAACCTTGCTTGCTCTTTTTTTCCTTCAGTTGTAAAGACCCTTACCACTTTTCCCTTATCACTTTTCCCTTCCACATATTCAAACTCCCCCACAATAAAGGCCAAAAGATAGGTGGACATTTTGGGGGTGGGAGCAAATTCCACCATCTGATAACCGGATTCATGTTCTTTAACCACAGTTTCAATCGTATTTGATATGGCTGTGGTACCAGTTGGAATCATTAAAGTCACATCAAAAATAGCTTTCTGGGAAGGCTCATCAAAACAGGGAAAAGCCCGTCTGGCATCAGTTGATTCAAATTGGGTGGTAGCCAAATGTTTAGAAATCCCCGCCATCTCGTATCGGGAACGGTAAAAACCTCTCATTTTATCGTTTAGGATTCCTTTAAAAATAAGTTTTAGCTTGCCTTTGCCCTTTTGGATTTGTTCTGGAAAAGTAAAAGTGGCTGTTTCCATTTCCTTGTTATACGAGATCTTTCCAGCCCAAATCTCTCTGTTGCCATGAATGAACTCAGCACTTTCTATTTCCAGTTCAATAGCATGGAGGGTAATTTGTTTAGTCGGCTTTTCCAGAGAGAGAAAAATTGTTTCCTCTCCGGTAAAGGTAAATTCATTCAAATCAGGCTTGAGCATGATTTTATAAGGAAATCTTGAAAACTCTCTTGAAAGGTTTACTTTCAAGCTTAGCTTATAACGCTCGGGCTTAACATGAGCCGAGAGCCTGACATTCTTTTTCATATCGCTAGTTTAGCCTAAAAGCTGATATAATTCAATTTGAAAGCCGAGGTGGCGGAATGGTATACGCGATAGTCTCAAAAACTATTAGTCGCAAGGCTGTGAGGGTTCGACTCCCTCCCTCGGCACTCTTCCTACGCCGCTAATTCTTTGGATTCTGACTTCTCCGAGGATGAAGAAGGCCTGCCTCTGGTTTTTTCCATACCATAAAACTTGGTTCTATCAGCCCTAAAGATCAGGTTAATTTCCCCAATCGGACCATTGCGGTGTTTTTGAATATCCAAAGTGACCTGCTCCGGATGTTCCAGATCCTCCCGCCAGATAAACATGACCACATCCGCATCTTGTTCAATAGCTCCCGATTCTCTAAGATCAGCCAGTTGCGGTCTTCTTGTTCCCCGCTGTTCAACTGCACGGGAAAGCTGTGAGATTGCCAGGACCGGAATTTTTAATTCCCTTGCCAAATTTTTTAAATTTTGGGAAATTTCCGAAACTTCTTGTACCCTGTTATCCAAATTTCTACCTTTTATAAGCTGCAGATAATCCACAATCAACAATTTTAAGCCGTGTTCTATTTGCAATCTCCGCGCTTTTGTCCTCATTTCGGAAATGGAAATTCCCGGAGTATCATCAATATAGAGCGGCGCTTCTGCCAACTCTCCCATCGCCAAGCTCAATTTATCAAAATCACTTTCTCCCAATTTGCCGGTTTTCAACTTCCATGCATCGATATTTGCCTGACCAACCAGTAATCTGTCAACCAGTTCTTCCTGACTCATTTCCAAAGAAAATATTCCAACAGGCAATCCTTCAGAAACTGCTACGTATTGTGCGATATTTATAGCCATTGAAGTCTTGCCCTGGCCGGGACGGGAAGCTAAAATCAGGAGATTTGAATTCTGCATTCCGGCAAGTTTTGAATCCAAATCCCGAAAACCTGTCGGGACACCCCGCAGTTTTCCGGAAGATTTCTGCAATTCATCCAAGCGGTCAAAAGATTCTGTCAGAGCATCTTTGATCGGCAAAAAATCCCTGCTTACATTTTCCTGCGACAAAGAGAATATTCCTGCCTCTGCAGTTTCCAAAAGTTCTTCTACAGATTCTCCTTCGTCGTAGGCTCGCTGGATCAAGCTTGTTGCCTGATCAATCAAATTTCTTCTTACTGCATGATCTTTTATAATTTTGGCATAGTGCTCAATATGAGCAGAAGTCGGGACGATATTAATCAAGGAAGTTAAATACGCAGACCCTCCGATCTTGTCATAAAAGCTTTTTCGCTTCAGCTCTTCTGTAACAGTTACCAAGTCTATCGGTTCGCGTCTTTCGAAAAGACTTTTGATTGCTTCAAATATAGCTCCATGCTGCTCGGACCGGTAAAAACTGGAAGAGTGCAGTATTTCGGCAATTCGAACAATCGCATCTTTATCAATCAAAAGCGAACCCAAAAGGGATTGTTCGGCTTCTATATTTTGTGGAGGGAGTTTGGTAATTGTATTTGCCATAAAATATTTCCTGTCATTCTAAGGCGATTAGCCAAAGAATCTCTTGATTCCGTGAAGATCTTTCGCTACGCTCAGGATGATTTTGCAAGCAAAATCACCTGTGGTTTCTCCGGCAATCTGTCTTTGGTTATTGAGAGCTTGGGCTGAGAAACTACTCCTTCTGTTCCCATTTCTTTCAAAAAGCCTTCAATTCCTTCAAGCTCAAATTTGACTCCTTCTAATTTGTAATGCATTGGGATAATAATTTTTGGTTCAAGTTGGGAAACAATATCCGAAGCCTCCTTAGCATTGATCGTATAAATACCCCCAACAGGAATAAGCACAATATCTGTTTGACCGATCGCTGCAACTTGTTCCTCTGTTAACCTGGATTGCCCCAAATCCCCCAGGTGAACAATATCCAAACCGTCAAACAGTAAATGAAAAATGGTATTCGATCCTTTTTCGCTGCCTTCCGAGCGATCATGAAAAGAATTTAACCCTGTTATTACAACCCCCAAAACTTCATATTCTCCGGGTTTACTAAAAACCATGGGAGCACTCCCTTGCAACGCTGTAACTGCGGAAATAAAGTTGTGATCTTTATGTTCATGAGTTGTTAAAACTACGTCGGCTTGCAAATCCCGAGGCAGTTTCAATCCTGTAAAGTCCGGGTCATACGGGTCAATCACTACAGTTGCATTTTTACCTTTTAATTTAAAACAGGATTGTCCATACCAGTAGATATCCATGGCAAGTTGCATACTAACAAATATGCTAAAATTGTTCAATAAGCGAAGTTTTAAAACGGAGCTTACAAACTTGTTTATAATGATGCAACTTAATCGAAAACTCACTACAAAACATCTTATTCTTTCCCAGATTCTAATCTTGATCATAGGTTTAACATTTCTGGGAACACTTTATTTCATTTTAAATATCCAATATCAAAAACCTAAAAACCTTTTCTTGGTTGGACCGGTTACTACTCTTCCCAAAAGCTTACTGCTGGATCTTGGGACGCCTGACCAGGATACCTTATCTTTTTCATCTTCAATAATTGTGTCCGGCAAAACAGGACCAAAAAAGGACGTCTTAATCTCAACTGATACCCGCGACCTTGTAATCCAATCAAAAGCAGACGGCTCCTTTTCTACGGTTTTGAATTTAGATGAAGGCGTTAATACAATCAAAGTCGTTGTTTTTGATACAACAGGTGAGGCAAGGTCTGCTGAACGTACAGTTTACTTCTCAAAGGAGAAAATATGATGAGAAAATTTACAATTTTAATCGCAATTTTTGCTTTTTCATTCTACATTCTACATTCTACATTCTACATTCCGAGCGCGCTAGCGCTTGAATCCACTCCATCCGCCGATATAAAAACCAAACTTGAAGAACTGAAAAAAGAGATTGCTTCCAAAGCCGCCAAACTGAAACAAGACGTTAACCGCAAGCTAAAAGATAAAGCATACATAGGTAAAATTAAACAAAAATCTGACAATTCTGTAACTATCTCAACAGCATCTAATCCAAAAATGGTCAGTTTAAATCAGGATACTGTCTTTGAGAGCAAGATTAAATCAAAACAAAAGTTTTCTCAGAAAACTATCTCCGAAGAAGATTATGTTGCTGCGCTGGGAGATGCCGATGAAACCGGAGTGCTAACTGCAAAAAAAATTATTCTGCTACCCCAGCCAAAGACTGATCTGCCTCTGGCGGAAAAAACTTATTTATGGGGCCAGGTAATTTCTATTTCGGATCAGTTGGTAACCTTAAAAAATAGCGAATCAAAGGTTGTTGCCGTATCTTTACCTTCTGTGTCTGGAATCAAATTAAACACCTTTGTTATATTAACAGGAAATCAAGACAAAAATGATATTTTTAAAGCTGGTTTTGTCTATATAATACCCCAGGGCGGAGTTATTAAACCTAAAAAGATGGCAACGCCTTCTGCACAAACTGCCAGCCCGTCTGCTAAACCTGCCTCCAAAAAAGCTAACTAAAATCTTGTTTGCCCGTTACTAAAAACTCCTCTGCCTCGGATTTATCTTTAATTACATCAACAGCCCGCCAGAATCCTTCATCTTTAAAGCCTAAAAATTTATTCTTAGGGATTTTTGGGAAAGTTTCTTTTTCGTGATCCCCAAGCTCCGGCAACATCGGTTCTACCTCTTTATTAAACAAATATATCCCGCCATTTATCCAATAAGGCAGTTTTGGTTTTTCCTCAAACCCTGTTATATGACTATTTTCATCAACTTTCACAACTCCCCATCTTGAAATATAAGGAACCAAAAGAAGAGTTACCAAAGCTTTTTGGCTTAGATGCTCCTCAATCATATTGGATAAGTTCAGCTTAGTAATAATATCGCCGTTACAAACTACAACATCGTTTTCGCCGGCAACCAAAGAACTTTTAAAAGCCTTTTTTATTCCTCCACCCCGCCCCAAAGGAGTTTCTTCGATGGAATAATCCACTTCAATGCCAAATTTTTCCCCCGTCCCAAAATACTCCTGAACTACTTCATACTTATAGCTGACAGTTAAAACAAACTTTGTAATTCCATAGGATTTAAGCCACTCTATCTGCCAGGCCAGAATCGGTTTACTGTCCAACTCTACCATGACCTTGGGACGGTCATTAGTATACGGCCTAAGCCTCTCCCCCTTCCCCCCAGCCAAAATTATTGCCGTCTTAACCATGGAATATATATTATCATATTATTATCGCATCTTATCCATCTCCGTTATGCCCACCCTGAGGTGAATTTGTATGTATTGACACTTTAATTTAAAAATGTATATGGTAATCTAGAGGAGAATTTATGATTAAAGCACCGCCGACACCAAAAGGTTTCAGGGACATTAAACCAGACCTGGCCAAAAAAAGGCGTGAGACAATAAACATTATTGTCAGCGTCTTAGAAAATTATGGTTTTGTCCCGATTGAAACCCCGACCATTGAATTTGCAGACACCCTCAAAGGCAAATATGGAGAGGAAGAAAGGTTGATATATGAATTTACAGACAGAGGCGGAAGAAGATTAGCGCTCCGCTACGATTTAACAGTACCCTTGGCGCGATATGTTGCCACTTACAACCCTCCCCTGCCGTTCCGGCGTTATCAAATCGGCCAGGTCTTCCGGGGTGAAAATCCTCAAAAAGGCAGATTTAGGGAATTTACCCAGGTTGATTTCGATATTGTAGGATCTTATGAACTGGAAGAAGATGCTAGGGTCATAGCTGCAACCATCAAAGTCTCAAAAGCAATAGGACTCAAAAGTGCAGTTATGTTTGTAAATGACCGCAGAAATTTCCAAGGCATTCCGGTAGAAGTAGTCCGTGTTATTGATAAAATTCCAAAGTTTGGTAAAGAAGCTGCAAAAAAAGAGCTTATGGATAAAGGTTTTTCTGAAAATGAATGTGAGGGCTATTTTACAAAAATCCAGAATTCTAAACCTACAAAAGAGCTTCAGGAAATTTTTAAAATTTTAGAAACGCAGTACGATCTTAAACAAATCGAAGAGCCAGGTAAAACTGGTAATTTTATTTTTGATCCAACCCTTGCCCGTGGTTTGGATTATTATACGGGAAGTATTTTTGAGCTCAAAATAAGCCAAAATCCCACAGACCTTTCAGTTGGCGCCGGTGGCAGATACGATAATTTAATCGGAAGTTTTTCAAAAAAAGATATTCCGGCTGTCGGTTTCTCATTCGGACTTGACCGCCTCATTGAACTCATATCCTAAGCTTGATTCTTAATCCGTGATTGCTTATTCTTAAATAGTGTCTTCCCAAATACTAAAAAAGCCAGCTCCGTATATTGCCCTCATCCTTGCCCATTTGATTTGGGGAGCTAATTTCGTGGTAGCAAAGGTAACTTTACAGGAATTCCCGCCTATGAGTTTGGCGCTGCTCCGGTTTGCTTTTGCTTCACTTCTTTTAGCACCTTTTTTCCTGGCAGAAACAACACACCCCTCCTTCGGAGGTAAAAAAGTCAAAATCGAGAAACAAGATCTCCCAAAACTTATTGCCATCGGGGTTTTAATTATTACTTTAAATATCACTTTTTTCTTTGAAGGGATTAAACGCACAACAGCCATAAATGCATCAATTTTAAGCTTAGCAATCCCAATGTTAGCCGTACTTTCAGGTTGGTGGTTCTTAAAAGAAAAGGTCCGTCTGGTTAATCTTTTTGGCATAGCTTTAGGATTTATAGGAGCCACAATTATTATAGGTCTGCCCCAGATGATTAATGGAGGAACAACTTCATCAGTTATACTGGGGAATATCTTAATAATTCTGGCCTCGATTTCCTGGGTTGCAGGCGCAACTATTTCCAAAAAAATTCTTAAAACTTATTCTTCGCTGACAGTCACTGCGATAGCTTTTTTGGTTGGAACTATTTCCTTTTTAATACCTGCCGCAACTGAATATGTTCAAGACCCGACCTGGATAAACCAAATAACCATACTCGGTATCTTAGGATTAGCTTATATGACTTTTCTTTCCTCCATTTCTGCATATTTCCTGTTTGAATGGGGGCTTTCAAAAACCTCAGTCATTGCTGCAGACCTTTTTCAATACATTGAGCCGTTTGCGGCAACAATTCTTGCGGTTTCCGTCTTGAACGAGACAATATCTACTCTATTCCTTCTAGGCGCTTCACTCATCGCCATAGGTGTCTATTTGGGCACATTAGCCAAAGAAGCTCACCATAGACACCACAAAGCCCACAGGGTATAATACTCTTTATCATGAAAGCTAATCTACATCCTGCTTGGTTTCCTGAAGCGCAAGTAACTTGTGCTTGCGGAACAACTTTTACAGCAGGTTCAACACTATCTTCAATCCGAGTGGAAATTTGCAGCAAGTGTCACCCGCTTTTTACCGGACAACAAAAATTTGTCGACACATTAGGTCAAGTAGACAGGTTTGTTAAAAAAACCGAAGTTTCTAAAATCAGGCAAGAAGAAAGAAAGAAAATTCTAGAAGCCAGGAAATCAAAAGTTGAAGATAAAAAGAAAGAACGACCCTCGCTCAAGGACTTACTCATTCAAGCCCGCAAACAGATCCCTTCTTAGCTACTCTTTTGTCATCGAGGGGTATAATAATAATCAATCCTATGAATAATTATATAGAGGAACAGATAAATAAATTAGATAAACAAATCGAGGAGATCAAACCACTTCTGCAGGATCCTGAAATGGCTGATCTGGCCAAGGGAGAAATTAAAGATCTAGAACAGCAAAAAGCAGAATTAGAGTCATCAGCTTTCAGCTTTCAGTCGTCAGAAAATTCAGAAAGTCTGACAGCTGACAGCGAAGCGATACTGAAGACTGACAGCTGTATTCTAGAAATCAGGAGTGCTGCCGGAGGCGACGAGGCCGGACTTTTTGCCGGTGATTTATTGCGGATGTACACAAGATTTGCTCAAAATAAAGGGTGGAAAGTTGAAGAATTAGACCGGTCTGAAGGAAAACTGGGGCAAGTGAAAGAAATTGTACTCAAACTTTCAGGTAAGGGTTCATACAGCCATCTTAAATATGAATCCGGTGTTCACCGGGTACAAAGAGTACCCGTTACAGAATCCTCGGGTAGAATTCACACCTCAACAGCCACAGTAGCAGTGCTCCCTGAAATTACCGATGCTCAAGTTACCATAAATCCCTCTGATATAGCATTTGAAGCTTTCCGCTCCGGTGGTGCTGGCGGCCAAAATGTTAATAAGGTTTCTACTGCCGTAAGGCTTACTCATATCCCAACCGGAATCATTGTAACCTGTCAAACCGAGAGATCACAACTCCAAAATAGAGAAAATGCCCTAAGTCTCCTTCGATCTAAGCTTTGGGAGGCAGAACAACAAAAAAAGACTGGCAAAGTTATGGAACAAAGAGCTGTTCAAGTAGGATCTGGTATGAGATCGGAGAAAATTAGAACATATAATTTTCCTCAAAACAGAGTAACCGATCATAGAATCAACAAATCATGGCATAATCTGGACAATATATTAGAGGGGGATCTGGATGACATCATCAAAGCCATATCAGTATGTTAAAGGTTACACTGAATTTTACAAACTAAGATTCAAGGTTACACCCGATACTTTAATACCCCGCCCTGAAACAGAACTTTTAGTAGACGAAGTACTGCGCTTTGTTTCCCAACTACAACCTACAACCTACAACCTACAACCTATTACCATCCTCGATCTTGGAACCGGTGCCGGTAATATAGCTATTTCTGTTGCCAGGAATGCTCCTGATATAAAAATCATCGCTACTGATATATCTGTTGCTGCCTTAAGAATAGCCAAATATAATGCTAAACGCCATGGCGTAGAAGACAAAATAGAATTTATCCAAAGCGATTTACTTTCTGGTTTAAACTATACCCTACACCCTAAACCCCATACCCTAATCATTGTTACAAACCTCCCTTATATCCCAACTGAGCGAATTCCTTATCTTGACTCATCTGTGAAAGATTTCGAACCGCACGTTGCTTTAGACGGCGGGGAAGACGGTTTTGAACTTTATAGAAAATTATTTAGTCAAATTAAAGAAAAATCCTGGCAGCCAAAATTAATCATCGGAGAAATTGACTATACTCACGGCGAACTGGCGGTAAATGAATCTCAAAAATATTTTCCCTATTCGCAAATTGAAACTAAAAAAGACCTGGCTCACAAACAGAGAATATTACTGATTAGTTAATTCTTGTAAAACAGCATTCGCTGTTCTTTCTTTATTATCAGCCCAGATAGTTAAAGTCAACGTATCCCCAATTTTCTTACTGGCAATAGCCTCTGAAATTTTAGTCTCTGAATCAACTGTTTGTCCGTTAACTTTAGTAATAATATCTCCTTCTTTGATCCCGGCTTTGGAGGCTGCAGAATTTTCAATCACTTCTTGCACGAAGGCTCCTTGCGGAACATCGTTTAAAATAGCGACATCTTTAGCAATAAATCTATACCTGATTCCCAAAACAGGTCTGGAGATTGAACCATTTTGGATAAACTCATCAACGAATTTTTTGACTGAGTTAATAGGGATGGCAAAACCAATATTTTGTGCTCCTTCTGTCATTGCAACACTAACTCCAACCACTTGTCCGGCTGAATTTAAGAGCGGTCCGCCAGAATTACCGGGATTAATAGCTGCATCAGTCTGGATTAAATTATCCAAACTTTCGGCTGATCCGGAAAAAGGATCACCTGCCACCACCTTCCTGCCCAATCCGGAAACTACACCTGTGGTGACACTGTTGGTAAACCGGCCTAAAGCATTCCCGATGACAATAGCCAACTGTCCGACTTTTAATTTAGAAGAATCGCCCAACTCCAATGCTTTAAGCTTCTCCCCTTCGATTCGAACAATCGCAAAATCCAAAATTGGATCCCGGTAGATCTTCTTAATTTCAAACTTCTTACCATCCTTGGTTACAATATTATAAACAGTATCCGTATCTGCTACCACATGCTTATTGGTCACAATGATGCCTTTATCAGATACCACAAAACCGGTTCCTACTGTGCTAGTTTGATTTTTGGGAATTGAGAAAGGATCGAACGGGTTAAAAACTTTGCTAGTGGCCCCAATTGCCACAACAGAAGGAGATACTTCCTCAACGACTGAGATGACTATATTCTCCTCTTGAACAACGGTTCTTGTTTCCAAATTTCCGGTCTTAGGTAAAAAGTCAGGTAAAAAATTAGACAAAGAAATCAAACCGTTAACTTGAGCCTGGTATAAACCAACAGCTACAATAATACCCAACGCCACTGCTACAAATAATCCACTAAAGTTTAATTTCGGTAATGGCAGTTTTGAGTAATCCATAAGAGAACAACTAATCCAAAAGCTCTATTGCTTTCTCAAGCTGCAGATCCTTTGTTGCATCTTCTTTGTCAGCCTCAATTATAACATCCGGATCTATGCCTTGGGAATCATTAACCCATCTGCCGTTTGGTGTTAACCACTTTGCTATTGTAATATGAATCCCTGCTCCGCCTGCAAGATCTTCAGCATTTTGGATAGTTCCTTTACCAAACGATTTTTCCCCAACCAACTTAGCCCGGCCTCGATCCTGAAGTGCACCTGCTACAATTTCCGAAGCAGATGCCGAACCTTTGTTCACCAAAACCAGGAGTGGTATTTTTGTAAGTTTTCCTATTCTTGAAACTTTAAAAAGCGTCTTCGCTCCTTCACTATCTTCCTGCTGAACAACGCTTCCCCCTTCTAAAAACTCTGAAGCTATAAAAACTGCTCCATCCAAGAATCCGCCCGGATTATTCCGGAGGTCTAAGATAACTGCTTGCGATCCGGCAGCAAGTATCTCGGTAACCACGGAATTCCACTCATCTTCGGTCCTTTCTCCAAAACGGGATAATTTTATAATCGCCACTTTCTTTCCAAGCTTAGTTTCTTTGTAACTTACAGTTACACTTTTTACAACTATAGTATCTCTATCCAGGGTGAAAACTCTCGTATCAGATTCCCCTTCCCGGAAAATTGTTAAAGAAACCTTTGTTCCTTTTGGTCCTCTTATTAAATTTACAGCTTCCGGCAGACTTATCCCGGTTGTATCCTTATCGCCGATTTTAACAATTGTATCTCCGGGCTCAATACCTGCTTTTAATGCCGGCGTACCATCAAGTGGAGCAACTACCACTAATCTCTTGTCTTTGTTAAAACCCAGCTGAATTCCTACCCCGTCAAAGCTGCCATTTAATTCTTCTTTAGAAAATTTTTGTTGATCAGGCGTCAAGAAAACCGTATAAGGATCTCCCAGCGAGGAAACCATTCCTGAAATAGCGCCGTAAAATAATTTATTGGGATCTATGGCTTTTTTATCAAGGTAGCTGCGGGACAAAAGATCCCAGGTGTTCCAAAATAATTTGAAATCTATATCAATATTTTTGGGAGGTTCTTTATTAACTATAGAGAGTGTCGGCCGGTAAGTTGCAAGCTTAAACTGTACATCCCGATGGCCCAATTGCCAACCCAGCAAAAAAGCCAAAATCAGAATCAAAACTATTTTTATATCTAAAGTTTTAAGGAAATTTCTCATACAAATATTTCTAATTTGTAAACTCTACCCTATTATTTCTAAATTCGCAACCGGCACCTGAAGTTTTCTTCTGGTGGTTTCAACTGTCACCAGATAATCCTTAACTCCGGAGGGTAAAAGAGTCAAGGAATCATCTCTTGATACAATTTTACCCTGTTCCCCGAGACAGGAATTTCCAACTATCCTTACTTTTAAGCCAACTTTAAGTTCCTGAGCTTCCATGGAATAGCCACCAGATTCTCTTAACTTGTGATCGAGCAGTGGAGGCAATTTGGTATTTTTTATTTTTATTAAACTGGCTGATGAAAATGATGGAAGACTAATTAGAGCTTTATTCCCGTCAATAAAAACAAATTTTCCTTCATATTCGGATAAAACCTCAAAAATATCATCTCCTATCGGGATCGAACCAAAACCTTCACACACCACAACTCCAATACCTATATCATTATCCAATTTCTTGGGGAAGACTAATCTGCCTCCGGCCATACCTTTGTAATCCTCTGCATTGATCCCGCCCGTAATAATTCCGCTAACTCCCTGTGAAATACAAACAGAGATCGCATCTTTAAAAAATAAACTGCCTCCTACCAGTATCTGCCCGTCATATTTTGTTTGAATCTCTTCTTTGGATACCAGACTATCTTTTTTGCCTAAAATATGAAGAATTCCGTCACGACTTCTTCCGGAACCGAACATACCATAGATTTTGCTAACAAGAGTCCGGATTATCACTTGTCCTCTTTCCGTATCCACATCTTCCACGAACCCAAAAACTCCGGCCGGTAAGTCTGCTTTCTTGGACAAAAATGCGATTTTTAATTCTCCGGTTTTGGTATTTAAGAAATCCAATACACCATCTGCGGGAGAAGTTACTACTTTCTTTCCGAAAAGCAACCAACCTTTCTTGAAGGCTAACAGTTCGCCTTTATAAATCCGCTGACCCAATTGCCTTGTTAAATATTTCTCAACCTCCTCCGGGGGCACGGAAAGCAGTGTAGATAAATTTAAAACCCGGAATCCCGAAGCAATGGTTCCATTGCCTATAATTTCATCCGGTGTAACTTGTTGACCCGCTTTCACGGTAAGAGAACCTTTACCTTTTAAAATTCTTACAACTCGAGTTACGACATTTTTCTCAACACGCAAACGGATATGCACAGAGTGCTTCATACGCTCCTTCCGTCAATCACCAAACCTAATTTTCCGCCATAAATTTCAATTGCACTTTCCTCTTTACCCAAAATCTTACCTTTGTGGAGTTTGTATCTTATTTCACATCTGTCTTTGAAACAAGGCAACACTGTCAAACCTCCCGGGCGGATTTCATAATTTTTCCCCAGCAATTGACAACGCATCAGCGCATTTTTGTCTTCAAATTGGGGCAGGATAACAGATCCTACAACCTCATCACTAATACCTGTCAAAACTATAGTCCAGATATCCTGAAACCAATCCTTCCTTGTCCGATTAAGCAACAATGCATTTATAAAAACTGTCGTCAAAGCAGCAAGATTGGGTACAAAGTCAAGAAACTTTGAAGGAATTAAGATTTTCCGCAGTGTAATATTTAAAAAAGGGTTATCGCCAAGTAAAGCATTTGATTTTTGAGATCCTTCGGGGGCATTCATTTTTAGCGCTTCGCAGAGAATTGCTAAATCTATCTGCATATCTTGTTTGGTCAGGGGAAGACTCCGGGGGTATAAAATTTTGTTTGCCAAGTAATTTTTAAGTTGAGCTAACTGAGGCGCTGGTTTTAACCAGGAAGATACGGCTTCAACTGAAATTTGATCCAGATTATCAAAGCTATCAAAAAGACCTGTTGGAATAATGGGCATAGATCTAGTTTACCACGTTCATGTAAACAACTGAACGTGGTTTACCACGTTCCTCAAACCTTGGGGGTAAAGGGAAAAAGGGCTAAATGTCTTGCATATTTTATCTGTTTAGTCGCTATCCGCTGGTGTTTGCTGCAAAGATTGCTCTTTAGCTTAGGTACTATTTTTGCCCGGTCGGTTACAAAACGGCGCAGAACATTCGTATCTGTATACGAAGGATTAGTTTTACTTTGGCAAAAAAGGCATGCTCTTTTAGGCCTACCGGCCTTTTGCAACTCTTCTGAGGGTTGTTTTACCTCTTCTCCCTCTTTTACAGAAACTGCAGGTTTAGAAATTACTCTTTTAATCCTTTTCTCTACCATAATTTAGCGATTACATCGCGGAACGATTATATCTTAAATTGAGCTAGAATGGAAGATCGTCTTTAACTTCTTCTTGAGGGGGAGTTTCTTCCTGGGAGACTTCAGTTTCTTTCTTTGCTGATTTAGCTTCATCCTCTATCTTTTCTTTAACTGTAACTTTCTCTTCTGGTTCTGTCTCCTCTGTCTTGGCATGTTCTGCTTCCGCATCCTCTGGCGTTGCCGCCGTTTCTCCAAAATTTTTGGGGGTCAATATGATCATATCTTCTACTACAATTTCCGTACTCTGCCTCTGAGTACCGTCCTGCGCTGTCCAGGATCTGGTTTGCAACCTGCCGGAAATAAATACCCTCATACCTTTTTTAAGCAGTTGATTACAAAGCTCTGCCAACTTATTCCAGGCTACTAATTTATGAAAATCTGCCTCTTCTTTACGCTCACCTTCTGTAACATAAGTTCGGTTAGTAGCCATACCGAAAGTAACAACTGCAGCACCATTTGGGGTATATCGAAGTTCGGGGTCCCTTGTTAAATTGCCTATAAGTTCAACTCTATTCCAAGATCTTGAAGCCATCTATCTTCCACCTTCCATCTTCAAAAGTCTATCTTCTACTTTCCATCATCTATCGTCTGATCAAAAGATAACGCAATACATCTTCTTCTACTTTTAAGCTTTTGTCAAGACCTTTTGCGTCTTTGGGATCTGCTTGAATTTCAAAATGAGCATAGTAACCGGAGGTTTGCTTATTTATAGGATAAGCCAAAGCCCTCACTCCCCAAAGGTCTTCCTTTTCCATCTTGCCATCTTTCCCTACCAATTTTTTACTGATGGAATCCAAAAGAGCTTTTCTAACTTTTTCTTCCAAATCCGGCTTTAAAACTAATGTTAAATAATATGAATTCATATTTATTGTGTGTAATTGTACTAAGAAGAAGTGAATAATTCAATAGAAGATTATACAGAAGTTAATTGCTAACCAAAAATTCAACCACATCCCCATCCTTAACCTCATAATCTTTTCCTTCAGTCCTAACCCACCCTTTGGCCTTAGCTTCTGTATATGATCCAGCTTCTATCAATTTATCATAAGAGATAACCTGGGCCCTGATAAAATTTTTCTCAAAATCGCTGTGGATTACCCCTGCTGCTTGGGGAGCTTTTGTTCCTCTCTTTATAGTCCAAGCCCTGACTTCTTTCGGACCGGCAGTTAAAAAAGAAATTAGGCCTAAAAGGTCATAGGCTTTGACAATTAATCTTTCCAAACCTGTTTGATCAATCCCTAAAGTTCTTAAATATTCCAATCTTTCTTCTTCTGAATAATCAGCCAATTCTTCTTCCAATTTGGCAGAGATAACCATCTCATTCTGACCATTCCACCTCGGAGATGTAACTGCATTTTTTTCACCTCCGAGGTGTTCTGAAATTGCGCTTTCTGAAACATTTAGAACATATAGCGTTGGTTTAATAGTCAGAAGTGGCAGGCGATCAAACCAATCCTGAAGTCTGTCATCTGCTATCTGGTATTTCCCAAGATTTCTCCCTTGATTCAACTCCTCTTTTATCTGATTTAAAATCTCTGCTTTCTGACTTGCTAGTGGATCCATTTCCTGTTTACCCGCCGAAGCTTTAGCGAAGGAGGGGGCAGCTATTAATTTTTCCAGAGTTTGAAGATCTGCCAATCCTAATTCTGTTTCCACTACCAATTTATCTGAGTCTGGATTTTCCGCTCCAGCCCGTACCACATTTTCATCCTGAAAATCCCGCAGAACATGAATTATGGCATCCACTTCTCTAATGTGAGATAAAAACTGGTTACCCAAACCGGCTCCGGTTGAAGCACCTTTTACTAATCCGGCAATATCTACAAATTCCACCACAGCCGGAACAACAGGAGGTTTTTTTGACACCTCAGCCACCAGATCGGCCAGCTTGTTTAGCCTCTCATCAGGTACTGCCACCACCCCCACATTTGGTTCAACTGTGGCAAAAGGATAATTGGCAGAAAGAGCCACTCTTTTTTTCAAAAGAGCATTGAACAAAGTACTTTTCCCAACATTTGGTAATCCAACTATCCCGACTTTTAAAGACATACCTGGAAATTATAAGCAAAGCTTGAAATTTTCGCTACGCTCAAATTATAACTTAATTTATGGATTTAGTATAACAATGGATAAATTAAGGAATGAGGCAAAAGTAACCCAAAGTAGATATGGGATTAATAAATTACCAGCCAGCTTGTTAATTTTGGTAAAAGCCTTAATTGTTAAGAAAATTGCTATCCATAAGGCCACTATCTCTACTAAAGCCAAGGCAGGGTTTTTCATCTCAAAAAAGATAATGGACCAAGCTACATTTAAAATAAGCTGAATCCAGAAAATAGTTGGAACTTTCTTCTTTGTCCAAACTAAATATAAAGAGAGCCCCATCATTATATAAAGTATTGTCCAAACAGGCCCAAAAACCCAATTAGGCGGAGAAAAGAAAGGTTTATTTAAAGTTTGATACCAGTCAGGAATGGAAGAAGTAATAAACAAACTCCCTACTCCTCCTGCTGCAAGACAAATAACAATGGATAGAATAAGTTTAAAAATATTCCTGGGCATTACTTTAACTTTATCATAAAATTAAAGAAAAGAAAAAAGTAGTCCTAAAAAGAAAATTAAATAAAAAAAGTTTTAAGACCAAGTAAGCAAGATAAAAAAATAAACAAAACTTGGGACTTTTGGGAAATATTGTCTGCATCAATCCTTTTAGGTTATTAACGAAGATTTTGATCTAAAGCCCCCCGAATGTATTACGCCATTCTTGACCAAAAAGACAATTTGCTGCTCTTTCTGTTTCTATAATTAAATCTAAGAAAACATCTCCAGTTGTTCCATCCCTGAAATCTCCTTCATACGGCTTCGGTTGAAAAGCTATAACTCTACCGCTTCCGTCCCGCATGAGTGAACCTGTTATTCCAATTCCTAACTCATGTAGAGCATTTGCAAAATCTCTGAAATTAAATGGGGTCGTTCTTGCATCAACTCTCATTGGCCTTGGTGGATATTGTGTCTCTTGTCAGCTACTAATTCCACCTAATGCAACTCTAACAGCATTTTGTTCGCGCGGTCCTAATCTGTTAAATGAATCTAAAGTTGAAGGGTCTACTGCACCCCAATTTTTCACGGTTTCCATAATTTATGAGAAATATAGCAAAATAGATAACAAAAGTCAAAGCTTATAAAAACCGAGGTTAAAATTTTAGGGATTTACTTGGCTTTTTTATTACCAGCTTCTTCTATTTGGGATTTGATGAATTTTAGATAGCCTAAAAATAAAGCAATTACTAAACCAATGCTTACAACCAAAAAACGAAACTTTGCATCTTCGCTGGCAAATCCCCGGACAATAGAGTAGATTAAAGTTAATACTCCCCCAAGTAACATCCCATCGGCAATAACTAGGATGGCTTTGGCAAATGTTAAGCTAATAATTAAAATTGTTATCGCCGCTGCCAAAGAGATAATTGAAACATTACGGTTATAAATTTTATCTTTTTCCATAAAAATCTTTTCCTCAGCATCAAACTTTTCCTGCTCCTGCTTCACCTCTGGCGAAACCACATCTTTTGGAGGACAGTATTTTATTGATAGTGGCGGCTCCGGGGATTTGGGTCCAGGATAAAAAGCAGCAATACCTACTCCCACAAAGGCAGCAAGAAGTATTCCGATAAAAATAATGTAGACAAATTTTAATATCATTTAATAATTTTTTCTTTTCCAGTTTCTGACATATAAATAATTATATATCTTTCAAAAATTAAAAATAGAGGCCAACTGTTATTTCAAGTATTTATTAAAAAAATCTATTGATCTTTGCATTGCAAGGTTAAAGCTTGGTCCAGAGATATTATGGTCTGCCCCGTTATAGGTATAGAGTTCAACGGTTTTTCCTTGTTTCTCCAAATCATTTTTTAAACCTTCGGAAAATAAGAAAGGAACCTCAGCATCTGCTAAACCCTGATGCAGTTGCAAGGGACCGGAGATATCTTTTAGGAAAAACCGCGGATCAATGCTTTGCCAAAAACTTGGATTAGAACTTGGGGTACCGTATTTTAATATCAAGTTTTGTTTGATGGAACTGATATGTCCGGCTATTTCTTGATTTGAGAATGTCGTAGGTCTTATTCCATGCCATTTATTTAAGAGCTCATCATAAGTCCCCACCACCCCCGCCCAAATAACTCCGGCTTTAATATCGGAAGAAATAACCATCGCACGTAAAGTAATATTCCCTCCCATTGAATGACCCCACATGCCAATTTTTCCCGGATCTACGTCTTTATATCTCTTAACAGATGCAAGGGCATTTAAGACATCAATCGTATAAGCCGGTGAGTAATATGCTCCCTCTGATATTCCTTCGGAATTCCCATTGCCCCGGTAATCGGGCTTAAAAACTACAAAACCTTCTCTTGCAAAACCGTCCACATAAGCCACATACCTTTCGGTAGTTTTATACTGTGCCGGCGGGATATAACCATGATTAAAAATAATGGCAGGCCAACCGCTTTCAGGCATGACGCCAGTTGGAACTGTTAATAAACCATAAATCTTTAACCCGTCTGATTTATAGGAAGCAATATATTGTTTATAATTTTCTCCCGAAGTTAAAGTTTCCTCAATGATTAAATCGCTTCCCTGGTAACTTCTAGCCCTCATTTGAGAAATTTGCAAAGGGTTAACTTGAATAGGTTTTGGTGAATTTGAATCCGGAACAGCTTTAGGTTGTAATCTTACCTGATAAATTAACAGCCCAAAAACTATGACGATAAAAGACAAAAAAATAAGCAGCTTCTTATTAAGCATAAACCCTTACTTAGCCAAAAGTAAAAGCAAGAAAACCCCAGCCAGATAAAAAGAAATCCAGCCGATTGTCCAAAAAAGCAAAGGAAAAGCTTGCCTGTACCTTTTTTCCCAAAATAAAAAACCGGCTCTGCCCAAAACCAAAACAGAGGAAATAATGGCTGATAAAACAAAAATTAAAAGGAAAAGAATGGGACCAAAATAATTATTCATCTTACCAAATATTTGATTTCCATAAAGGAAGATCAAAGAAACAAGGCTGATATAAATAAGTAATCCTGTGGCTTGCAGAAAAGCCAGGAAAGGAAGAGAGAACTTTTTCACCTAACTATTTTACCATATCTTCCCCTTTCTAATTTAAAAACCACTTTTTCATTTGAGCAATTATCTGTTCTCCGTTTGTAGTTTTCAAAACTGCCGGCATTGGATCAGACAAATATACTCCATTTAATTTTTTACTGCCTTCCTCCAAAACAATTCCGATATCTCCTGCAGGCCACATTTCATTGTTTCCCTTATAACCATGTTCAGCAACTACTACCTCCGGCACCACGTCCCTTTTAGCCCAAGCCGAAGCCTTATCCATATTAAAATCTATAACTTTGCGGAGTTCCTCTAAATCAGTTGGCGGCGGCGCAGGATGCGGCATAACCCCCAACACATCATAACCTTTAAAATTTAAGTTATCACCTTCACCTTTATGTAAATCTCCTTTGTAAAAAATTTTACCTTGGTAATTTTTTCTAATTTTGGGAAGAATTTCCTGATTCCAGGAAGAGGCCACTTTGATGCCAAAAATATTTTCCGGCTCACCCATTGGGGCAAACATTTCAATATGGTATTTTTGGGCAATTTTTGCCATATCCTCAACCACCTTGTCGAATTTGTCCAAATATCCGGGTTTTTCCACCACCTCCTTTGGCAACGGTATGGGTTCCCCAGCCCACTGCCCCTTTGGGTCAAAATTTTCTTTGTAGTGAACCAGGACTGTCATAGTCAGATGAATGTTAGCTGAATAAAACTTGGTGGCCAACTCTCCCACCCGCGCATCCAAATCTTCATTCGTGGGAAAATCAGGAGGGTAGCGCACTTCACCTTTACTGTTTATCTCAAAACCGGGAGCAATATTGACAATATTTACTCCCCAGCTTTTGTACTTTTCAAGATCAAGTTTTAAACCTGTATATTGTTCCGGGTAAATTAAGTTTCCCGACCAGAGACCTTTATAAAAAGTTATTTTATCTTTTGGAGGATTAGGAATCGGACCACTCCAATGGGCTATTTTAGGAGGCATGGAAGGACCAAAATTTTCTGCCCCTCCAGGTCTTTGACCCCAACCCGGTTGATTTTGTTCTGGTCCTTTATTTTGTCCTGTAATTCCTGTAAACTTTGAAAAGCCCACTCCTACAACAACCGCCAATATAGCAACAATTAAAAAAATAGGGGCAAAACCTTTTTGAGTCATTTATTTTCTCCTGAACAATCTTTGGGACAATTTTCTTTGGTCTCATCATTTGATGGTTCACAAATAGTGTCACCGCATTTGCCTGTGCCCTGTTTCTCCTCTCCTTGAGGTGAATTCTGGGTAGGTTGTTTAATTGCCTGATTTGGTTTTTGGCCCAACAATTGAAGAAAAAAGTTCAGGATTTTTTGCACCAAACCAATTTGCTTTCCCTCCGAAGATTGACTGTCTCCTACATTTCCCCCGCTGCCCATACCCTTTAAAGCTTCATCCATTGGTTTTGGCTCAATAACTGTTTTGCACTCATAAACCTTATTTCTATTGGGAGATAAAATCTCTTCAAAAAAGTATGGGGAACCACCCGTACCGGCCGCTATATATTTACCATTTGCTGATACTGCCACTTCTTCCACAAATTCCTTAAACTCAACTGGGATATCTTTCTTTCCGCCAGCTGGCGGATTGGGATCCAGGATATGAACCTTACTATCTGTACTACCCAAAGCAATTACACTGCCATCATCGGAAATATCAGCCGAACCAATAGTAGTATTTAAATGCCAATCTGAAATTGACTTGCCGTCTTTATTCAAAAGATAAACATCACCCACAGTATTGGCTGCCACAATTGAATTTCCATCAGAAGTCATATCCATTGCCCTGGCAGCTTTAGAGCTGGAACCGGTAAATTTCCACAAGGGTTTGGAAGAATTTTTAGCAAACGCCACCACCATAGAAGAATCAGGTCCGCCGTCAGTAGTGAAGCTCGCAAAACTTCCATCTTTAGTAATCCTAGCCCGCTGGACAGGTGAATCATAGGTTAACCTACCAGAGACCATTACCGGCTTGTTGGAATCCTTACTAAAAATATAGGCCTGGCGGTCCGGACAACCGGTTGAACCTACCACAAAGCTACCGTCTTTTGAAAAAGCAATATCATGGAAATTTCCTGAAGCATGATACTGCCATAAGGGTTTTGAAGAACTCACCTTCCAGATAATTAGCAGGTTGCTGTTCAAGATTGTTTCTGAACCAGCTGTAGCTGCCCCAACATATTGACCATTTTCAGAAATAGCCACATTATAGGCATTATCTGTTGAATATTTCCAAACAGGCTTATTACTGGATTTATCGAATAACAACACATTACTACTAATTGAGGCAAAAATCTTTGATCCGTCCCCGGAAATGGCTATCCCTCCTTTAACATCCCCACCAATCATTCCACTAGTTCCATGCTCATAAATCCAAACTGGTTTTTCAGGCTTACTAGTATCAAACAACAAAACCTTGCGGGAAGTTTTAACGGCCAGATATTTCCCATCAGAAGATATAGCTATCCCGCCTACCCATTCATCGCCTACCGGATATTCCAGGATCTTCTTGCCGGAACCATCCATCACGGCTATCTCATTATGCAGAAAATCGCTTTCAAAAAGCACCGGCCCATTGCCCGGAGAATCAATTATCCCTTCCCGAGTTTTACCTAAACCGTTAGAGGCTTCAAAAAAGAAAAAATTGCCTCCAATTTTGTTTGGGACAAATTTATAAATATACCTGATACCTTTTTTATAATCGTTGTCATTGGAATTTTCTTTTTGAGGAACGATCCAATCTCCGTTAAAATACATTTTTACATATTCCGGCGGCCGACCTTCTTTATCACGATAAGTTGTGTAATACGTATATCTTTGACAGGGAGGTCCCCACATCGGGTAAACTCCGCCATTTTCTAAAATTGGGTCATTGGCAGTTTTAGAAAGTTTTGGGATCATCTGACCTGGCCCGGGAGGAGGCTTTGACTCTGCTGAAACTACTTTAGAAAAACCAAAAAGATGGCTGATTATAAAAAAAATCAAACTAATTATTAAAGCTAAGACGAGCAGTTTAATAATCTTCATTTACACTACTACACTACCGCCACAGCAATCAGGTTATATAAGCCATGTGCGGCCATAGAATAGATAAGGGAATTGCCTCCTTGTTCGTCTTTGGTAACCCCAAAATAAACACCAATTAACCCGGTCATTGCCGTTGCCGCCAAGGAATAACCTTTAACAAAATGTACTAGCGCAAAAAGGATATTAGATAAAACCAGCGCAATCCAGATATTTCCGCCAAATCTTTTTTTGAAATCTTCCTGTAAGTACCCGCGGAAAAAGAATTCTTCGGCAAAGGAACCAATTAAAAGCATCAATGGAAACGTTGCGGGAGCTACAATTGGCCTGCCCGTCAAAGACCACCTGAAATATAAGACTACCGGCAGGAGGAAAACAAAAAAGATTCCCACAAGAGGTTTGCCAACCCGAAATCCTAAATCAACAAAAGAAAATTTCTTAAAAAGAATCAAAAGAATTGGTAAAGCAAAAAGAACAGTGTAATAAGGGTCAATCGGCAAACCGCTCTGTTGCAGATATTGTCGGAAGCCGTAGGCTGCTATTACTAGCACTGATAAACCAATCGGAAGCAGGACAGAATTTTGCTTCATAATTTTACTGTACATCGCTCTTAGTAAAGAGTCAACATTTTTTAATTTGTTTGCTTAAAATTTTCCCGTTTGTATCCATCTGGTAAATAATAATTTCCCCTGTGGAAATTTCTAAATTGGGGATATCACTATCAGTAATATTTTCCAGATATTTAACTAATGCTCTCAGATTATTCCCATGGGAAACAATTAAAATATTTTTCCCTTCTTTTAATTTTGGCAAAATTTGTTCTTCATAAAATGGAACTACTCTTTGATAAACATCTTTTAAGCTCTCCCCATTCCAAATCGGAACATCCCATCCTCTCCTGATTCTTAAAAATTCTTCCTCCCCTATTTTCTCTCTTATCTCCCATTTATTTTTTCCAGTAAATTCTCCATAATTTCTTTCTTTTAGAGCATCATTTTCTAAAATCTGTTGGTCGCCCTTCTCCAACTCTTCTAAAATTCCCACCAGAGTATTTTTTGCCCTTTTTAAGGGGGAAGTAAAATAGAGATTAAAGGAAATATCTTTCAACATACTGCCAACTTTCCTGGCTGCATTTTTCCCAACTTCATCCAAATCAATATCAGTCCAACCGGTCCAAAGCCCTTTTTTATTCCAAACTGATTCTGTGTGTCTGACCAAAACTAGATATGCCATGTTTTTTCTATCTCCACAAGTCTTTCATATTTTACCATCCGTTCTTTTTGCAGCGGGCAGCCGGATTTTAATCCATCTGCTCCTATCCCTACTGCCAGATCCGCAATAAAAGTATCCATGGTTTCCTCGCCACGATTAGCAACTACTATTTTCCAACCATAAGATTTAGCCAAATTTACTGCCTGAATAGTTTCAGTTACTGTCCCTATTTGAGTAGGTTTGATAATCACGGCGTTGACAGCATTTTTATCTGCTGCCATTTTGAGGCGTTTAGGGTTGGTCGTAGTCAGATCATCTCCAATTATCCAGATCTTTTCGCCAAGGCTGGCGGTAATTTTGGAAAATCCATCCCAGTCATCTTCGGAATATGGATCTTCAATAGCCAGTAGATTGTAGTTGGTAGTAAGTAGTTGATAGTAAGAAAGATCAATTTTATTTTCTAATTTCGTAGCAGCGCAGTCCAGACCAAACTGTGCATTAGAAGAAATTTCCTGCATAATTTTTAAACCATCTTCAGCATTTTTAGAGGGAATCGTATAGCCTCCTTCAGATCCCATTTCCACTTCCCCATAACCATCCTTTATTTTATCTCCCAAAAGTTTAAGAAAATCATTCGCTTCATCTAGACTTTTTTGAGGTGAATTAGTTTTAGGGATAAACCAGTATTCCTGAAAAGGTAATCCGCCAGCTGGCGGATTACCATGCACCCCACCTTCTATGACATTAAAAAAACAAAGTGGCAAAGATGGTTTTGCGCCAGAAATTTTAGAAACGAGCTGCCAAACTTCCATACCAGCACTTTTTGCCAGAAGTTTGGCAAAAGCCATACTTAACGCAATAATCAAATTACCTCCCAGGTTTGATTTATCTTCTGTCCCGTCTAAAGTAGTAAGTAATCCATCAAATTGATCTAAGGTAGCAAAATCGTGATCTTTAATTTGTGAGAAAATCCAATCCGTCTTTTCCAGGGCTTTTTGAGGAGGGATAACCTTTGCTTCATTTTTTCCAGTACTTTCTCCTGTGGGCACGGACGCAATCACACTTGTTCCATCTGACAGCATTTGAGCCTCCAGAGTATCTTTACCTTTGGAATCAGGAATAATCTGAAAGTGAATCCTATCAATTTTCATCTTTGTTCTAATTTATGAACTTGAAGGGTTGTTTGAACAAGTGAATCAGGGTTTAGCGAAATGCTATCTATTCCCTCCTTAATCAGGAATTCTACAAATCCAGGATAATCAGAAGGGGCTTGACCGCAAATACCGATATATTTATCCCTGGCTTTACATTTTTTTATTACTTGCGAAATTAATACCTTTACAGCCGGATCATTTTCATTAGCAATACCCTTTATTTTTTCATTACCATCCCTGTCAATACCTAAAGTCAACTGAGTCAGGTCATTACTCCCAATACTCATCCCATCAAAAATATCCAAAAACTTATCAGCCAAAATAACATTAGAAGGTATTTCACACATCACATAAATCTTTAAATGCTTAAATTTACTCTTAGAAAGGCCATGATCTTCCATTAGTCTCAAAACTTTTTTCCCTTCATCAGGTGTCCTGCAAAATGGAACCATCACTAAAATATTATCTAAACCCATCTCATTAATTACCTTTTTAATAGCTTCAATTTCCAGCAAAAAGGCGGGCGCAAAATCCCCCGAATAATACCTGGATGCCCCTCTCCAACCGATCATCGGATTTTCCTCGCTTGGCTCAAACAAATCCCCTCCCAAAAGTTTCCTGTATTCGTTAGTCTTAAAATCGGAAAAACGCACTATGATGGGATTCGGATAAAAAGCCGCTCCGATCCTGGCAATGCCGAAAGCTAATTTATCAATATAGAACTTTTTTTTATCAGGATATCCTAAAGTAATTTTTCCGACCAGATCTTTAACACTTTCAGGCAGTTTGTCGTAATTTAAGAGCGCCAGGGGATGTATGCCGATATTTGACGCTATTATAAACTCCTCTCTGGCCAGCCCAACTCCCTTATTTGGCAGAAATGATTTCTCAAAGGCTGTCTCAGGAGTCGCTATATTCATCATAATGCGGGTTTTAGTTTCAGGAATTTTCTTAACATCGTGTTCTATAATTTTAAAATCCAACTTGCCCTTGTAAACGACCCCTTCATCCCCCGAACAATCTACAGTTATCTCCTGACCGTCTGGTATTCTTGTAGTAGCTTTTATACACCCGACAATTGCCGGAATACCGAGCTCCCTCGACACTATTGCCGCATGAGAAGTTCTTCCTCCCTCATCTGTTACAATTGCCGCGGCAATCTTCATGATCGGTTCCCAATCCGGATCCGTCATTTTGGTAATCAAAATTTCTCCTTTTTCAAATGATTCAATATCTTTGGCATCCAAGATGATCTTTGCCTTACCAACAGCAATTTTGCTGCCAACAGAAGCTCCACTAACAAGCTTCATTCCGTCGCCGACTCTTACGTAATCTTTGATCTTTGAAAAATCCCTGACTGCATGAACTGTTTCAGGTCTTGCCTGAATAATATGGAGCTTACCGTCTAATCCATCTTTAGCCCATTCAAGATCCATCGGAGTCCAACCGCCCTTTTTTCTGCTGTAGTGATCCTCAACCTGCACTCCCCATCTTGCCAGCTTTAAAATTTCTTCATCCGAGAGGGTAAAAGAATTTTTTTCTTTATCTGTTGTTGTAATAACTTTAGTTGGTTTATCTTCACCGTAAATCATTTTCTTAAATTTTCTACCCAATTTCTTTTCGATGATGGGCTTGAAATGTTTAAACAAAGATTTTCGTTTGTTTAAGTTTCTTTTAAAAACCAAAAACTCATCAGGTATAACTTCTCCCTGGACGATCATTTCTCCCAGTCCCCAGGAAGCATTGATCAAAACCACATCTTTAAAACCGGTTTCTGTATCCAGGGTAAACATGATCCCGGAGCAGCCTAAATCCGAGCGGATCATTTTTTGTACACCGACTGATAAATAAACTTTGAGATGGTCAAATCCCTTGTCTACCCTGTAGGAAATTGCCCTGTTTGTAAAAAGTGAAGCCATAGCTTTTCTGATCGCCAGCAGGATATCATCTTGCCCTCTGACGTTAAGATAAGTTTCGTGTTCGCCGGCAAATGAAGCTTCCGGCAAATCTTCAGATGTAGCAGATGAACGAACCGCAAAATCTGCATTTTTACCATATTTTCTCTCGGCATCTTTTAAGGCTTCCCTAATCACAGCTTTCAAATCTTCAGGGAACTCGGTGCTTTTGATTTTTTCCCGGATACTTTGACCCTTGTTTGCCAAATCTGCCAGATTGCTAATATTTAAACCTTTTAACTCCTGTTTGATAAAATTATCTAGACCTGTCTTTGATAAAAAATATTTATAGGCAGTTGCTGTAACTACAAACCCGCCGGGGATGCTGATATCCGTACCCTTAAAACTTCTAATCATTTCCCCTAAAGAAGCATTTTTCCCGCCTACCTCAGAAATATCATCAATATTTATTTCCTCAAAAAGTTTTATGAAGCTTGTGCTCATATTGTATTAGAACTTATTATCTATATTTATTATAGCTTAAATCTTAGAGTGAAGTTCAAAATAATCATAAACAGCTTTTGACAACAAAGCAATTTTTTCTTGAGCGCCCGGAGGGTAATCACTTTCCGACAAAACCACTATCAAGTAATCGCTGTAAATTGAGTAAACAATGCCGGCATCGTGTTTAAACCAACCTATATCTCCGGTTTTATGAGCAATTTTGATTTCGGGTAAATATTTAGGCAAACCATCGTTTAACTTTTGGTTTTGCAACAATTCAATCATCTTGTCTGCAAACTTAAGGCCGACTAACTGCCTTTTGTATAGCTTCTCGTAAAAAAGAGCAATATCAAAAGGGGTAGTCGTTGGAGAACCACCAGCAGCATCAACCAGTGATTCAACAAAATCGTTCTCTTTCAAGAAAGCTTCTATTGAAGATAATTTTATTTCCTCAGTCAAAAGCAACGCCGCATAGTTATGAGAAATAGTAATCATTTGATTTAATGCTTGAGAAACAGACAAAGAGATGGAACCCGTTTGCAATTCAGCTTCCTTGGGTTCAATGCCAAATTTTTCATTCAGCACTTCAATATCCTCAGACAAAATTTTATCTTCTTTTAAGTTACCCTCTTTAATCTTTTGCAACGCCGTCCCCATCACCCAAAGTTTATATAAACTTCCCGCTTCAAAAACTTGATGTTCATTTGATTGATAGCTCTCCCCGGTTTTAAAATTTTTAATCACTATCCCATACTTCCCCTTTGAATCAGCCATTACATGTTCCACTACACTTTTTAAAGAAGGCTTAGGTGCTTTAATCTCTTCCTTTTTTAAAAGACCTATCCCCAACAAAACAATAACTAACGCCCACAAAATAGATTTTTTCAATGACAATTGTCTCTCCGTTTCTCTTGTAAGCCAAAAAATTATCTGAATAATTCCAAAAGGGATTCTCCTGCTTTTACACCCGGCCTAACCCGGTAAAGGAAAAACCTGTTTACATCAAGGGCAAAAATACCGGAAATCGCCGTCACCGCAGATTTAAATCCTGCTTTTTTAACAACGTCAATAATCTGATTATCAAAAGCCCCATAAGGATAAGCAAAAGAAACTACTTTAATGCCAAAATTACTTTCAAAGTATTCTTTACTTTGTTTTATTTCATATTCAACTCTTTCCAGGGGTAACCCACTCAAATAAGTATGATCCATAGTATGCGCCCCGATTTCCACCAAACCGCTTTGCGCAATCTCTTTGAGTTGCCAGGAAGTTAAATTATTTGACCGATCCAGGAAATTTGGCACAATATATACTACTGCTTTAACTTGATATTTTTTTAGAATGGGAAATACATCCGTATAAAAATCCCTGTAGCCGTCGTCAAAAGTTAAGATGAC
Organism: Candidatus Daviesbacteria bacterium; assembly: GCA_028715175.1. Taxonomy (GTDB): domain Bacteria; phylum Patescibacteriota; class Microgenomatia; order Daviesbacterales; family UBA10151; genus UBA10151. The sequence continues at coordinate 709,218 of JAQUSJ010000001.1, forward strand.
TGATTTTGGATCGATGCTTGCTTTATTATCTAAAGCATCGGCTAAATCGGCAGTTGTAATAAAAGAAAATCCTGCATCTTTTAGGGTCTTCACTTGCTGGTCAAAGATAAAAGGAACGATATTAAGTGATTTGCGAATAGTATCTCCTTCATCTTTAACATACTCTACATAATGATACATAAGTATTGGCACTCGCAAGGATTTTTGAGGTTTTACATTTTTAATTGATTCTTGAACTTCTTTAGGTATTTCCACAATATCAGGAATCTGCTTGCTAAAATTTGATTCTTTAAGAATAAAAAAAGAAACCAGGATTAAAGTAATGAGGATAGTGAATAAGGTGAAATTTAGCTGATTAGATTGATGTTTTTTTGCCTTGATTATCATAGCTCTCACCAGATAAAACCTCGGATGGTTCTATTGTTGTTTCTTTATAACACAATTTCTAACCATGTTTCATAAACGAGAAGCGAATTCTTTGATAGACCAAAATCCGGAAACCTTGATCCTTGGCATATTAAAAGATGAACCCCATGTTTTCCCATACCATACTCCCACTCCCCCCGCATATCCTGCCTGCCTGGCAGCTGCTTGAACTATTCCATTGGTAAACCCATTTGGATAAGAGATAAAATTAACAGGATATCCGGTATTTGCCTGTATAACATTCTTAGAATCTATCAGTTGTTTCAACATATCTGCATAACTTAAGGAGGCCAAATTTGCATGATTTACTGTGTGTCCTTCAAAAGTAACTAAACCGGAAGAGGCGATTTCTTTAATTTGACCCCAATTCATATAGTAACTTCCGCCAATTAAACCTGTTGGAATAAAAGAAACCGCATGAAAGTTAAACCTGCGAAGTATGGGAAAAGCATTGGTATAAAAATCAATATAGCCATCATCAAAAGTTAAAACAACCGGCTTTGCAGGGACAGATGTTTGTCTGCTGAAAATTCCATATAAAGTATCCAAAGTTATCGGGGTGTAGCCATTTTGGGCAAGATATTGCATTTGCGCTTCAAATTTATCAGGAGAAACAGATAAAGAATCCCTTGCTATATCCTTAGCATTCGGATTTCCTGCAATATAGTGATAAGTCAAAATTGGCACACGCCAACCAGCTGCCGCAACTCGACCTGGAGTAAAAATAGGTATTAAAAAAAGAATGGCCAGAATCAGCCATAAATTTCGCATAAAGTATACTAATTATGGTATATTAACAAAATGCAGAAGTCAAAAATTAGTTATCCTTCAACAGGAGTCAATTATAATATCATGGACCCCTTAAAAAAATTGGCCCAAAAAGCAGGCAAACAAACTGCCCAAAATCTTATCAATTTTGGGATCAAAGAAGTTGAGATGAGCCGGGGGGAATCAGCCTATGTTTGGGAAGAAGAAAATTCATACAGAGCATTAGTTGTCGAAGGTCTGGGGACTAAAAACCTGGTGGCTGATGAGATGGCAAAAATCACCGGCAAAACTTATTACAACACTATCGCCCAAGATACCATTGCCATGATTGTCAATGACATCATAACAGTTGGCGCCCTTCCTCAAATCTTAAATGCTTATTTTGCCTCGGGTGGACCCGATTGGTTTAAGGATACAAAACGCTCCAGCGCCCTGATAGAAGGTTGGGCCAAAGCTTGTGAAATGGCGGGAGTTACATGGGGCGGAGGCGAAACCCCGGCACTTACAGGAATTATCAACCCCCAAACAATTGACCTGGCCGGTGCTTGTATTGGCATTATTAAACCCAAAGAAAGATTAATGCTGGGAAACAAACTTCAAGATGGTGATGCCATTTTACTGATAGAAAGCAGCGGCATTCATGCAAATGGATTATCGCTGGCAAGGGCTGTTGCTGACAAACTTCCGGAAAGATATATGACAAAGCTATCTAACGGCACATTATATGGCGACGCCTTACTCGCTCCTACATATATATATGTAAACTTGGTTAAAGGTCTTTTTGACGGCGGAGTCGATATTCATTATATGGTAAATATCACAGGACACGGCTTTAGAAAATTAATGAGGGCAAACCGGGAATTTAGTTATGTTATCAATGAATTACCCGATCCTCAACCAATTTTTAAGTTTTTACAGCAACAATCCGAAAGTAGTGATAAAGATATGTATGGGAATTTTAATATGGGTGTCGGGTTTGCAATATATTTACCGGCGCAGCAAGTAGAAAAAGCCAAGGAAATAGCGAAACAACATAATTTAAAATCCTGGAATGCTGGAATAATTCAAACCGGTCCAAAACAAGTTGTAATAAGACAAGCTTCTTGCTCCGCAATAAAACCAAAAAATATTACCTTTCAAGCTGAAACTTTAGATATCCGTTAATCCTGAGCGTAGTCGAAGGACTAATTTCTTTCTTCTCTATGACTTTTGGGAATTAACTTTTCGGACATCGAATCACCATTATAAATACAAGTTATAGCTTCCGCCAAAAGTTTGGCAACAGAAATTATCAAAACTTTCGGATTTTCTAACATTTCTTTTCTAATCGGTACTGTATCTGTTATAAAAATTTTATCTAAGGAAACAGCTTTAATTTTTTCCGGCGCAGAACCGGAAAAAAGTCCATGCGTGGCAGCAACAGATACGCTTTTTGCCCCTCTTTCTTTAAATAATTTTGCAGCATCGCACAATGTTCCAGCCGTATCAATCATATCATCAACAATTAATACATCTTTACCTCTAACATCACCAATCATATTCACAATTTTACTCTCATTCCTTTTCATTACATCTCTCTCTTTAAAAACAATAGCAACACCGTCGGCACCAAGCAGATCCGCATAAAATGTGGCTTTCGGAACTCCGCCCTTATCAGGAGATGCAACCACTAAATTTGATGCAAAATGTTTTTTTAACTCCGGAAGAAATGAATAACTGCTGTATAAATTATCCCAGGGAATTTCAACAAATCCGGGTTCCTGTTCCGAATGAACATCAACTGTTAAAATTCTGGCTGCCCCCGCATATTCAATAAGTCTTGCGATAATCGATGCAGAAATTGGAACTCGAGGTCTATCTTTTCTATCCTGCCTTGAATATCCAAAATAAGGAATAATTGCGGAAACCTCAGAAGCTGATGATCTTTTAGCTGCATCTATTATCAAAAAAAGCTCTATAATGTTTGCGTCAACAGGCGGACAAGTCGGTTGAATTATAAAAACATCACGTTTACGTAAATTTTCTGGTATGGTAATTCTTTTTTCACCATCTGCAAAAACAGTAACAGTTTCATCTACGTCTTTTCCTAAAATTTTAGCAATATCTTTCGCGAGAGGTAAATTTGCAGTTCCTGTTAAAAGTACGAAACCATTATCATTTGGCATAGACTATTTAAATTATATCACGTAAATTATCCATAATTCTAAGGTTAACATTTTTTGTCATATCCGGAATAAACCTTTTACCAGTTATTTTTTCATAAATCCCCATGTAAAGCCTGCTCATTTTGGCAATAAAACTTGGGGGCATCTTGGGGATTTTTCCTTTGCCAGTATATCCATGCTCTTTAAACCAAATCCTAAGAGGCTCTTTGTCATAGCTTTCCGGCTCCAACCCTTTTTTAAATTTTTCATTGTAAGTTTTCTTGACCCAATATCTTGAGGAATCAGGTGTATGAAGTTCATCAACCAGCATCAGTTCCCCTTCATTATCAAAACCAAATTCATATTTTGTATCAACTAAAATTATACCGGCCTTATCACAAATCTTTTGTCCTCTTGCAAACAAAGCCAAGGCTGCAGTTTCCATCTGTTTCCATATCGCCGGTGTCACAATTTTTCTTTGTATGATATCTTTTTCGCTTAATTTTTCATCGTGATGTCCTGATTTGGCTTTAGTGGTAGGAGTAATTACAGGTTTTGGCAACTTTTGGTTTTTTCTTAAACCTTCTGGAAATTTAATGCCGTAAATTACTCTTTCTCCTTTTTCATAAGACCCCCAAATTGATGTATCTGTCACACCGGTGATATAACCTCGAACGACCATTTCAACAGGAATAACCTGGCAATTCTTAACTACCATTACATTTGGATCCGGCACACAAAGTAAGTGGTTTTGAATAATATCAGAAGTTTTATTAAACCAAAAAGCTGAAAGCTGATTAAGGACTTGCCCTTTAAATGGAATATAACCTAGGACATGATCAAAAGCAGATTGCCGGTCAGTGGTAATGATCACTCTTTTATCATCTAATTCATAACTGTCCCGGACTTTACCGCTATATTTCTTCCCCAAATTCGGGATATCAACTGTTTTAAGTACATGAGCGATGTTTTCTATAATTATTCTTTTAGCAACCATATCTTGCGTCATTGCGAGGAGTGTAGCGACGTGGCAATCTTTTTCGCTTTTTCCTCCACATCCTCTACCAATTTCTTTTTATATGCCGCAATTTTTTCTTCCAAATTTTTATCAGAAGTTGCTAAAATTTGTACTGCTAAAAGCCCAGCATTTTTGGCGCCATTAATAGCAACTGTTGCAACAGGCACTCCCGGCGGCATCTGCATAGTTGACAAAAGTGAATCTACCCCGTTTAATGTTCCACTTTGTATTGGAACCCCAATTACCGGCAAAGGAAACTCTGCTGCTATAACCCCTGCCAAGTGCGCTGCCATTCCTGCGCCGGCAATTATAACTTTTACTCCTTCTGTTTTCGCTTTTTCTACCAACTCTTTAGTTCTTTCCGGAGAGCGATGAGCTGAAGAAATTGTCATTTCATACTCCACCCCAAACTCATCTAAAACTTTGCCGGCATTACACATCACTTCTAAATCAGAATCCGAAGCAGCGATAACGAGCACTTGCACGCTTTTCATATTCTTTTTATTATATCAACCAATTCTAAAGACTTTTTTGCGGCATTACCAACATGATTTTTAGCATTCAATATCTCTGTAACTTCTATTGGTTTTAAATATTTTCTTATTTCGGAATTTTCCGAAATCAAATCTTCCATCGGATTTGGATTTCCATCCTGGACACTTTCCCAAGCCCTCATGGAAATTTCTCGGAGTATTTCATGGATTTTTTGCCGATCTGCACCTTTCTTAACTGCTTCTAAAATAATTCCTTCTGTGGCAGAAAACGGCCAGTAAATATCCAAATTTTTCCTTATTCGTTTATCGTTTATCGTTAAACTCTCAATAATATTTTTTGCAGAAGTTAACATCTCATCCGTTGCCAAAAACATTTCCGCACTAACTACTCTTCTGTTAGCCGAATCATCTAAGGTCCGCTCCAACAAAGTCTGGGAGGCATTATCCCAAGATACCCGTGACAGAGCAGCTACCAGTCTTGCGAGTGAACAAATCTGCTCGGATTTTATCGGGTTTTTCTTAAAAGGCATGGCCGATGAACCAACTTGCAAACTACCAAAAGGCTCCTGCCATTCACCGAATCCGGGTGATTGTATAATCCTTAAATCAAAAGCAAATTTATTTAGAGACTGGGCAATAGATGCTAACAAATTCCCAATCCAAACTTCTATTTTTCGCGGAGCGGTTTGGTTGGTAATACTAGCCGCCTTAATTCCTAAATCCCCCATTACTTCATTTTCTAACTCATTCGCTCTACTTTCATCCAATAACTTTACGAAACTGGCTCCGGTCCCGACTGCCCCTTTTATCCCCTTGCTCTTTAAATTCTTTTTAACGAATTGTAAAAGTTCTAAATCCATTAACAAATCCTGTGCATAAAAAGCAAACCTGTATCCTAAAGTCGTAGGTTCAGCGGGTTGCAGATGAGTATATCCCATACAAGGTAGTTCCGCATATTTTTCAATTTTTTCTCCGAATACTTTTAGTAATTTTTGCAAATTATTTTCCATCAAATTCAAAGCTTCGGAAACTCTGATGGTTTCCGCATTATCCGAAATATCCATACTGGTGGCACCAAGGTGAATTTTTCCTCCGCCGACTTTAGCTTTTTCTGCAAATTCTCTAATTGCCGCAACAACATCATGATTAGTATCTTTCTCTATTTCCCAAATCCTTTCAATATCTATATTATTCTGATTGTCTTCCAGATCTTTAAGTTCTTCTTTTGATACCAAACCCTCTTTTGCCTGGGCCCTTGCCAGAGCAACCCAAATCTTTCTCCAGAGTTTATATTTGTTTTCTTCAGAGAATATCGCCCTCATCTCCTCTGACCCATATCTCCAAGAGAAAGGGCTTTGGTAGCTATCATAGTTTTGACATTTGACATTTAAGTTTTGAGTTTTCATCAGTGTCTAAATGCTCTCCTTCCTGAGAATATCATAGGGATTCCTGCTTCATTTGCCGCTTCAATTGACGCTTTGTCATTGACAGATCCGCCCTGCTCCAAAATTGCTCCGATGCCAAACTTTGCTGCCAACTCTACCGAGTCTTGAAACGGAAAAAAACTATCACTTATCAGCATACCACCTTTGGCAAAATCCTTGGCCTGCTCCAGCGCAATCCTTGTTGCACCAATCCTGGATGTTTGCCCGGAACCAATGCCCCGCGTCATCGGGATATCCTTATCAATTACCAAAACTGCATTAGATCGCACAGCTTTAACACATTTAAAACCAAATCTAATCTGTTCGAGCTGTTTTTGAGTTGGTTTTTTCTTGGTCACCACTTTCCAGTATTTAAAACTTTCTTCAACATTATCATCAAAATCCTGCAAAAGCACAGATCCTCCAAAATATTTCAGATCCCATTTTTCGCTTCTTGTTTTTGGAATTTCGCCAAAAGTATAAACTCCCATACTTTTTCTAACCTTTTTTAAAAGTTCCAACGCATCGTCTGTTACAAAAGGAACTGCCACAATATCAATATTTTCTTCCCTCTCGTTTTTGAAAGTAGCTACATTTTTGGCTGCTTTTAAATCCATAGGTTTGTTTGTCACTATCACTCCGCCAAAAGCAGAAACCGGATCTGCTTCTATTGCAAAATAAAGTGCTTGATGAACATCTTTACCTGTGGCAATTCCGCAAGGGCTTAAATGTTTTATCACGCAAGCCGCCGGCTCTTTAAATTGCCTGACAGCTTCCAGACCCGCATAAATATCTCCAGTGTTTGTGCCGGAAAGTTCCCTTCCCCAAAGATGTTTTAATTTCGCAATTGGAGAATTTGTTTTTGGCATATTGTATAGGGCACCTTCCTGGTGAGGATTTTCTCCATAGCGCAATACATTTGTTTTCCTAAGAGGAAGAGTTAATTCTTTAGGAAACTTTTCTTTGGAAAAAAACTTGCCGATTTGGCTGTCGTAAAATGACAGATGATAAAAAGCTTTTGCAGCCAATTCTTCCCTTAACTGCTTTGTGACTTTATTTTTTTGTAAGTTATCCAACACCAATTCATAATCATCAGGACTGACCACCACTAAAACATTTGCATTATTTTTAGCAGCTGCCCTAATCATGGTCGGTCCCCCTACATCTATTGTCTCAATACTAGGCCTATCCTCAAATGGATAAAGGTTGCAAACCACAATATCTATTTGCGGAACAACCAGTTCTTTTGCCTGTTTAGCATGAGCGGGATTTTGCCGGTCAAATAATATACCGGACTCAATTTGAAAACTTATGGTTTTCATCCTACCGTCAAATGAATCCCTGGGGTTGCCCGTAATTTCATCAATAAGTGTAACTTTTATTCCGTTTTCTTTTAATACACTAGATGTACCGCCGGTAGAAATAATTTCATAACCCAAACCAAGAAGTACCTTGGCAAAATCAGCGATTCCTGTTTTATCATAAACACTAAGTAGCGCATATTTTTTCATGTTAAAACCTTTTTGAGTTCCCCTTTCTCTAAAGCTTCTTTTATTTCCATTGCTACTCTTTTTCCCATACTTAAATTTTGCCCGTATAAATACATACCATAAGGTGTAGCAAAGATACCAGGACTGCCGGGCATTCTCGGGGAAACATCAAACACAATTATTTCTTTTTTAGGAGGACCGGCAGTGATCATGGTTTGCAAACCGAATGGACCTATGACACCAGGTTTATATAATTTTTGGGTAGTTGCTACAAATCTTTCCCCCATATCAAATGCGTCTTCAAGAAGCGATTCCAAAACAGTTACGGCAATGTGTCCTGCTTCTTCGTATTTTACCTGTAAGCGACCTGCCTTCTCTAACTCCTCTTGTACTATGGCTGGACTATGTACAACACCTTCTAGATTAGTTTGCCTTCTTGTGTCTGTTCCTATCAATTCCAATCTATCATTTAATGGGTCATAAAAGAAATTGAAGTTTACCTGTACTCCCAAAAGAAATTCTTCAATAACAGCATTTTCTAAATTAGCTTTAGAGATAATACCCTTTTGTAAAAGAAAATCGCTCTTCTTAGTGTAAACTTCATATGAGTCGCATAGGAAGAACGAGCGTTCAAATCCTCTCGTCTTTTCCAAGACTTTAACAATACAAAGTCGGTCTATATCTTTAGGATTTTTAAATTGTTTGGGATATCTAATATTTGCAGCATCCAGCAAGTCATACTGATTCGGTTTAACTCCTCTTTCTTCGGCTTTCAGTAGAAATCTATTTCCAAACATCGGCACTTTAAATTTTTTCTCAATGGCATTGTAATCATTTATGTAAACCTCAAAAGACCGATGAGGCACAAATATGCAATTTCTTTTTAACAGCTGCTTTTGAACTTCCGGTTTTAAAACATCAGCAAATTTGTCTAACTCGATTACTTCATCAATGCAACCGAGCATACCTTGGCTTTTATAATATTTTACATAAGTTTTATCCCGACCCTTTTGAACAATAACTAAAGTTTTAAACCCTAAATCCTTTGCACCACGGCATACATCCAAAGCGGAGTGTGAACCTAATACAGCAATGGTGTATTGTTTATTCATCCAAAACTTCCTTTAGTCTATTCTGCTCTATAGCATTCTTTATCTCTCTTGCAATACGTCTTCCTGTTGACATTGGCTCTTCATAATTTAAATACGTGTATGGGGAACCGTCAATAAAACAATTTGTTCCTGCCACAATTCGGGCAGAAATTTCGATTACATAAATCTCTTCTGTCGAGGTAATGATTGTCTCCAAACAAAATGGCCCAAAAAGCCCTTTTGCTGGCATCAATTTCTGAGATGTCTCAACCACCCTTTCTGCCATTGAGATTGCCTCGGGAAGTAGTGATTCTCTAATTGCCATAGGAATATTGGCAACTACTTCAAAAGACGGTTCTATATTTAAACCTCTTTGGTTTTTTGCAGGAATACGGCCTAGCGAGTCAACATTTGTTTCATATCGTTTGTCCAAACTCATCATCTCCACCTTTTTCGTTAAAGGCGAATAAAAGAAATGAAAATAAACAGGCACTCCGATAACATATTCCTGAACCATAAACTTCTGTTCGCTGAAACTAATTAATTTGGTATCAAACTCTTTTTGATTTCTGGCAGTGAAATAACCCTTGCCTCCTGCCGCCCCGTATGATTTAACGATAACCGGACGGTCTATTTTATCTCCTCTTTTGAAAAGATGAGGAACTTTTATTCTTGCTTTCTCCATCCACTTCCTTTGCATTTTGCGGTTTTCTTCCCAATCCAAAACTTTCTTATTGCCAAAATATAAAGTCTTCATACTTTTATTATTGTCCATACCTAAATAGGCCACAAATGAGCCATGTGGAATTATGATGGCATTTCTTTTTAGAAGTTCTTTTTCTAACTTAAGAAAATCGCTCCATCTATCAATTTCTAAAATCTCATCAATAAAATTACCGTAAGATTTATAAAGCGGAATTCTGTCTTTAGTGGAAACTACTGCAGTTTTAAAGCCTTCATCTTTTGCCCCTTTGAGGATTTGCAGGGCGGAGTGAGAACCTAAAGTTACAATTGTATGGTTTATGATTCCCATAGCTTATTATAACTAACATGCATTAAAATTACAAATTTTTGTTAGTTACAGTCTTCCGCAGGAAGTATATATTAAATAGACTACCAAATGTCAAAACATTATGCTACACTTTGTGTCATCCTGAACGAAGTGAGGGATCTCTCGCGAATGCGAGTCCCAAATAAATTGGGGGATTCTTCGCTAATCGCTCAGAATGACAAGAAAGAAATGGATATACCTGTTTCAGTAGTCATTGGAACACAATGGGGTGACGAAGGTAAAGGCAAAATTGTCGACCTATTGGCTGAAAAATCAGATTACGTTGTCCGTTTTCACGGCGGAAATAATGCCGGTCACACTGTTGTGGTAAATAACAAAAAATATCCGCTGCATCTTATTCCCTCTGGCGTCCTTCACCCTAAAACAAATTGTGTAATTGCCAACGGGGTTGTGATTGACCTGGAAGTTTTGGTATCAGAAATAAAGATGCTGCAAAATGATGGCGTTAAATTAAACGGCAGACTGTTTATTTCGGAAAGATGCCACTTAATTTTGCCTTACCATAAAGCCCTGGATCTTGCTTTTGAAAATGCTCGGGGAAAAGATAAATTGGGTACAACTGCCAGAGGTATAGGTCCTTGTTATGCTGATAAGGTAAGTTATAACGGAATAAGAATTTATGAACTCAAAGATTGGGAATTATTTGTTGAAAAATTTACTTTCCAGGCAAAAATTAAAAATGAAATCTTGAAAACTTTTAATGTAAAGGCAATAAATGTTAAAGAGGAATTAGCAAAAATTTCCGAATTCAGGAAAATAGTTTTACCTTTCGTAAGTGACACTTTTCTTCTTTTACAAAATGCCATTGATCAAAAAAGAACTATTTTATTAGAAGGAGCGCATGGGGTGATGCTTGATATTGATTTCTCGCCATACCCATTCTCCACCGGATCTAATGTTATAACAGGGGCAGTCAACACAGGTGCCGGGATCCCCATACAAAAAATTTCCAAAGTCTTGGGAGTTGTCAAAGCTTATACTTCAAGAGTAGGCGGAGGGCCATTGCCAACAGAGTTAACTGATTCATTAGGTGAGAGTATCAGGGAAAAAGGCCAGGAATTCGGGACAACTACCGGAAGACCAAGACGGGTAGGTTGGTTGGATTTGGAAGCAGTCAAATTTGCCTGCCAGGTTTCCGGTGCAACAGAAATTGCCATTACCAAAATTGATATATTAAGTGGTTTAGAGAAAATCAAAGTTTGTGCAGGATACAAATTAAATGGAAAATTCATCCCCTACAGTAGTTGTGGTTATCAAGAATTGGCAAAACTTACTCCAGTTTACAAAGAATTTTCCGGATGGAAAGAAGATATTACCAATATTAAAAGCTTCAATGATTTACCAAAAAACTGCCAAGATTATATTAAATTCATAGAAAGCTTTTTAGGAATTTCCATAAAACTTATCTCCACCGGCCCCAAAAGAGAAGAATATATTAAGCTTTGATTTATTCCCATTCCATAGTGGCCGGGGGTTTGTTGGTGATATCGTAAACCACACGGTTTACTTCACGAACTTCATTTACAATTCTTGTTGAAATTTTTTCTAAAAGATCAAAAGGAAGTTTAGCAAAATTGGCAGACATGGCATCTTGGGCTTCAATGGCTCGAATAGCAATTGTTTCCCCATACGCTCTTTCGTCTCCTCTGACTCCTGTTGTTTTAATTCCTGTAAAAATTGCAAATACTTGCCAAAGATTTTTAGCTAAATCAGTTTTTTCAATTTCCTGCTGAATAATTTTATCTGCTTTTCTTAAAATTTCTAATTTCTTTTCAGTAATTTCACCAATAATTCTTACTGCCAATCCCGGTCCTGGAAAAGGTTGTCTATTTAAAATTTGCTCAGGCAATCCCAAAATCTTCCCAATTTTCCTGACTTCATCTTTATAAAAATTCCTTAAGGGTTCTATTAAAACAAGATTCATTTTTTTAGGTAAAGCCCCGACATTATGATGTGATTTAATCACTCGTGCATGTTTGGTGCCGGCACTTTCTATCACATCAGGATAAATGGTACCTTGGACCAAAAATTTTGCTCCACTTTCTTTAGCTAATCTTTCAAAAACCTCAATAAAAATTTTGCCTATTACTTTTCTTTTTTGTTCAGGATCTGCTACCTCTTTTAATGCTTTTAAGAATTCTTTTTTTGCATCTATAATTTTTATATCCATATTGTAATGTTTGGCAAAAACCCCTCTTAAGGTATCTGTCTCACCATCTCTCATCAATCCCGAATCTATGTAATAACAAGTTAAATTTTTACCAATGGCTTTATAAACTAAAAGAGCAGCTACCGAAGAATCCACCCCGCCAGACAGTGCGCATATTGCTTTTTCTCTTCCTACAGAATCTTTAATATCGGAAATTATATTTTCTACAAATTTTTCATCTATTGTTGATCTTTTGGGATTTAATCCGCAGATCTTTAAAAAATTTTCCAAAATTTCTGTTCCAAATTCCGTATGCATAACTTCGGGATGAAACTGTATTCCATATATTTTTTTATTTTTATTTTCCACAACAGCATGAGGAATTGTTTTTGTAGTAGCAATTGTCTCAAAATTCTCTGGTATTTTAACGACCTCATCACCATGACTCATCCAAACCGTGATACCACTTGGAACTGTGGATAATAAATTAGAAGATTTTTTTATAGTAAGTTCTGCCGGACCATATTCTTTTTTATACCCTGGTTTAACTTCGCCACCCAAAAGCTGACACATTAACTGTTGTCCGTAACAAATACCTAAAATTGGAATACCTAACTCAAATATTTTTTTGTCAATTGTCGGCGCGCCTTTTTCATAATCGCTTGCGATTATATCGCGACGCTTCTTGTAACGCGGTGCGTTATAAACAGATGCTGGCCCTCCTGAAAATATTATTCCTTTTACTTTCTTGTCATTCTGGAGCCCTTCGCTACGCTCGAGGGTAAACTCCGCGATAGAATCTTCCGGTGCAACAATTTCACAATCCACCCCCAACTCTCTTATTCTTCTCCCAATCAAATGCGCTGTTTGCGATCCAAAATCAACTAAGACAATCACGGCTTTGCCTCCTTAACAAACTTTACAATGTTTTCAAACAAAGGTAAACCTTGTGGTTTTGTAATATTTCCCCTTCGCCAGTTTGGGTGCTGTTCCACCCGGACAAAACATTCAGGATGCGGCATCATCCCTAAAATCCTGCCTGTTGTATCTGTTATTCCTACTATCGAATTTAAGGAACCATTTGGATTTTCTGGATATTCCATTGTTGGATTTCCATTTTCATCAACATATCTGAATGCCACTAAATTTTGATCTTCAATTTCTTTTAGAATTTCCTCATCGGCAATAAATTTACCTTCGCCATGGGCAATCGGCAACCAGATTATTTCATTATCCATTTCTCTCAAAAATTGGCTGTTATTTTTATTATTAACTTTAACTTTTATCCATCGGCATTCAAAATGTCCCGAATCGTTATTTGTTAAACTAACTCTCATTTTTCCAATTTCTCTAAATGGCAAAAGACCAGTCCTAACTAAAACCTGGAAACCATTACAAACTCCCAAGATGGCAGTATTTTTTCGTTCAATAAATTTCTGCAATTCTTCTTTAAAAAATGAAGTTAGCTCAATTGCCAAAATTTTTCCGGAAACTATGTCGTCCCCATAGGCAAAACCGCCGGGCAAAGCAAGAATTTGATAATCCTTCAGTTTTACAGAACCGTCTCTTAATTGATTTACATGCACTATTTTTGAATCCCCGCCGGCAATCTTAAAAGCATAAGCCATCTCTTCGTCTCTATTTGTCCCATCTGCTTTTAAAACTAAAACTTTTGGTTTCATGAAAACATCTCCTTCATTGGTTTCTGCCAGACTTTTTTCAAATTTGGAACTTCCGCACTAAAGAAATTCTTAACATCAATAATAGGAGCTTTTTGTGTTTTACCTAAAGTTATGTAAGGAATATTTTTGAATAATTGTTTGGCAACTTTTTCATCTTTCACCTCAACAATAAAACATCCTGTTGTCTCATTAAATAGCAACTCACTCACCTCCGAGGAACCCATTCGGCCACCTCGGAGGTGTGACGAAGTTACTCCTCCGAGGTGGATATTTACCCCGCAATTTCCCCCAACACACATCTCAAAAATAGCTGAAATTACCCCACCTTCAGATATATCATGACATGACAATATTTGTCCATTTCGTATTCCCTTGTAGATTGCATCAAAAGTTTTTGGCAGTAACTTTAGGTCTATTCTTGGAACAGAATCTGTCTCCAGATTATTTACTTGATGATATACAGATCCTCCTAAATTCTTATCCATTTCCCCAACCAAAACAATTGTTGAACCGACCTTTTTCAAATCGGCAGTAACAGTCTTTCTTGTATCCTCTATTTTCCCTAGAACCGAAATGCAAAGCGTTGGTGGAATTTTAATAACGCTTCCATCTGCCCCACGGTAAGTTGAAGACAGGCTATCTTTACCGGAAATCACCGGAATTTTAAAAATTTTCATAAAATCCACCACCGCATCAACTGATCTATCAAGCGACCAAAGAGACTCTTGATCTGGAAAAGGCCAAATATAATTGTTTATTAAAGAAGCATTTTTGTAGTCTCCGCCAACTGCGACAAAATTTGATAAGGCTTCAGTCGCTGCCCAGATACTTCCCCAGTATGGATCTATATTATTAAAAACCGGATTTAATCCGTGTGAAATAATCATGCCATATTGTTTGGAAAGTACGGGACGCAAAACCGGAGAATCATTAGGCCCATCTAAATTTTTTCCTGAATATGGCTGAAGGTCATTTGTTCCCTGAACTAAATGGTCATACAACCGGACAATTGGCTCTTTTGAACAGACATTTCCGTGAGATAATACTTTTCGCAAAACCTTGATCCATTCTTCCTCTGATTTTGGTTGTATTGGTTCTTTGATCTGACGACTGACGACTGACGACTGACGACTTGCTTTCAAAACCCGTTTCGGCAACCCATGGTGCAAAAACTGCATATCCAAATGGCCCACTACTTTACCACCAAAATAAACTTTTAATTTTTTACTGCCATCAAATTTTCCTAAAACCGTACTTTCAACATTATATTTTTTACAGATCATTTCAAAAACCTTAAGGTTTTTCGGATCCAATACTACAATCATTCTTTCCTGTGATTCTGACAAAAAAATTTCCCAGGGAGCTAAACCTTGATATTTTAAAAGGGCATTTTTTATGTCAACCGTAACTCCTAAAGTTTCACCAATCTCGCCAATGGCAGATGAAAATCCTCCTCCGCCGCAATCTTGCACTAACCTTATTAAATCTTGATCTCTTGCTTCAAGCAGCGCATCAAACATCCGTTTTTCTTCAATTGCGTTTCCGATTTGCACTGCCGAAGAGTGTGTCGTATAAGTATCTGCAGTCATTTCCCCGGACGAAAAGGTAGCACCATGAATCCCATCCCTGCCAGTTCTACCCCCTACACAAATTATTAAATCATTTCTTTCAGGTTTATCTTTTATCGCATATTTTTTTGGCACTATTCCATATGCTCCTACAATAACCGTTGGTCTAGCCCTAAAATCTTTGTGAAAATGGACTGATCCGTTATTAGTAGGAATCCCCATTCTGTTTCCGTAATCCCTTACCCCTGAAACTACTCTTTTCAATAAATATTCCGGTGGAAGACATCCTGCTGGTAACTGGGAAGCCGGCAAATCAATCGGAGCAAAACAAAAGATATCTGTTGAGGCAATATTTTTGGCTCCTTTACCTGTTGCAGCAATGTCGCGGAACACTCCGCCTGATCCGGTCATCGCTCCACCATATGGCTCAATAGCTGATGGAGCATTATGGGTTTCGACTTTACCACAAATCCCAAAACCGCCGTAGAAATCCATCACACCCGAATTGTCAACAAATGCTGAAACAATATTTTTATCATGCTTTAGCGCTTCTTTTTTCAATCTATCAATGAGCGGCTCTTTCTTTTTTCCATCAACTAATAACTCAGCTTTAAAAGTTTTATGCCCCGAGTGTTCACTCCAAGTTTGGGCTAAAGTTTCCAGTTCTAAATCAGTGGGGTCCCTTTTTTCTGCTGCAAAATATTCTTGGATCTTTTTCATCTCTTCCAAATTAAGAAAAAGCTGATCTTTAGATAAATCCCGCAACTCTTGATCATTCAAACTTCTTATAGGAATTGTTTGAATTTTGCCAGGTTGTCCTTTCAAAATAAGCGTTTGCGGCTCATCTTTCACGATATGCTCGATAAGCGAGTTATAGAGTTTCAGTTTTTCTACGATCTTTTCGACTTCTGCTTTTTTTAAGCTTCCGTAAAATGCATACTCAAAGGATGAATCGCATGCCGGCAGTTTAATTCCCAAATCATCTGCAGCTTTGATAATGGATGTAACTTCCGGATTCATCACCCCTGGCTTGTAAGCTATTTCAATAATCACAGACTTCACCTCCGAGGTGGGCTTTGACTCCTCGGAGGTGGAATTAATCGTATATCTTTGATTAATTGATTCAGATAATAATTTTTCAGCCAAAATTTTGGCCTCTTTTTCAGATATTCCTTCCAATCTATAAACTTTGATCGCAGAAACTCTGGTAATATTTTTAATTCCCAACATCCGATGGATGTCATTTAAGATACCATCTCCTTTTAAATCTGGTCCAACTATTGTTTGTACTCTGACTTTTTGTATCATTTTTTCATCCTTTTTTACCTCGCCGTAGCGTCTCGCGAAGACGGGCTACATCCCTCCAGCCAATATCTGTTCTATAGTGTAAATTATTTCCTTCAATGTTAACTTTTCTCAATGCCCGATATGCCCTCTCTCTTGCCTCTATCACATTTTTTCCCTCATCCATCACAAACAAAATCCTACCCCCCGCTACCATATAACCCCCATTAACTTTTTTAATACCAGCCCCGTAAATTTTGGCTTCAGCCTTAATAGCTTTATCAATTCCAAAAACTTTTTTACCTTTAACTGATTGATAATCAACAGGATAACCTTTTGCCACTGCCGCTACCACTACCCTTACCTTTTTATCTATCTTCAAATTTAATTTTCCAATAGTACCATTGATAATATCCTGGCTGACCTCATATAAATCATTTTTAATACTCGGTAAAATGACCTCTGCTTCAGGATCTCCCCATCTGGCATTGAATTCTATAACAAAAACCGCTCCTCTAATCACAATGCCCCCTAAATATAAAACCCCCTTGTATGGTCGCCCATCTATCTTTAACCCATCCACAGCCTTTTTGAAAATTTCCTTGACTTGTTTCCTGATATTTTCATCAACAATTAACGGGTTTGAAACACAACCCATTCCTCCGGTATTTGGACCTTCATCACCATCAAATACTTGCTTATGATCTTGTGCAAAACCCACTACTTGAAAATTTTTCCCATCACACAGTGCAAAAGCGGAAAACTCTTCACCGATTAACCACTGCTCCAAAAGATAAGTCTCTCCACTTTTACCAAATCTCGCCATTTGTTTTATAGCATCAATTGCCTGACGCCCATTTTTTGCAGGAATTGCTCCCTTGCCTTCCGCCAGCCCTGATGCTTTAACAAACCAACTAGCTTTAGATTTGCTATTTACAAACTTAATCCCATCTTTTGTTGATGAAAAAACATGATAGTCAGGAGAGGGAATTTGATACTTTTTCATAAAACCCCTGGCCCATGCTTTATCCCACTCAAGCTGTCCGGCTTTTTTGGTTGGTCCCACTACCTTAATTCCCTCCGCCAGTAAAGTATCTGCTAAACCTGCTTCCACTGCATTATCTTGTGCAACATCTACCAAATCAACTTGCTCTTTTTTGCAAATTTCCAATATTTCTTTAATGCTGGTTGTTTTTAAGTATTGGTAAGTTACAACCGGCTTTTTAGTATTAATCTGCATTAAATCATTTCCCGGTACCACTAGAATTTTTCCCACACGTTTGCTTTGTCCATACTTATCTACTAGAGTTGCACCTCTTCCTCCCCCATCTATTATCATTATTGTCTTTAATTTATTCATATTAGTTACATAGTTTTGCTAAAATATCCACATATAACTTATTCTCTTTAACTTTTAATCTTTTATATAAAGATTCCACGGTGTCTTCTGGCTTAATCTTCTCAAAGCATCTACCTAGAACCGGCCCAAAGTCAAATTCATGAGATAGAAGATGATTTGTACATCCGGCATAAGTGGCATGATTATCAAGAAATTTTTGAATCGCCTCATCAGTCATTTTCTTCCTATTCCATAAAGCAAGTGTCCCATCGGGGCTTCTGACAACGCCACTCATTGTATCCGGTATTAACCCGGGGTGAGTATTTAAAATTCTGTTAGAGAATGCGTCAATGACCTCATCTAAAATAATCTGTTTCCAACCTGCAAGACAAATATAATCAGGATTTATTTTTTTCAAAAAGGGTAACAAATTCTTTTTTCTTGACAATATTTTAATTGGTAACTTATGTTTTCTTGCCCTCTTAAGACCCAGTGCTCCAGGAGTATCGCTGACAACTACCGCAATCTTAGCATTAATCTTTCCCTGTTTTATCCCGTCAATAATTGCTTGAAGATTCGTTCCTGTGCCGGTATTGGATATCAAAATAGCAATTCTTTTCATTTGCCTAAAACATCATAATCTATTTCTTTTCTTCGCTCACCAATATCCACCGGATAATTACCGTTAAATAAAGCCGTACATAATAGATCCTCTGATAATCCGATTGCTTTTATTAATCCCTGATAAGACAAATAATGCATCGAGTCAACTCCTAACTCTTTCTCTATCTGCTTAATATTCTTAACAGCTGCAATTAATTCTTTTTGGTCCGGAGTATCGATTCCGTAAAAATCAGGAAACTTAACCGGCGGTGAGGAAACTAACAAATGGACCTCCTTTGCTCCGGCGCTCCTTATCATCTTAATAATTTCTTTGGAAGTTGTCCCTCTGACAATCGAGTCATCTACCACTATTACTTTTTTACCATTTAGTACATACCTTACCGGATTAAGTTTTAGCTGGACAATATGCCCCCGGGTATGTTTTTCAGGAGAAATAAATGTTCTGTGAATATAACGGTTTTTAATTAAACCCATTTCAAAAGGGATTCCTGATTGTTTGGAAAAACCAATTGCTGCAGGAATGGCAGAATCGGGAACGGGAATTACTATGTCAGCCTTAATATTATTCTCCTTTGCTAACTCCCTACCCAAATTTTGTCTGACCTGGTCAACACTTTTTCCTAAAATTATACTGTCCGGTCTGGCAAAATATACATATTCAAATACATCCAACTTTTGCGTCCCTTTTTCTATTTGAACACTTTTCAAACCTTTATCATCAATTACTATCATCTCGCCAGGTTTGACTTCCCTCACAAATTCTGCACCAACAATATCCAAGGCGCAAGTCTCTGATGCAATAATATATCCGCCGTTTAATTTACCCAGACTCAAAGGTCTGATACCAAAACTATCACGCAGAGCAATAAGTTTTTCTTCATCCATTATTAACAAACAAAATACACCGGTAAACAGCGGGTAAGCTTTTTTGATTGCATCCTCCATCTTAAAACCTTCCCGCATTAACACTGCAATAGCTTTAGCAATCATCTCCGAATCATTCAGTCCGTCTGTAGTAACTTTTTTAGTTTTTAAAAATTCTTCTAATTTTTTAGTTGAAGGAAGGTTACCATTATGGACTAAAGCAATAGAATTATTGGCGGAAACTTTTTCTATAATTGGTTGGGCGTGGGATTCTATTGAATCACCCGAGGTAGAATAACGGTTGTGACCAATTGCTAAATGACCTTTTAATCTTTTTAAATCTTCTTCAGCGAAAACATGCGCAACTAAACCCATGCCTTTGTGTAGATAGATTTTTTTGCCGTCAGAAGATGCTATACCAGAAGATTCTTGACCTCTGTGTTGAAGCGCCCAAAGGCCTGGATGAACTAAACGGGCTGCCTCAAAACCCTGCCCGTATACTCCAAATATCCCACATTTTT
Organism: Candidatus Daviesbacteria bacterium; assembly: GCA_028715175.1. GTDB lineage: Bacteria > Patescibacteriota > Microgenomatia > Daviesbacterales > UBA10151 > UBA10151. Next base: position 729,176 of record JAQUSJ010000001.1, read on the forward strand.
CTCTAATGCTAGTTCCCATAGTTTAATATAACTATTTTGGCCTCGAAAGTCAAGTGTCTCACAAAATGGTATACTTAAATCATGGTTCTGGAAAAGATCTCTAGCCGAAGAATATTGTCTTTCAAATATGCCTTTGCTGGGATAATTACGGCTTTAAAAGAAGAGCCGAATTTAAAATTTCATTTTCTTGCGGGACTGCTGGTGGTAGTTTTGGCAATTGTTTTAAAAATCTCCACCATAGATTGGATCATTATTATCTTCCTCATCGGGTTTGTCACCTCAGTTGAATTAACAAATACTGCAATAGAAGCAGTAGTTGACGCATTCACAGATCAAGAACATCCTAGGGCAAAAATTGCCAAAGATATATCAGCAGGAGCAGTACTTATTGCCGCCATCACGTCTTTCATCATTGGCGCAATGATCTTCCTCCCATACCTTTTGCAATGGACAACATAACCTTATTCTTCCTTGTTCAAAGTTTAATAGGCCAAAGCCCTATCTTAGATGGTTTAATGAGATTCGGTGCCGAGCCGTTGATCTATATCATGATTTTACTAACTCTCATACTTGGCATTAAAGGAAAAATTGAAGACAAAAAAGCTTTTCTTATTATTATTCTTACCATTCCTATTGCATTTTTACTTATCCGAATTATTCATATTTTTATTTTTAAACCCCGACCTTTTGTTACTTTCAATTTTATACCCCTGGTACAAGAAACCGCCAATACATGTTTTCCGTCAAGGCATACCACAATCTCAGCAGTAATTGCTTTTGCTTTTACCTATTTTAAATCAAAACGGTCATTACTTTTCTTAATTTTAATGTTATGGGTAGGAATATCCAGAGTATATGTTGGTGTCCATTATCCTTTAGATATTTTAGGAGGATTTCTGGTGGCAGCAATTTCTTTAAGCTTAGCTTTACAAATTAAACGAATTCTTAAAAAGTTTTTACTCACTTAAAATATTTTCAAATTTATCAGCACTTTTAAGCGGTCCGATGATTTGCAGGTTATATCTATTCTTAACAAATAATTCTTCTGCCAAATTTTGGACATCTTCATTGGTTACTTTATCTATCTTTTTTAATATTTCTTCAAAAGTCTCTACTTTTCTATCCAAAACAAAGGTTGTCCCAAAATATTCTGCCAAAAAATTAGTTGATTCGCTCTGAAGAGCAATCCGTCCCCGGATCATTTCTTTAGCTTTTTGTAATTCTTCATCTGCAATTTTTTCTGAAATTAACCTTTTAAACTCCGCAAGAATTACTTCCAATCCTTCATACATTTTTTCCAATTTCAGACCGCCATAAACAGTAAATGCACCTGTATCCTTGTAATTACCATTGAAGGCGCCTATATTGTAAGCTAGACCTCGCCGCTCTCTTATTTGAATAAATAATCTTGAAGACATCCCTTCACCCAAAAGAGACGCTAAAACTCTGGCTGTATATTTCTTCTCATCATACCGGTCAAAACCTTCAACCCCTAAAACAAGATTTACCTGATCCGTATCTTTATAAAAAACATCAACTTTAGATTTTTTCTGATCTACCTTCTTAAAAGGTTTGAATTTATAGTTTGACCTTTTCGGTAAACTCAGGAAATATTTTTCAGCAAGTTTTTCAATATCTCTCGGTAGCTTACCTACAATAACTAAAGCCATATTACTTGGCGAATAAAGCGAATCCATATAAGAAATAAAGTCTCCACGATTAAAAGAAGTAATTATTTTTTCCGTTCCACCAATATCCCAACCCAAAGGCTGATCTCCGTATTGTAATCTTTCATACAATTCCCAAACATATTTTGCTGGATTATCCCGATACATTCTGAGTTCCTCTACAATAACGCCTTTTTCCCGATCAATTTCTTCCTGATTAAGCAAAGATTCTTTAACCATCGAAGAAAGGATATCCAAAGATAAATCTATATGTTTTACTGCAGATTTAATCCAATAGTAAGTTACCTCCTTATCTGTTGCGGCATTATTAACTGCGCCAATACTATCAACTAAAGTAGCAATTTTTTCAGCTGTTGGGAATTTGCTTGAACCTTTAAAAAACATGTGCTCCAAAAAGTGGGAAATACCGTTGATTTTTCTTGTTTCATATCTTGAACCAGCCCCAACCGCCACCAGAGTCGTCACTGAATCAAGATGAGGAAGATCAATAGTAATTAAAGTTAGACCATTTGCTAAAGTTTTAATTTGGTGCATTGATGTGTTTTAACATTTCTTCCACCGTTTGCTCAACTGTCAAATCTGAATTGTCTATCACAACTGCATTTTCCGGAACCCTCAAAGGAGATACCTCTCTTGTCGTATCTTTTTGATCCCTTTCTTTCATAGCTTTTAAGACGTCTTCATATCTTACATTAGAATCTTTTTTAACAAGTTGCTTAAAACGCCTGTTGGCTCTGATTTCTACGTTGGCAGTTAAATAAAATTTATGTTTTGCATCGGGGAAAATTTCCGAACCGATATCTCTTCCTGTCATAACCGTATTTTTGGAATGAACTAATTTATATTGTATTAGCTTTGTTACCTCACGTACTTGTCTGATTGCAGAAACAGCAGGAACTATTCCAGTCACTTCCGGATCATGTAAGCTTTCAGTTATATCCTCACCGTTTGCCAAAAACCTTGGCTGTCCATTTTGTTTAACCTCTATCTGAAGATTTTTAAAAACTCCAACTAACTTTTCTAAATCATCCAAAGGGATTTTATTCCGCAGAATGAAAATGCAACCGGCCCGGTAAATGGAACCAGAATCAATATATTGATAACCTAATTTTTGAGAAAGTAAAAATCCGACGCTATTTTTGCCGGAAGAAGTTGGCCCATCAATAGTTATAACTTGCATTTCCACTAATTTTTAAGTTTATCACAACTTACTAATAATTCTAGGACCAGCTGAGGTATCCTCTATCTCATATCCTAATTTTTTGATTCTGTGACGGAGTTGATCAGATTCTTTAAAATTACCTGCTTTTCTGGCTTGCTCCCGCTTTTCAACCAATTCCATCACGTTTTTAGGGACTTCTATTGATTTGCCTAAATATTCATCTAATTTTAATCCCAAAATTTTATCCATTTCCAAAATACTTTTGGCTTTGGCAGATGTTGGACACTCGGATCTAACCATATCCCACATCACAGCCAGTGCTTGTGGCATATTTAAATCATAATTTAGCGCATCCATAAATTTTTGATAATAAGATTGCCACGCCCCTTCGGGGCTCGCAATGACAGAAGAAGGTAAATCTCGGATAATCTCCCTTAAATTATCCAAGGCATTTTGGGCTGCCTCCAAACTTTTCCAGGTAAAATTTAATTTATCTCTATAATGGGCTGTTAAAAACAAGTACCTGAGAGCCAGTGGGTCAAATCCTTTCTGTTCTATTTCATCTATTTTATAAAAATTCTTTTTTGATTTACTCATTTTTTCTCCATCAACCAATAAAAATTCAAAGTGCACCCAGAATCTTACAAACTGCTTTCCTGTAGCTGCCTCACTTTGAGCAATCTCATTTGTGTGATGTACTGGAATATGATCAATACCTCCTGTATGAATATCAAGGCAGTCATCCAGATATTCCATACTCATAGCAGAGCACTCAATATGCCAGCCGGGAAATCCCTCGCCCCAGGGAGACGGCCACCTCATGCTATGGTCTTTAAAATGCCCTACTGTAAAAAACCAAAGCGCAAAATCATACGGGTTTTTCTTTTGCTTATCTACCACCACATCAACCCTTACTCCAACTTGCTTTTCCTGCAATTTTTGTCCTGATAATTCTGTATAGTTTGGAAATTTACTTATATCAAAATAAACTGCCTGGTCTGTTTGATAAATAAAACCGTTTTTTTCTAACTTATGAATTAATTTAATCTGTTCTGCAATATGATCTGTAGCTTTAGCAACAATACTTGGTCTTTCTATATTAACCGTATCAACCGATTTCCAAAAATAATCTTCAAAGAATTTGGCAACTTCCCAGACAGTTCTACCGAATTCCCTTGCTCCTTTTTCCATTTTATCCTCACCCGAATCTTCGTCAGAAACCAAATGTCCCACATCAGTGATATTCATCACATGTTTAACTTCATATTTATTAGCTTCCAGAATTCTTCTTAAAATATCGTTGCCTACATATGTACGAAGGTGACCAATATGGGTATAGTCGTAAACAGTTGGTCCGCAAGAATACATACCCACCTTAGGTGGATTTAAAGGAGCAAATTTTTCAATCTTTCGGCTTAATGTATTATAGAGGTTTAACATTCCTTCCTACCCTCCTACTCCTCTTTTGAACTCGGCCTTTCCGGCATAAAAAGTTGCCGGATTAATAGGCTGGTTTTTCTTTTGTTCTTTTTTTATTTCAATAACTTGTTTTTCTTGCTGTTGAGTTTGTAACTTCTGCATTTCTTTTTGTTTATTTTGCTGCCTTACTGCTTTTTGTTCCTGATCTATTTTTTGATAAAAGGCAATTTTTCGTCTTGCCTCTGTCAATTTTTTTTGATCTTCCAATTGTTTTTGTTGAATTTGTTGAGGAGTTAGTTGTGTTCCAACTACGGATTGCACCCCTTGTTCCAAAGCCTCTCCCACTGAATCCTTAACATCTTTTGCAACTTCACCAGCTGCTTGGGCTACTTCTCCGCCAAATTGTTTAATAGCATTTCCACCATCAGCCATGAATACATTCTAGCATATTAATACTCTTTTCTTCCCTCCAGCGCCCTAGATAAAGTTGTCTCGTCCGCATATTCCAGATCAGATCCAACCGGCAACCCCCTGGCAATTCTTGTTATTTTTACTCCTAAAGGTTGAATCAATCTTTGAATATACATGGCAGTTGCCTCTCCTTCCATGGTCGGATTTGTGGCCAAAATTATTTCCTTAACAGCGCCGCTTTTAAGTCTTGGCAAAAGTTCTTTAATATGAATTTCCGATGGACCGATATTTTCTAAAGGAGAAATTACTCCATGTAAAACATGGTAAAGTCCTTTAAAATTTGCTTTTTCCAGCGCCAATACATCCAACGGATCCTCTACGATAGCGATCACCGATGCATCACGGGAGGAATCGGAACAAATCTGGCATTGATCTTCTTCTCCAACGTTAAAACAAATTGAACAGATTTTCGTTTTCTCTTTCATTCCAACAGCAGCTTCGGCCAAAGCTTTTGCTTCTTCTAAAGGTGCATGCAAAAGATAGTAAGTGAGTCTTTGAGCAGTCTTCGGTCCAATGCCGGGGAGTCTTTCAAATGCCTCAATTAAATTTTGTACAGACTTTGGAACTTGCGCCATTTCGAAGCCAATTTTACCAAGTATATTGTATTATGTATAGTGTATATAGGGATGCAAGAAAAAATTCAATCTTTTACTGATCTAAATGCCTGGAAAGAAGCTCATAAATTAGCTCTGTTAGTTTATAGATTAACTAGTGATTTTCCTATCAGCGAAAAATACTCTTTAATTGATCAAATGAGACGAGCTGCTGTATCAATTAGTTCCAATATCGCAGAAGGATTTTCAAGACAAAGCAATAAAGAAAAACTTCAATTTTATTATACTGCCAAAGGATCTTTAACTGAACTGCAAAATCAACTATTGCTAAGCCAAGATATTGGCTACATTAAAAAGGATATTTTTAACAAAATCGCGGAGCAAACAGTAGTAGTTGGAAAATTATTAACAGGCTTAATTAAAGCAATCAAATCCCGTTCTTGACCCAATATACTTTATACTCTATACGCTATACTAATTTGGTCACATTCCAGGAATACCCATACCACCCATTAAACCTTTCATTTCATCAGCTGCAACTTTTTGGGATTGTTTTAATGCTTCATTAACAGCCTCTGTAACTTTATTTGGATCCATATCCCCTGAAATCGATTGAACTTTTTGATCCGCAGTCATTACAACAGTGACGCCTTTGTGTTCAATTGTAATCTTGATCCCTGCCAGTTTCTTTTGCACTTCCATTGCCTGATCTCTCATCTTTTTGAGATCCCCAAGCTGTTTTAGATTATCCATTATTCCCATAATTAGTTATTGGTTGGTAGTTATGAGTTCGTAGTGATTTATTATTTTTTCTATGAACTACGAACTATGAACTCTGAACCCTCCTTGCTGATTCTATCACATTTTCCAAAAGCGACACAATTGTTAAAGGCCCAATTCCGCCGATAGTCGGACAATACAATTTGGCTTTTTGAGAAACTGTCGCTTCCTCAATATCACCAAAGATTTTTTCTTCTTGATCTACTAATTCTTTTCCCACCCCAACTCCAATTACGAAACTGCCTTTTTTAATTTTTTCTCCTGTGATAATGTTCTTTCTTCCTGTTGCAGATATTATTACATCAGCATTTTTAATTAGTTTATCAGGATTTTCTGTTTTGGAATCAATCAAAGCAAAAAATATGCCCTTCTCTTCTAATAAGCCTCTAATTGGTCCACCAGCAGTTTTTCCTTTTCCCAAAAGAACTATACTTTTGCCTTTTAAAAATTTTTCTGCAGAAGAAAATCCTTCCAAGGAAGCAAAAGCCTTCAGCATTTCCCAGACAGCCAATGCTGTAGCCCCTCTATAGGGGGAATCATTGCGGAATCCATCTACGTCTTTTCCGGAATCGATTTTGGAAATTAGATTATCAAAATCCCAATCCTCATATGTTGGATATTGGACAATTATTCCATGAATCTTTTTGTCCTCATTTAATTTTTGTATCGCCATTAAACAATCATTAAATTGATTCCGGGAGAATTCAAGCAGCCGTGTTTTAATACCAAGTTGCTGCGCTCTTTTGATCTTGTTATTTACATAAATCCTGGATGCAGGGTTATTTCCTGCTAAAATTATTGCCAAGCAGGGTTTAATTTTTAATTTTCCTACTTGTTTTTTTAAGTTTTTTGAAATAGCATCTGCAACGTCTTTTCCGGATACTTTCACTTTTATTTGATCCCTGGAACCGGAAATTTTCCGGCAAATTTTTCAACTTCTTTTCTGATTATTTTAAGATTTTTGTTTTTGTGAATTTCTTTTTTAACTTCCTTTAAAAAATCTTTTCTTTTTTCCTGCTCTTTTGGCAAATCAAGACCTCTTATCTCTTCCAAAACTCTTTTGATCCAACCGGCAATTTTAATCATATCACTGGCTTTCATTCCTCTTGAAGTTAGTGCCGGTGTCCCCAGACGAATACCTGAAGGATAAAAAGGAGAAGCCGGTTCACCGGGGATTGTATTTTTGTTAACTGTAATCCCTGCTTCTTCCAGTGCATATTGCGCCTGATATCCCATTCCATATCCGTATTTGGTTAAACTTAAAAGTATCAGGTGAGTTTCCGAAACAGTACCTAGTTCTTTCGCCAAAACCGATGCATTTTTGGCAATTTGAGCAGCGTATTTCTTAAATGAAGGTTTCAAAGCCTCTTCCAAACTGACAGCGATTGCTGCTGTTTGGTGATTATGCGGACCTCCCTGGATACCGGGAATTATTGCCCTTTCTATTTTCCCTTTTATTTCCGGATCTCTTTTTAACCCTCGCTCCGTTACTAAAATCATCGCCCCTCTCGGACCTCTTAATGTCTTATGCGTTGTCGTCATAACTATATCAACATAAGGCACCGGTGATTCATGTACGCCACCTATTATTAACCCTGTGATATGCGAACAGTCCGCAACAAGCGTTGCATCAACCATATCAGCGATTTTTCTAAATTTTTTGTAATCCAGCTTAAAAGGGTATGCTGTTGTTCCCACCCAGATTAATTTTGGTTTGTGCTTTTTGGCCAAAGTTTCTAACTCTTTGAAATCTATTTTCCAATCTTTGCCAACAGAATAGTTGACTGCCTTATAAAAAATACTGGAAAAACTTAAATGAGCACCGTGAGTTAAGTGTCCTCCTGAGGATAGTGCAAGCCCCATTACCACATCCCCCGGCTCACAAACTGCCATAGTAATTGCCATATTTGCCGGAGAACCGGAGTAGGATTGTACAAATGCGGCTGGAACTCCGAATAATTTTTTTGCCAAATCTACTGCATAACTTTCAATTTTATCTATAACTTCATTACCGCCATAATACCTTCTGCCCGGAAAACCTTCCGAGTACTTATTAGTCAAAATTGAACCCAAAGCTTTTAGAACATCAGAAGAAACATAGTTCTCAGAAGGTATCATTTCCAAGCCGTATTTCTGTCGGTAAGCTTCTTCCGCAATTAACTTAAATACCTTTTTTGTAGCAACGTGTGATGACATGAATGAAAGTATTGTTGACTACAAAACGTTAATTGTCAATACTTCACTTCAACTTTGTTCAGTATTGACCCTGAGCGAAGCCGAATGGGTCAAGATACAACTATGTAAACTGCTTGTACAAGGGGAAATTAATTTACAATATCGGAATTAAAGATTTCGGCAGCGGCTCTGATTATTTCATCATCCGCCGCCAATTCTACATTAGCAACATCTTCCGCTTTTGAGGGACGGTTACCCAATATAGTAGATATTCTGATGCTCCTTCCCAAAATATCGGAAAGAATTGATTCCAACAAATCCTTATTTTTAGGAGCTTCCAAAATTCGCTGGTGAAAAGAATAAGGAACCTCCATTATGACCGAAGTATCCGTGCATTCTCTAACATTGATAGACCGCAGTAGCGCTTCCAGAGAAAAATTAAACGGCCGGATAGTTTCCAGTACAAAAGTCCACTTTTCTTTTATTTTTAAAATATCAGAAGAAACAGAAGGTGACGGATCAACGAGCGCGCTTTCCACCTTCAAACTTCTATCTTCTACATCTATCTTCAATTTTCCATCATCTATCGTCGCATCTGGTTTCTTCCTATCATCTGACGACTGTTCCCCACAAATTTCCACCACAGCCAATTCCAATGGCAGTGACGGAATGGAGGTAAATTTTAATTTTTCTATAGCTTCCTGCAGGATATTCAAGTCCAGAATTAATTCCTGATTGGTAAAATTTTCAGCAATCCTTAAAAGTTTCTGGTACTTATCTTCGGTTAATTGATGTTTAACTAATTGTTCACCCACCCCATTTTTAATTAGTATCAAACTCCTCAAAACATCCATCAAAGACAAAGTTAATTCTTTAATATCTCCTCCATTTTCCATATATTTGCCGATATCCAACAGTCCGGCGTCTGCATTTTTGTTTTTAAGATTTTGAATAAAGTTTAAGATATTTTCAAACCGGGAAGACTTAAAATTCTCGTCAATTGATTTTGCTGTAATTTTTCCTCCGATTGCGCTAATCTGATCCAACAATTTTACACCATCCCTAAAAGAACCGTCTGCTTTTTTAATTAAAATTTTTAACGCTTCCTCATCAATGTCAATTTTTTCTTTTTTTACAATTTTTGTCAGTATTTCTAATAATTCTTCCGATGTAGCCAACTTAAAATCTAATCTTTGTACCCGGGATAAAATTGTCTGCGGAATCTTTGCAGTTTCAGTTGTAGCAAGTATAAAAATGACATGAGCAGGAGGCTCTTCCAGAGTTTTCAAGAGTGCATTAAAAGCTTCCGTAGTCAACATATGGACTTCATCGATTATATATACCTTCTTTTTGGCACTGCTGGGTGCGAGTTTAATTTTCTCCCGCAGCGATCTAATATCTTCTATGCCGCGATTGGAGGCAGCGTCAATTTCAATCAGGTCAAGATTTGATCCATCGGTAATAGAGATACAGGTAGAACATTTATTGCAAGGATAGCTATCAGCCTTCAGTATCGCTCCGCTGTCAGGTTTCAGACTTATCTTGTCTGACGACTGACGACTGACGACTGACGACTGACTCTCGCAATTTACCATTTTTGCCAAAATCCTGGCAGTTGATGTTTTACCCGTTCCCTGCGGGCCGACAAAAAGATAAGCGTGTGACAGTTTATTATTTTTGAAACCGGAAAGGAGGTTTTGTTTAACAGTCTCTTGACCTATAAGCTCCGAAAGAGCTTGCGGACGATACTTTAGATAATACGCAAAGTTATTAGGCATTAATGATGATGAATTCCTAAAAGATGGTTTAAGCCATGTTCTATTAAAGTTCTAATTTCCTCGTCCACGGAAATTCCATCAAGGGATGCATCTTCGATTGCTTGAGGATATGAGATAACTATATCTCCAAGCCGCAACCATTTATCCGGCGCTGCTACAAAACCAATTCTTGGGATATGTTGCAAGCTGGTCGGGCTTGAATCCTCCAGGGCGAAAGATAAGATGTTTGTGGTTGTATCCAGTCCGCGGTATTTCCGGTTCAACTCATGCATTTTTCTATCACCTACAATATTTACTCCCAATTCAATCTTGCCGGAAATCTTAAGTTTTGCCAGTATTTCAGAAATCGCATCTCTAATGCTTGCCCTGTTGATATTGTACCTCGGATCGGAATTTACAATGATATTAATCATAACTTTTAACTTGACACCAAAAGTCTTTCTTTAACCAAATTACTTACAGTAGCACCATCTGCCCTTCCCTTAACCTTACCTATTACTGCCCCTATCACTTTCCCCATATCGGCAGGTGAGTTAGCCCCCAACTCATTTATAGTATCCAGAACTATTTTAGTCAATTCCTCATTTGAAAGCTGTAGAGGAAGATAGCTTTCCAGAATCTTCAGCTCAGCTTCCTCTTTCGCTGCTGCTTCCTCCCTCCCGCCTGCTCTAAATCCAAAGGCTGCTTCTTTTCTTTTTTTGGCCTCGCGTTGGAGAACCAAAATCACATCCTCCCTGGAAACTGGTGTACCCTTCTGGATTTCAACATTATGAATTTCTGATAACAACAACCTTAAAGTTGAAACTTTCAGCTCATCGTGTGCCAATTGAGCATTCTTCAAATCGGTCTGCAGTTCATCTAGCATATCTTTTTGCTCGCATAATTTTTCTGCGTTTTTCCGCCAAATATTCCTGACGAAGCTCAGACGGTTTCCTATAAACAGACCGATCCCTGATTTCTTGAACGATTCCTTCCATAACAACTTTTTTCTGAAATTTTCTAATCACCGAATCCGTACTATCACCCGGACCTGCTTTTACTACAATTGACATAAAAAATAAAAAACACCTCCTTTTTAACTAAACCGTTCTTTTCCATTGTCCCCCCAAAAGATGAAAATGTAAATGAGGAACATGCTGCGCTTTTCCTCCATTTGCCATTACTCTGTAAAGATCATTCTCCAAATTATTATCTGCCACTAATTTATTAGCAGTTTTGTACACCTCGACCAATAATAGTCCGTCTGAATCTGTTAAATCCTTAATTCCTTCAATGTGTTTTTTGGGAACAATTAAAATATGAATATCTGCAGCAGGATGAATATCTTCAAAAACGACGACATTCTCCGATTCGTAAATAAGCTCCTTTGGGATCTCTTTTCTAATGATCTTGCAAAAGATACAATCGCTCATTACCCTCCCACCATCTTTTTGAGAAGATCCAGGGTTCTTGTTTGTCTTAATGCATGCCTTAAATGTAATCTCTGTTCCTGCGCTTCAAATTGTTTTTTAACTCTAGCATCTTGAATTTTATCAATCTCTGCTTTCAGTTCTTCATCAGAGATTACCACATTTTCTTGCCTTGCTATGTCTGCCAATCCTAACTCCATTCTGACATTTTTCTCGGCTTGCACTCTCCATTCGGTTTTTAATTGCTCTAAAGTTTTCCCCTGGCCTTTCAAATAATCTTCCAAGAGAAGCCCCATATCTGCAACCCTCCGTTGCAATGATACCAGCATCCTGTTTAATTCATCCTGGATTAGAATTTCGGGAATCTCCACTGTAGTCATTTTCTCTACTTCCTGTAAAATTGCTTCTTCAAAGTCTAGTTCATTATTATAAGAAACATTTGCTTCCAGGTCTTTGCGGATTTTATTCTTGAGGTCAGCAAGTGTAGTTGCTCCCATGGCTTTAGCAAAGGTATCATCCGGCCCGTCTGTTTGACCGTTAGTTGGAGTTTGAATCTGTGATTGCCCACCACCCTGAAAATTAATAGACCCACCTTGTCCTGTTGTATTTTGATTCTGTGTGGCTGAAGACTGATTGCTGACGACTGACGACTGACGCACCTTCCATCTTTTATACAGATCATCTATAACTTTTTGAACTTCCTCATCAGTTACCGGCTTTGTGGTTGGCTTAGTCACTTTAATAGTTTTATAGGTGCCCACAGTAACCTGAGGCCGGTTGGTAATAGTAGCTTTAAATTGTACCTCACCGCCTTTTGCAAAAGAGATTAAATCGTATTTTGGATAATCAATTGGGATAATGTCTATCCCTTTCAAAGCTTCAATCAAAAATTCGGGCATGGCCGTTTTAAAAACCTCATCCTGAAGTTTATTCCCCAGGTTTTGTTCCACCATCGGAAGCGGTGCCGTACCTTTTCTAAAACCGGGGAGTTCCAAATCAGCAGCCATTTTCTGTAAAGTTTGATCCCAGATAACTTGTAAATCAGTCCAAGGAACTGTAATAGTCACTTCAACTATGCTTTTTGGCTGTTTCAAAATATTTTTGGTAATCATAATCCTAGGTAATGTAGCAGAAATCAGTTCGAAAATCAACGAGGGTTCTTAACAATTTCCAAAAATTGCTCAAAAGTAACAAATTTTGTTTCTTTTTCTACTCTTTTCTTAACTTCAAGTTGATCTCCTGTCTTTTTTGATATCACTACCCGATATGAAATTCCAATTAAATCAGCGTCTGCAAATTTGGCACCGGCAGATACTTCCACCCTATCATCAAACAATACTTCCACCCTCTCCGCTTGAAGTAGTTTATATATCCTTTCCGCTTCACCCTTTACGCTTTCCTCTTCCAAATCCAGTCCCACCAGATGAACTTGGAATGGCGCCACAGTTTCCGGCCAAATAATCCCTTTATCATCATGGAAGACTTCAGCAATTGCTCCCATGGTTCGGGATATTCCCAAACCGAAACAGCCGGCAGAGACAATTTTCTTTTCTCCACCTTTATCAGTAAAATATAAATTAAAAACTTCCGCATATGACCTTTTTAGAGGAAAAATGTTGCCCACCTCAATAGACCTCTCTTCTTTTAAGTTCCCGTTGCACTGCGGACATTTTTTGTCTTCGGCAATTTCTTTGTTGATCGCAACACTGCATCTATTACAAACAAGTACTGTATCCTCACCCGAAGGGGTAATTACCTGAAATTCTTCTGAAAGATCAGAAAAAGTGCCACCTGAAGCTTTGGTTACTAGCACTGACAAGCCTAATTTTTTGAAGATTTTTAGATAAGCCTCTCTAACAATTTTATAATATTCATTTCTTTCTTCATCACTTTCATGAAACGCATAGAGGTCTTTCATCATAAATTCCCTTGTGCGCAGCAGTCCAGCTTTAGCACGAGGTTCATCACGGAATTTTGTCTGGATTTGATATAAATAAAGAGGCAAGTCTTTATATGAGTTTATGTTTTCGGCAAGTAAAGGATAGATGATTTCTTCATGTGTCGGTCCCAATACTAAATCTTTATCTTTTGCTCCTTTTAATTTATATAAGGTATCAAAGCTTGAGAATCTGCCGGTTTTTTTCCAATTTTCACCTGGATGCAGGACCGGCATAAGTATTTCTTGTCCTCCGATTTTATCCATTTCTTCCCGGACAATATTGGAAATTTTATTGAGTACCTTCCATCCTAAAGGAAGGTAGGTATAAACTCCTGCCATTTCCTGATGGATAAAACCGGCTCTAACCAGAAGCTGATGGTTAATGGATTCTGCTCCGACAGGAGCTTGTCTTAAAGTTTTAGGAAAAAGTTTTGAATATTTCATATCAGGTCCTTAATATAGTTTAACACCAAGCGGGGCTTTTTTGTCAGGAATTATCAAAATACAATGGCCTTCTTCATCTGAAACACCCAAAGTGAGGAATTCTGAGGTAAAGGGACCAATTTGTTTTGGAGGCATGTTAATAAGGCCTAAAACTAATTTATCCTTCAGATCTTCTTTTTTATAAAGATGGGTTGCCCCAACAGCAGATTGTTTATTACCTAACTCTTTGCCAAAATCAACCGTAATTTTATACAAGGGCTTGTGAGCCTCTGGAAAATCTTCCACTTTTATTACTTTGCCTACCCGGATATCCACTTTCTCAAAATCTTCATATTTAATTTGTGGCTTAATCATCAAAAAAGCACCTCCTTTAGCTTCCTGCTTAAGGACGGTGCAAGTTTACGGTGAGCTTGTCGAACCGTGGTACCACCTTAATTGCTTCTTAATTTTTAGTGTTTACGTTACAAACGGGTATGCTTTTCGCATCCAGCTTGGTCCGCCAGAGGCGAAACCGAAAGGGCGGGAAACCCCTTCATTGCTTTTCTATACCAAAACTATATCATAGAAGATCAATCCAGTCAAATTTTTGTCTTGGCCACCTAGATAGAGAACGGTTGTCCTCCTTTCTCAAGATAACTTTTAATATAAGCTAGCGGGGTCTGGTAATGCAAGGAGTGGTGGTATCTTTTCTGATTATACTTTTCATTAAATATG